>DAOUET010000050.1:0-96828 GCA_034430155.1 Anaerolineales bacterium
AAGAAACTCGCTTTGACAGCCTGTATGCGTAAGTTATTGATCATTCTCAATTCCATCATCCGTAATCGCCAGCCCTGGCGCTTGAATTGGGCTTGATTTTTTGCTTTATCCCTTGACAATTTAGACAGTTGCTCTGAGGGAGCAAAGCGACCGAAGAATCCCTGAATTGCTCGATTAAAACGGTCGTAATATGGACTCTTCGCTTCCTTAGGCGGCTTAGAGTGACATCAATATAGCAAATTGTCCAACTTTGTTTTGGTTGCTCCATAAGGATCAGAATTTTAATCCACATACAGGAACAGTTTGTCAATTTTCATAATGATGTAAACCACTTCCAAGAATAACCTTTGTATCTGCGCCAGCAACATGATAGCCTAGAGTTTCGATAGGGATCTCTAAAAAAAATTTAGTAATTCCTTATTGATTCATTAAGGATATAAATATGTCGGATTAGGGGCGGTGACTATCAAGAAAGGATTTGACCTGTTGGTGTCAAAACCGACCCTAATTCTGGCCGGTTTGCACGTCTTTGACACTGGTAAAGTTCAACAAGCGTCTATGCCTGAGCAGTTACATCACCTCAATAATTCAGAGTGGGGTCTGGGAGGCACTGGCACTCTGCGGGAGTAGGTGTCTGGCGTTAGCTCAACAACCGGTCATAGTATTACCAGGAGCGTTTCAATAATTCGTTGAGTTGTTCTCGGTGAAGCGAGATGACCTGCGACAGCTTCTCGTAGAGAGCATCCAGCTACAAGTCGATAAGTGTGCCCTGCTGCTGGGTACGCTAGGCTACCAGGACTTCATCCAGCAAGGCGGCGTTGATCACGATGCGGATCAATTCAGCCTTTGAAATATTTTTTTCCAAAAAGAAGTCTAAGAAAACGGGGGTTAATGGAAGGATAAGGAAAACATTAATAGAATTTAGAGACGCCGAAATACTTATAAAGATATTATTAAATAACATAGGGCTTTAATTATTTATCAAAGTGAGTTGGTTTCGCCACATGAATATTGGTATCATCTAGGTACAACGATAGGTGGATAACACGGTTATTATCCTTGGAATATTTATAGCAATTGCTTTCGCACTGATTCTGATTTCTCTGTTAGCATTGCGATGGCAAAACCAGGCAGGTCTAGAAAATAATTTTAACTACCAACGAAGCACGTGGTTGCTTTTAGGGTTTCTATTTATAGCAGTTTTTAGCACGAGCGCATTTATCGTCATTACTTTTATACACTAGTCGAGATAAAAAAGGTTTCCAATAGGACCGTCGATATTGTGAGGAGGACGATATGGTAGAAGCACTTGATACCCAAGCTTGTTTGCTAGTAGTGAATGAAATAACCCATAAGTTAAGCGGTATTTTGGATGAGTCAGAGGCTGTTCAACTTTTTCTTTCTGAGATAATCTCGGAATTAGATGCGGATGGAGCGTTGCTACGCATGCTCAATCCAGCTGGCGATACATTAACCCTCTTAGGGGCCGCCGGGTTAAGCGAAGCATATCTAAAGAAGGGCAACGTAAAGTTGGTCGAAAGTGAAGTGGATCAGCGGGTGATGAAGGGAGAAGTGGTGGTTGTTCAGGACGTTACTAGCGAGCCAGGCTTCCAATATCCTGAAGAAGCTGGAAAAGAAGGCTTGCGAGGTATGGTGGTTGTGCCTCTTACGGTACGAAATCGCCAAGTAGGCGTCCTTAGAGTCTATATTACAGATGTTAATATACTTAGCCAGGTGAAGATCACCCTTTTGTGCATTCTGGCAGACATGGGCGCTCTAACGATTGAAAAAATACGCTTGCATCAGAGTCTATACCGGATTGCCAAAGCGTTAAATTCTACGCTAAATTTAGAAGAGCTGTTAAATAAAGTATTAGAAGCTACCGTTGTAGAGTTGGGATTAAAAGCAGCTTCGATAAGATTATTTGATCCTAGACGCCAGGTATTAAGACTTGTAGCAGCATTTGGATTGAGTGAGGCCTACCTTGAAAAAGGAGATGTCCATGTCGATAAAAGCCCAATCGACAAGCGTGTGATGCAGGGAGAGACCGTAGTTCTCTACGAAGTTGCCACGGAACCGGGTTTTGAATATCCAAAGGCGGCTGTTCGCGAGGGAATCCGATCTGTTCTGGTGGTGCCATTGTTATTGAGGGAGCGTGCAATTGGTGTTATACGAGTGTATTCATCCCAACCGCGATCTTTCGGAAAAGTGGCAATTACTTTTCTGACTTCGGTTGCTGGTCTTGTTGCTCTCTCTATTGAAAATGCAGAGCTTTATTCTGCTTTAAACAAACAGTATGAGGATTTGAAACTCGATTTGGCTGAATGGTATCGGTTTCTTGCACTTGGGTAGGAGTGGAGAGACTTGATTTTATTTGGATTATTCATCATGGGATTAGCGACAGGAATATTCAGTGCCCTGCTCGGATTGGGAGGCGGAATCTTCCTGGTACCAGCACTGACTATAATCTTTCATTTCCCTATCAGGGTCGCGATCGGCACGAGTTTGGTAGGGATTCTGGCAACTTCTGCAGGAGTAGCGGCAGTCATGCCTCGCGGTCGAGGGCCCGATGTTGGGTTAGCTTTGCGCCTTGAAATGGCTACGACAGCTGGTGCGATATTGGGAAGCTGGCTAGCTGGATTCATCAGCACAAAAATGCTAAGCATTTTATTTTCCTTTGTAGTTTTTCTGACCGCGGCATATGTATTTTATAAAGCGCGGCACAAAGTCAATCCATCGACCTCTGAGCGCTTGTTCCTCAAGGATTACAGACCAAGGCATTGGCCAGTTGGGTTAAGTCTTGCTTCTGTGGCAGGCATGTTGGCAGGGATGTTGGGTATATCAGGCGGTTTTATTAAAGTTCCACTGATGTATTCTGTCATGGAGGTGCCATTGGGTATCGCTACGGCCACTAGCAGCTTCATGGTCGGAATAACAGCAGCAGCCAGTGTCTTTATATATTATGGGCGGGGAGATATCCACCCGATTATCGCCATTCCAACAGCCTTCGGTATATTCCTGGGAGCGATGATAGGCATTTACTTGCTGCCGAAGTTTCGAGTCAACTTGATCCGGTTTCTGCTTATTGGTTTGCTATTGGTCATGGGAGTGCAAATGTTAATTAACGCCGTATAGATTTTGCGTTGATGATGTATAGGATGGATCAAATTGATAATGGAACAAAAGACTAATAATCACAAGCAGGATAGCAAAGATAAAGACATGGGGAGTCTTGAAGTTGCAATGCAGTTTCTTTCAAGGGTGGTCTCCCTAGTAGGGATTGGATGTATGTCCTTTGGTTTTATAAGATTGATAATTGTCAGAGGTGTATTGATTTTACCTGGTGATCCTACCTTACCTTTTCCCGAATTCCTGCAGATAACCCATGAACCTATAAGTCTTCTTTCAATGAGCGTTGGGATCATCATGCTTGCACTACTTCCAAGTGTACGAGTTTTGATCGCATTCTTTACGTATCTCCACCGCAAGGACATGGTCGATGTTTTAGTCGCTTTTATCGTATTCCTGGAATTACTGTTCAGTATTCGATCTGGGGTTTAGAAATCAAGGTCAATAACCTTCTAATTAACTATTCTGTAAAGAGGAGAAACCATGGAAGATAACTTACAAAATCCCATTCAAACTGATGACATCCAGACTTTGATTAAAGAATTGGATAATCCAGATGGGATGGAACGCCGCCGTGCACGGATATCACTTGTGACGATTGGGTATCAGGCTGTCCCTGCATTAATTAAGGTTTTGTCCGACGAAAGGGGACATGTGAGGTGGGAAGCCGGTAAAGCGCTTGGTGAAATTGGAGATCCATCGGCAGCGCCAGCCTTGGTTAAACTCTTGGAAGACGATAATCAAGATGTCCGCGGCGTGGCTTCAGAAGGGTTAATCGCATTGGATCGTGGATCAGTTGTTCCCCTACTCCAGGCATTAGTCAAGCGGTTTAGTTCTGTTTGGTTACGTAACGGTGCCCACCATGTGCTACACATCCTGAAACAGCGGGGGCATTTGACCGATCCTGAAGTGAAGGTTTTCGATGCCTTAGAAGATGTCGTTCCCGAGGTAGAAGTCCCTTGGGCAGCTGAAAATGCTCTCGAAGCGCTTGGACACCTTGATAAATGATGACGGTAATCTGAAATAACAATGAGTATCTAATGGATGATCTTCCAAAGAACATCAATCGGATTAGTTTCCAAGCCTGGCTGGCTCTTTTCAGCCTAGGACTTTTCCTTTGGATCGTTATTACTCACTTTGGGTTGATTCTTGAAATCCTATGGATTCTCTTCGGTGCGACATTGCTGACTTTGGCGATTCGTCCATTGGCAAATTTCTTACAACAGTGGCATGTACCTCGTGGCGTAACGGTTTTACCTGTCTATGCTGGTATTGGTGGTATCTTTTTCGTTATGGGTAATTTATTGACTCCTGCGTTGACTGCCGAAGCAGAAACGATTCGCGCAGACGTGCCAGCTCTCGTAGAACAACTTATTTCTCAAATAAATGGGTTCCCTCTTATCGGGAATATTCTTCCAACCAGCGGAAACCTGGTACAAAATCTAACACAGTGTCTTGATACTTTGTTAACCCCATTAGTGAATGCGCTCGCTGGTTTAGGCAGCTTGGCTTTGGATGCATTAATTGTGCTGGTATTAGCCTTTTTCTTTGTTACTGACACGAAATTACGTCTCACAAATTTGGTGGATCAATGGTTACCAAAACGTTATTGGCAACACACATCACTTATCCTTGATCGTTTATCTCGCCGTTTGACACGTTGGATTTGAGCGCAATCTGCGATCGCTTTGTACTTTGCCTTGGCGTTTAGCTTAGGATTGATCCTGTTAAAAGTGCCTTTTGCTTTGACAATTGGTTTAGTTTGAGGTGTCCTCGAAATTATCCCTTATTTAGGGGGAGCGATTGCCCCGTTTCTGGCAGCTTTTAGTGCATTAACTGTTAATCCCACCCTTATTTTATGGGTATTCCTACTTTATATAATTGTAGTTGAAATCGAATCTCACATCATTGGACCGATTTTCTACGGGCGCGTTATCGGTCTTAATCCCGCTGCAGTTTTAATTGTCTTGGTTATCGGATTGGAATTATACTGCCGGAAGAACATGAGCAAGAACCTGAGCAGCCTGACCAACCCAAGAAATAAATAGGGACCTTAAAAGGCTTCTTACATCCCTTATAAAAACATGATTTTATGAACGAAAACGGGTTGAAGATAAATCCTTCAACCTATAAGATCGTTTACGGATTCGATCCTACTCAGACCCAGGTTTGGTCGGAATTAGCATCTTCTCCATCATCTTGTCTCATTGTTTTTGGAAATACTTGCGAATTTGATGCAAAGAAAAGCAAGGTGCAGAGAAAATAGAAAGACCCCGGAAGTGAAGTTATCCGGGGTTTCTCATATCAAGTTAATGATTTAATCGAAGGCGGTCCCGACGGGATTCGAACCCGCGATCTCGGCCTTGACAGGGCCGCATGTTTGGCCACTACACCACGGGACCAGGCGGATTGAAGTTTACCATAGGCCTGATGCAGGCGTCAAGATTCTTCTTCTTACAATTGTTATTGTTCAGCGAAATTGACACCATCTAAATGTTCAGAAAAAATGTCTCCCTATGGACAAAAAAGTGACATTGACAATCAAGGAAATCAAGCGAATAAATGTGATCAATGCAGGCAGGATGATTGCCAAAGCCTAAGGAGAAATCAGTTTTGTGATATACTCACCAGACATTCCAGACAGATAAGACGGTAGATAGGATAAATAATTTAAAGAGAGGCAATGATGGAAATAACCACCAACAGCTACAAACGTTGTGATGTTGTCAAAACTGACGGCCGAATTGATAGCTACACAGCACCAGAACTGGAAGAGGTGTTGAGCTCATTAACTGCTCTGGGGAAATATAAAATTGTATTCGATATGAGCGGTGTTGATTTTATGTCCAGTAAAGGTTGGTGGGTCCTGATAGAAACCCAAAAAGCTTGCAAGCGATACAACCGGGGAGAACTTGTATTGGTAGGGACACAAGACAGGATCAGAGAGTCGCTCGAGCTAGTCGGGATGGGGTCTTATTTTAGATTATTTGATGATCTTGCCGCTGCAGTGGGAAATTTTTAGCTTAAGTTCACTTGGTTTCCATCAACCTGAAAAAGTCTGTCTAGGAATCTCGCACTAATATCATGAGTGTGATATCATCAAATTGAGGTGTATCGCCAACAAAACTTTGGACCTGATCCAATATGATAGATTGGATTTCATGTGCAGCCATACCCAGGTGGGATCGAGCTGCTTCGATCATATTCTCATCTTCGAAGAACCTGCCTTGACTATTTTGCGCATCAGGGATGCCATCTGTATAAAGGATTAATACATCACCTGGATTTAGGTTTATTTTTTCTTGTCTCCAAGTAGCACCAGATTCAATTCCTAATGCCATTCCTGTTCTGTTTAGAGCTTGGATATCACCATTGTCTTTATGTCTGAAAATGTAAGGGGGATTATGCCCGGCGTTGCAGTAGGTAAATGTCCCCGATTCCGGATCGAGAATTCCATAAAAAGCTGTCACGAAAAGGGAGGCTCGCGTATCGTTTAGGAGACGGTCGTTTGCAGCGAAGAAGACTACCTCGGGTTCAGCATCATATTCAATGGCGTAAGTCCGGATAAGCGTACGACTTAGAGCCATAAATAGGGCTGGACCAACCCCTTTGTCGGCCACATCAGCGATTAATATCCCCAATCTCCCATCAGATAGATTTATTACATCAAAAAAATCACCAGATGTCTCCCTGGCAGGTAACATGGTTACAGCCAGCTGCCAGCCAGGGATACTTGGAAATTTGTTAGGTAGAAAGCTTGCTTGAATCTTACCTGCAAGTCGCAGCTCCTGGGTGATATTCTGATATGCCAACGTCTGGTCATAAACATCTGCATGATGCATTGCAGAGGCTATTTGTGCTGCCAGTGATTGGACGGCCGGGAACAGATTGGATAGCGACTTAATATCCCAGGGTTGTACCAGGGTGCGTAGCTCCAGATAAACCCCTCCGATTGCCTTAAAATTGTCCATATCTAATATCGGAGTCACAATTAATGGATTGTGATCGCTGAGTCCTCTCTCCCATGGTAAGGCATCTTTTACCTGAAAAGCGTGTGCATTTGTTTGTGTCAGAATCCAATGCCACACATCCTCCGGTAATGCAGGCCAATCCGAAGGGTATTTGACCAGGAGTTTGTCGTTCGAAAGCCAAATTGCAATCCGTCCGGATGGAAACATATTCTGAACGTGTTGCTCCAATATGACGGGGAGGGTAGATGCGTCCGGAGGAGCTTCTAATAGTGCTCGTCCGAGCTGTTCAAGTTTCTCGAGCTGACGGGATTGTTGGCGGCTGCTTTCGGCTGCCCAACTCAATTGGCGACTTAAAATCGCTACCAGTATTAACCCTACGATGAAGAAGAGGAATATCGATAAACCATTTTGATCATATAAACCAGCAGCTAGGATTGCAAATGGATGGGAGAGATATGGCAAGCCGAAGCTTAACAGGAAGAATTTAACGATCGGTTGAGTCGAATCCGCCCCTGCAATTATCATCTGAATTTTAGTATGGTAAATAATGTAACCCATCCAAATCAGGATCACCATCAGGAGATCTATGGTTAGGGCTCCAAAAGCGAGTAAAACGGTTTGAGTAGATAAATCTGGTATTGGGAATCTACCACCTAAGGAGCTGTACAGCGAAATTGCTACAAGAGGAGCGATAGTCGTTTGGGTTAATCCAATACTGATTGACCGTATCAGATTCCAGCGAGAGGCGGTTGAAAAACTCTTTGACCAATTCCATGCAAAGTTTATCCCAATCCAGATAATAGATAACCATAAACCAGATGAACCGAACAGAAAGACAGCTACCCATTGGATCATAGTCGACAAAGAGCCATCTGCGCTTCCGTACCGATCTTTCCTTATCTCTACGATGAAGAAATAACTGAGCCTGTTAAAAACAACGATCAAGCAGAAAAAAAATAGAAATATTAACCTCTCTTGGAATAAAAGAGACAGGTCCGTTGATGATATAAGCCAACCGATCCCAAATAAAGCCAAAGGAATGGAATATAGAACAGTGATCACGTCTCCCGTACCAACAAGACGTCTTTGATGGCTCATATTATCTAATTCAGGCCAAAATTTATTTGCAAGCATAACCAGGAAATTAATCATCCGTTGTTAATCTTGAAAATTGAATACTTCTATCTTCCCCAATAGCATCGGACCAGTAATAGCTTTTATAGCGGACATGATTATATCCCGTCATTGGGATTGCGTACGCATCAGCAGGAACAGTAGGGTGAGTGTCATACTGATGTCTTTCTTTGATAAAAATCTAATTTAACCCTTGATACAAATCCTGCGGGTGGTTATACTAATTTTATAGGTGAAAGATCAATGCACATAGAAAACTTGATGGATGCCCTTCCGAAAACGTATACACCCGCTGATCGAGAGCTCATTTTGAGAGCCTATCGCCTGGCAGAACGCGCCCATAAAGGACAGAGACGGGCATCTGGGGAACCATATGTTACGCATTGTTTGGCAGTAGCATCCATTTTGGCAGAATTACGTGTCCCGCCTACCGTAGTTGCTGCGGGTCTGCTCCATGATACCGTGGAAGACACAGACGTCACTTTAGAAGATCTGTATCGTGATTTTGGAGATGAGATTGCCCGGTTGGTGGATGGCGTCACAAAGTTAACCCAATTACCGAGGGTCTCGCGTGGCGACCAACACCCCGAGGATGAGGTTCGAGAGCAAGAGCAAAAACAGATTGCCGAACGGAGAGGGATTCCTGATCAGGATGAGCAAGCAGACCAAATTATCCGTAGCCGGCGTTATGATTTAGTATCAGAGACATTACGGAAGACCTTCTTGGCGATGGGTGAAGATGTACGGGTCGTGTTGATCAAGCTGGCTGATCGTTTACATAATATGCGCACTCTTAGTCATATGCCCGAACAGAAACGCAAGCGAATCGCCCAAGAAACAATGGACATCTTTGCCCCGTTAGCAAACCGCTTGGGTATATGGCAAATCAAATGGGAGCTGGAAGATCTTGCTTTTCGTTATGTTGATGCTCAAACATACAAGGATATTGCAGAAAACCTGGCAGAGCGTCGTGCTGATCGCGAGCGGGAAGTCCGGATAATCATAGCCGAAATGCAAAGAATCCTATCGCAGGCAAGTATCAAAGCTGAGATCGACGGTCGCCCGAAACATATTTATTCTATTTATCGGAAGATGCAACGTAAAGGAGTGCCTTTTGATTTGATTTTTGACGTAAGGGGGATACGGATCATGGTGTCCACAATTCAAGATTGTTATGCAACCCTTGGTGTTATCCATACACATTGGCGCCCGATTCCAAATGAATTTGATGACTACATCGCTGCGCCAAAGGATAATTTCTACCAATCATTGCACACCGCAGTTCTTGTTGAAGATGGCAAAACTCTGGAAGTACAAATCCGGACGCCTGAAATGCACCAGAACGCGGAATATGGTATCGCTGCTCATTGGCGTTATAAAGAAGGCGCTGATCACGATGACGATTTTGAGCGTCGTATCTTATGGTTGCGCTCTTTGATGGAATGGCGGCAGGATGTTGAGGATGCTCACGAATTTGTGGATGGATTGAAATCTGATGTCTTTGAAGACCGGGTGTATGTCTTCACACCCAGGGGAGACATTATAGATTTACCAGCGGGGTCTACTCCTATCGACTTTGCTTATCATGTGCACACAGATGTTGGTCATCGTTGTCGCGGTGCTAAGATCAATGGCAAACTCGTCTCCCTAGATTATGCTCTAAAGACTGGGGACAAAGTGGAAATATTGACCGCTAAACGCGGGGGACCAAGTCGGGACTGGCTTAATCCAAATCTTGGGTTGGTGAGAACCCAAAGGGCACGTTCTAAAATCAGAAGGTGGTTTAAACGGCAAGCCCGTGACCATAATATTACCCAGGGAAAAGGGTTATTAGAAAAGGAATTAAGACGGCTTGGACTAACTGGTGTCAATATTGAGCGTTTAGCGCGCGAATTTGATTTTCGCAACGTGGATGATCTTTATGAGGCGGTCGGAAATGGTGATGTTCCTGTTGGTCGCATCGTTAATCATCTAACATTGGATGAAGTTGAAGAAAAGGAAGAGGATCTTTTTGCTAAGCCGCCGGTAGAAGTAGTTAGCCCTCCTGATGATTCTGTTTCTGTGTTGGGCTTGAAGGGATTGCTTACGGTAAGAGGGAAATGTTGTAATCCAGCTCCGGGGGACGAAATCATCGGCTATATTACCAGAGGCCGAGGAGCAACCATACACCGGCAAGATTGCCCAAACATCATGCGGATTCGAGATAAAGAACGGTTAGTGCGAGTCTCCTGGGGAGAACCCAGGAACACCTATCCAGTGCCAGTGAAAATAAAAGCCTACGACCGTAACGGGCTGATGCGCGATGTCTCAACCATCATTAGTGAAGAAGGTGTTAATATGGCCAAAGTAAGTGTAGATGTCAACAAGAAGAATTTAGCTGTATTTGATTTAATCCTCGAAGTCCGTGATTTAGCTCAACTTAGTAAAGTCCTTGATCGTCTGGAAAACTTGGATAATGTCTTGGAAGCGCAGCGCGCCCATCCTGGATAATAATTCTTGGAGGGTTAATTTTGAAACCTTTGTTGAGCGTAGGAGAAGCAAAGCGTCTCCTGCTAGATTCATTTTCGCCGGTTAAGATAGAAAGGGTCGCTCTAACCCAATGTACTGGTAGGATCCTGGCAGAAGATGTATTTTCTGGTGTTGATTTGCCACTTTTTGATAACTCAAGTATGGATGGATATGCAATAAGAGCAGAGGATGTAACCACTGCCACGCCAGGCAACCCGATAACCCTGAAAGTCATCGCAGATGTACCTGCGGGGCAGGTATCTTCCGTATGCTTGGACCCCGGTCAAGCAATTCGGATCATGACAGGGGCACCACTTCCGGAGGGCGCTAATGCAGTGGTCCCGATAGAAGACACAGATTCTAATCAGGGGGAAGGGCAGCCAGATATCGCAGTTCCGGACCAGATCAAAGTATTTAAATCAATTAAGCAGGGTGATTATATCCGGCCACGAGCGCAAGACGTGAAAAATGGAGAGTTAGTCTTGCTGGGGAGATCAAGATTGCGACCTCAGGATGTAGGTTTATTAGCAATGCTGGGTATTCCTGAGGTCCCGGTTTACCAACGTCCACGTGTCGCACTGCTCTCGACTGGTGATGAGCTACTACCTGTTGATGTACCGTTAAAACCTGGGAAAATTCATGATTCAAACGCCTACACATTGTCGGCATTAATCTGTCGAGACGGGGGAGAAACTATCGACCTGGGGATTGCCCCTGATCGAGAGCAGGCAGTGAGAGAAATCTTAGAGCGGGCGGTATCAAGTCGCTCAGATTTATTACTTTCCTCAGCAGGTGTCAGTGTGGGTGCTTTTGATTTTGTGAGAAAAGTTATAGAACAAGAAGGTGGCTTAGAATTTTGGCGAGTGAACATGAAGCCTGGTAAACCTTTGGCGTTTGGGCGGTATAAGGGTGTTCCTTTTATCGGATTACCCGGTAATCCAGTGTCAGCTTTCATCGGATATGAAATTTTCGTTCAGCCGGTAATAATGAAGATGATCGGTTTAACTGATCTACAACGTACGACGGTAAGGGTTAGATTATTAGAGAATATCGATTCGGACGGACGGGAGAGTTATCTGAGGGCCATTGCGAGTTTTCGAAAGGGAGTCTGGTTTGCTCAGTTGACAGGACACCAAGGTTCTGGAAATCTGCGCTCATTAGTGCAGGCAAATGCTTTACTGATTATCCCGTCTGGTGTAAAATCGCTGCCAGCTGAAAGTGAGCTGGACGCATGGCTTCTTGGTGACATTCAGAAAGATGCTTTTGACGAAAAGTCGGAAAAAAGATAATAGTTATCGTAAGAATAAGAAAGTCAGATTACCTTACCGGGCTTAAGGCAGAATCGCTGTTGTCGCAGCGTTTTTCGTGTTGATCTTAATTCAAGTTGGACGAACAAAACAGGCAGTAAATGAATTGGGTTATGGTAGCCCAGACCCTACCATACTGCTTATCACACAGGTACTTCAAGGAAATTAATTTATATGGGTAATGACAAATCACGATTAAGTTCACTGATACTTGCTGGTGTTGGTTTAATCGATGCACTTTACCTGACAGGCGTTAAACTCTCTAACACTTATACCTTATGTGGACCAGTCGGAAACTGTGAGACGGTCAACACCAGCCAATACTCCCAGGTTGGTGGCATACCGATCGCGTTATTTGGAGCAGGTGCTTATCTGGTCCTTTTAATTCTTTTGTTATTTGAAAGGCATAATGATTTTTGGGCTGAATATAGCCCCATGTTGGTGTTTGGTGTAAGCCTTGCAGGTGTGCTATACTCAGCGTATTTAACCTTTCTTGAAATCGCAGTGATAAGGGCAATCTGTCCGTATTGTATTATATCTGCCATTATTATGGTCCTGTTGTTCATTTTAGCATTGATTCACTTAATCCGTGGACATGGCGAAATGGATGCAATTTTACAAAAATAGGAGGAATCTATGCCTCGAATCCGTTGTCACTATTTGGATTGTATTTTCCTTGATGATGGTTATTGTGGCGCAGCTGCGGTTGAATTCGACCCTGATGTAGGGTGTATGACCTACACAAGGGGTGATGACATCGTAGAAGAAGATTGGGAAGACGAAGATGAAGATTTAGAAGAATGGGATGAATTAGAAGTAGAGGAAGAAGAAGATGAATTGTGGTTAGACGATGACGATGACTTTTAATTCATTGCACTATTCCATTTAGGGTTGAGGAAAGTTGGTCTATGCGCAATTAATATTCTTTGGGGGGCACCATAATTTCGTTGTTTCAGCAAAGAGCCTCCCGGGTAGGAAGGCTCTTTGCTCAAATTGATACTGTCTGTGGATGTATAGGCTGGTTTACGAAAGGTAATGGAGCATGCAAGCTGTAGTATTTGGAAATGCGACCTTAGATGTGTTATGTTTTCCGGTGGAAGATGTGCCCCGCCACGAATCAATTGCTTTCGAGCAAGGCATTGTCAGTCCAGGAGGTTGTGGCTCTAATGTTGCAGTAGGATTATGCGCCATGGGGATAGAGACTGCCCTAGTTGCTCGGCTTGGCATGGACGACGCGGCCAAGCTAATCGAGCTAACCTGGAAGAAAATTGGATTGGATTGCAGATTTGTGAAAAAGGATCCCCAAAGTAACACAGCGATAAGCATCGGACTTGTTGATCAAGACCTACAACCGCGTTTTGTGCATATGCCAGGTGCTAATGCCAAATTGACTGTTGATGATGTTGACATTTCCGTTTACGCCAATGAGGGAGCGCGCTCATTTCACATTGGCGGGTACTTCGTCTTACCAGGAATTTTGGACGATCGTTTGGAGGGAACACTAGCCAACGCACAGTATCGTGGTTTGATCACTTCATTAGACGTTGTTCAATCACCACGTATGGACCATCCCGAACATCTTTGGCCATGCTTCCCTTATTTAGATATTTTTCTTTGTAATGCTGATGAGGCCACACGCATAACTGGATTAGATGGCCCGAGCCGGGCTGCTCGAGCTCTGCGTGAAAAAGGTGTGAAATCCGTTATCGTCAAACTTGGAGCTGATGGTTGTTGGATTGAAAATGACCGTCATTCTATCCGCCTTCCGGCTGCCCGAACCCAGGTAGTGGATACGACAGGTGCTGGGGATGCCTTCGCTGCTGGTTTGATTGCCGGATTATTGAAAGGGTCAGACCTGGTCAGTGCGTGCCGGTTTGCAAATGAATCAGGAGCGCGAATCGCCAGTGCTTTTGGATGTATCTCGGCTTGGCTTGAAAACGTTCCCCAGGAGGTAGCATAAGAACTTTTATCAAGGATGGGAAGTGACAGCCATCTCACGCATCACTGACCAGGAGTCAAGAAATTGTTCCAAACTGCGTGTGTAAAAACTGTTCCCATTCAGAAATGTTATGCTGTTTTGGGTATATCCTGTCACGATGACAGTATGTTCAAAACGGGCGACAACTGTCAGAGGATCATCACTAGTGGAATAATAAGAAGGAATGCCGTTAATTATGGGGCCAACGATCCATACGATTACGGGGTTTCCTGAGGCGATTTCAGCCCTTAAACCATCCCAGCCAAGAAGTCTATGGGCGTAGGCCTCTAATCCATATTCGCGCAGAAGGTTCGCGACTGGTTCTGCATGAACCCCATAAGAGGCAGGCGGAATCTGTCCCCATACGTCGTAGGGGTCTCCTACAAAACCAATATCTGGGTGCGCCGATTTGGGAAGTTGGTTGAAAAAGCCAAATTCATTGATATTTACATCATAATAAGCCGCCCAATCAACTGCAGAACGTGACTCACAATCCAGCGGCATGGCTTGGGGTTTACCAGTAATCCCATTGATTTGTGCAGCAGGCTGTGGAGGTATCACCGTTGGTCTGGGGGTCGGGAGTACGGGCATAAGGTTTGTCGTTGCTGCCAGGCACCACTGGTTCAATGTGCCCGTATCTGCGTGGTAATTGTCAGACACTGTTAGTTTCCACGTTCCGGAGATATTCTGGCCGATGAAAACCGAGAGGTTTTCTTGGGGTTGGTATATACCTGAAATTGCCAATGGGCTGGAGGCGCATTTATTCTCGACTGGAGATGAGATTTCATCATCCAGGATTGTGATGATACCATCCTGGTCACAGCCGCTAGAACTCGCAGGATAGCCAGGCTTGTCAATCAGCGTAATTTTACTGTCCGTTTCCGGATGTTTAAGGGTAAATACCAGATCACCGACCCAGGAGTGGGTCACATCCAACTTTACATCCAGGTCCATAATGTAACCGGGGTCGTTAATCTGGATATTGCTGGTTACTCCGGTGGCATCATCATCAGGGATGGCGATTCTAGGTGAGCTGCAATAAAGCCGCGTAATTGGAGATACTTGTGGCTCTAGAGTACTGGTTGCTGTTGGTGTCGGTGGAATTTGGTTGAAAAGTAAGGGCAGGAAGACCGGAAGTGGCGTGTAAGGCTCTGCTGTATATGTCGGAGTGGGCGATTCTGGTGGTGCAGGCGTGTCATCGAGTATCTCGATAAGAGCAGGTATGGGCGTTGAAGTCAAGGTAGGTGTAGCCCAGTCTGCCGCCAAGAACTTATCCCTTGAATAAGGATCAACCCTATGGGTAGCAGGGGAGGCTGCCATGAGGCTGAAACCAGTCAAGATGAGCAAACCCAGGGTAGAGATTGGCAATCTGTTTTGTGAGAATGCTGAGCGTAGATCTGTCAATGTTTTATTATTTTTCTGTATCAGTGTGGAGATAAGAGTACCCTCATTAAGAATTGTAAATGGAAAACTCTAATATCAATAGCATTTTTGAGCGAAATACGCATCAGGATTATGCAATTTTCTCGCCATCCGGAAAAGTAAATCCAGTTAGAGAGTCTTCCTGCGCATAGCTACCATTGCATTACTGGCTATCTAGTAAGAGCCTATCAGTAAAACCACGGGACCTTAGCCAGCAGCAGCTCGCATACCTGCTTCCAGGCCTGGCAAAATAATGGCTTGTTCGAACGGAGCTTCCGGATCATGGTGTTGTATTATCATCGATATTTGTGCGCCGTCAAAGGCTATGACTCCGAATCACTACGTCAGGAAATTTCGTTTTACCATTCTTATTCAATAGAGGAGAACGCCATCCTTTACAAAGTCCTTGGGCTCTTGGCATCGTCACTGTGGTAGTATTGATGGTGAGAACATTTTGGATTGCGGGTAAAAGATCTCCGCCAAGATCTGATAGACTAGGGAAATCAGAGCCATGGCTGGGTTATTTTGCTTTTGAGATAAGATACATATAAGCTCTTCTTTATTGGTTTATAAAGACAAATTGCTCTAAACGAGTTATCTTTAATAAATACCCATGGCTTGATCCACCAGATTCCATTTACTGTTTATTAAAAAAAGTAATCAACCTATGGATTCATTAATTCGATTGATACATCAAGTTTGGAGTAATTTGCAGGCTGGCGTTATTCCAAATTTTGGGTTTTGGAACTATATCCTGCTGGCACTTTTCGTAGCTGTAGAGGGACCAATTGCCACATTAATTGGTGCCGCAGCAGCCTCAGCTGGGATCATGCATCTTGATTTAGTTTTCTTGTCAGCTAGTGTGGGTAACCTGACCGCAGATACGCTTTGGTATTCGCTTGGGAAAGCAGGAAAAATAGAATGGTTATTGCATTATGGTCGTTGGTTTGGGGTTCAGAAATATCACTTGGAGAGATTGAATCAAGGTATGCATGAGCATGCAGCCAAGATACTATTGATCGCCAAAGTAACTGCTGGGTTGATCATCCCAACCTTAATCGCTGCCGGGTTAGCTAAAGTGCCCTGGAAACGCTGGTTCCCAGCCGTTGCCCTCGGTGAAATGTTTTGGACTGGATCTTTGGTATTAATTGGGTACTACACGACCGAATCAATCAAACAAATCGAACATGACCTACGTTACCTGGGGATAACAGTCTCATTAATAATTCTTCTGGTGCTAATATGGCTAATACGCCGGAATCTCTTTACCCAGAAGAAGCCTGATGAAGATCCATCTTAATAGTGATTCTAGAAGGGAAATAAAGAATGCGAGTATTAATCGCCGGGCAGACTTATTACCCTGCCTATAATGGTCAATCAATCTTTACTACAAACCTGGCTGAAGGTCTCGTCAGACGCGGACATGAAGTACTGGTCATCAGACCTTCTTTGACTGGTCCACCAGAACGAAACAACCGACACGGCGTCCAGATTGAAGCGATCCGATCAGTACAATTGAATTTCTTACATCCAGATGTTTATTACACCCCTTTTCCTGGGGATGCCGTAAGATCAATTTTCCGAAAATTTAAACCGGACATAGCTCATATTCACGATCACTACCCCATCAGTCAAGCGGTCTATAGAAATACACGGAGAATTGGCATCAAAGTTGTAGGTACAAACCACTTCATGCCAGAAAATGCAACCCCCTACCTGCCATGGGCCGCGAGCCTAAAACCAATTTACGATTGGCTATTATGGCACTGGGTTTTCAATCTATATAATAGTCTGGATGTTGCCACAGCCCCATCAAAAACCGCAGTTTCCATCGTACACAAGAGTGGTTTAAAAGCACCCACCTATGCGATATCTTGTGGCATCAATCAGGATCACTTCCATTTAGACACCGATATCAACCAAAGGGCCTGGCGACAAAGCTTTGGCTTGAATCCGGACAGTGTGACTGTTCTATTTGTTGGTCGCGTCGATCATGAGAAACGATTAGATGTCCTCTTACGGGCAATTCATCGTTTAAATCGGCCCGACATTCAACTCGTCGTGGCTGGCAAAGGAGCAGCCAGAAAAGAACTTGAGAAAATGGCTGGTGACCTCGACCTGGAAGGTAGAATTTATTTTCTTGGATTCGTTCGCGAAGAGGATTTGCCCGCCTTGTTTAATTCTGCTGACATATTTGCCATGCCCAGTGAAGCAGAATTGTTAAGTATAGCAACACTTGAGGCAATGTCCTGCGCTCGCCCCGTGCTTGCAGCCCGGGCAGGTGCTCTACCTGAATTAGTAACGAATGGGGTCAATGGTTATTTGTTCAAAGCTGGTGATGAAAACGATGCTGCTCGTGCAATGAGTACCCTGGTCGATCACCCAGAACGTTGGCTCAGAATGGGGCAAGCCAGTGCAGAAAAAGCTCAACAGCATAACTTGGATTATGTTATCCAAAGATATGAAAAGCTTTATGAAAGCCTACTTTCAAAGCCAGTCCTATCCAGAAGACCGACAACATTCAAAAGGGAAAGACCTGCACCGAAACGTGTTCACAATTCTATCGACACTCTATGAACCATTTCAAACATCGCTTTAGTCGGTAAATTTTTATTCGTTACGGGAGATGCAATAATTCTACGAGAAGACTATCTCTCTCATTCCAGTTCAGAGGGATCAGAAATCACTTGGAAATGTGAAAGGATAAAGACACGAAATGAGCCATAACCACCATCCAGATCCATCGGTTCTGGTGATATTTGGCGCTGGGGGTGACCTAACCTGGCGAAAGCTAATACCAGCACTATTAAACTTGTATTTAGATCATTGGCTACCGGAAAAATTTTCGATTATCGGTTTGGATCGTAAAGAGATGAGCGATGATGAGTTTCGCAACTCGTTACGCGATGGCATCGATAAATTTTCGCGCAGGGGTAAAGTTGATAATAACCACTGGAATGAGTTCGCCTCTCACCTGAACTTTATGACTGCTAACTTTTCAGATGCAAAGTCTTACGAGGCTCTTTCTGATTTTCTTGATCAACAAGACAAAGATTGGGATGTTATCGCAAACCGTATCTTTTACCAAGCCACCCCCCCCTTCCTGGTAGAAACTATCGTGAAACATCTCGGTGAGGCCAAGATCTGTTTGGATTGTGATCGTTCTCGGGTTGTGTTAGAAAAACCTTTTGGTAGAGATCTTGCTTCGGCTGAAGAATTGAACCAAATGCTCACAAGCGTCCTCCAAGAGCCTCAAATTTATCGTATCGACCATTATCTTGGGAAAGAGACCGTACAAAATATCTTGGCATTCCGTTTCGCTAATGCTCTTTTTGAGCCAATTTGGGACCGTCGTTATATCGAACATGTCCAAATCACCGTAGCCGAGAATGTGGGAGTTGAACACCGGGGAGGTTACTACGATCAAGCCGGCGCTCTACGCGATATGATTCAAAATCATCTCCTACAAGTTTTGTGCTTGGTAACCATGGAGCCGCCGGTTTCTTTTGACGATGAAGAAATCCGAAACAAGAAAGTAGATGTACTTCACGCTATCCGCCCTATCCCCCGGGATCATGTGAACGAATTCGCAGTAAGGGGACAGTATGGAGAGGGTTGGCTTAAAGGAGAAAAAGTGATTGCTTACCAGGAGGAGCCTGGTGTTACATCTGGATCTACCACCGAGACATATGCAGCACTAAAATTATTTGTCGATAATTGGCGCTGGCAAGATATACCTTTCTATTTGCGTACTGGAAAACGCCTTCCTGAACGAGTATCAGAGGTATCTATCCAATTTCGCCGGGTGCCCCACCAATCCTTTCCAGATTCTGCTGTGGGAAATTGGCAACCTAATCGACTGATTATTCACATTCAACCGAATGAAGGTATCCTATTGCGGTTTCAAGCAAAAAGACCGGGACCAACCATGCGCCTAAATCCAGTTGATATGCATTTCTTCTATAAAGATGCCTTTAAGACTTCACCTCCAGAAGCCTACGAAACCCTCTTACTGGATGTGATGCTTGGCGATGCGACTTTATTTATGCGGGCTGATCAAGTGGAAGCAGCTTGGTCTGTTGTTACCCAGATTCTCGAAGGTTGGGAAGCGATATCCCCAGTGGATTTCCCTAACTATCAAGCAGGCACCTGGGGGCCGGAAGAAGCCGAGGTGCTGATCGCAAGAGATGGTAGGAGCTGGTTGACGCCAAAAAGTGGGGAAGAACCAGAAGAGCAAGAAAAAGAGTGATGATCTGGAGGTACGGTGATTTCGAATCGCTCAGCTATGCTGCAGCCGGGTTATTCACTCAAAGAGCCAGGCTTACGGTTGAGGAGACGGGAAAATTTACGGTAGCCCTTTCAGGTGGTCAGACACCCGAGAGGGCTTATCAGCTACTGGCAGAGCATCCATTTCGCGAACGAGTCCCATGGGAACATGTGAATGTCTTTTGGGGGGACGAACGTTGTGTGCCACCGGATGATCTTATGAGCAACGAACGGATGATACGTCGGGCGTTGTTGGAGCACGTTCCTATCCCACCATCACAGATCCATCCCATACGCTGCCAGAAGTCCCCCCAATCAGCTGCATTGGAATACGAAGATTTGCTGCAAGAATATTTTAGAACGGCGCAAGCGCGTATAGACCTAATTTTCCTTGGCCTGGGTGAAAATGGACATACAGCTTCGCTGTTCCCAGGCACAGATGTCCTGCACGAGAAACAGCGTTGGGTCGCCGAAGTTTATCTACCGGATCAAAATACCTACCGGGTGACCTTGACAGCGGGGTTAATCAATCAAGCTGCCATGGTTGTATTTCTTGTATCTGGTGCCAACAAAGCTTCAGTCCTCAAGGAAGTGCTTGAGGGAAAACTTGATCCCGGACGTTTGCCAGCGCAACTGATCAAACCAGAACATGGCGACCTTTTATGGTTCGTAGACCAGGAAGCCAGCATCTTTTTGACTGAAGAGGTCTGACTATACCACTAGAGCAAGTCGGATCAATCAAATATGGACTTTCAGTTCTTGAATAGCGCTTAATCCTCACTTTTAAGATATCCATAAATGTTAATTTAGATTCTTATAAAGACTCGCTCTCAATTGTTTGATAGACTTATATAAATAAGGAATTAAGGATATTTCATGGGATACCCCCAAATCTCGGAAATTTCCAATGAAGAGAAATCTATACAATACAGTCGAAGAGAACAGCTATTCGAGGTAGCAGTCTTTCTGTTCTTAATTTTCCCTTCGATGGCATTTTCGTTCTTCGCGATAAACCAAGGTAGCGTCAGTTTTGTACTTACAGCAATCGCAACGATCCTTCGGGACCTGGCACTGGTAAGTTTGATCCTCTTTTTCCTTTGGCGAAATAAGGAATCCCTCATCCAAATTGGTTGGGCATTAAAGAATTTTTGGAAAGAGGTCTTGATAGGAATTGTCCTGTTCCCATTCGTTTTTTTTGGAGCTGGCCTGCTTGATCAGTTCTTGAGTTCCATTGGTTTCTCCACGCCTTCCACTCCTTTACCAGCTGCGTTATCAGCGCAAGGCCCTGGAGAATTATTGCTTGCTTCCGTTTTGGTAGTAGTCGTCGCCCTGGCTGAGGAAACAATATTCAGGGGTTATCTAATCCTGCGATTTGGCGGAATCACCAATAATCTAGCATCTGCGATTATCTTGTCGGCTATTGTATTTTCTATCGGTCATGGTTACGAGGGTACTGCGGGTGTTGTAACGGTAGCCGCGATGGGCGCGGTGTTTGCGATTATTTATGTGTGGCGGCGAAGTCTGGTAGCCCCCATAGTCATGCACTTTTTACAAGATTTTATCGGCATTGTCCTGTTACCTTCGCTTGGTTTAATCAAATAGAATACTTCTATCTGATCTGCATAGATAAGGAGAAAAAATGATAAACAGACAATCGATCTCATTAGGCCGTATTTTCAATATACCCATTGGCTTAGATTATTCGTGGTTTTTAATCTTTATTCTACTCACCTGGAGTCTAGCAATCAGCTATTTCCCAGCTGAATTCAAGAATTGGCCAACAATCCAATATTGGGTGGTGGGAGCCATAACAGCCATTATGCTTTTTGTGAGCGTTTTATTGCACGAGCTTGGACATTCAGTTGTAGCGTTGGCTTACAAGATTCCAGTTAAGAGCATTACTTTATTTATTTTTGGCGGTGTTTCTCAAATAGGAGATGAGCCCCCAAGCGCACTGGCTGAATTTTGGATCTCTATTGTGGGTCCGTTAGTCAGCTTCGCTCTGGCGTTAATCCTATTTATTGTCCAACCACTGACTTCTGTGTTTGCCCCCCTTTTGGCGGTGGTCAAATACTTATTTATTATCAACCTCTTCCTGGGTCTGTTCAATTTAATCCCAGGCTTTCCACTCGATGGTGGCGGCGTTTTCATGGCGATCGTATGGGGCCTGACGAACAACGTGCGACGAGCAACCATTATAGCTGCCAATGTCGGTCGGTTTATCGCCTATCTTTTCATAATCATTGGCGTTTATTTAGTCTTTACAGGAAATATTATTAATGGTATCTGGATCGCATTCATCGGTTGGTTTTTAGAGAGCGCAGCAGCTGGTCAGGTTCAACAACAAAAAATCCAGGGATTGCTGGCTGGTCACAAAGTAAAGGAAGCCATGAGCCGGGCGTACACATCAGTTATGGCAGAGAGTTCTCTGCAGGGGTTAGTGGATGATCACATTTTAGGACAGGGGAGACGGAGTTTCTTGGTCGAACGAGGGGATCAAGTAGTTGGTCTACTCACCTTGCACAACATTAAAGAGACACCACGTGAACAATGGACAACAACCCACGCCTCACAAGTGATGATCTCGTTGGATAAATTGAGAATAATCCAACCTGAAACAGAGTTATGGAGCGCTATCAAGGAAATGGATAGAGATGGGGTTAATCAGCTCCCGGTGATGGTTGATGGTCATATTGAGGGAATGCTATCGAGGGAAGATGTAATCAGTTACCTGCGCACATTACAGGAGCTGGAAAGCAGGTGATGATACCTTCTCCCACCCAAACACATCATTTATCCGCCTAAGTACGAACAAATCAATCTCTCCTTTTGCTTATGAACTGCGCTATATATAAATGCTGGCAGTTCATTTTCTGCGCGCCTTCGATTTTCAAATCCGTCTTACTTATTGCTTTCATCTAGGTTATAATTCAGACTAATCTCCTTATAATTAGGGTAAATGGCATCAAGAACCATATGAACGATTTTCTAAAGAAAGTCCCTCTTTTTTCCAGTCTTTCAGATGATGACCTAGATCGTCTGCGTGAAATGGTTACAGAAGTACATTTACCCGCAGGTGAAATGCTTTTTGGCGAAGGCGATATGGGGGATAAAGCTTATGTGATCAAACAAGGGCAAATCGAAATTGTAAAGTCTTCTGGAGGAAAGACAGTATTGTTGGCCGTCCGTCAAGCTGGTGAAGTTATCGGGGAAATGTCCTTACTTGAAGCAACTCCAAGAATGGCCAGCGGAATTGCTCGAACTGATAGCGATCTTCTAGCTATCAGCCACCGTCAATTGGATCACTTGTTGAATACCAGCCCATCAGCTGCACGTGCGATGCTTTTAACTATTACAGCGCGCTATCGGTCAACCGAGGTTTTACTTCACCAAAGTGAAAAAATGGCACAACTTGGGACTCTAACTGCCGGTATAGCCCACGAGATTAATAACCCCACCGCAGCGGTTGTACGCGGTTCCAACCAGTTGCGCGACGAGATAAGTCACTTACAAGATGCGCAGATGAAAATTGGCGAGCTGAAATTAACCCCAGCTGCCTTCGAGGCGCTACGGATGCTCGATGATTTGGCGAAACAGCGAGCAGGTCAACCGATAGAATTGGATTCCATCGGCCGCAGCGATCGCGAATATGAAATGGAAAACTGGCTCGACGACCAGGATATAGAGAACGCCTGGGATTTATCACCAATATTGATCAATCTGGGCTTTCAGATTGAGGATCTTAAGAATCTCATAGCTAGCTTTAACCCTGACCAATTACCCAATATCATCCAATGGCTTGGAGCAACCTGTACTGTTTATAGTCTTCTCGAAGAAATCAACCAGGGTTCTGGTCGAATCTCTGATATTGTCAAGGCGCTAAAACTCTACGTGTACCTCGATCAGGCACCTGTCCAATTGGTTGATATCCACGAAGGATTAAATAACACGTTAGTCATTCTGAGAAATAAGATCAAAGGTGGTGTGACCGTTCGCCGCGAGTATTCAGAAAATTTACCTCGAGTGGAAGCTTATGGGAGCGAACTTAATCAGGTATGGACAAACCTGATTGACAATGCCATTGATGCAGTCGACGGAAATGGAGAAATTATCCTGCGAACTCACTTCCAAGATCCCTGGGTAAAAGTCGAGGTGGAAGATAATGGAGCCAGCATCCCTGTGGAAGTTCAATCGAAGTTATTTAGCCCCTTTTTCACCACAAAACCGGTCGGTAAGGGCACAGGGCTGGGTTTGAATATCTCCTATAACATCATAAACAAACATGGCGGTGAAATAAAATTCTTCTCTCAAAAAGGAAAAACATGTTTTGAAGTCTGGCTTCCGAAAAATTTTAATGACGGCAATTCTAGCTCTACCCCACCGACAGCCTTCCAAAACACTGATGATGAAAAGCTGCTTCAAATTTTGCATAACACCCACACCATCGCGGTTGTTGGAATCACCGATTATCGAGATCGACCGTCATACTCGGTACCGGCTTATCTACAAAAGCATGGCTACAAAATCATACCCGTCAACCCACATATCGGCGAGGTATTGGACAAAAAAACGTGTCCAGATCTTCTCTCGATTCCCCAGCCGATAGACGTGGTCTTAATCTTTCGGCGGTCCGAGGCAGTTCCACAAATTGTCGACCAAGCTGTCCAGATTGGAGCGAAAGTAATCTGGATGCAAGAGGGCATCGTTAATGAAGCAGCTGCCCAGGTTGCCAGAGCAGCAGGTCTGGATGTCGTCATGGACACCTGCATGCGTGCTACTTATAAAAGGCTGATACGCTCTAAATGAGACAAGCTTTTTATATTAATAGGACTTACGCAGTTGGTGGGAGGATGGGGGTGTTTGGGCGGGCAACGAGCTTGTGAAAAAATTTCGTTTTGATTGATTGACATCTAACGAGCCTCTCGTAGACCGTTCAAAAAAATCAAAAGCACCATAACAGAAGATATGCATTACAGGCTTCCTCGCTCATCTCAGCTTGTTCATTCTGCGGGGTTCAAGCATGTGCCGCCGCCAAGCGCAAAGTTCGTCCCCGGAGTAAGGTATGCAAGAGGGCAAACCACAACGCCACCGCTTTCACCTTCGCCAGCCCTGGCACCCGAAAGGACTGCAGCCCGCGATTATGCTGAATGGCATTGACACACTCAGCTGTAGCCGCCCGCTCTTTGTAAATCTGCTTAGCTGGGGGGGTGGCCATCCGTAGCCGCCAGGCGGCGATTTCCGGGCTATCCCCAGGTTTGGGTTGATATGGATCACCATCGGGGGCACGGCTCTTCGGCAGCAGGGCGTAGATGGTAATCTCTTTCTTGCTGACCTGTTCAAAATCGTTGAAGTTGACATATCCGCCATCCACCAGGGCTTCTTCTGGGCGGCGGTCATAGCGGGTCTCGATTTGGTTCAGCATGGCGCCCAGCTCGCCTTTATCATCCCCCTGGTTGGTAACCTCCACCCCGACAATTACCTGGGTTTGAGTGTCGGTCTCAAACTGCACGTTGTACGCCGGTCGGTAGCCTCCATTTGCCATTTTCATCGAGCGCACCTCGGCATCCGTGGCGGAGGCCCGCAGTTCACGCTTGCGGTCCTTTTTGTTGGCCTTCTTGGCTTGCTTTTTCTTTTCAGCTTCCAGTTCGACCATCCGTTGCAGAGCTTTCTCGACCCGCTCCTGGCGTTGGTGGGCTGCCCGTTGTCGGGCTGCTTTCTGTCGTTTGGATGTGGCTTGCGGATCGGACTCTAACTCCTGGCGCAAAGCCGCCACCTGCTGCTTGGCTTCCTGCAAATGCTGCTCTAGTTTCTTCCGCCGGTGAAAAGAACTGCGCCCAGCACTGGCCCGGACGCGCTTGCCATCCTGTGCTACCCGTTTCATGCTCAGCAGCCCATCCGCCAGCAACGCCGCCACGCTCTGGGTCAACAGTTCATCCAAGAAGTCGCCATGCTCCACCCGGAAGTCGGCCAGGGTGTGGTAATTGACCGAGATCCCGCCACACAGCCAGCGGTAGGCGTCATGTTATTGACACAACCGATCCAGAGCTCGGGCACTGCCCACTCCTTCCAGGGTGGCGAACAACCACAAGGCCATCAGGATGGCTGGATCAATCGCAGTTCGGCCCGCCTGGCCTTCCACCGCCCGGATCTCGGCGTACCAGGGTGTCAGGTCAAGCTGTTGGACGAAGTCCCAGATCAACCGGGCTGAATGGTCGGCTGGCAGTGTGCTCTCCAGGTCGACCGCTCGCCATTCGAGTTGCTGCTGGTCGGAACGGAGCACGCGAGATTTCCCAGCTCCGGTTGCTTCTTGGATTTCTTCGGGTGGCGGTAAGGAGAACAGCATATCTTCCATGGTTACGGCTCCTTTTTACGGGTGGCGGTAGATGCTGCTTACCATACTACATTTTGCCCGTTTTGAGGAGGTCTAGAGATTTTTTCACGGGCTCAACGCCCGCCCAAATACCCCCGATTTTCCCCTGAACTGCGTAACTACTAATTAAAAGTAAAATTCATATCTGATTTTTTCCCACCCGCTGAATACTATAGATTACGTTTTCCCCATAAGGTGATATCCTCGTCCCGGATAACAATTTAACGCGATATAAATCCTCAAGCGTGATTTTTCGCTTTTCTCTTGCTGACATCTCCTGTTCTCCTTAATGTCCGAAATTATTATGGAAAAAGTTGAAGGGTGACTTCGCGAGAAGACACCAGAGGGATTAAACCTAAGGAAAATGAGATACAATTTTGGATATATTTCCAGAGGAATTGGTAAACTTTAACTCTACAATGACTTTCTTAATGTATAATGATCCAGGTTTTTGGTAGATCGGTACTGGAGGAACGATGAGCAATTCTACAGAGATGCCCATTCTGTGGCCACTGGTAGTTTATTTTATATCCGTGCTATTTCTAGCTACTGCCATGGTTGTGCTGGCTTATCTGCTTGGAGAACAACACCAAGAAAGAGAAACAGGAGAGCCTTACGAATCGGGCATCCTTTCAACCGGCTCAGCCAGATTGAGGATATCTGCGAAATTCTACCTGGTAGCCATGTTTTTCGTGATATTCGATCTAGAAACAGTCTTCATCGTCGCCTGGGCGTTACAGATCCGTGAATTGGGATGGGGAGGCTTCATTGAGATGCTGGTTTTTATCGGCGTCCTTTTAGCTGCCCTGATTTATTTATGGCGGCTCGGGGCTCTTGATTGGGGACCGGGGACGGAACACGCATATCTGGATAGAAAAAAAACAAGAAGGGTAAAAAACCATGCGTTGGTGGCTGAGCAAACCAGATAACGAAACACCTGCAAAAGGTGGTGAGAGTACTTTTGAGCAAGTATTTAGTCGATTACTTGTTTTTTCGCGAATCCAAGATCTAATTGCCTGGGGGCGCAAATATTCTATCTGGCCTTTTAATTTTGGCCTCTCATGTTGCTTTGTAGAGATGGCTACAAGCATTACCAGCCGATATGACATCGCTCGTTTTGGCGCGGAGGTAATTCGTGGAACCCCTCGCGAAGCTGACGTGATGATCACTGCGGGGACTCCTTTCATCAAGATGGCACCCATCATTAAACGCTTATACGAACAGATGATGGAACCACGCTGGGTTATCTCAATGGGTTCCTGCTCAAATTCCGGAGGGATGTACGATATCTATAGCGTTGTTCAAGGAGTGGACAAAATACTTCCTGTGGATGTGTATGTGCCAGGTTGCCCTCCAAGACCAGATGCATTTTTACAGGGTTTGACTCTGCTAGCAGATGTCGTTGGAAAAGAAAAAAGACCATTAAGTTGGGTAATAGGTCCACAAGGGGTTATCAAACCCGAGAAACCTTCCATGCGCGATGAGAAGCGTAGCCAGCGCCAACAAACAACTGTTCTTCGCTCACCTGATGAAGTATAGACGGGAATAACATTTCCTTTGATCTCTAAATAACGATAGATAGGCAAGAAATATCACTTTATGGAAGATAACCAAGATATCTACCAATATTTGAAAAGCCGTTATGGGGAGGGTATCTTAACCGAGCAACCCACCCGGGATGAATTTCCAACCATTTGGGTCTCAAAAGATCAGATCTCAGATGTGTTACGAACTCTCAAAGAAGAGATATCCAAACCCTACCGGATGTTGTATGACCTTACTGCCATTGATGAACGCACTAGAACTCACCGGGATGGTCAACCAGATAGTGATTTTACGATTGTATATCAACTGATCTCGTTTGACAGAAATACGGATGTCCGCTTAAAGGTCCCTTTAAAAGGGAAGTACCCCTCACTGCAAACCATAACCGCGATCTGGCCCTCGGCCAACTGGTATGAACGTGAGGTCTGGGACATGTTTGGCATAACGTTCGATGGTCACCCCCATCTGACACGCATATTGATGCCAGCCACCTGGACGGGACACCCGTTGCGCAAAGAACATCCAGCTCGGGCGACAGAGATGGGCCCTTTCCAGTTACCAGAATACAAGCAGGAAAAGGAACAAGAAGCTTTGCAGTTTCATCCGGAGGAGTGGGGATTGCAGCGTGAGAGCGAAGATGCGGAATTCATGTTTCTAAACCTTGGACCCCAACATCCAGGTACGCATGGAGTATTACGGATAATACTTCAACTCGATGGTGAAGTCATTCTCGACGCAGTCCCCGATATCGGTTTCCACCACCGGGGAGCCGAAAAAATGGGTGAACGCCAATCCTGGCACTCCTATATACCTTATACTGATCGGGTTGATTACCTTGGTGGGGTAATGAATAACTTACCTTACGTAATGGCTGTTGAAAAGTTGGCAGGCATTGAGGTACCAGACCGGGTAAAAGTTATCCGGGTTATGCTAGCAGAACTGTTCAGGCTCTCCAGCCATCTAGTATGGTACGGCACATTTGCCCAAGACGTTGGACAAATGTCACCTGTATTCTATATGTTCTCGGATAGAGAACGTATTTTCGATATTATCGGAGCAATTTGTGGTGGGCGAATGCACCCGAATTGGTTCCGGATTGGGGGAGTGGCGCAAGACTTACCCAATGGGTGGGACCAAAAGATTGGCGATTATCTGAAGTATTTTAGCCCTCGTCTTAATGATTACGACAAGTTGGTCATGCAAAATGGAATTTTATTAGCCAGAACCAAAGGTGTGGGGAGTTATTCCTTGAACGAGGCAATTGAATGGGGTGTGACGGGACCCGGATTGCGTGCCTGTGGCCTGGAGTGGGATTTTCGGAAGAAACGACCCTACTCTGGATATGACCAATTTGAATTCGATATCCCAACAGCTACGCATGGCGATAGTTACGACCGGGCTGTCGTTCGTGTCGCAGAAATGCGCCAGAGTTTACGCATCATCGATCAATGTTTGAAAAATATGCCACCAGGACCCTATAAATCCTACCATCCATTGGCTATACCGCCTCTTAAAGAACGAACGATGCATGATATTGAAACCCTTATCACTCACTTTCTCAGCGTGAGCTGGGGGCCAGTGATACCACCGGGCGAAGCCTTTACGGAGGTGGAAGCCACCAAAGGGAACAATGGCTATTATCTGGTCAGCGATGGGAACACCGTATCTTACAGAACGCGCATCCGCACCCCATCTTTCCCACACATTCAGATGGTTCCGTTAATCAGTCGTGGTTTGATGGTTCCAGATCTTTTGGCAATCCTGGGAAGTATTGATTTTGTCCTGGCGGACGTAGACCGTTGACGCATCGGACCCTAAACAACAATATTCGATAATAAGGCCTGAGGATGTTAACTGACCAAGAAAGAAAAGAAATCGAAGCCGAACTCAAAGAATATGAGTACAAGCGAGGTGCTTGCATCGAAGCCTTGAAAATACTCCAACAGCATCGGGGGTGGATATCTGATGAAAGCCTCAAGGATCTCGCTCCTATCCTTGAGATGACTCCAGATGAGCTCGATAACGTAGCTACATTCTACAACCTCATTTTTCGCAAACCCGTTGGCAAACATGTCATCCTGGTTTGCGATAGCGTTAGCTGCTGGCTTATGGGATACGAAAGTATTCGCGAACACTTGACTTCTCGTCTAGATATCCAATTGGGTGAAACCACCGCTGATGGGGAATTCACCCTACTTCCAATGGTATGCTTAGGGGATTGCGACCATGCCCCGGTGATGATGATCGATGAGACTTATTACCGTGATTTGAATCCAGATAAAATTGATCAGATTCTGGATACCATAGACAGGGACTGAGAGTATGGAAAAACCGCTGACAAAGAATATCAAATCAGACCGGCAGCCTCTCAGCCTGGAAGAATATGAAAGCACCGGCGGATATCAAGCGATTGTAAAGGCATTAAAGGAACTATCACCCAGCGAAATTACTGATCTAGTTAAGAAATCAAATCTAAAAGGCCGGGGAGGTGCCGGTTTCCCAACAGGTTTGAAGTGGAGTTTTGTTCCTATGGGAGAAGATGCACCAAGGCCTAAATACATCATTGCCAATGCTGACGAAATGGAACCAGGCACCTTTAAAGATCGCTTGCTGTTAGAAGGTGACCCCCATTTATTAGTGGAGGCCATGATCGTTTCTGGATATGCAATTCGAGCTGACCTAGGATATATTTTTTTACGATGGGCTTATAAAGATGCTGAGAAATGCCTCCGGAAAGCTATCCAGGAAGCCTATCAGGCAGGCTATTTGGGGAAAAATATCTTGGGAAGCGGTTATAGTTTCGACCTGAAGTTGCACACCAGCGCAGGCCGCTATATGTGTGGCGAAGAGACCGGTCTGTTAAACAGCCTCGAAGGAAAGCGCGCCAACCCACGATCCAAACCACCCTACCCTCAAACCAGCGGGTTATGGGGAAAGCCAACCATCGTAAACAACGTAGAAACACTTTGTAATATCCCCCTTATCGTAAACAATGGCCCAGAGTGGTTTAAAGGCTTGAGCCTGACAGACGATGGAGGTACGAAGATATACGGTGCCAGTGGAAAAGTCAAACGTCCTGGTTTGTGGGAGCTACCTATGGGCACAACCCTCGGGGAGATTTTAGAACATGCCGGTGGTATGCAGGAGGGTCTGAAATTCCGTGGAGCACTCCCAGGAGGTGCTTCAACCGACTTCTTGGTTCAAGATCACCTAGATGTGAAGATGGATTTCACCCATGTCCAAGAATCTGGTAGTCGCTTAGGAACGGGAACCATTATTGTGCTTGATGATAAAACCTGCCCAGTTGCAATGGTTCAGAATCTTGAACATTTCTTCGCCCAGGAATCTTGCGGATGGTGCACACCCTGTCGAGAAGGTCTACCATGGACGGCAAAACTTCTGGAAGCGATAGAGAATGGGCAAGGACAACCGGGTGATTTGGAGTTATTGGCTGCACACACCAACTTACTCGGTCCAGGACACACATTCTGTGCCCTGGCGCCAGGTGCTATGGAACCATTGCAGAGTGCTTTAAAATATTTCGGTGATGATTTCCAACGCCATATCGATGAGAAACGCTGCCCATGGAGGTAATCAGTGGCGAAAATTTTCGTTGATGGTAAGGCTTACGAGGTTGATGAAAGCAAGAATTTACTTGATGCCTGTCTATCCCTAGGCTTAGATCTACCCTACTTCTGTTGGCACCCGGCCATGGGTTCAGTTGGTGCTTGTCGCCAATGCGCGGTTAAACAGTATAAAGATGAAGATGATCAGCATGGAATGATCGTGATGGCCTGTATGACCCCTGCTGCAGACGGGACCCGCATATCAATTTGGGATGCGGAAGCAGTCGATTTTCGGGCGACAGTGATCGAATGGTTGATGATGAATCACCCTCATGATTGCCCTGTCTGTGATGAGGGTGGAGAATGTCACCTTCAAGATATGACTGTGATGACCGGGCATAACTACCGCCGATACCGTTTTAACAAGCGGACTCACCGAAACCAGTACCTTGGCCCCTTCATCAACCACGAGATGAATCGCTGCATAGAATGTTACCGTTGCGTGCGGTATTATCGAGAGCTTGCTGGCGGTCGTGATTTTGATGTTTACGCTGCTCACGATCTTGTTTATTTCGGCCGGCATGAAGATGGCGTTTTAGAAAGCGCATTCAGCGGCAATTTGGTAGAGATTTGTCCCACGGGTGTTTTTACAGATAAAACCCTGAAGCAGCATTACACTCGTAAATGGGACCTGGAAACGGCACCATCTATCTGTATCCACTGTGGTTTGGGCTGTAACACCATCCCAGGGGAACGCTATGGGATGCTTCGTCGCATCCGCAATCGTTATAATCGACAAGTCAATGGATATTTCTTATGCGATCGGGGACGCTATGGTTATGAATTCGTCAACAGTGAATACCGCATTAGATATCCCTTCCTTAAGACAGATGCAACTACAGAACTTCAAGCCACCACCCGTGCAAAAGCATTAGAACATTGGGCGGATGTAGAAAAGACAAACATTATTGGCCTTGGGTCGCCACGAGCTTCACTTGAAGCCAATTTTGCTCTTCGAACATTAGTTGGAGAGGATCGCTTTTTCGCTGGTATATCAGCGAAAGATGCTCGCTTAGTTTCCACCGCCTTAGAAATCTTAAAGACCGGGCCTGCCCGATCACCCTCTCTCCATGACGTAGAATTAGCAGATGCTGTTTTTGTCTTGGGCGAGGATCTCACCAATTCCTCACCGATGTTGGGGTTTGCATTACGCCAATCTGTCAGGCGCAAGCCGATGGAAATCGCTCAAAAACTGAAAATCTGGGATTGGGATGATGCTGCGGTTCGTGAAGCCATCCAGCAGGAAAAAGGACCTCTCTTTATAGCCACCCCCGCGGACACGAAACTTGATGAAATTGCTACCGGCACCTATCGAGGAGCACCACAGGACCTGGCACGATTAGGCTTCGCGGTTGCTCATGCCCTTGATGCAAATGCACCACCCGTTCTTGATTTATCCAACCAGGTACGATCGCTCGCCGAGGAAATTGCCAAATCGTTGAGAGATGCTGAATACCCTCTGGTTATAACAGGCTTGAGCTGTAGAAGCGAAGAGCTCTTACAAGCGGCCGCTAATATCGCTTGGGCTTTATGTGAATTGGACAAAACAGCACAGCTATGTTTTACGAGCCCTGAATGCAACAGTATAGGATTAGGGCTTATCGGCACCGGAAATTTACAGGATGCATTAATCGCCCTGAAAGAAAGTGAACCCGCGACTCTTGTCATTCTGGAAAACGACCTCTACCGCCGTGAAACTGGTGGATTTGTTGATAAATTGTTCAACGCTGCAAAACATGTCGTTGTCCTGGACTATTTAGAGAACGGAACAACCCAAAAGGCTGATATGGTATTACCTGTAGCCACGTTTGCTGAAGGTGATGGCACTCTGATCAATAATGAAGGCCGTGCCCAGCGCTACTTCCAAGTATTTGTACCGGCAGGAGAGATACGAGAAAGCTGGCGTTGGCTCAGGGATATGATGTTCGCTGAAGAACACGCTGAGGCAAAAGATTGGCAAAACCTAGATCATGTCATCTCGGCATTAGCTGAGCAATTACCGGTTCTCTCGCAAGTAAAAGAAATCGCACCTTCAGCAGAATTTCGAATTATCGGACAGAAAATCCCTCGGCAACCACACCGATACAGTGGACGCACAGCCATGCAAGCCAATATTTATGTGAGCGAACCCAAACCTCCAGAAGATCCTGATTCGGCTTTGTCCTTTTCCATGGAAGGTACTTCGGAAATTCCTCCTGCCGCACTTATCCCCCGTTTCTGGCAACCTGGATGGAATTCGGTTCAATCTCTCAACAAGTTCCAATCGGAAGTAGCAGGCCCATTAATTGGCGGTGATCCAGGAATTCGATTGATCGAACCCCAAAAGATCGCAAAAGCTAATTATTTCCAAGAAGTGCCCTCCAGATTCCAATCCAAGGAGAATAAATGGGAGGCTTTTCCACTTTACCACATCTTTGGGTCTGAAGAGTTGAGTGTACTTTCACCTGGTATTGCTGAACTTACACCCACAGCTTATCTGGCGATATCCTCCGCCAGTTTTGAAGCGCTACATTTGAATGAGAATGACAAGGTTGCAGTGATCTTTGATGACCAAGAGATCCATTTGACGCTAAAGTCACTGCCGTCATTGCCAGAAGGCGTCGTCGGGATATTCACAGGTTTTCCTGGTATACCTTATTTCGATCTTCCGAATTGGGTCACAATCAGAGCCATATCGAAAAGTGAAGGATCGGAGTGATTAATTGATGAGCTCGACTCTAATTTACTTGTTGAATGTGTTTGGAGTGCTCATTGCAGTGATGAGCATCGCAGCTGGTCTGATCTTCCTGGAGCGTCGATTGCTGGCGGTATGGCAAGATCGTTACGGTCCAAATCGTGCTGGTCCATTCGGTTTGTTACAGGTAGTCGCCGATATGATCAAAATATTCACTAAAGAGGATTGGATCCCTCCTTTTGCAGACAAGCCGGTTTTCATTTTAGCTCCAGCAATTATCATTGTGACCGTATTAATGTCGTTCACAATCATCCCTTTCGCCCCAGGGATCGGTGTTGTGAATCTTAATATCGGCCTACTATTTTTCCTGGGGATGTCCTCTTTGGGGGTTTATAGTATCGTCTTGGCTGGTTGGTCATCCAATAATAAGTACGCTTTGCTGGGAGGTTTACGTGCAGCTGCACAAATGTTAAGTTACGAAGTCTTCATGGGAATCTCATTGATGGGTATTGTCATGATATCCGGTTCGTTAAACTTGCGTGACATCGTCAACGCACAGAAGAGTTTATGGTTCGTTATTCCCCAGTTCTTTGGTTTTATCGTCTTCATGATCGCAGGCTTTGCAGAAACCCATAGAATACCTTTTGACCTGCCTGAAGCTGAAAGCGAGCTGGTAGCAGGATATCACTCAGAGTATTCTGGTATGAAATTTGGGATGTTTTTCGTAGGCGAATATCTCGGAATAACCTTAATTTCAATGCTAATCGTCACACTCTTCTTTGGTGGCTGGTTAGGTCCATTTCTTCCTCCGATCATCTGGTTCGCCATAAAAACGTTCTTCTTTATAAGCTTCTTTATATTACTTAGGGCATCCTTACCTCGACCGCGATACGACCAATTAATGGCATACGGATGGAAAATTATGCTTCCGTTGGCATTAGTAAATCTAGTAATTACCGGTGGTGTTTTATTAGCAGTCGGTTGAAGCACTGTTAAGGAGATCTCATGTTTACAAGTGTATTGCGCTCCATCTGGCAGGTTTTAAAGCACACCTTTCATCGCCGGGAGACTATCCTATACCCGGAGGAAAAACCTTATTTGCCGCCCAGATGGCGGGGTAGGATTATCTTATCACGCGACCCGGACGGTGAAGAACGCTGTGTGGCTTGTTATCTCTGCGCTGTCGCCTGCCCAGTTGATTGTATTTCACTTCAGGCAACCGAAGATGAACACGGCAGACGATATCCCGAATTCTTCCGCATCAATTTCTCTCGTTGCATTTTCTGTGGTTTTTGTGAAGAAGCTTGTCCCACCTACGCTATCCAGCTCACACCCGATTTTGAGATGTGCGAATACGAACGTAAAAATTTAGTATATGAAAAGGAAGATTTGTTGATAAATGGACCAGGGAAATATCCGGGATTTAACTTTTACCGGGTCGCTGGATTGGCTATCGGTGGAAAAGATAAAGGTGAAGCCGAAAGAGAAGATCCTCCCGTCGATGTGCGAAGCCTGTTGCCTTGAATTGATTATATTTTTAGGAGATTTAAGATGGATGTAGCTTTCTACATCGCCGCTGCAGTCGCCATTTTTTCTACGATTATGACAATTACCAGGTTGAATGCAGTACACGCCTTGCTTTATATGATCTTATCCTTATTATCCGTAGCTCTCATTTTCTATACGCTTGGTGCACCTTTTATCGCTGCTCTTGAGATGATCATCTACGCCGGTGCGATCATGGTGTTGTTCGTATTTGTAGTCATGATGTTGAATCTAGGCCCTCATGCAGTTGAGCAAGAAAGGATTTTATTGAGAGCCACTGCATGGATTGCACCTGCTTTCTTAGCATTAATCTTATTGGCAGAATTGGTATATATTTTGGTACAGGGTGGGGGCGGCTTTGCGAGCATCGGCGTTATGGAACCCCAACAGGTGAGCACAGCGCTCTTTGGTCCATATCTGATCGGGGTGGAACTTGCCTCTATTTTACTATTAGCGGGTCTGATGGGCGCCTACCATATTGGCAGAAGGTATTAAGGGAGATCAGATAGTATGTTAACTATTCCTTTTCAGCATGGGTTGATTTTGGCAGGAATCCTTTTCTCTATCGGAGCGATGTCCTTAATCATCAGACGAAACATTTTTTTTATCTTGCTTTCAATTGAGATTATGTTGAACGCCGCAGGCTTGGCATTCGTTGTGGCTGGTGCGCATTGGGGACAGCCAGAAGGCCAGATCATGTTCATATTTATCTTGACAATGGCAGCTGCCGAGGTTTCGGTTGGTCTTGCAATTGTGATCCAGCTTTATCGACGATACAAAACGCTCGATGTAGATGCAGCTAACGAAATGCAGGGTTAGCAAAGGATAAACATGGATTTACCTGACTTTTTAAAGATATTACCTTTGGTTGTTCTGGCGGGGACAACAGTGGTTCTTATGCTGGTGATCGCTTTCTGGCGAAACTATAAAGTCACTTTTTTTATAACTTTAATAGGATTGATCGTCGCTTTTATCACCCTCCCATTCGGAGTTTCCAATAAATCCCTACAAATAACCTCCATCTTGGTCATTAACGGTTCAACCGTTTTTTATCTTGGATTACTTATTGCCGGATGTTTAATTGCGGTTTTGCTCTCATACGAGTACATAGAAAAATTTGAAGGTAATAGGGAAGAATATTACATCCTTTTGTTATTAGCTACTTTAGGATCATCGATTCTCGTTGCGAGCGACCATTTCGTATCCTTCTTCTTAGGTTTAGAGATACTTAGTGTTTCCCTTTATGGGCTTATTGCTTACCCCCATAATTTGAGACAGAGAATAGAAGCTGCAATAAAATATTTAATTCTTGCAGGAGCAACCTCAGCAATTCTTTTATTCGGTATGGCTCTGATTTACACAGTTTTAGGTACGATGGAATTTTCTCGCATCGCCATATCGGGTGCTCAACCTGGGAACCAAAACGTCATGGTACTGGCAGGTTGGGGTTTGTTAACTGTGGGTATCGGCTTCAAACTCGCCCTGGTTCCATTTCAGTATTGGACACCCGATGTTTATCAAGGTGCTCCAGCACCTGTGACGGGGTTCATCGCTTCGGTATCAAAAGGCGGGATGTTCGCACTGATGTTAAGATACTTCTCCCGGGTTGATATTTTCGCCAATAGTTCTCTATTGGCTTTGTTTGCCGCTATCGCGGTTGCCTCAATGCTTTATGGCAACATTGTCGCTTTGATGCAACACAATGTAAAACGTATTTTGGCATATTCCTCGATTGCGCATTTAGGTTATCTGCTAGTAGCTTTTCTGGCAAGTGGTTCGTTGGGACCACAAGCGGTCGCATTTTACCTGGTTGCTTACTTTATCACTACCTTGAGTGCCTTTGGGGTGATAACCCTAATATCTACACCGGAGCACGAAATCGAGGAATTGAAAGATTATGAAAGCTTGGTTTGGCGTCACCCTATCTTAGCAACCATTTTTACGATATCGCTACTTTCCTTGGCTGGAATCCCACCTTCGGTGGGTCTTATCGGAAAGATTTTCATCGCGGCTGCTGGAGTTCAATCCTCATTGTGGGTTTTACTTGGAAGCTTGATCGTCGGAAGTGTCATTGGAGTTTTTTATTACCTTCGAATCGTTATAACGATGTTCCGCCCACCGGAAGAGCAAGTCGAATCTGTCATCTCTTTACCTTCGATTTACACAACCGGAGGCGTGGTTTTGTCACTCTTGACTTTTTTGATTATCAGCCTTGGAATATATCCTCTACCAATAATGCAAATTATTGCAAGAATGATCTCGACCTTACCCTAGAAATCCAGAGGCTGTAAAAACTCGAAAAACCCGCAGCAATTTGTGGGGTTTTTTAACTCCCAAAGAGGCAATCCTATTCCTTTAACTCGTGTTCAAGCTTCCCTTATTTGAGAGTCTGCTATGCAGGAATTCGCTCCATTTTCAAAAGTTAAAACAACTTCCCGGATCCGATCCGACCGAAGGTAATATTCTACTTATGGAGCAACCAAAACAAAGTCGGACAATTTGCTATATTAATGTCACTCTAAGCCGCCTAAGGAAGTGAAGAGTCCATGTTACGACCGTTTTAATCGAGCAATTCAGGGATTCTTCGATCGCTTTGCTCCCTCAGAATGACACCTTGCCATGTCAATTGTACGACTTCAGTCTGATTCGTCAATTAGTATCAGCTTTGTATTGCAGGTACCCAGAATAAAGATCATCAGGTATTGGAACTGGTCGACCGGTTGACATCCTAACCAGACATCCAAGTTGTTCTGCTGTAGTTGTAAGCTCGCCATCATTATAAAACTCCGCGTTGAATGTCAATCTTAGTTTAGTCATCCTGCCGATCCACATACGAGCATGGGGCTGGTCAAGGATGGTTATCGGCCTGATATATTTTATGCGCGTCTCCACCAGCGTAGGCGCTAAACCTTTTGATAAAAAATTTTCTAAAGGATAATATGTCTCCAAGATGGTTAAACGAAGATCCTCCAGCCAACGGATATAAACAATATTACTGACGATACCAGCGAAATCGATATCATAAGTGCGTACTGAAAAATCGAGATTTACTTCAAACGGTAATACAATCTCATTTGACATGGGGGAAATCCTTAATACAACTAACTTTTCCTGTATTTTTTTTAACAGATTGCGTCGAATTGCCTGGATTTTACAGTCGCGATCCTTGAAAGTCAATCACCCACCTTATCCTATCGTGCTTGAGGGGAATGTCGCAATTCGATTTATATCTCGCATTCTATTAAGAACATTCTTGAGAAAGTTGACAACTATTAATATTTCTATTAAACTTATATTTAACATTAAGAATAATTTTAATTGTTTCTATCATGAAAAAAATCATCCCAATTGAGAATATTGATCAAATCAAGATTTTATCAGATGCTCGCAGGCTCAGCATTTTACGCCACCTTATGTCCAAACCGGCAACACTCTCTCAATTAGGTCGTGCCATGGGTGAGCATCCTGCCTGGGTTCGCCACCATTTGAAGCAATTAGAGCAGGCAGGTCTCGTAGAAATAAGCACTGTACAGGTATCCGGCGGGTTCCTCGAAAAATATTATCAAGCTAAAGCACAGGCATTTACCATCCAGAAAATGATACTTCCAGAAAAAAAATATGGTCAGAGCCTATCTATAGTTATTCTGGCAAGTCATGACCTGGCATTAGAACTATTGGCAAATCAGGTTAATCAGAAAGTCAAAGAATTGGAACTCCTGGTCCTGGCTGTAGGGAGTTTGGACGGTCTGCTGTCCTTACGTCAAGGGATCAGCCACCTCTCTGGTTCTCATCTGCTTGATCCAGAAAGTGGTTTGTACAACCAGCCATATATCAAGCATTTCTTCCCCGATCGTACCGTGAGATTGATCACCTTAGCTCACCGAGAACAAGGTTTATTGATACCTTTAGGGAACCCGCACAATATTCGACAGCTAGAAGATATAGCCCGGGTGGATCTCAGGTTCATAAACCGTAATAAAGGTTCAGGAACAAGAATATGGTTGGACTTTCAAATCCGCAAAAAAGGAGTTCCTATTGGACAAATAAATGGCTATACGCAAGACGTTCAAACTCATACCGAACTCGCCCAGAGAATTCTAAATAGCCACGCCGATATCGGCTTAGGACTGCGAGCGGCTGCCGAGATGTTTCATCTGGATTTCATACCTCTTTTTAAAGAACGGTACGATCTGGTAGTTCCCCAAGAGCAATTTGAGGACTCTCGGCTCACTCCCCTATTTGATTATCTCTATAGCAAAGAATTCCGCTATCGAGTTCAAAAGATGGCAGGTTACGACACATCCCATACAGGAGATGAAGTATATGTCTAAATCTCATCTTCAATCCGTCAAAATACTGGTAACATCTTTGCTCTTTATCAGTGCCATCCTTACTGGTTGCAGTAATTCTGTAGGTACTGTAAATGTGTCGTCCCAGGATCTTCAAGGAAACGGGCAGCCCGCCATTAAAGACCTTATCCTGGCAACTACTACCAGCACACAGGATTCGGGTTTGTTAGATGTATTAATACCCGCATTCGAAAACGAAACGGGATATCTGGTGAAGACTATTGCGGTGGGCACTGGACAAGCCCTCAAAATGGGTGAAGAAGGTAATGCCGACGTGCTTTTCGTGCATGCACCAGCCGCAGAAAAAGATTTTATGGCTGGTGGTTTCGGATCAGAACGGTATTTGGTGATGCACAACGATTTTGTCATCGTTGGTCCATCTGAAGACCCAGCTGGCATTCACGAATTCTCCCTGGCAACCGAGGCCTTCAAAAGAATCTCTTCAACAAACGCATTATTTGTCTCACGGGGTGATGATTCGGGCACGAATAAAATGGAATTGAGCCTTTGGTCAAAGGCAGCCATCTCTGTACCTGAGGGTCAATCTTACCTGGAATCGGGACAGGGCATGGGAGCCACGCTTAGAATCGCATCCGAGAAAAAAGGCTATACCCTCACAGACCGCGCCACATATCTGGCCAATCGAGACACTCTCGACCTGGAAATTCTCCTGGAGGGAGACCAAGCATTGTTAAATGTTTACCACGTCATAACTGTCAACCCAGAAAAATGGCCTACTGTAAATTTCGAGGGAGCAAAAGCGTTTGCCATGTTCGTAACTTCAGAGCAGGGCCAAAAAATAATCGGCGAATATGGAATAGAAAAATTTGGGCAACCTTTATTCTTTCCTGACGCTGACAAAACTGACGCTGATCTAGGCCTGGAATAAGGGATAGATTTTTGGATATTATTTGGGAAGGCCTCCAACGAGCATTCTTACTCCTTACCGGAGGCGATCAAGAAGTCTGGCAAATAACTTTGCTATCCCTTAAAGTTTCGGGGTTAGCAACAGGAGTCAGCCTTCTAATAGGGTTGCCCCTGGGCACCTGGTTTGCCTTAGGGCATTTTCCGGGCAGGCGCTTCCTTCTCGGTTTAATCAATACAGGGATGGCTTTACCGCCAGTGGTGGTAGGTCTTTGGGTATCTATATTCCTGTGGCGCAGTGGGCCTTTAGGGAATCTGCACTTGATCTACACACCCACGGCAATCATAATCGCCCAAGCCATCATCGCTACTCCAGTCGTGACCGGATTGACTGTGGCAGCACTCCAACAGCTGAATCCGAAGTTGCGCCTGCAAATCTTGGGATTAGGTGCTTCTCGCCTGCAGATGATCCTCACTCTTTGGCGAGAAGCACGTCTACCCCTCTTGGCCGCCTTGATGGCGGGATTTGGTAGTGTCATATCGGAGATAGGCGCCTCGATGATGGTCGGGGGAAATATTCGAAACCAGACCCGGGTTCTCACCACTGCCATTGTTTTAGAAACCAGCAAGGGTGAATTTGGCCCAGCTATTGCCCTTGGTATTTTATTACTGTTATTAGCTTATCTCGTCAATCTAGCATTGACTTGGATACAACAACAGGGTGAAGGAACCAGTAGCAGGTTGATGTAGGTGTTATTGCATCCGGTGTTAATGTACCCACGATGAAGCCACTTTTAGAAGTGCACAATTTAATGATCAGCCGGGAAAACCGTATTATCCTAGACATTGACCGGCTTGATATCCATGAAGGGGAAGTACTTGCGATCATTGGACCTAACGGGGCTGGTAAGACTACCTTACTGCTCACCTTAGATCGCTTAATTAAACCTGACAGCGGGCAATTATATTTTCAGGGAATTCCAGTTGAAACAATCGATGAATTGAAATACCGGCGGATGATTGGTCTCGTGATGCAAGATCCGCTGCTGTTGGATATGAACGTTTTGGACAATGTGATGTCAGGATTGCGGTTCCGAAGAATGGCTCGCTACGAGATAGAAAAGAGGGCAAAACAATGGTTGCAGCAGTTAGGTATCACTCACTTGAAGGATCGACCCGCCCGCAGACTTTCTGGAGGCGAGGCTCAACGAGTCAGCCTGGCGCGTGCTTTCGCCCTTCACCCTAAACTCGTATTGCTTGATGAACCATTCGCCGCCTTGGATACCCCTACCCGAATTCGCCTGCTCAAAGACTTGAAGTCGCTGCTGGCATCTACTGGTGTATCTGCAGTATTCATCACCCATGACCAAGATGAAGCCCTTATGTTAGGAGAGAGAGTAGCTGTGCTCTTAGATGGTCGATTGCGGCAACAAGGATCACCTCAAGAAGTTTTTTCAAAACCAGTGGATGAGCATGTAGCAGCTTTTGTTGGCGTTGAAATCATTATCCCCGCTGAGGTGGCTGACAATCAGGAGGGAATTCTACTTGTGAACGTGGACGGTGTTCAACTGGAGGCTGTAGGAGATGTAGTAGTGGGGAAAGAGGTTCTGGTATGTTTAAGACCTGAAGATGTCACCTTATGGCCAAACGATTTCCCCTTTTCATCCAGCGCTCGAAACCGCATAGCGGGACGAATTTCACGCATTGTTTCTCAAGGTGCCCTCGTACATGTGGAACTCGATTGTGGATTCCCCCTTTCCGCACTCATCACTCGCTCATCGGCACGAGATTTGGGGTTAGTAGAGGATCAAAAGGTCCTGGCGGTTTTCAAAGCCAGTGCGATCCATATCATCCCGCGTTGACCTTAGCGCTTTTTCTTAGTCAGGCACCTTGATTTCCATAAATCATCAATCTAACCCTTGATAAGCACGATCCAAGATTTCCATGATATGCCAAACGGGTAGGTTACTGCCCAAGCTATTCAAGCTTTTACGCAATTGCACAATACATCCGATATTTCCACTTACCACACCCGTAGCCCCCGTATTTATGATATGCTGAGCTTTCCTTTCGCCTAATTGGCTGGCGATCTCAGGTTGCTCGATATTATAGGTGCCCGCAGAGCCACAGCAAAATTCTTCCTCTGCTATCGGGACTAAGGTCAGGTTGGTTACATTCCGCAGGAGTCGTCGCGGTTCCAGTGTGACCCTCTGAGCATGAGCCAGGTGACAGGCGTCATGATAAGCAATGGTTTGCGGTAAGGGTAGCGATCCGGATTCGATCAAACCCAACTGGTCTAAAAAAACACTGACGTCCTGAACCTTTGCTGCAAATTCAGTAGCTGCCTCTTCCTGGTTGGTGCCTTTAAAAAGTAACGGATATTCTTGCATACCCGACCCGCACCCGGCGGCGGTAGTTATCACAGCTTCCACATTATCGGGAAAAACAGATAAATTCTTACTGGCTAACCGACGAGCCTTCGAAGTTACACCCATATGCAATGCCAACGCCCCACAACAACCTTGATTTTCTGGAATTACTACCTCAACCCCATTACGCGCCAGAACCCTTAAGGTTGCCCAATTGATCTGCGGGGCAAGCACCTGTTGCACACAACCCGTCAATAATGCAACCCGTGCTCGCCGTTTACCCTTTGGGTGATAAATCCCCGGCATTGGTTTCATGGACGGGAGTTTTTCTGGCAGCAGGGAGAGCATGGCATCAAAATCCCTGGGAAATCTGCCATTTAGTGGTTTCAAAGTCAATCCAGCATGAGCAGCCCACCGGAATCTGCTCGAATAAGGTAAAGTCTCCAGAATCAACCAGGTTACAAACCGTTCTATTGCCTTCAAATCGCGCCGCTCGTGAGCATAGGCTCGAAAAGAAACGATCAAATTGCCATATTCAACCCCTGATGGGCAAGCAGTAACACATGCCTGGCATCCTAAACATTGATCGATAAATGGTAAAACCTGCTCCAATTCCAGGTTCCCTTCCAGAATGGATTTCATCAAGATAATCCGGCCGCGCGGGGAATCCATCTCTTCTTCTAAGACGTTATATGTTGGGCAGGTTGGTAAACAGAAGCCACAGTGTACGCATTTTTCCACTGCCAGAGCCATTTCTTCCCCGGTAGGACCCAGTCTTTCGAGGGGGATATTATGTTTCACTCAACCCTCCACCCAACGGTCGTGGGGATCTAAAGCCCGTTTTATACGTGAAATAAAAGAAACGCCTGAACGTACGCCCAAACGTGGGGAAGTCACTTCCCCTAATACGCATAAACCAGATAACCGCAGAGAGGTTAATATCCGATCGAATTCATCCAATGGGCCGGGCCAGGAAACCCAGGCAACATTTGCACCTACACTGTAAAAGCGCCGTTCTTTGTGGTCAACCAAAAAAGATTCAAAGTCCAGCACCCGTCCTAAGGTCATGGGAACCTTGAGCAAGACAGAACCTTCTGGCACCCAGCAAAATTCCTTCATTAACCCCCATAATTGGGCTTCCTGTTCTCCTTCTAAGGTTTCTCCGGTATCTAAGATTTTAATCAACCGGTCAATTCTATCGCCAAAGCCCTGTTTCGAAGCGGCTATCCGTACTAACACTTTGCTCTTATTTGAGGCGACTTCCAGATCCAAGGCGAATATATCCAGCGGTAGCCTGATCAATCGCTCCAGCATTTCCAAGGAATCTTTGAGTGATGAATACTCAGCAAGGATGGTTACGAAATCTTTTGGGCGTGGGAATACTTTAAAACTCAGCTCCACCAAAGCACCAAACTGCCCCAGGCTGCCAACCATGAGTTTAGAAATGTCAAAACCAGCCGCGTTCTTCACTACCTTACCCCCACTGTGAACCAGATCTCCTTCACCGTTCAAGAATTTTACACCCAGCAAGAAATCTCGTACACCTCCATAACGATATCGACCAGGGCCACTTAATCCAGAAGCTACTGTCCCCCCCAAGGTGGCGCCTTGCTCAATTAGCAATGGATCGAAAGGTAGATATTGCCCATTTTCAGCAAGCATCTTATCAATATATTTTAGAGGCGTCCCCGCCAGGGCTGTGAAAGTGAATTCCTGGGGTTGATAATCAACCACACCAGATAACCCCGCAATTTCTAAAACATCTGTATCATCGCTGAACCTTGAAAGCGCTGTTTTACTGCCCCCACTTCGCAGACCAACATGGGTATGAGACAAAATTCTTTCTTTTAGATCATCGATCGTGGTGTGATTCATTAGCTGAAATGAATAATCTGGTGGAATCTGCTCGTTTAGGGTAATTACCTCAACCGCGCAACTCTAAAGCCTCTGGAAACATCTTGCCCCGGTTAGAAATTCGCTGAGGATCGATCTGACGTTGGAGAGCGAGCATCGAATTCAGGTCGGTTTTGGTGAACATTTTAGAAAGGTACTCCCTCTTTTCAATGCCTATGCCATGTTCTCCGGTGATCGAACCACCGAACTCAATACACATCTCCAGAATCTCCCCAGCCAGCTTTTCCGCACGTTCAAGTGCGCCTGGTTCTCGACCGTCAAAAAGAATCAAGGGGTGTAAATTCCCATCGCCGGCATGGAATACATTGGCGACCCGCAGGTTATAGTTTTGACTCAAATCCTGTATTCTTGACAGGGCCTCTCCCAAGCGTCCTCGGGGAACTACGCCGTCTTGAACAATATAATCTGGACTAAGCCTGCCTACTGCAGAGAAAGCGCTCTTGCGACCTTTCCAGATTCGTTGCCGGTCAACCTCATCTTCCGCAGAGCGAACTTCATAAGCACCGGATTCTTGGATAACCTCCAATAAGATGTCGAACTCTGCATCAACTATGCCGGCTTCACCCTCTAATTCAACGATCAGCAATCCTGCAGCATCCAGTGGGTAATTTGCCTTAACGGCGGCTTCAGCTGCTTGGATTGCCAGTTTGTCCATAATCTCTATTGCACCAGGTAATAAACCTGAGGCAACCACCATAGCTACCGCCTGTCCGGCAGCTTCCAACGAATGATAAGCTGCCAGCATCGTGCGATAGGCTTCCGGTTTTGGCAACAAACGTAGAGTCGCCTCTAGCGCGATGCCAAAGAGACCCTCCGAGCCCACAAATAAACCGACCAGATCCGGACCGACACTCTCTAAACTCTCACCCCCCAGCCACACGACCTCGCCATCCGGAAGTACAGCCTTCAAGCCTAACACATGGTTGCTGGTCATTCCGTATTTAAGGCAGTGAGCTCCACCGGAGTTGAAAGCCAAATTCCCCCCGATCGTGCAGATAAGTTGGCTGGAAGGATCAGGGGCATAATAGAGACCATGGATAGATGCTGATCGGCTGACATCAATATTGATCACCCCGGCTTCTACGACAGCAATACGCTGATCGGGATCGACTTTAATAATCCGGTTTAGGCGATTGAGAGCAATAACCACGCCATCTGGGATTGGCAAAGAGCCACCAGAAAGGCTGGTTCCACTACCCCTGGCCACAAAAGGCACGACTAATCGATGGCACAACCGCACAGTTTCGATGGCTTCATCTTGAGTCTCTACCAGCACAACAGCTTGAGGACGAGCACTAAATGATGTCAAAGCATCAGATTCATAAGGCGCTAACTGGGCAGGCTTGTAAAGCAACCTGGTGGGGGGATATATTTCCGATAAAGATTTGATTAGAGCGGTGTTTTCCACGGTGGCATCCATAATCAGCCTTTAAAGTCGAGAAGTGATTACCCAAGTTTACCAGAAGCTAGCCAAGGTTGAAGAGAGAAAATTCCTGAACATAAGTAGAATTTAATTGACTGAGATCATTATCTATTGTAAACTAACACATATTCAAAGATAAAGAAGGACCGAGAAGAACTATGATCAAGCTAACCCCGAATAATATCCAACAAGACCTCTCTTGCAGCCAACTTTCTCGGCAAGGTGGACACCGTTTCGCTCCCAATGTATTATGCTTTCCCCATGGCCTTTATTACGGTCGAGTTTCCGATCGGGATGTGGAATCCATCTTGGTGACCTATAAAAAAGGAGAACTACACCTGGAAAACTATCGTGGTCGCTATTGCTATGAAAAACCCGCCCAAGTAGCTGAATATTTTCTATATAGGCAAGTCCAGACGAGAGACCTGGATACATAACAGCTGTATGATGTACGAGAAATCACCAAGGATGAATGGATGGTTGAATTCTCGGAGAAAACAGGATCAAAAATACATCGCCTTCATATCATCAAAGAGCCTACCGATTTCACCATCCGAGAAAGTTGCAGTGCAACAGATCACCAAATAGCAAGTCAGTACAAGTTTATCCAATACCAAACAATTCCATGAATGAATTTCAGTTTGATAAGCAAAAACAGATCAGTATTAATTAGATTCCCGGAGAATAAAACCATACTGACCAATTCTTTCCGTTACCCAAATGAGCAACTTGTCCTTACAATTACGCTGACGATCGTGTTCCTGGTGATGTTTTTGACATCCACCGCGACCTTCTGCCTGAGCACAGCATTAGTATTTGTCATGGTGGCACTTTCATATCAGGGAACCCGGCTTCACCATAATTCATTAATGCAGCATGCATATCAGGTGACTGCTCAAAAAACACCTAATCTGGCAATTTTGGTTAAGGAGACCGCCAAACGGTTACAAACAGGAGATGTCGACGTATTCGTAACCAGAGACAATCGGTTGAACGCTTATACCTTTGGCTTGATCTCCCCTAAAACGATCGTACTGTACTCTCCTCTGCTCGTGTTAATGGACCGGGAGGAATTGATGTTTATCATCGGTCACGAAATGGGTCACGTTCGTTTGGGGCATACCTGGCTCAACACCCTGATTGGGGGGATGGCTGGCATCCCCGGCTCTATGGGGATTTCTGCACTTCTCGTTATATTATTCCGTTGGTGGAATCGTTCTTGTGAATATTCAGCCGACCGGGCTGGATTACTGGCTTGTGGAAAACTGGATAAAGCCATATCTGCTTTGGTCAAATTGGTCGCAGGAGAGCAAGGTAGCACTACGCTGGGTTTAAATCGAGCTTTACAGCACATCGAAACTCAAGATGATGACATGTTCCTCAACTTATCAGAGCTCTTGGGGACCCACCCCGTGATGATTCGACGCATCCAACAACTACGTCAATTCGCCCGATCAAGGCAATATCAGCGATTTCAAGCAAAATTCGACACACTCAAACCATGACATCCAGCGGATATTCCCGCAAAATATTACATATCGACCTAGACGCTTTTTTTTGCGCGGTAGAAGAACAACTCGACCCAGGGTTGCAAGGGAAAGCTTTCGCTGTAGGAGGAAAACCTCAGGAGCGTGGAGTAGTCGCTTCATGCTCTTACCCCGCTCGAAAATTTGGCATCCGTTCGGCAATGCCGATGGCGCGTGCTGTTAGACTCTATCCTGCACTTGTGATCATTTCAGGTCACCACAGAGAATATATCAAGGCCTCAAAACGAGTTATGGAAAGATTATTGGACTTAACAACCCGGGTTGAGCAGATCTCTATAGACGAAGCTTATTTAGACCTCACAGATATCAACGAATCTGCAGAGGTACTTGCCGAGCGCCTTCAATCGACGATCAGGCGTGAGATTGGCTTGCCATGTTCTTTAGGGATAGCCACGAACAAGCTGGTTGCAAAAGTAGCCACTGATATTGGTAAAGCAGCCGCGCATTCTGAAGGACCGCCTAATGCCATTCAATTCGTACCACCAGGTAAGGAGGCTGAATTCCTTGCTCCGCTCCCGGTCGATTCCCTGCCCGGCGTAGGGCCTAAAACCGCTGCAATTCTTGAAGATGCAGAAATTTATACAATGAGCGACTTAGCCAAACAGTCAGAAGAGTCTCTGGTTTCCCAATTCGGTAAATTTGGTCGTTATCTCTATCGAGGTTCACGTGGAATTGATGATAGTCCGGTTGTGACCAGCCATGAAACCAAATCGATTAGCCGGGAAATTACATTCCCCAAAGACTTGAACGATTTCGAGAGCTTACGTGATACGCTTCAGGAATTATCAGAAAGCGTTGCCATCCGGCTTCAGCGAGAGCATTTAGGAGGTACCACAGTAAAAATCAAGCTTCGTTGGGCAGACTTTTCAACTCTCACACGCCAAATTACACTTGGGCACCCTTGCAACCATGCCGGTGAAATCTACGAGGTGGCACTACGGCTCTTCCAACATACTTGGTCTCCAGGAAACGCTGTACGCTTACTGGGTGTAGGAGTTGCTGGGTTAGTACCACCTTATCGCCAGCTTAGTTTATGGGGTGACCAGCAAGAGATCAAAAGAATAGAGAGGGAAAAGCGACTTCAGACAGCTCTGGATTTATTACACCAGCGATTCGGCGATCAAATCCTACATTGGGGTGAGTCCCGGACAGAGTAGCAGGCCTAAACTTACTATTATAAGACCCCTGCCGAAGTTTCTTTGGTGCGGGGTTGCGTAAATTTGAAAATTCAATTACATCATAAAAAAGGAAATTTCGATGGACAATATCATCTATCCAGTCTCAGCCAGGGTCAACCAGGAAGATGACTACCATGGCACGCCAGTGTCGGATCCTTATCGATGGCTTGAGGATACAGATGCACCTAATACATTGGAGTGGATCGCCAATCAAAACCATTTGACCTACTCTTTCTTGGAAAAGATTCCAGCCAGAAAGGAGATTCGGCAGAGGTTGACCGAACTTTGGGATTATCCCAAGGTATCAGCACCACTCAAGCGAGGGCAATATTATTTCCAATTACGAAATACTGGCCTGCAGAACCAAGACGTGCTGTTTAGCATGGAAAACTTCGCCGATCAAGGGCGAACTCTCCTAGACCCCAACGCGCTCTCTGAAGACGGTACGGTTGCACTCACCGACTGGCAGGTGAGTAAGCAGGGAAGCTTTCTGGCCTACGCCACCAGCGCCAGCGGTTCAGATTGGTTGACCTGGCGAATTAGGCGGGTGACCGAGGGGGTAGATTTACCCGATGTTATCGAATGGAGCAAGTTTTCCACTGCAGCCTGGCTGCCTGATGAATCTGGATTTTTCTATGCTCGCTATGATGAACCCACAGAAGGGCACGCATATGAGAGTGTAAATTATTACCAAAAATTGTATCTGCACAATGTTGGTGAAGCACAGTCGCAGGATAAATTGATCTACCATCGTCCCGACCAGAAGGAATGGGGCTTTGACCCAATAGTTAGCCATGACGGGCATTACCTGGTGATGCACGTCTGGCAGGGAACCGATGTACGCAACCGCCTTTTTTACCTGGACTTACAAAAACAGAGCGAGATGATCGAATTAATCAGCAATCTTGAGGCTAACTACCAGTTCGTGGGTAATGACGGGCCGAGGATTTATTTACGCACCGATCTGGAGGCGCCACGGGGCCGCCTGATCGCCATCGATTTACGCAATCCAGGGAGTCAGAATTGGGAGACACTCATCCTGCAAAGCGAGGACATGCTCGAGAGTGTCAAAATAGTGTGTGATCAATTTATTGCGGTATATCTTCACGATGCATATCACAAGATCAAGCGGTTTGACCTGACCGGAAACTACCTGGGTGAGATTGATCTACCAGAAATTGGCTCTATCGTTGCAATAAATGGCCTTCTCAACCTTTATGGAAATCGGGAGGATGACGAATTATTCTACTCTTTTCAATCATTTGTAAAACCACCCACTATTTACCGTTACGACTTCAGGTTGAATTCGAGCGAGGTTATAGCCTCACCCGAGATTAATTTCGATTTTTCTCCTTATGAGACAAGTCAAGTTTTCGTAACCAGTACAGATGGCGCCCAGATTCCTCTCTTCTTAGTGCACCAGGAAAATCTAAAACGAGATAGCAACCGCCCAACTTTACTGTACGGCTATGGTGGCTTCAATATTGCTATGACTCCAGTTTTCTCTATCAGCCGCTTGGTCTGGCTTGAGATGGGTGGTGTGCTGGCGATAGCTTGTTTACGTGGTGGAGGGGAATATGGGGAAGAATGGCACCAGGCCGGCATGTTAGGCAACAAGCAAAATGTGTTCGACGATTTCATCGCATGTAGCAAATATCTTATTTCAGAAAGCATCACATCCCCATCGAGGTTGGCTATCCAAGGAGGCTCCAACGGAGGTTTACTGGTTGGTGCCTGTATGACCCAAAGGCCTGATCTTTACGCCGCCGCCCTCCCTGCTGTAGGTGTGATGGATATGCTACGATTCAACAAATTCACCATTGGTTGGGCGTGGACCAGCGATTATGGTTCTGCTGACAACGCTGAACAATTCGAGATTTTGTATGCCTATTCACCCCTGCACAACATAAAACCAGGGAGACAATACCCGGCCACCTTGATTACCACAGCTGATCACGACGACCGGGTGGTTCCAGGCCATTCCTTCAAGTTTGCAGCAGCTTTGCAAAATGTTCAATCTGGCGATGCTCCTATCTTGATTCGCATCCAAACCAAAGCAGGGCACGGTTTTGGTAAACCAACCTCTATCCTAATTGAAGAACAGACAGATATTTGGGCATTTTTGGTAAAAATCTTTGGGATGGATTTCCCCGGTTAACCCCATAGAACTTGAGGCCATGATGACTGAGAAAAGCATTCTTATTGAAACAGAACGATTATCCAAGAAATTTGGCGATAAAATCGCCGTCAACGAAGTAAGCTTCCAAGTTTTCAGAGGCGAAATTTTTGGATTCCTGGGGCCAAATGGGGCTGGGAAAACTACCACGATCAAAATGATCGTGGGGTTATTGCAGCCAACCTCCGGTATGGTAAAAGTAGCAGGATTTGACGTACAATCCCAACCTTTATTGGCCAAGGCCGTTAACGGTTATGTTCCGGACACCCCCAACCTTTACCCAAAGCTTACCGGCCGGGAGCTTTTACGATTCGTTGGCGACCTCTATGAGATGGACCGCCACCAAGTCAACCGGCGCATCGATGAACTATTAAAACTATTTGACTTGGTCAATGCCAGTGACGATACCATCGACTCTTACAGCCACGGAATGAAGCAAAAGACCGCCATCGCAGCTGCATTGATGCATGACCCGAGTGTATTGGTATTGGATGAACCAACCGTAGGCCTGGATCCCAAGTCTGCACGCCTGATCAAGGACATCTTACATCAGATGGCCAATCGCGGCGCGGCAGTGTTCTTGTCTACCCATATTCTGGAAATCGCCGAGCGCATGTGCGATCGCATCGGCATCATCAACGAGGGTGAGGTGATCGCAATCGGTAACATGGAGGAATTGCGTTCATGTGGAAGTGGTGGTGGTAGCCTCGAAGACATATTCCTGGATCTGACGGGCGGCGCAGAATATGCTGAAATTGCCGAGGTACTTGGATGATAGCTATGATACAACAACGCCAAATATCAAGTGCTCCTCTATGGCGTTCCGTCGTCAAACTGTTGCGCTTGAGGCTGGTAATCTTAATTGGAGGATTTAGGCGAGCAAAACTCAGTCGTAAATTGGGTTTGATCATCCTCGCCATAATCATTTTGAGCGTTTTGGCGCTTGTTTTTATCGGTAGTTGGTTCTTATTAAGATTCATAAGCTCACCTGATCTGTTCCAATACGTTGGAAACCCTACCGTATTTCTAACAAGTGTCCCCGTCATTGTATTTACTGCCACCTTTGCTGGCATCTTGTTAACAAGTTTTGGTTTGTTGCTTCAAGCGCTTTATCTGGCTGGTGATATGGACTTCTTGTTAAGTGCTCCAGTACCTATCCGAGCGGTGTTCATTAGCAAGATGCTCCAAGCCATCCTCCCGAACTTTGGTCTGATCTTATTATTTGGTCTGCCTTTGCTTTATGGTTTGGGCGCTTCAGAAGGATACAATCTCCTTTATTTCCCCCTCGTAATATTACTCTTATCGGTTATGGCACTGGCTGCGGCAGGTTTATCAAGCCTGCTGGTGATGCTCATCGTACGGGTTTTTCCGGCGCGCCGGGTCGCAGAAGTCCTGGGTCTATTGGCTGGCTTGATCTCAATCCTCTGCTCGCAATCGGGCCAGATAGCCAATTGGACAGATGTCTCCCAACAACAAGCTTCTCAGGCCCTCCAGCTCGTTTCCCGGGTAAACTCCTTGTGGTCGCCATTTGCCTGGGGAGGTCGAGGGTTAGTGGCGATTGGAGAAGGTCGCTGGTTGAGCGGAACCGGCTTGATCTTCACCACCTTTGCTTTAGCGATAGGTATATTTTTAATTTCCCTGCAAACTGCAGAACGCTGGTATTTCACGGGTTGGGTAGGGCTGCAAACTGGTACAACTAAAAAGAAAGTGCGTTCCCATTCTCCCGAAGTTGCGAATGGAGGGTTGCGTTATTTATCCTCTCACCATTTCCTACCTGCATCCATCATCGCTATCGTACAGAAAGACTTTATCGTACTAAGGCGAGATCTTCGTAATATGTCCCAATTAATCACTCCGCTGGTCTTTGGGGTAATTTATGCTGTCTTGTTCTTACGCAGCGGTGGTCAAGCACCCGAAGGGCGAGGACAGGCTCCGGCTTGGTTTATGGAGGCGTTTGACAATTTGATGGTTTATGGAAATGTGGGAATATCCTTATTTGTCAGCTGGACGTTTTTATCTCGAGTCGCGTTTACTGGGTTTTCGCAGGAGGGACACAATTATTGGATTATCAAATCTGCGCCAATGAGTCCAGGAAAAATATTGACGGCAAAATTCATAGTTGGCTATCTTCCTGCTACATTGCTGGGTTGGGGATTTATTTTGATCATTTCTTTATTACAACATGCTCCAATTGGCATCTTAGCATACAGTTTATTGGTGGTGACATTGTGTGTGGCTGGTCTTACCGGATTAAATCTTTCACTTGGTGTAAATGGGGCAAACTTCGATTGGCAGGATCCCCGGCGGATGGCCCAGGGAGGCACGGGATGTTTATCAAGCCTGTTCAGTATAATCTTCCTGATTCTTAGTCTGGCATTGTTTTTCGTACCCCCGTTTCTCTTCGACTTTTTCCAATGGTCAGGTTTAATCGGCAAGATCACCGGCCTGACACTGGGAGGAGCCTTGTGTTTTGCCGTAACATTCATCCCGTTACGGCTGGTAAGAGATAGAATCCCCCTGCTCGATGAAAATTGAGGATATACCAAGATAAAGTGGCTCAAAGCCTGAACATATCGAACGAGACCCAATGATATCTGTCGACGGTTCCCAAGGCGAAGGTGGTGGACAAATCCTGAGGACCTCATTAACCCTGTCGTTGATGACCGGTAAGGATCTAGTGATCTCAAATATCCGCGCTAATCGGCCTAAACCAGGATTAAGACCACAGCATCTCAAAGCAGTCGAGGCCGCTGCTACGGTTGGAAAAGCGGAAACACAAGGTGCATACCTGGGCTCAGATAAGTTGGTCTTCCGGCCAAAAGGCCTTTATCCCGGTCGTTATCGCTTCGATATCAGTACTGCTGGTGCCACCACCCTAGTACTACAAACCATATTCTTACCATTAACCCGTGGGATGGCGACCTCTCACCTCACCATAACCGGTGGCACCCATGTCCCCTGGAGCCCCAGCTTCCATTATCTGGACCAGCATTGGCTCACCTTTATGCGGCAAATCGGTTGTCAGGCAACATTAACTTTGGAATCAGCTGGTTTTTATCCAAAAGGGGCAGGTGAAATCAAAGCCATCATCAGGCCGGCTCGCCAAATCAAACCATTGGTAATCGCGACGCGTGGTAAATTGAAGAGAATCCGAGGCCTATCAGCGGTGGCAAATCTTGACCAGCATATCGCTAAACGGCAACGCAACCAGGTATTGCGACGGATGGGGGATCGATACCCTCTTAGCGATATCCGCATAGTACGGTTGCCAGCTCGATTTAAAGGCACCATGCTCATGTTATTAGCAGAGTTTGAGCACTCGCAATCTTGCTACTTTTCCTTAGGAGAACTAGGAAAACCTGCTGAACGCGTCGCCGATGAAGCCATCGATACTTTGGAATCGTTCCTCAGCACCGATGGGGCTATCGATGAGTATTTGGCAGATCAACTATTGCTACCTTTGGCTTTCGCCGATGAGCCATCTCAACTCTGTACTTCGAGGGTCACAAAACACTTGGTCACCAACGCAGCGATCATTCAGGCTTTCCTGCCTGTAAGTATCGAGATCCAAGTTGACCTTGGGCAACCTGGCTTAGTTTCGATTGTGCCACGATCTTGATCAAACTATCGCAAAACCTGACCAGCATTGCTCCAAGAATAACATTGGAGTTAAATCACAAATCACTTCAGATCAGGAGGTCTTCAAAGTGGATGGTTTTGGGGAGCTGATGTCGATATTCAGCCGGCCTCGCCCCAATGGGAGTGTTGCCGAGCAAATAACATGCAAGCAAATCCAGACTTGGCTGAATAAACACGGCATTCTATACCATTTGCATGAGTTTCACCTGTACCCTTTCTTCTTCGAATTAATTGGGTTATGGTTGATACTCTCACGATCAGCTCTCTCGATAGCAGTATGGTTTCATTGGGGTTGGGTCACATTGCCAATCGCCATCATAGGTTTGTTGGGGGGCACAATAGATGTGGCCTTTCGAAAGCCCCTGATAAGCTTCTTGGGTGCCAGACTTGGCAAGAATATCCTGATCGAATTCAATCCACCAGATGTCAGGTGCGAAGTGGTCTTAAGCGCCCATTATGACAGCAAAACCGAACCACTCGACCACAGGGAAAGAATGTTTTTGCTTAAAAACATTCGCCTGGGTATTGTGCTCACGCTCTTATTGGGATTTATCGGACCCTTAGATCGATGGTGGTTATTAGGCAGTTCAAATTACAAAGAGCTAATTTATTGGATAGGGGTGTTTCTGACCATCCCTATGCTTTTCCTGGCGTGGGGTCTTGGGTTGAACTTTTCCACTGGTCGTCTGCTCAAACCCAGCCAAGGTGCAGTTGATGATGGAGCAGCTTGCGCGATTTTACTCAGCCTTTCCGAGCGCTTATCCGGGGGAGATCCCCCTCTCAATCACACCAAGGTGACAGTGGCGTTATTCACAGGCGAGGAGGTCAATATGCAAGGCTCACACGCCTATGTGCGCTCTCGCCACTGGCCTTTAACCACTGCCGCTATTAACCTGGAAGTAATGGCTCAGGATGGTGATTATATCTTCTGGGAAGAAGATGGCGATGTTTTCAGACGATTGTCCACCACAAGAGAGGTTAATGAGGCTTTATGTGAGGCAGTCGCAGCAATCACCACTTCTGTTGCCCATCCTGCTGGTCCTATCCTGAGCGATGGCTCAGCTTTTTTATTTGCCGGCCTGCCTACCGGGATATTGGGGACTTACGACTCAGTCTTGAAGGATAAAGGCTTTCATCGTCCGACAGACAACCTTGATCGGGTGAACATGAAACGCCTTTCAGAAGGGGTGGACATTTTGACGAGATTCCTGGTTAATTATGACAAGAATTAAATTTTTCAGCTTGCTGACCTTATGCGTTTGTTGGTTGACGCTGGCTCCTTCAACGGCTGCTTCTCAGGTTATCCACGTCTATTATAAAGGCCCTCAGGATGGTGTCATCCAAGCACTTAGTTTATCCAAGGCGCTCGAGCTGGTTGAAACGCCTGACTCCGCCGATGTGATCGTGCTAAACGGCGAAATCTCAGAGGCCGAAAACATCCATAATCTTGTGGGAAAAGGGAAAGGATTGGTATTGATTCTGGGGCCGAGATTGACACCCGAACAGCTAAATGTGCTACTCGGTGATCAGGGTAAATTCGGGTTCGAGTCCGAGCCACTCAGTTTAAATACTGCACCACAAATCAATGATCCATTACTACGAGAGGTAGCCTGGAACAGCGCTCCTCAGGTACGAGAGCGCCTGAGGATCTCTGTGAAACACATGATACCCCTGGTAGTCGGCTATCAAGAGGATATCCCCATACTGAGCAAAGGCATGATTAGAGCCGGCCAGATTTTCGTTTTCACCCCCTTCCTCGGCAAGGACAACCTTCAATTTCAGGATTGGGCTTATTTCAACTACTTTATTTACCATCTGACCGTTCGCGCCGCAGGGATTGATCCTGCGACATTCGCAGATTACCCTGATTCGCCAGTTCCACACGGCCAAGACCGTGTAATCCTAGTCCTCAGCATGGCTGGTTTTGTCATCGTTGCGGCGTTCGCTTTTCTATTCGTTAGGAGATACAGCCTCTCCCATCCAGAAGCGCTAAATGATCTAGTTATCGATCGCCAAGATTTTGACACCCGGCAAGCCTCAACAGATTGGGAGGAAATTGGTTTTCACCGGCCGTTAGGAGGCTTTTTGTTTGCTTTTATGCTGGGATTAGTGATGTTTGTCCCCCTTATTATCTATCAAAATCTCATTTTACCGGGCTATATCTTGCCTTCAGCCCAAGCGTTAGGTATTTGGGGACGAGTAGTTCAATTCTTTCAATTGATCTGGCTGGTTTTTGATATCGGAACGAGTTCAGCTTTTATTAAATTCTTTTCTCAATATCGGGTTCTCGAACCTCGGCAGGCTATAAAATACGGGCAGGTCTTCGTTTGGTGGCAGGCGCTATCCGGTTCTTTTCAGGTGGCTTTGGTCACCATCTTGGCTGGAATCTTTTTACCCCGCACCACCTACGCCCTCTACACCTGGAGCATCATCATCCACACACTAATCCAGGTTCCCGGTTTTTACCAAGTATTCCGCCATGCTTTGACCGCCTTACAACGCTTCGACTATGCGCAGATGCTAGATCTTGGGTTGGCTTTAGTCTTCCCCATCTTGACGCAACCCATTATCGTCACGCTGATGGTCCTTTGGGGAAAATCCCATCCAGCTTTTGGCGTACCCATGGCGGGTGTAATCGGATTGGGACTGGCAGCTTATGTAGCTGAAGCCCTCACTTTCATCTTTGGTTTTTGGCTATATCGCCGGTTAGGTTATAACAGTCGCTTATTGTTTCTGGCTCATTTCGACTGGTCCACAGTGAAGCAGGCTTTCCGCTTTGGGGTCTTCGAGATGCTGGCATCAGCTGCTTGGGGTATCGGTCAATCCGTGGAAATTCTCATTACCCAGAACAGACTGGTAAATTATGCTGAAGTATGGGGTAATTGGACCATAGCCCAGAATTTCATCTTCGCTTATCAAGTACTGCAAACACTCTTCAGTAATCTGATGCCATCGATTTCAGAGGCAATTTCTCACGGACGAAAATTTCTGAGCCAGTATTATGCAGCCTTGGCTTATAAATGGGGCGCCGTAATCAGCGCTTTTATTGGGGCTGTATTACTGGCGGTGGCAGACCGTTTCATCTTGGGGGCTACCGGGTCAGAGTTCACGCGTGCAGCAGTGTTTGCTATTCCACTAATCGTGTGGGGAGCCATTCAATACCCTTCCTGGGTGGGCGACAACGTTCAATTAGCTTCAAATCGACCTTACCTGATGTCCTTATTAGTTGCCGGCGAGCAATCAATTCGTATCCTATTGGCGTTAATCCTGGTCGAGCGTTTCCAAATCAATGGCTTGATCGCAGCTTATTTTGTGGGATTGTTATCAAAAGACTTCTTAGCTTATATAATCAACCATCGCCTCTGTTTTCCCCAGCGCTTCTATTTCTGGCAATCTTTTGCCGCACCTGTATTCGCTGGAGCAGTTCATTATGGTTTCTTGCGTTGGTTTACCGCATTGATTTGGAAAGGAGACCAGATCACCAGCGTGTTGATATTCTTTATTGGCATCTTGCTCTCTTACCCGCTTTTCGCTTTCCTCTACGGTCTCTTTGGTGGCTGGGACGAAGGCACATTAAAAGATCTTCAACGCGCCGTTGACCTTAGCAATTTCATGCGACCATTATCGCTAATCTTCTGGAGAGCGACTTCACTGGGCGCTTCGCTGAGTCCGTTAAATGATCGATTCCCAATTGAAATCCGTCAGGCTGCTTTGCTTGAAGCCAGCGGTTTGACAGAGGAACGCGTCGAGATATAAAAGGCAGTTAAAATAGAGCCATTCTTTAGAGGGTATCAACCAGGCTGGTAAATAAAAAAATATGTCAAAGCTACATTTGATTTCACATACCCATTGGGACCGGGAATGGTATCTGACTTACCAACAGTTCCGTTTGAAATTAGTTAAACTTATCGATCTTCTATTGATCTTGCTCAAGCAGGATCCAGATTTCAAGCATTTCTTGCTGGATGGACAAACTATCGTCTTGGACGATTATCTGGAAATGCGGCCAAGCAATTTTGAGATCCTTCGTATGCATATTCTGGACGGGCGATTACTTATCGGTCCTTGGCATGTCTTGTCGGATGAATTTTTGGTCAGTCCGGAGGCAACCATTCGAAATTTACTTCAAGGTGATCGCACTGCCAGACGGTTTGGGGCAAAAATGATGGTAGGTTACATTCCTGACCCTTTCGGGCATATCAGCCAAATGCCCCAGATTCTGTTAGGGTTTGATATTCACTATGCCAGTGTACAGCGCGGCCTTTCCGATGAGCCCTGTGAGCTCTGGTGGCAGTCCCCCGATGGATCAAAAGTTCTCCTATCCTATCTACGGGATGGGTATGGCAACGCGGCAGGCCTACCGACTTTTGACCAAGAGAGATTTGTTTCTGAAGTACAGCGTTTGAGAGATTCATTGCTGCCTAATACAAATTCCAATCAATTATTGTTAATGAACGGCACCGACCACATGTTGCCATCTCTCAATCTAAGCGCATCTATTGACTATGCGAATGAACGCCTAAAAGAGGATTTTCTCCTACACTCCTCACTTCCCGAATATTTCTCTGCTATTAATAATCAACTCCTGGATGACCGTATCCCTCTCCCAAGCGTCATGGGCGAGTTGCGCTCACCCAGACGGCACCATTTGCTTCCTGGAGTACTATCGACCCGCATATGGATAAAACAACGCAACCACCAATGCGAAACCCTGCTAGAGAAGTGGGCAGAGCCCTTCAGCACCTTCGCCAACCTGCTTGAAAACCGGAAATCGGAGCAATCCGGGCTCTCACTGGATGACCGTCTCCACTCAGGGATTTTACCTGATCCGGCAGCAATCCTACGCCAGGCATGGCGGTTGTTGATGGAATGCCATCCTCACGATTCAATTTGTGGTTGTTCCATCGACCAGGTGCATCGCGAAATGGAACCTCGATTCGACCAGGTGGAACAAATCGGGGAAGAGATCACCCACCAAAGCCTGGATTATTTGAGCGAAATGATAGATACTCGAGTGAACCAAGAGCTTGCTAGCCAAAGATCAAGCGAATCCCTTGTGACCCCATCTCCCAGGTCTAATAAATTCATTGCTGCAATCGTGGTCTTCAATCCTACCGCCGGGCCAAGGACCGGCCTGGTATCGCTCGAGTTGGCCGTGCCCCCTGATGTTGAGCAATTCGAGATTATCGATGATACCGGCAATATAATGCCCGAAAATGTCTCTGGTATGCTAAGCCGAGACCTATTCAGCGCTGTTTTGGACCGCCAGGAGCTTATTAGCGTATTGGGCACGATTAATGAGGGACGTGTAGCTGGTATGGTAATCCGCGATTTTGTATTTAAACGAGATAGTAACCAGTTAGATATCAAGGTTGTGTTAGAGGATGCAGAGAAGGTTGATATCGAGAAATGGCGTAAAGGATTTCGCCAGCTGCAAGTATTTTTAGCGGATCCATCAATCGATACATTTATCGTACGTGCTCGATCGGCAACCACTAACCAGGTAGCATTTATCGCCCGTGATGCTCCAGGTTACGGCTACAAGACATTCTGGATCTCTGACCGGACGCTTCCGGTAATTACTCAGCATAAAATTCGTAAAGTAAACCGTGTCATGAAGATGCTCCTGCCAATTGCCAATAATCTTACTAATCTTGCGGTCTTAAACAAAGCACTATCTAAATTATCGCTGATGAGAAATCCGGAATATACACCTTTTAAAGCACCTTATATTATCGAAAATGAGTATTTATCTATGGAGGTTTCCACCAAAGACGGTACCCTAACTCTACATGATAAGAATAATGGGATAGTATACAAAGGGTTGAATCGGTTTGTGGATGGTGGCGATCGTGGGGATGAATACAATTACTGCCCGCCATTTGAAGATCGTGTGATCAAGGAAGTCCATGTGGATGAAATCCATATCCAGCGAGAACTAAGTCTGCAGGCAATCAGAATCAAATTATCCATGCAAGTACCAAAGGGTTTGCGCCCTGACCGCCGGGCGCGAGCCATCGATCAGGTATCCATCTCAATTGAGACCCACCTTTACCTATATCCGGGAGTACCGCGCTTAGACATTCACACCGAGGTTCATAACCCAGCTCGTGATCACCGGCTGCGGGTCCACTTTCCGACAAGTTTCAATTTAGGAGAGGAGCAACGTTTTGCCGATCACGATGGGCATTTTACCGTCGAACGCAGGCCCATTGGGATACCAGCCTATGATGAATCCTGGATTGAACAACCTCGACCTGAAGTACCCCAACGTATTTTCTCAGACATTTCTGATGGAAAGCATGGGTTGATGTTGGCTAACCGGGGCTTACCAGAGGTGGAAGTCTTGATGAATTCTCAAGGTAGGCCAGAGATCGCCCTAACGCTTTTACGGTGTGTTGGCTGGCTATCTCGAGAAGATTTAGCTACGCGCAAGGGACACGCCGGCCCAGAGCTGGCTACCCCTGGTGCCCAAATGATTGGTGATTGGAAGTACGATTACGCTGTGATCCCCCATGATGGCGATTGGCAAAGTAGCTATCAGGAGGCCTACGCCTTTAATGTGCCATTGCGAGCGGTTTCAACCAGCCTCCACCCCAGCCTTCTACCGAGGAAATCATCTCTAGTCCAGATCACTCCGAGGGAATTTATCATCAGCAGCATAAAAACCGCTGAAATCGGGCATGGTTGGATCTTACGAGGTTACAACATCAGTCCGGATTCAATACAGGTTCGAATTAAACCATTATTACACTTTGATAGAGCGGATAAAGTGAACCTGGCAGAAGATCTGATTCATAAACTGGAAATTAATCAGCAAGGGGAAATTGATGTGCCGGTCCGGGCAAAGGAAATCCTCACGGTAAAATTGTGGTGACGTGATTCAACTTAAAAATAAGATGACTAAACTAAAGTGGTGGCAAACAGCCATCTTCTACCAGATATACCCCCGCAGCTTCTATGACTCAAATGGCGATGGAATCGGCGACTTAAGAGGCATTATTGCACGGCTTGATTACTTAAAACAACTCGGGGTCGACGCTATCTGGCTATCGCCTCATTACCCCTCGCCCATGTTTGATTGCGGATACGATATAGCAGATTACACTGCTGTTGCGCCAGAATACGGTTCCTTAGATGATTTTGTCGCCTTGTTGGAAAATGCGCACCAACGGGGGTTACGAGTCATTACTGACCTGGTGCTTAACCATACCTCCCACCTGCATCCCTGGTTCCTCGAATCCCGTTCCAGCCGTATGAATCCGAAGCGAGATTGGTATGTATGGCGAGATGGGATCGATCAGAAGCCGCCTAATAACTGGAATTCAACCTTCGGAGACTCAGCCTGGGAATATGATATGGTTACCGGACAGTATTACTACCACTTTTTCTTCAAGGAACAGCCGGACCTCAACTGGCGTAACCCGGAGGTCAAGGAAGTCATGTTCGAGGTCGTGCGCTTTTGGCTGGATCTGGGTGTGGATGGTTTTCGATTGGACGCCATTGAAACCATCTTTGAGCATCCAGAGATGCCCAATCATTCTGCAAAATTTTCAGAGACCCAGCTTTACAGTTTTGCACGCAGTATCAAAAATGAAGCAGAGTTGGAGCGCTGGCAAAAAGACATTCAAGAGATGTATGGTTATCAGGTTTACCAATCCGGAATCCACACATTGATGCAAGAGTTACGCGCCCTGGTAGATGAATATGGCGACCGCATTTTAGTGGGAGAAACCGATAGGATTGCTTATTATGGGAACGGAACCAACGAGTTACATTTGGTATTTAATTTTCCTTTGGTCCGGGCTAAAAGCCTTACTCCAGAATTGATCCGTGCCAATCAAACTTCCAGGATAGCAGCCTTGCCCCATCTGGCTTGGCCTGGCAATACCCTCGGAAACCATGACACCTCCAGGGTTTTTTCTCATTATGGAGATGGGGAAAATGATCAGGCGCTAGCCCATCTTTCCCTGGCGCTCATGCTAACTTTGCGTGGCACACCCTTTTTATACTATGGGGAAGAGATCTGTATGGCCGATTTGATCCTGCAAAACCTATCCCAATTTAAAGACCAATTGGGTAAATGGGCATTTCAGCTCGAAGTTGAACAGCTGCATACACCCCCAGATCAGGCTATGAAAACCGCCTCCCTATACGGGCGGGATAAATGCCGCACACCCATGCAGTGGAATCAAGCGCCTAACGCTGGTTTTTGCCCTGAAGGAGTAGAAACATGGCTGCCGGTCAATCCTAATTACTTACAAGGCGTAAATGTGTTTGACCAGGAAAATGACCCCCATTCATCACTCAACTTTTATCGCAACTTGCTGCGATTACGGAAAAGGACGCCCGCCCTCATTGCTGGAGATTACCGGCCTCTCCATCCAGAATCAAAAGAATATTTCGCCTTCCTGCGTTCCGATAACGCCCATAATCAAACATGCCTGGTAATCCTTAATTTTTCGTCTAAGACCCATACACTCAGGTTTTACAATTTACAGGAAAGCGTAAAGGTTTTGTTCTCAAACCGAGATCGAGAAGTGCAAACGGATAATCTTTCCGGTTTGAAGGTTTATCCTTTCGAGATTTTTATAGGTGAGGTACTTATGAGCCCCTCTCAACAACCAGAAGAAAATAAAGCGAGTAAACGCTAATATTTTATGAAGATCAGTGATCCAAAGTGGTGGGTGTTGATCGCAGTTGGAACGGGAACTTTTATGTCAGCCCTGGATACCAGTGTGGTAAATGTTGTCCTACCAGTCCTCCGACAGACTTTCGGAAGCGATATTGCCACAGTCGAATGGGTCGTTACCGTCTACCTGCTAGTAGTAGCCGGGCTGATGTTGAGCTTTGGACGACTCGGCGATTTGCGCGGTCATAAGCCTCTTTACTTGCTGGGATTTGTTATTTTCGTGCTCGGCTCTGCCATGTGTGGTCTGGCTTCGTCTGCCCAGGCATTGATTTCCTTCCGGGGGTTTCAAGCTCTGGGAGCCGCCATGCTGGCAGCCAACTCCCCAGCCATTTTAACCAAGAACTTTCCCGATTCCCAGCGCGGCCAGGCTTTAGGATTGCAAGCCACTATGACTTATCTGGGGTTGACCGTAGCGCCTTCCCTAGGAGGCTGGCTGACTGACCAGCTCGGATGGCGGTCCGTTTTTTATATCAACGTCCCAGTAGGATCTCTGGCGCTTTGGCTCAGCTGGCGGTTCATCCCACGGGATACACCCTCTAGAACAGTGGGGCGCTTTGATCTGGCAGGCGCCTTTATCTTCATGGCAGGATTAGTATCCCTCTTACTCGGTTTAAACCAAGGGCACAGCTGGGGATGGACATCCCCTGCAATCATCAGTTTACTGGTCGTCTCTGCCGCATTATTGACGATTTTTGTAGGGCTTGAAATTCGTAGCTCCCATCCTATGCTCGATCTGAGCCTTTTTCGAGAACGGGTTTTTTCCGCCTCGGCAGCCAGCGCCGTGTTGAATTACATCTGTGTGTTCAGCATCCTCTTCCTGATGCCCTTCTACTTACTACAGGGGAAGCAGCTTAATCCCTCCGCAGCTGGCCTGGTACTAACCGCTCAACCGATCATCATGGCGATCGTTGCCCCCATCAGCGGAACGCTATCTGATCGGATCGGAGTGCAGCTGCCAAGCATCTTTGGAATGGCGATACTTGGGATCGGACTTTTCATGCTTTCACGCCTGGGAGCTCACTCATCAATGCTTCAAGCAGCTTTGGCCTTGGGAATAGCAGGGCTGGGTACGGGAACTTTTATTTCCCCAAACAACAGCGCCTTGATGGGTTCAGCCCCAAAAAACCGCCAGGGTATCGCAGCCGGTGTATTGGCGACCTCTCGTTCAGTCGGTATGGTGCTGGGGATTGGGCTAGCCGGTGCAATTTTCACCACGGTGATGGCTCAAAGTCAGATCACTCAAACTGGAGATCTTTTATTCAAAGGCATCCATATCAGTTTCCTGGCAGCCACGAGCTTTGCAGCTCTTGGTGTGCTGACCTCTGCAGTACGCCGGCCACAAGCCGATTAATATAGTAGTAGTTACGCAGTTCAGGGGAAAATCGAGGGTGTTTGGGCGGGCGTTGCCCAAACACCCCCATCCTCCCACCAACTGCGAAAGTCATATATAGATTAGGAGGAGATTTCTTATGAAGCGTTATAGTGTAAAACCTGGGTCACGAATCGATTTGAGTACATACGATCCAAAGGATAAAAGCACTTTTGCAGATGGGAAAAAAGAAGCGAAAAAGCGTCTTATCGAGCTCAATCAAGAGATGGGAGCGCTCCAGGAACTGCTTTATGCAGAACACAAACACAAGATTTTGATCGTTCTCCAAGCCATGGATACCGGCGGCAAAGATGGAACCATCCGCCACGTATTCGAAGGGGTAAATCCCCAAGGAGTTCGTGTGGTAAGTTTCAAGGTCCCTACACCTGAAGAATTAGACCATGATTATATATGGCGAGTCCACAAACAAACTCCCGCGAAGGGAGAGGTGGTCATCTTCAACCGCAGCCATTACGAGGATGTCTTAGTGGTACGAGTTCACCAGCTGGTTCCGGAAGAAGTCTGGTCTAAGCGCTACAAACAAATCAATGAGTTTGAACACATGCTGGTAGAAGAAGGCACTACCATTTTGAAATTCTTCTTACATATCAGTCCGGAAGAACAGAAAGCACGCTTGCAAGCCCGGTTGGAAGAACCTAGCAAGCACTGGAAGTTCAACCTTGATGATCTTAAAGAGCGAAAGCTATGGCCCCAATACATGCAGGCTTATCAGGACGTCTTGAATCAAACCAGCACTGAATGGGCGCCTTGGTATATCGTCCCGGCAGACCGCAAATGGTACCGGAACCTGGTGATCGCTAGACTGATCGTTGAAACCCTTGAAGGTCTAAAGATGAAATATCCTCAGGGGGAGGCTGCCCTTGACCAAGTGGTAATCGAATAGCTCTTGGGTTTGAAGTATCCCGGGTATGAAAATCCTTGTATTTCTAAGTCTTCACAAGAGAAATACAAAATGAGACGATTCAATGATCAGCTCCTGAGATCACTCATTTTAAAGACCCCAATTAAGCCAAGCCAAATGCATGTCACCAGGGCCATCGGATTTATTATGGCAGAGGATGGAGATGGATCATATCCGCCTTCTAGATTATCCATTCCTGGAGGCTCACTAGGCAAGCTGGTCCAGCTCGGTTTGGTCGCCTGTCCCTGAGTTGGCACAACCATCGTCTTTAGGAGAGGGACGCCAGTTGGTTCCGTACTCTTGAATCCTGTGACAATCAAAGTGGGTGTACTGGCTGCAGCTTCCCCAAATGATGAAATTGTGGTCGGAGTAATCCTTAAACGCGCAGGAGGAAAGGGTGTATATCTCGAGGTTGAAATCAGGGTAATCAGCAGAGTTGGTCTGAGTGTGGTTGTAGCAGTTGGGGTTTGACTCGGGGTGGATGTGGTTAAAGGAGTTGAAGTCTGATAAGGGGTAGGTGTAATTCCCCGATTTGCCAGGGAAAGGGGCGACAACTCTGTCTGAAAGCTCGTGTTCGCTTTTTTCGATTGGTTTGTTCCGCAAGTATTTCGCACAGATTCATCTATGATGATATTGTACAAGGTACCAGACTGCCAGTAAGGATCAGATCTATCGAAGATTATGGTCACAGAGTAATTTGAGGGGTTGTAGCTGATGGCAAGAATGCCAATTTCTTTATTCTGGTCCATGTTTCTTAAATGATAATGCTTGGCCTTCTCTATGCTCTCACCCCCACCATCGTTCAACATAGGTTGGTTGAAATATATGACTAAGTTGTCTAAAGTCATGGATACCCCTAAAGCACCGTTATTGGGATCCACGTCCTTTACAAATCCATCCGGTAAAACTCCATCTACCGGTAAGATTGGATCGCTACAACCCGGTGTGGCTGTGGGGGTTGGGGTATCGTCCGCAGTGGCCGTAGGTGTTACGGTATTTGTTGCAGTCGGGGTTGGAGTGTTGGTCGATGTGGGTGTGGTCGTGGGTGTATCAGAAGGTGTGGCTGTATAGGTCGAGGTCGGTGTTGGTGTACTTGTCGACGTGGGAGTGGGCGGGTCCGTGGGTGTAGCAGTGGGTGTATCGGTGGGAGTGGCTGTATAGGTCGAGGTTGGTGTTGGTATACTCGTCGACGTGGGAGTGGGCGTGTCCGTGGGTGTTGCTGTGAGTGTATCGGTGGAGGTGGCTGTATAGGTCGAGGTTGGTGTTGGTATACGCGTGTCCGTGGGTGTTGCTGTGGGTGTATCGGTGGGGGTGGCTGTGTAAGTCGAGGTCGGTGTTGGTATACTCGTCGACGTGGGAGTGGGTGTATCCATGGGTGTAGCTTTGGTTGTATCGGTGGGGGTGGCTGTGTAATTCGAGATGGAGGTTGGAGTATTCGTCGATGTGAATGTAGGTATATCGGTCAGCGTGGGAGTTGGCGTAGAGGTTAAACCACTATGAGGTTTCGGCTTTAACGTCATAGAAGGTGTCAAGGTTATTGTTGGGGATGGAGATGATGTAAATATTGGATAAGGAGTGAAAGTAGGAGTTGCTTGGAGGGTAGGAGTGGACCTTTCCGCCTTGATAACCTCAGGTTCATCAGATGGTGATTTTAGCGGGGCATCTGTCGAGGTTGAAAATCTTGTTGGAAAAGGAGTCCGGTCCAGAGCAGGTGTCATCGTTGCGATGGGTGCCTGCAACACGGCCGTCACTGTTGCTAACCGTACGGATATGTTTTCCACATTAGGAACGTGATCTAAGATTGCGTCTCGAAATATATCCAGGCAGATTCAAGGGACTACCCGATGGCGTGGATCAGCACTGTAGTCAGCCTGATCTTTAGAACGCAATGCCACGGGTAAATAATCATCAACTTGAGCTGAGGCAAGCCACTGGGGTGAAAGGACACACAGCGAGCATGCGATTCCCAAACAAAGAAGTAAAAGAAGGAGCAATTCTAAACGGCGAACTTTTCTCCTTTTTATATCCTCATTGGCCTGCTCGTAATTCGTCTCCACAGATAATCAGGGTTTCTCCAAGATATTATTCAGATTTGTTAACGATTTCAACAAAAACGGCCACAACATTTGGATCAAAGTGACTGCCACTACCCGCTTTGATATGCTCGATGACCTCTTCATCTGGAAGCGCTTCCCGATATGGACGGTCTGTCCGTAACGCATCCCAAACATCCACAACCGCAAAGATGCGGGCTGACAGGGGGATATCTTCCCCCTTTAACCCACGTGGATATCCTGTTCCATCCCATCGTTCATGGTGGCAATATGGTATTTCCAAAGAAGGGCGTAAATATTCGATCGGCCAAAGCATTTCATAGGCATAACTGGGATGGCGTTTCATGATTCTCCATTCATCATCGGTTAGCGAACCTTTTTTAAGTAATATTGAGTCTGGAACACCCATCTTACCAATATCGTGTAACAGAGCCCCTCGACGGACATTCGCCATCCGCTCGCGATCAATCCCAATTGCCAGGGCCAATCGTAATGTCATTTCGGTAACCCTCTTGGTGTGACCCTCCGTACCCTCGTCTCGGAGTTCTAGCGCCTTGGACCATCCTTCCAGCGTACTATCATAAGCCTGGACAAGATCCATTTTTGATTCGTAAAGACTTGAAACCATTTGGTTAAATGATTGAGCCAGTTCAGCCACCTCATCGTTACTCTTGGAATCTACTTGTATCTGTAAATTACCTTGAGAGACTTCTTTCGAGGCGCTTACTAAGCTTAATAATGGGCGCGTAATATAATTTGCCAAATTCACCCCTAATAGAGCTACCACCAAAAAGGCAAAAGCTACCAGTACTAAGATTTGGATCTTAGTTACTCGACTGGCTGTGACCAGAAATGTCTTTGCGAGAGAAATCCCCATCACACCAAGATCACCTCCCCCTCGCGCTTCCCAGGGAGCGAATATCTCTTGATAACTTATATTAGCAACATCCAAATCTCGGCGATTGTCCAGATTTCGACTGAAACTGCTCTCATCTTGATTCTTCAATATATCTGACACAGAAGTAAAAATCAACGGTTCTGGATTAAAAAATGTGCTAGATAAAGGCTCGCCCTCAAGATCATATAGAGTTATTTGGCTGAGGGTTTCCTGCCTGATCTGCTTAGTCATTGTCTTCAACGACTTACCTACCAGGACAACTCCCGCAAAATCACCAGCTTGGTCGAAAATTGGCCCAGAAACGTAAAAATAATCTCCCCAATCGGCTTGGATATAACCAGAATATTTATCACCCTGGCTATCTACCTTTCTAAGGTAGATATTATTAACAAAATCCCATTGCAAGTAAAAGCCATCACCCTCTTTGGAGAAATCGTAATCTTCTATAAGATCACTCCCAATGCGGCGCCGCATAGCCATCAATAGATTCCCCTCACGATCCAGGAATTCAACTGCTTCTTCCTGATGGTCAACTGCAATCCCATAAGTTAACTGGCGTAATTTTTCGGCATCCTTGGCTTCTATGGCTCCGGCCACGCCTTCAGCGTGGACCAATAATCTTAGTGATTCAAGGCGGGCATCTTCTTCTCTTACCATCCATTCCGACGCCAGCTTGCCAGCCTCGATCAATTGATTTGTAAAGCGCTCTTCAACCGTATCAAACACGATCTGAGTGACCACATAAGCAGCACCTAAAGCTAATGCCACTGCCAGCAAAAGGTAAGGTAGTGTTATCTTGGCGCGTATGGGGATACGCAGCCGGTTGAGGTCTAGTCCAGATGCTACAGTAGTCACTTGGGGGATTCCCTTACGTTCTTCACTGATAGTTTGATTAACCATACATGCAAAAACCACCCACAACGCTAAGATGTAATTCAAAACAAACTATATAGGTCAGATTTATACGAAAAATCCTCATCTAATTATCATATGAATCAGGATAGTTTTACTTAACACAAATGTTATTAATGCAAAAATCCCTTGAAGGTCACTTTTAAAATCGCAAAGATGGATTAATGGGAAAATTTGCCAAAGTTCAGGTTACAATTGGGCGCATGGTACCGCAAGTTAAACTTAGAATCACCTCATAAATAGATAAGGATAAGCGTGTCTTTCAAATCACTAAGGTTTATCAGTGAGGTCATCGAAGTTCGCTTCACCCATGCTCCCACACTCGAGAAGAAACCCGGATGCCCAGATGATTTTATCTGGCACGGTGATACATTTAATATCGTTGAGATCCTCAGCGAGTGGCACGATTATCGCCGTCGCGGAAGAATGATCAGAAACATGCAACCTGCCCACACCAAGGTGGCTGAGGGACGTGGTTCTTGGGGTGTTGGTCAAGATTATTACCGGATTCTCACCAAAAGCGGTCGGATTTTCGAAATATATTATGACCGTGCCCCCAAAGACACTCAACACCGCAAGGGTGGTTGGTTCTTATACCGGGAATTGCAAGAAACGGTTTGATTAATCCAAGGACGATGATTGGTTAAAGACCATATATGTACTTTCAGATAAGGTGGATTATAAGACTCAATGGATGATCACGATAAAGAGATAGTTGATATTAATAAGACAAATTCCTGGAATTTTATTGACATATTGTTAATTGGGATTGGAATAGTGGTGGTATTCTTATTGGGATTTTTCATTTTGGGAGTGATCACGAGCTCAAATGGTAATAGCCTGACTCAAGGATTTCAACCCACTGTTTTCGCTAGCCTGTGGTTGACTGCTTTGGAAACTATCGCATTGGGTGGGAGTGTCTACCTTATTGGTTTAGTAAGAAAAGGTTTTCACTGGAGAGAGATGGGGTTTAAACCAACCACGATTAACTGGTTACTGGCCAGCGTTGGCATTTCACTTCTCGGAATCCCAGTCTCTGGTTTGATCGCCTTAATCATCTTCCTCGCATTTAATATACCGATGGATAACCCTCAGTTGGATTTTCTCTTACCCAAGGATTTCTCTTGGTTAAGTGGTTTAGGTATGTTGTTATTGGGAGGCATCTTCGTACCCTTCGCTGAAGAACTCTTTTTCCGGGGTGTTTTATATACCTGGTTCAGGAAACACTGGAATATCTGGCCTAGCGCCTTTCTCAGCGCATTGATTTTTGGGGTTGCACACGGGGATTTAGTGGTTGGCTCGGTTGCCTTTATCTTGGGTATCATTCTAGCGCTCGTTTACGAATACAGCCATTCCCTCTGGAATGCTTTTATGATTCACGCCGTTAACAACAGCGCCAGGATCATTCTATTATATATACTGTTAGCCTTGGGTCTGGTCGCGGGTAAATAAAGAAGGATAGTAGGCCAAGTTCCGGTAGAATTATGTGTGGTGTGAGATCAAATCAGAGCACAAACTTTCTCCACAGCCCTCAATCTGAGGCAAATCAATGAAACCTAGATCAAATTACCGCTGGCTTGTAGTTGCGATTTTCTTCGCATTCATGCTGCTCCACCAATCCGATAAATTGCTCATTGGCCCATTAACCACGCCTATAATGCAAACATTCGGCATAGACGAAGTCCAGATGGGTGCGGTATTCACCGGAGCTCTACTTGTCAGCGCGCTACTTTATCCATTATGGGGCTATTTGTACGATCGCTTCGCCCGCGCCAAATTACTTTCGCTTGCGTCCTTCATCTGGGGTTCAACCACCTGGATCAGCGCTTTAGCTCCCACCTTTCCATTATTCATCGCCAGCCGCGCCACCACGGGTATCGATGACTCCAGCTACCCCGGTCTTTACAGCTTGATCTCCGATTACTTCGGACCACAAATACGCGGTAAAGTTTATGGGCTATTGCAATTATCGCAACCCCTGGGTTATATGTTGGGGCTTCTAATAGCCACGATGCTCAGTGGGATCTTGGGTTGGCGTTTTGTTTTTTATATCACTGGCTCGATCGGCCTGGTCCTCGCCGTTGTGATTTTCTTAGTTGTGAAGGAAGCGCCGCGCGGACAAAGCGAACCCGAGATGGCGAATTTAGAAACCATTGGCGTTTATCGCTTTAACAAGGATATCGCCCTAGGACTCTTCAAGAAACGCAGTCTGATTATGCTATTCCTTCAAGGCTTTGTAGGTGTATTCCCCTGGAATGTGATCACCTATTGGTTCTTCCGTTACCTAGAGACGGAACGCAATTATTCTTCTGATTCCATCCTGGTGACTATGGTGCCAACCATCCTTGTTTTGGCATTAGGATATTTTATTGGAGGGTTAATTGGAGACTTCTTCTTCAAACGCACCACACGAGGCCGGCTGCTCGTTTCTATGGGAGGTGTATTGCTCGGTGCGATCCTAATGACCATTACACTCAACCTTCCTATCGATAATCAGACCCCATTTCTGATCATGTTGATGGTTACTGCATTATTCATCCCCTTTGCCTCGCCAAACGTGATATCAACAGTGTACGATATCACCCTTCCCGAAGTTCGTAGCACTGCTCTGGCGATTCAATACTTCATCGAAAATGGTGGCGCTGCAATCGCCCCGCTATTGGCAGGCATCATCGCAAAAAATGCTTCTCTTCAGATTGCGATCCTGGCTATCTGTGTTTCAGCCTGGATCATCGGCTCGATCCTGTTAGGTTTCGCCGCCTACCTGGTGCCTCATGATATTGAGACCTTGCGCCAACAATTACGAGAACGAGCCGAATATGAAAGGCTGCACTCCCAAGAGGAAAGAGCTGTAAATCCAAAGGAAAAGCCAAGCCCAACGACATCATAAAGGGTGTTGAACCGGTTTATTGGAGAACTGAACTTGCTCAGACCTGAAGTAGACTGGACGGTCTGCCAGTCATGTGATCCTTGCGAAGCGCGTTTGGCTTGCAATACACGCGCCATCCTGAAAATCGATCCTGACGAACCCGTATTTATCGAATTGTCACGTTGCAATGGCTGCGGCAAGTGCATACTGCCTGTTTGTACAGCGCCATTATCATGAAGAATTCGAGTGGGAGAAGTGATTAGCTCATTGAATATCATCTGACCAATCCATATTAAAATAATAAGCCCAACCGGTGATCGTTGGGCTTATCGTCTAGTATCTTCTAAATAGTCAAATAGGCATCTTATTCATTCCATCGAAACGTTCAACCTGGCGGTTCCAGCCCTGCGTTACTCGTTGTTCCGGCTGATTTTCATCGAGCCGAAGACCAAAAATGTGCCCCATGGTTCGCAAAGCTTGCTTGGCACCTTGGATATCATGCCCTGCCCGTGCGCCTTTTCGGATCAATTCCCCTAAATCCAAGAGCACCTGAATCGCGTTGTAGCTATCCAAATCGTTATCCATGGCATTGCACAAAGATTCCCAATAGCCATCTAGCTCTAACGGCCTACCCGAACCACCGCTTATCTGGACTGCATCGGTGAGTTTCTGCGCTTGATGCCTTGCCTCTGTTAACGCCTCTTCATGAAATTCCCAAGCATCTCGATAATGATGGCTACCCAAATAGAGTCGGATCGCATCAGGTGGATACTTCTCTAGCAGGTCACTCACCATAATAAGATTTCCAAGGGATTTGCTCATTTTTTCGCCTGCAAACCTCACCATGGCTATGTGCATCCACAATCGAACAAACGGTTTACGACCGGTAATCGGTTCAACTTGAGCGATTTCACACTCATGGTGCGGAAAGCATAGATCCATACCGCCGCTGTGAATATCTACCGTCTCACCTAGAAAGCGGGTAGCCATTGTCGAGCACTCGATATGCCACCCTGGTCTGCCCGCTCCCCAGGGGCTCTCCCAGGCTGGTTCACCGGCAGCCTGGGCCTGCCAGAGCACAAAATCGAGGGGATTACGTTTCTTGGGATCATCAGGTTGATTACCCCGCTCATTAGCGACCGGGAGCATTTGGTTGCGGGTCAGTTTACTCAGTTTTCCAAAGTCAGGCCAGGAATTGATGTCAAAATAAACGCTACCCCCTTTCTCATAGGCAACGCCCTTAGAAAGCAAAGCCTGAACGGAGCTGATGATGTCATCGATCATATCTGTGGCGCGTGGGAAATGATCGGGAGGACGTACATTTAGCGCCTGCATATCCCGAATAAAATGGGTGGTCCAACGGTTACCAACCGTCTGCCAATCCTCACCCACTTCCCGCGCCTTGCGTAAAATATCATCGTCAATATCGGTGACGTTTTGTACGTAGTTTACCTTGAAATTTTGGAATTCCAGGTAGCGAACCAAGATATCCGTAGTCGTATAGGTAAAGGCATGTCCCAGATGGGTTGTATCATACGGAGTAATGCCACACACATACAGACTTACCTCGTGATCCCGTGGTTTAAAGGTTTCTATTGTTTTCGAGAGCGAGTTATATAGCTTCACTTCTTCACCTTTTGAGCCATGTCTCTGAGGACCGCATGCAAAATACCACCATTGCGATAATATTTGACTTCTACCGGAGTATCGATGCGCATAATAACGGTGAACATCTTTTCCTTACCATTGGGATCACGCGCAATCATAGTAACTTCCTGGTTGGGATGCAGATTATCACTCAACCCTATGATATTAAAGACTTCGAAACCGGTAAGACCAAGCGAAGCGGCGTTTTCTCCAGATTTAAATTGGAGAGGTAATACACCCATGCCAATCAAGTTACTGCGGTGGATACGCTCAAACGATTCAGCTACCACGGCTTTCACCCCTAATAAAATTGTACCTTTCGCAGCCCAATCCCGCGAACTGCCCGTGCCATATTCTTTTCCGGCGATGACGATCAAAGGAATGTTTTCACCTATATATCCCATGGCAGCATCGTATATTGACATCTGCTCTCCCGTTGGGTGATAGATAGTATATCCACCTTCCACCTCCGGTACTAATTTATTGCGAATGCGAATGTTGCCAAATGTGCCTCGCATCATCACTTCGTGATTGCCGCGGCGTGAGCCGAAAGAGTTGAAATCCCTCCCTTCGACCCCATGTTCGATCAGATAACGACCTGCTGGGCTGTCAACCGGAATCGCTCCAGCCGGCGAGATATGATCGGTTGTTACCGAGTCACCCAAATAAGCCAAAACACAGGCATTTTCAATTGGTTGCATTGGCGGTATTTGTAAATTTAAATCTGTAAAGAAGGGGGGTTCGTGGATATAAGTTGACTGGGAGTCCCAGTCGTACAGGTCTCCACCGCTCACTTTGATGTTATTCCAGGTTTCATTTCCATCGAAGACATTGGCATACTCCTCCAGGAACATATCAGGTTTCAAGGAACGGCGAACGAAATCCTGGATCTCTTCCTGACTAGGCCAGATGTCAGCTAAATAGACTGGTTCACCATTCGGATCAAATCCGAGTGGTTCGTTTGCCAAGTCAATATCCATTGTACCTGCGATGGCGTAGGCAACCACTAAAGGTGGGCTGGCTAAATAATTCGCCTTGACCATTGGATTGATGCGCCCTTCGAAGTTGCGATTGCCAGATAGGACTGAAACCACAACCAGATCGCCTTTCTGGACGGCCTGCGCGACAGGCTCTAATAGTGGACCGCTATTTCCGATACAAGTAGTACAACCATACCCGACGATGTGGAAGCGTAAAGCCTCTAAGTAAGGGATCATTCCTGAAGCTTCTAGATATCTAGTAACGACCTTCGAGCCTGGAGCCATGCTGGTCTTTACCCAAGGCCTAACCCTTAATCCCATATCGACGGCTTTCTTAGCTAATAAACCAGCGCCCATCATTACCGAAGGATTTGAAGTATTTGTACAGCTGGTAATGGCAGCAATGACCACAGAGCCATGAGACAAAGTCGTTTCTTCTTCATCAATCTCACAAGGGATCTTGTACTGGCTGTAGAGATCTCGTCTCTGGGGTTGAGGCATTTGCCAGCTTTCAATTGGTTGACCGCCTTCCCCTAGCCAACGGACATAATCCGGATCTTCTGCAGGCTCGACCTCGATACTTTTATTAAAAGTTCTATTGAGAGCCTGCCAGAAAGCAACTTTTGCTTCGTTTAATGGAACCCGGTCTTGGGGTCTCTTCGGACCTGCCAAGCTGGATACGACTGTACTCATATCGAGTGTTAAGGTATCCGAGAATTCCGGATCGATGGAGTCGTGAGAGCAAAACAATCCCTGCTCTTTACAATAGCGTTCTACCAGATCAATTTGCTCTTTAGGTCGACCAGTCCCCGCAAGATACCGCAAAGTTTCCTCATCGACAGGGAAGAAGCCCATGGTTGCTCCATACTCGGGAGACATATTAGCGATAGTAGCGCGATCGGGTAAACTCAAGCGGCTCACGCCTGGGCCGAAATATTCTACGAATTTACCTACAACTCCATGGGTTCGCAATATTTGGGTTACAGTCAATACCAGATCGGTCGCAGTGGTGCCTTCAGGTAACAACCCCGTCAATTTAAATCCAATAACTTCGGGAGTGAGCATATAGATGGGTTGGCCTAACATGACCGCTTCCGCCTCAATACCCCCAACACCCCAACCTACTATTCCAAGAGCATTGATCATAGTGGTGTGCGAATCAGTACCAACCAGTGAATCCGGGAAAGCAACCCTATCACCATTTAACATACGGCTCATGACCACCTGCCCTAAATACTCCAGGTTGACTTGATGGACGATTCCAGTGGATGGCGGCACCACGCGGAAGTTCTTGTATGCTTTTGCGCCCCAGCGCAAGAATTCATAACGTTCTCGGTTTCGTTGGAATTCTCGCTCGGCATTATAAAACAAAGCTAATGATGACCCAAACCGATCCACCTGTACAGAATGGTCAATCACCAAATCAACCGGGATATTCGGATTGATTTGTTTGGGGTCCCCTCCAAGCCGCGCCAGGGCGCTGCGCATGGCAGCTAGATCCACCACAGCGGGTACACCCGTAAAATCTTGCATAATGACCCGAGACGGTTTAAAAGGCATTTCACGACGCTCTACTTTCTTGGAATGCCAATTCGACAATGCCCTGACATCACCTTGAGTAATCTCGAAACCATCGCATTGCCTCAATAAGGCTTCCAGCATCACCTTGATCGAAAAGGGCAAACGGGTAATATCCCCAATACCCTCTTTCTCCAGGCGATCGAGGCGATATATGCTCACTTTTCCGGATTCCGTTTCAATCGTTTCACGAACTCCAAATGGGTCATTGTTTAAATTACTCATTCCTTTTCCCTTCTTTTATGGTTTTATGCATAGCTTCCTGGATCGAGAGATGCTGTATATTGGATTTATTGCCCATAGAAACAGCCCCGCCTCCATCGAAGACGGGCCTGTCTAATATTCCTGTTTGCCCCCTCCTGATAATATTTCCCATATTATTCATAATAATTATACTTCTATACCAGTTCACTGTCAAAGGGCGCATATCGGATTTGGGGCAAGATTACCAACAACCCTAAGCCAGTGGAAGGTCTGGGGAGTTCGAGCTGCTTATAAGCCCCTTTTTCTTACTTGGTATCTTCCACTTGACTCGAACGAGAGTGGCTAAAAATGGGAAACCAGTTGCCGCCATCACAAAGGGGAAGTAAAATGAGAGGGAAACTGGGTAATTTCCCAATTTATAATTGTTAGGCAGCAACCCGTTTGACTAGAATAACCAATCCATGAGCTCTCCTGCGATTATAAACCCACATCTCAAAGGCCATTCTTTCTTTTGGCAAGCTGAATCTATTGGGATCTTATTATCTCACGGCTATACTGCTACCACAGCAGAAGTGCGCCCGTTAGCACACATCCTTCACCATCAGGGATTTACAGTCTCGGGACCGCTTTTACCTGGTCATTTCACCAAACCGCAGGATCTCAACCATGTCCGTTGGCAAGATTGGGTAAATACAGTCGAAAACGCGTTTCAAGAACTTAAGGCTAGTTGCCAAACGATTTTTATTGGAGGCGAATCAACCGGAGCTTTATTGGCATTTTATCTGGCCAGAGACCACCCTGAGGTCGCCGGCATCCTGGCCTATTCACCTGCCTTACGATTAAACCTAAATCCGTTTAAGATTCTACAACTCTATTTATTTTCTGCATTTTTGCCTTATATACCCAAACAGAACCCAAATTCAAACGAGCTTTGGCAAGGATATGGGGTCTATCCATTAAAAGGCGCGATCCAGCTGCTACGCCTTCAAAAGGAGATCGTTCACAGGTTACCGGATATTTACCAACCTGTGTTAATCATTCAAGGGAAATTAGATGAAACTGTTCATCCCAGCGTTCCGGGCATTATTGAAAAGAAGATTGGCTCCAAAGTTAAGGAAATCCATTGGATGGTGCGATCGGCTCACCTGGTCATCCTGGAGAAGGAATTGTCTTGCGTAGCTGAAACTACCTCAGATTTCATTAGAAGGATCATCGACGGTGATCAGGCTAAGAAGAGCCAATACAAAGCATCGAGGCGTTAAGTTAAGGAACATATATCGCAAGACCCTTAAACCAACCAAGTAAATCGATATAAGGAGAAGAGCCTTGACGAGACCAATACGTTGGTATGACTACATTACTGTAAATATTTATTATCTCGGCCTCACTACTCTTTCCCAAACCAATGGATTGGTATTCCCACTATTAGTGCAAAAGTTTATTGGAGAAACCGGAAAAGGCTCGTTTTTTGGCACACTGCGTTTATGGACGCTCATGGTAGCTTTGCTCGTCCAGGCAGGCATGGGCATGGTATCTGACCACAGCACATTGCGCTGGGGACGCCGGCGCCCTTTTATCTTTAGCGGTACACTGGTTGACCTGATTTTCATCGCAGCTATTGGATTCTCCATTGGCATGGAAGGTATAAGCGGTTACTGGTTCCTATTTACTATGGCGATTTTGCTCCAAATCTCTTCAAATGTGGCTCATAGCGCCCAGCAAGGGCTCATCCCTGATTTGGTCCCAGATAACCAGCGTGGGCGATTCTCAGGCGTTAAAGCTGTGCTTGAACTCCCCATCCCATTATTGTTGGTATCTTTTACAGTTGCCAGGTTGATCAGCAAAGGTAACATGTGGGGGGGAATCCTGGTCGCCATGGGCGTCTTGACCTTGGCAATGCTTCTTACCATGCTAGTCCCTGAGGGACCGGTAAGTAAACAACCAACACCGCTAAACTGGAATCCGTTCTTTCGTCTGATATTAATGACCGCTCTTTTCACTGCCATAATTTTAGGGGTTGGTCAAATTGTCAAGAGCCTGGGGAATCTAATCCTTACGATCGAATCGCCTACGGTATTGTTCATCATTATGGGGCTGGCTGGTTTAATTGCGATGGTTGTCGCGGTCGCCTTGGGGGTCTGGGTCAGCGTTCGTTTAAGCCTTGGTGAAGCTGATCAGCAAAACCCTTCTTTCAAATGGTGGGTGGTCAATCGTTTGGCATTTCTGGTCGGAGCGATAAATTTGTCATCCTTTGCGGTATTCTACATCCAAGCCAGATTGGGTTATGTGAAAGAAAGTGCGGCTCAACCCGCTGCAATTTTAATGTTGATCGTGGGTATCTTTATCTTGGTTGCTGCCTTACCTAGTGGTTGGCTCGCTGACCGTTTTGGTCATAAACGGCTGGTCGCATTAAGTGGTATATTGGCCGGCTTGGGAACTCTCATTGCCATCCTGATCCCAGACCTGAATATCATTTATGTGGGTGGGAGTATTATTGGGATAGCAACGGGAATTTTCTTTACCGCAAATTGGGCATTGGGCACCAAACTAGCTCCCAAGGAAGAAGCTGGCCGGTTCCTGGGAATCTCAAACTTAGCTGGCGCTGGCGCTGGTGCAGTTGGCGCCTATATTGGTGGTCCGATAGCCGATTATTTCACCCTCTACGTTCCGGGGGCTCCCGGTTTAGGGTACGTGCTCCTTTTCGCCATCTATGGAATGCTTTTTCTTTTGTCAGTAGCTGCTTTGCTCAAAGTTCATCCCAAAAATAGGTAGAAATCCAGGATATTCATGCAAGATTTATATCTATGCGAACCTTGCGTTTACTTTACCAATGATGAGATTAATCAATTTAATTGAATAAGGAGTCGGTTTCGTCATGTCAAAATATGTGGCTGCTGTTGACCAGGGTACAACCAGTACTCGCTGTATACTCTTCAATCACCAAGGAAAAGTGATCAGTCGAGCCCAGGAGGAACACGGACAAATTTATCCCCAACCAGGCTGGGTTGAACACGACCCGCTTGAAATCTGGCAGCGGACACAAAGTGTAATAAGCCAGGCTGTGGCTAAGGCAGAAGCCCACCCAGGTGAAATTGTTGCGGTTGGGGTTACCAACCAGCGTGAAACAAGCCTCATCTGGGATAAAATCACTGGTAAACCTTACTTCAATGCCATCGTCTGGCAAGATACTCGCACCAAAAGTATCTGCGACCAACTTGCCAGGGATGGCGGTCAAGACCGGTTCAGGAGAAAAGCCGGTCTACCTCTGGCTACCTATTTCTCCGGACCTAAGATCAAGTGGATTTTGGATAATGTCGCAGGGGTGCGCGTGGCAGCAGAACGAGGTGATGCCCTCTTTGGAAATATGGACACATGGCTGATCTGGTGGCTCACTGGCGGACCTGAGCGTGGTGCCCATGTCACTGATGTAACCAACGCCAGCAGGACAATGTTAATGAATCTGCGAACCCTCAATTGGGATGCAGAGATTCTAGAAACCATGGGTGTACCGCCCCAGATGCTCCCTCATATCGTCCCCTCTAGCGATCCGAATGCCTGGGGTTTTACAGCCAAGGATAGCCCCTTCGGAGACCAGATTCCGGTGTGTGGTGACTTAGGAGACCAACAAGCTGCAACCTTAGGGCAGACTTGCTTCAGTGCAGGTGAAGCCAAGAATACTTATGGCACTGGCTGCTTTATGCTACTCAACACCGGCCCCGAGATCGTGCCTTCCAAGAGCGGTCTCTTGACTACCCTGGCTTATAAAATCGGGAATCAACCCGCAGTGTATGCCCTCGAAGGCTCGATTGCAATTACTGGTGCCTTGGTGCAGTGGCTCCGTGACAATATGGGATTCATACAGGCTTCGCATGAAGTCGAACCGCTTGCCCGTTCCGTCGAAAATAATGGCGGTATTTACTTTGTCCCGGCTTTCTCTGGACTGTTCGCGCCGTACTGGCGGGCTGACGCTCGAGGTGTGATTGTAGGCTTGACTCGATACGTCAATAAAGGTCACATCGCCCGGGCAGCACTTGAAGCCACCGCTTACCAGACAAAAGAAGTGCTTGCTGCCATGGAGAAGGATTCGGGGGTATCGTTAAAAGCACTCAAAGTTGATGGCGGTATGGTCCACAACGAACTACTCATGCAATTTCAAGCTGATATCCTGGGAGTGCCTGTTGTTCGACCCAAAGTGTCAGAGACTACCGCTCTCGGGGCTGCCTATGCGGCTGGTTTAGCTACCGGTTTCTGGGAAAACCTTGAGGATTTACGCGCTAACTGGCAAGTTGATAAAACCTGGAGACCTCAAATGGATCAGGAATCCCGGAAAGAACTGTACCAAGGTTGGCTGAAAGCAGTCGCACGCACATTTGATTGGGTGGAAAGCAATTAGAAATGCACAACCTGCAAACAGAAGTGCTAGTTATCGGGGGTGGTGCCACTGGTACAGGGGTGCTTCGCGACCTGGCTATGCGTGGATTTGACGCAATTCTGGTTGAAAAACGCGATTTGAGCCATGGCACCACGGGGCGTTATCATGGTTTGTTGCATAGCGGTGGGCGCTACGCAGTCAAAGATCCTCAAGCTGCAAAAGAATGCATTGCAGAAAACCGGATCTTACGCCGGATTATGCCTCAATGCATTGAAGACACCGGAGGTTTTTTCGTCATTACGCCCTGGGACGACCCAGATTACGTTCCGCGCTTTCTCACAGGCTGCCGTACCGCAGGCATACCTGTTGAAGAGATTCCGATTAGCCAGATGTTGCGGAATGAGCCGCTGCTCAACCCACACATCCAGCGATGTTTTCGTGTCCCCGACGCTGCCGCTGATTCGTTCCTGGCATCCGAACTAAATGTCGAATCAGCCAGGCAATACGGTGCGAATGGTTTGACATACCATGAAGTTATAGAACTTATCAGACGGGGCGACAAAGTCGTAGGAGCACTCTGCCACGATCTTATAAAAGATGAATTAGTTCAAATCAGCGCAGATATGGTAGTAAACGCCTCGGGAGCTTGGGTGGGGAAAATCAATAGTACTGCTAGAGTGCCTGTGCAGATTCTCCCCGGCAAAGGCACCATGGTGGCGGTTAACCACCGCGTGGTTAATACAGTCGTCAATCGCTGCAAATTCCCAGATGATGGGGACATCATCGTCCCAATCCACACGGTTGCAGTCATCGGGACTACCGACGAGCAGGTCTCTGATCCAGATAATTTTGCGATTGAACCATGGGAAATCCGCCTGATGCTTGAGGAAGGGGAAAAGTTGATCCCCGGATTGAAAGGTATGCGCTTGTTACGTGCTTGGGCAGGAGTGCGACCCCTCTATCAGGAGACACAAACATGCGAGTCCCGTGAAATTTCCCGTGCTTATGTCCTCCTCGATCATGAAGAGCGCGATGGCGTCAACGGCTTAATAACCATAACCAGTGGTAAGTGGACGACCTACCGCATGATGGCCCAGGCAACCGTCGATCTAGTTTGCGAAAAGTTCGGAGCACCTCGCCCTTGCCGTACCCATCTGGAACCACTTCCAGGAGATGTAAAAGGAGGCCACCATCATTTAGGGAAACGTCTTGCTCAAATTGAAAAAGAGGCCGACTATGGGGAGTTGGTTTGTGAGTGCGAACTGGTCACCCGTGCTGAGGTCGTCAAATCCATAACAGATGGAGAAGCCAAAACCATCGACGATATACGCCGTGATGTTCGCCTCGGAATGGGTCCTTGTCAGGGCGGATTCTGTACTTACCGGGCAGCTGGAATACTTCACAGCATACGCCATCCAGCTATTGAAGAGATCAACGTTTCGCTATGCGACTTCTTACAGGAGAGATGGAAGGGCTTATTGCCGTTACTATCTGGTCAGCAATTGCGCCAGGAACGTTTAGATGAATTGATCTACTTGAGCGTACTTAATGCGGATCATTTACCTGGGCCAAAGGCCTCTCCTTTGGGACCTCAATTGTACGATGCTCCAGTAAATGGGGTTGATATGCCTCCCAAGGAAAAAGTCGTAAAGTCGCATCGCCTTGGAACCGATAGATTAACCGGACCTGGCACCACCTTCAGAGGTCCAGAGATCGATGTGCTTGTCATCGGTGCCGGTCTGGCAGGATTGACAGCAGCCTGGAGGGCGTCTATAGGAGGGCTGAAAGTGCGCCTGGTTACCAAAGGCTGGGGTGCCATCCACTGGCATGCGGGGTGTGTGGATGTTCTAGGGTATTATCCGATTTCAAGTCAAAATCCAGTCGAATCCCCCATCAACGCTCTCGCTCAAATAACTGAGCAGCAGCCCCAGCATCCCTACGCCATTAGCGGGTTGCAAGTTATCTCAAAAGCAGTCGAGGCATTCAAAAACCTTTGTCTCGAAGGAGGCTACCCGCTAAGTGGGACCCTCGAAACCAATTGGATGCTGCCCTCTGCACTCGGCAGCATCCGGCCAACTTGCCTGGCACCGGAAACAATGATCGCAGGCGATCTTCGCAGAACAGATCCAATGATAATCGTCGGTTTCGACCAGTTATCGGATTTTTATCCAGGAGTAATTGCTGATAACCTCATAAACCAAGGATTGTTAGCACGTGAAGTCATGCTGGACCTGATGAGCCTTCAAAAACGCCGTTTTATATATCCAAGCACTCTATCAAGGCTCTTCGAAACAGAAACTTTCCAGGCCGAGGTTTTTGAAGCTTTAAGACCCAAAATCGGAAACGCCAGCCGGGTGGGATTTCCCGCGGTTTTAGGTTTAGAACACCCCATGGCTGTCTTACATTCCCTCCAAGATAACCTTGGCTGCGAAGTGTTTGAAATACCGACGCTACCTCCTTCAATACCAGGCATTCGTCTGCACAACTTACTCGTAAACGCCATCGAGAAAGCCGGCGGACGCGTTTTTGAAGGCATGGATGTCATGGAAGCCGATATTAAGGATAGTCATGTCAGCATGGTGTGGAGCGAGGCTGCCGCCAGAGACAAACCTCACCGGGCTACCAATTTTATTCTGGCCACGGGTGGGATTCTGGGGGGTGGTATTGTTGGTCATCCAGATGGTCGCGCCCAAGAGGTAATCTTCGGTTTGCCCATAGATGCGCCGACAGGCCAATCGAATTGGTTCAGGCGTGATTTTCTCGATAGACTTGGCCATCCCATTTATCAGGGTGGACTGGTCATCGATAAGGAATATCACCCTCTAGATTGCCAAGGAGAGATCGCTTATCGTAATCTTTATACCGCTGGCACTACCTTGGGACATTGCGAGGTGATTCGAGAACGCTCTTTCGATGGCGTTGCTCTAGCAACCGGCTATGGCGTTGCTGACCAGGTCTTAAAACCATGACAGCCTTCTTGAAGGACTCAATCCTCGATTTAGAGCACTCAGTGCCCTTTCAACCTGTGGAACTCTCTCTCGACCAATGTATTAAATGCAACATATGTGTCACAAAATGCCCCGTCGCAGCGGTAACCGATCTATTTCCAGGCCCCAAATATGAAGGTCCGCAAGCAGGTCGCTTCCGGCAGCCCAGGCAACCTACACCTGATCATTCTGTCGATTACTGTAGCGGTTGCCGCGTTTGCAATATGGCTTGCCCAACTGGTGTAAAAATCGCAGAGATTAACGCTCGTGCACGTGCCAGGTTGGTCGAAGGGGGAAAAGTATCTATACGGCAGCGACTTCGCAATAATCTTCTCGCTCGCTCCGAGCTGCTTGGTAAAGTAGGCCAACCCCTTGCCTGGCTCGCCAATGCAACCCTATCGAACAGGACCGTTCGCAAGGCCATTGAAGCTACCCTCGGTATTCACCGGGAAGCTCCTCTTCCCGCTTTCGCCAAATACCGTTTCACGAGCTGGTTTCGCAAACACGAACGTCCCAAGGATTTAACTCGCAAAGTCGTTTATTTCCACGGTTGTTCTACCGAATATTACGAGCCGCATGTTGGCCGCGCCGCTATCCAGGTCTTAGAAGCCAATGGTTTTGAGGTAATCGTTCCACACCAAAATTGCTGTGGTCTACCGCTTTTGTCAAACGGGGAGTTTCGCGCTGCCCGTAGGTACCACACCCAAAACCTTCATCACTTGCTCCCCTACGCACGCCAGGAGATCCCTATCGTGGGGACCTCTACCAGCTGTACCTTAACGCTAAAAGAAGAGGCCCCAGAATTACTTGGGATGGATACACCAGACGCCAGATTAGTCGCCCGGATGGTTTTTGACATCAACGAGTTTTTACTTAATTTGCTTGACGATGGCACCTTAAACACCGATCTAAAACCATTACCATTCACAATGGCGTATCATGCACCCTGCCAGTACCGCGCTCACCGTCTAGGAAAGCCTGCAATTGAAATTATGGGATTGATTCCGAAATTAGATATTCTCGATAGCCATGCTGCTTGCTGTGGGATTGCCGGTACATATGGATACAAGGTAGAGAAATACCAGGTTTCAATGGATGTAGGGCGATCTCTCTTTGATTTTGTCCATCAAGTGGCTAGTCCTCTAGCTGTCTGTGACAGCGAGACTTGCCGTTGGCAAATCACCCACGCCACCCATACCCCTGCCATTCATCCGGTTGAACTTCTGGCAGTTGCTTATGGTTACGAACCACAAGGATCGCTTGCAACCTTCCTCGAACAAAATAGTAAGAAAGAGAGCCTGCGATAGACAACCTTTGTCACCAAAATTTGTTATTTTTGTCAGTTATTAACTCGTTGAGTTAATGCTACACTGAATTAATCTATTCAGAATTAGTCATTTTCGAACAACAAGCGAGGAAATCTGTGTATCGCCAATCAATTACTTTTAAACCCATTGATCCCCTGGTCACTAAGATTTGCGAAAAACATGGCGCAAATCCAGAAGCCCTGCTGGAAATACTTCAAATGCTCCAGGTAGAAAAAGGCGATCTGACCAAGGAATCCCTCTCCGAGGTAGCCCGCGCCTTGCGTATTCCCGCTGAGCATGTTTATGGTGCAGCTTCTTTTTATTCGATGCTGACCACGCCTCACAGAACTATTCGGGTTTGTGATGGGCCTGCATGCTGGTTACGTGGCTCTGCTTATATCCGGGCTGCCATCGATTCGGAGTTTTCCCATCCATCCCATAATGGCAATGGCACCTGGTCAGTGGATCGAAGCAGCTGCCTCGGACTCTGCGATCGAGCTCCCGCCGTATTGGTAGGCGAAGAACAGTGTGGACCTGTAGATATCCACAATGTGACTCAAATTCGTAGAGGCTGGCGAGGCAAAACAGGGTTATACAATCAGCCATTTCCAGGCGAAAAACGCGTATTGCTCGCCCATGCTGGTGAGATTGATCCCGATTCCATCGAATCGGCCATATCATTTGGTGCATACCAGGCTCTTGAAAAAGCGTTAAATCTGAGGCCGATTACGCTGATTGAAGAAATCGAATCTGCCGGGTTGCGTGGGCGTGGGGGGGCTGGTTTCCCCACCGGACGCAAATTGCGGTTCGTCCTCCAGGCACCAGGAGAAACTAAATATATCGTTTGTAACGCAGATGAATCTGAACCCCTGGTCTTTAAAGACCGTGTGATGATTGACACTAATCCCCAGAAAATCCTTGAGGGCATGGCGCTGGCTGCTTACGCAGTCGGGGCACAAGTAGGGTATATATATATTCGTGGTGAATATAAAACTCAAGCTGAGCGACTCGAACTGGCTATCCAACAAGCTGAACAGCACAGTTTATTAGGCGAGAACATCCTAAACACCGGTTTCTCATTCTACGTTCACGTTCACCGGGGTGCAGGTGCTTATATCTGTGGGGAGGAGACTGCTTTACTAGAGTCGTTGGAGGGCAAGCGCGGGGAACCCAGAATCCGCCCGCCTTTCCCAGCAACATATGGTTTTCACGGTCATCCCACGGTAGTCAATAACGTAGAGACATTTGCCACAATTCCGGAAATTATTACCCATGGTGCTGATTGGTACGCTTCTATCAAGCCCGGAATTAATCCAAATACCGTCGAGCCGGTTACTCCAGGGACGAAAATCTATACAATTCTAGGTCATGTCAACCAACCAGGATTGTTCGAAGCCCCTTATGGTCTAACCTTACGAAAAATTATCTCGGAATTCGGGGGTGGTATGCTGCCAGGCTCTGATTTTAATTTCGCCCTGACAGGTGGTGCTGCCGGTACGATCGTTTCACCAGAATTACTGGATATCCCCATTGATTATGGGTCGGCTGCGAAAGGTGTATCACTCGGAGCGGGAGCCTTCCTGGTTTGCGATCAAACCGTCTCGCCAATAATCCTGCTGCGCGAAGTCATGCATTTCTTCGAAGCTGAAAGTTGTGGAAAATGCAATCCATGCCGCATTGGAACTCGCCAGGTCAGGCTCATACTAGATCATATAATCGCCGGCAAGGGTCAAATTGGCGATAAGGGCAGGTTATTGAATCTGGCAGATATGTTGGAGAACGCCTCATTCTGTGGATTAGGACAATCAGCCGCCCTACCTATAAAATCTACGATCAAGCATTTTGAAGAGGAATTTGAGGTGTAAAAGATGCCAGTAAACTTAACCATCAATGGAAAAACCATAGAAGTTGAGCAAGGGAAAACCGTCCTTGAGGCGGCCCTTGAGAACAACATCACCATTCCGACTTTATGCTATGTGAAGGATTTGTCTCCTGTCGGTTCCTGCAGGATGTGCGTCGTAGAAGTTGAGGGATGGCGCGGTCAAGTCGCTGCCTGCACCCTTCCAGTAAGTGAAGGTCTGCGTGTTCAAACAGAAACACCTTCACTGGTTTTTTCTCGTAAGATGATCCTAGAATTGCTCTTGCAAAACTATCACGAGGCAGGCTATACCTCCAAGGATCGTGCCGATAATGAATTTATCCATTGGGTCAAATATTATGATGTAAAACTACCCAATGACCTCGAAATCCAACCCCGTTACGTAGTTGACAGCGATCCCAACCCCTTTGTCTTTGTGGATCTCAACAAATGCATATTGTGTACGCGTTGTGTTAGGGCTTGCGCAGAAGTCCAGGGACGCTTTGTTTGGGGGGTCGGAGGACGAGGGCACCAGGCGAAGATCATAGCCGGTACAGATACTAGCATGTCAGAAGCGCGTTGCGAATCTTGTGGCGCTTGTGTAGCCTATTGTCCTACAGGAGCCATGGACAATCGTATGATGATGGCACTGGGCGCTCCCGACAGACTCGTCACGACCACCTGTACTTACTGTGGAGTGGGTTGCCAGTTCGACCTGAATGTCAAGGATGGAAAAATTATTGGGGTGACTTCTAATCCAGATGCCCCCGTGAACGGCATGCATCTATGTGTTAAGGGTCGCTATGGTTATGATTTTATTCACCACCCTGACCGACTGACAAAACCAAGGGTACGGAGGTATCTATTAGAAAAGGGAGCAAACAAACCTAAAGATAGAGGCGAGTGGGTGGAAGTTGATTGGGATACCGCATTGAATCTTACCGCTGAGAAGTTGCGCTCCATACGGGATACTCATGGCCCGGACAGTATTGGGGTGCTTACTTCTGCAAAGTGCTTAAACGAAGAAAACTACCTGATGAATAAATTTGCCCGGCAGGTGATCGGGACAAATAGTATAGACCACTGCGCTCGTCTTTGACACAGCAGCACGGTGGCCGGTCTGGCCGCCACCTATGGCTCAGGAGCCATGTCAAACTCAATGGATGACATTGTCAACCATGCTGCCGCGATGTTGGTCATCGGATCAAATACGACTGAGCAACACCCAGTTTTTGGCAGCAAAATCCGGCAAGCCGTACTCCAGCGCAAGGCGAAACTAGTGGTTGCTGATCCCAGGAAGATCGACCTTGCCGATTACGCTACCTTGCACGTTCGTCAAAAACCAGGCACAGACGTTGCCCTGATCAACGGCTTGATGCATATCATTCTAGAGAACGGATGGGAAGACCAAGCGTTTATCCAGGAACGCACCGAAGGCTTCGAGGAATTTAAGGCCGTGGTTGACCAATATACCCCGCAGTCAGTATCCGAAATCACAGGCGTATCTGAAGGCATCCTTTTCCAAGCTGCTAAGATTCTGGCAACCAATAAACCCATGGCCGTAATGTGGGCTATGGGAATCACGCAACACATTGTCGGAGTACGCAATGTAATGGATCTGGCTAACCTCCAAATGCTGCTTGGCAATATGGGTGTGCCTGGTGGAGGTGTCAATCCATTACGTGGTCAAAATAACGTGCAAGGTGCTTGTGACATGGGCGGTTTGCCAAACGTATACCCGGGATACCAACCTGTTACCAAGCCGGAGGTGCGAGAAAAATTTAAAAAAGCCTGGGGGGTACCTCTGCCCGAGGAGGTTGGCATGACTGTGACAGAAATAATTCCTGCCGCAGGTCAAGGTGAAATCAAAGGGCTCTACATTCTGGGAGAAGATCCAGTCATGAGCGATCCGGATAGTAACCATGTACGCCACTGTTTAGAGGTGTGCGATTTTATCGTTTTGCAGGAGATTTTCCCCTCAGAAACCTCGAAATATGCAGATATACTTCTTCCTGGAGCGAGTTTTGCTGAAAAAACCGGTACTTTCACAAATACTGAGCGGCGAGTTCAAATGGTTCACCAGGCAATTGATCCTTTGGGGTCATGCTGGGAAGATTGGCGCATAATTGCCGAGCTCGCTAAAAGAATATTGGCTGACGGTAACCAGTATATTGAAGATGGTGAGTACGCCAGCTGGGATTATGCCAGCACTGCCCAGATCATGGCGGAAATCGCGGCGTTGACCCCCAGTTATGCTGGTATCAGTCACGCCAGACTGGAGCGTGGCGAACGCTTGCAGTGGCCAGTTAAAGGACCCGATCATGCTGGCACACTAATTTTGCACGTGGGTCAATTCACCCGAGGTAAAGGTAAATTCATGCCCATCGATCATTTGCCGCCAGCTGAAATGCCAGACGATGATTACCCTATGCTCTTGAGTACGGGTAGAGTCCTATACCACTGGCATGGTGGCGAGTTAACCCGCCGCGCCAAGGGTTTGCTTGAAGCGTATCCGGATAGCCTGGTGGAGATAAATCCTTATGATGCCGATATGTTAGGTTTGAATGGTCATAAAACCATTAAAATTACTTCACGACGGGGTGAAATGATTGCCCAGGTTGTCATAACCGAACGGGTTACACCTGGGATGGTATTTGGCAACTTTCACTTCCCAGATGCTAAAAATGTTAATAACCTGACCATCGCGGCGTTAGATCCGGTCGCTAAGATTCCCGAATACAAAGTGTGTGCTGTCAAAGTTGAACCCTATTTACAGTAGAACGGAAAAAACGGCCCCCACCCCGATAATCCTTTGATAAAATTAATTTGATTAGGAGACATCCCCCGGCCTGGCATCTTGCCGGGGGATGGTGTTGAAACGCGAGGATAAAATGACGGATAAAGTATTGCTATATATTTCTGCTGCAGCCGACCTGGAAGTGGAAAAAGATTTGCTGGGACGCGCCATCACAGAAATCCCTGTCTCATTGGGATGGAAAATAGTACACACACCTAATAAAGGGGGCTCACCCGACCTGACCGCTATCCGAGCAGCGGATGTCTACCTGTTGCTGATGGGTAGTGACATCCGTGCTCCTATAGGTCTCGAATTGCTAGCAGCCCGAAGATCCGCAAAAAAACCGGAATTGTTACTTAAAAAGAATGTCCCGCGCACCCCTGCCGCTCAGGTTTTCGTCCGTGAAATGAAAAACCTGGTAGATTGGCAGTATTTTAAAGATGGGGCTGAATTGAGGCAGAAAGCGCTTCAATTGATGGCAGACCATATCCTCAACCGTCCTGATTACTATCACTTACAATCTGCTGAATACAATAACCTGAGATCCTGGCAGGAGCAACTGGCCAAAAGTAAAGCCATACCCCAGGAGGAAATCCGGGGTGGTGCCGGTAAAAGCGGTATGATCTTCTCCATTGAACGCTACGAACCTTCGGAGGGTGTGCTGCTTAATGATCCCAAGAAGACAAAACACAAATGATTTTGTCACCCAGATTTCAAGGAGAACCCTATGCAAAGACGATCTGGATGTTTAGAGGGCTTTTTAAGGATCTTTTTATTAACCTGGCTTTTTGACTGGCTCCAGGACAGATTCGGTTTTGGACGAGGCCTATCCTGTACCGGATGCGGATGTGGTTTAATCTTGCTGATCATTTTTATCGCGCTACTATGTTCAACCATTTTTAGGACGGACTGGACTCGTCTCGTGCTGGATTTTAGATTTTTCGGAATTTAACAACTTATCTCACATTCAGCTTTTGGCAAGGAGAGAAAAATGACCAGGCGTTGGAATGGTTGGGGGGAGCAAGATACCCTTTATCCCCTACCGGAATCTGCAATTCAATACCTGCAAACTCATTTGGGCACAAGTGAAACCATCCCTGAGGCCTCATTTGAGGAGGTTCTCAGGTCTGTTCCAGACTCAAACCTGCCATCCCATCCATTAATCTCCATAGAAAAGGAAGCACGTTTAAGGCATGCACGCGGTCAAAGCCTACCAGACTGGATCGAGATGCACTCAGGAAGAATCAGCCAATTTCCCGACGGGGTATCCTACCCCCATTCAGACCAGGACGTACATTCTTTAATCGATTTCGCCCAAAATAACAGCGTACACCTCATTCCTTATGGTGGTGGTACCAGCGTCCTAGGGCATATCAATACAACCCAAGAGCAAGCCCCTACGCTCACCATGGACCTCTCCAATCTGGACCGCTTAATTGATTTGGATGACAGCAGTGCTCTGGCAACATTCGAATCTGGCATCCGTGGCCTCGTAATGGAAACCCAATTGCGAGCGCGTGGTTACACCCTTGGTCATTTTCCTCAGTCCTTTGAATTTTCAACCTTGGGAGGCTGGATTGCCACCCGTTCAAGTGGCCAACAATCCTATTATTACGGCAGCATCGAGGATCTTTTCGCTGGTGGTGTTATAGAAACTCCCATTGGCACCCTGCAACTGCCAGCTTTCCCTGCCAGCGCGGCCGGTCCAGATCTGCGCCAGGTTATCCTCGGATCCGAAGGTCGATTTGGGGTGATAACGCGTGCAACCATGCGCGTCAGGCCGCTCCCAGAAGCAGAAGGGTTTTATGCTGTCTTCTTCCACGAGTGGGAGGAAGGTATCCGAGCAATTCGAGAAATCGTCCAAAGCGATATTCCCGTCTCTATGTTACGCCTGAATGACGCCCAGGAAACCGAAACTACTCTCGCGCTATCGGGTAAAGGGCATTTAGTCGCCTGGGGAACGCGCGCCATGGGTTTGTTCGGGTTCGGTTCCGAGCGCTGCATGTTATTGTTCGGTGTTACCGGGCTCAGTCGAAACTCAGGCAGAATTAGGGACCTAGTTTACGGGTTATGCCGTGCTCACGGCGGATTACCAGTCGTTGAGCTCATTGGCGATACCTGGCGTAAATCCCGGTTTCTTACTCCATATTTGAGAAATACCTTGTGGGAAAAAGGCTATGCTTTAGATACCTTGGAAACTGCCGTTTCTTGGAAATATGTCACATCCTTGGCTGCAGAGATAAAGGCTACCGTTCAAAGTAGTTTCGAGCAACGCAATGAACCTGTGCTCGTCTTTGGTCACCTGTCCCATTTCTATCGGGATGGCGCCAGTATTTACATTACGGTGATCTTCCCACGTTCAAGTGATCCAGAAATCACACTTCTTCGTTGGAAGGCATTTAAAGGGCCTGTCAGCCAACTGATCTTAACTCACCAAGGTACCATCAGCCACCAGCACGGCGTAGGTCGAGATCACGCACCTTATTTAAAAGCTGAAAAAGGTCAAATTGGATATGAGATATTATCAACTATCAGTAAAACCCTTGACCCAGAAGGGATCATGAACCCAGGTGTGATGCTGATCGACGAGCGATATCGACCTCTGAAGATGGTTTCTACGCGATAAATTCTATGTGGAAGAATAATTGGCGCGACCAAATTTGGGATAATCTTGAGATACCCTGGGATTTAATTGTGGTTGGAGGTGGGATAACCGGGGCTGGTATCCTGCGAGAAGCATCTCGTGCTGGTTTACGGGCTTTGCTCGTCGAAGCTCAAGATTTTGCTTCGGGGACCTCCAGCCGCTCGTCTAAACTTGTACACGGAGGTTTTCGCTACCTGAAAAACGCTCAGATTAATCTCACCCTCGAATCTGTGCACGAACGGCAACGCTTGCTACGTGAAGGTCGTGGTTTGATTTATCCGCTTGGGTTTATCATGCCCACCTATAAGAACGACCCAATACCCGCGTGGTTGTTGGGAATTGGGCTATCCATTTACGATCTAATGGCACTCAAATGGGGACACCGGCATTATGATCCAAAAGGTATTTACGAATTATGCCCTCAGCTGCAGGGAAGCAGATTATTGGGTGGATTTCGCTATATCGATGCTCAAACGGATGATGCCCGTCTTGTAATCCGTTTAATTCGAGAGGCGGTCAGGGATGGCGGGACTGCTATCAATTATTCCCAGGTTGTGGATCTGTGTCGATTGCGATCCAAACAGGTCTGTGGAATCGTGCTGAAAGACCTCGCTCCAGGAACCAAGGGGAGAATAATTGAAATAAAGACACCCGTTGTGATAAATGCAACTGGCGCATGGGCAGATAATTTGAGGGTCAAAGTAGGTGCCAAACCCCGTCTGAGACATCTGCGCGGTAGCCATTTGATTTTTCCAGAGAAGAAACTACCCATTAGCCGGGCGGTGAGTTTCTGGCACCCCCAGGATGGCCGACCTGTTTTTGCATACCCTTGGGAAGGCGTTACCATTGTCGGAACAACCGACGTAGACATGGGATCACAACTGCAGATCGACCCGTGCATAAGCCCTGAGGAGGTCGAATATCTCATGTCTGCAGTTTCTCATGTTTTCCCTGACCTAGGAATAATACTCAACGACGTTCAGGCTACTTACTCAGGTATTAGGGCAGTTTTAGATACGGGTAAAGCTGACCCCTCAAAAGAATCGCGGGAATATGTCTTGTGGAATGAAAGCGGCTTACTTACGATAACCGGCGGTAAACTGACAACATTCCGCTTGATGGCGCACAGCGCCTTACGAGCAATAAGACGCCATCTCCCGGGAAGGCCAACTTTTAACTCTAAATTGAGGGTGCTGGATATACCCTCCCCGAAAGCGCTTAATGACCTTGATTTGAATGGCTCTACCCAATTGCGTTTGCTAGGTCGTTATGGACAGGATGTCGATGGTCTGGTCGAAACCATGAAATCAGGAGAAATTGAGCCGGTCGATCAAATCCAAACCTTGTGGGGAGAAATACGCTGGGCCGCCCATGCAGAGGGAGTGGTTCATTTGGACGATCTGCTACTACGTCGTGTACGTCTTGGTCTCCAACTACCCAAGGGAGGCATACCCTGGATCGATAGAATCCGGGCGATAATTCAACCGGAATTATGCTGGGACGACCTCAGGTGGGATCAGGAAGTTTCGACCTATCAAGAGCTCTGGAAAAGATGCTATTCTTTAGAAAATCACAACGAATAAATATTGGCGTTTATAATAACCTCTCAATAAGAAGCTTACCCAGAGATCACAAATGGCACTTTCTTCTCTCCTGAGTCATTGGCGAGCTGAGCCCACCATCGCTACGAATGTGGTTGAATGGCGCACGTTGGCTGCCCATCCAGCCCAACTCGAATCCTTGCCTGAAGGATTGCATCCGGGGCTGGTCGCCGCACTTCAGGTAAATAAGATTAAAGGTCTCTATACCCACCAATCTGTAGCCTGGCGGCTGGTAAATGCTGGTCAGAACGTGGCAATCGTCACTGGCACAGCCAGTGGCAAGACCTTATGCTATAACCTGCCTGTGCTGAACCGGCTTCTCCATCATCCCGAAAGCCGTGCTCTCTACCTTTTCCCCACAAAAGCGCTCGCACAAGATCAGGCAGAAACCCTGAGAGATTTACTTAAATCAATTTCCGTAGAAGAAGAGGGCGATTTCGAGTCCCCTCCGAAAAGTCCTGTTGGAACAAGGCTGTCAGGCAATTTCCCTGCTGATTTAGCCGTATCGGTTTATGACGGCGATACGCCCTCGTATGCCCGACCCGTTATTCGGGAAAACGCCCGTATTGTATTATCCAATCCTGACATGCTTCACGCGGGGATTTTACCTCACCATACCCGCTGGGTAGAATTTTTAAAAAATCTTGATTTCATTATTATTGACGAGATACATGCCTATAGGGGTGTATTTGGCTCTCATGTAGCCAATGTCATCCGGCGTATTAAAAGGATCGCTGATTTTTATTCCGCCAGACCCCAATTTATCATGACATCGGCCACCATCGCAAATCCCCTTGAATTGGCTGAACACCTGGTTGAAGAGAAGGTTGCCCTGGTCGATCAAAATGGATCCGCCCGTGGGTTGCAGCATTTTCTGATTTACAACCCACCCATTGTTGATCGAGAACTTGGCCTCCGGCGTAGCGCTTTGCTGGAAAGCGTACATCTGGCTGAGGACTTATTACAGTACAACATTCAGACAATCATCTTCGGACGGGCGCGACGTACAATAGAAATAATGCTCACTTATCTCAAGGGAAACGATCATCCATACCAAGGCAGCGATATCGACGATGTCCTTAGAGGAAGTGATCAATTTGAGCATACCCCCCAGAATAACAATGAAATTCGCGGTTACAGGAGCGGTTACCTGCCGAGCACACGCCGTTCAATCGAGCGTGGATTACGTCAGGGCGAGGTGCGGGCTGTGGTGACAACCAACGCTCTCGAGCTTGGCGTCGACATAGGCGGCATGGGCGCAGCCATTCTAGCGGGCTACCCGGGTTCTATTGCTGCTACCTGGCAACAAGCTGGGCGGGCTGGTCGTGGAACCCTTGATTCTCTGGCGGTCTTGGTTGCTACTGCCAGCCCTTTGGACCAGTTCCTCGCCCACCATCCAGAATATTTTTTTGAACGTTCTCCCGAACAAGCATTGGTCAACCCTGATAACCTGTTAATCTTATTGTGGCACCTACGCTGCGCTGCTTTTGAGATGCCCTTCAAGAATGGAGATTCCTTTGGACGGGTTAATGGTTTTAGATTGGCTGAATTCCTCGAATACCTGGAAGGGGTGGGCGACCTACACCATTCAGGAGGGAAATATTTTTGGATGTCAGATAAATATCCTGCCGATGAAGTTTCTCTGCGGAGCGCCTCACCGGAACGCGTATTGCTTCAACAACCGGATTTGAACTCATGGGTTACTTTCGGCGAGGTTGATCTAGAAAGTGCTCCATGGATGGTGCATCCAAATGCGGTCTATCTTCATGAGGCGCGGTCGTATCTGGTTGAACAATTGGATTTGGATGGAAGGCTTGCCCACTTACGTCCTGAGAATTTGGACTATTACACCACACCGATAACCGAAACAACCGTGCAGCTCCTAAACTTAATGGTCCAATCTGAGGCAATCGCTGCGATTAAATCCTATGGGGATATCCAGGTTACAACTCAGGTTAAAGGTTATCGTAAAGTCAAATGGTACACACATGAGAGTCTCGGCCAGGGTGAACTTGATCTCCCCCCCAGTGACTTGTCGACTACGGGTTATTGGATAACCCTTTCAGAAGAATGCGTATCCCGCCTGCGCAAATCAGGCCTTTGGAGCAATGATCCCAATCGATATGGGTTAAATTGGTCTCTTCAGCGTAAGCGCACTCGTGCTCGGGATGAATATCGCTGCCAGATTTGCGGGGTTCAAGAG
>DAOUET010000051.1:0-17527 GCA_034430155.1 Anaerolineales bacterium
CATTCCGGACTGAGCTCTGCAAGAAAGATTGCGGCACTAATCGATACGGGGACCGCGATCACCAAGGCCGCCAGTGAAGTTAGAAGTGTTCCATAAATGAATGGCCAACTTTGATATTTGTCAAGTACTGGGTTCCATGACGCATCTAAGGTCGGCATTAAGAAACGCCAACCGAACGCCGCCCGTGAGGCTCCCGAATCGCGCCACAACAGCAAACCAATTGCGGATATCAAGAGGATTACCAGGACTGCCATTAGGATCAATAAACCATTCCATGGCCTATCGCCATAATGGAGGTAAAAGCGTAGGCGGTTTCGCAGAGATGATATTGCGGATTTATGTTTGGTTGTTTTAATCACACACTGCCCTAAATTGATACGAATCCTTGTAGGGGAGAATCTTGTCGGGTGAGTCTCCCCTACTCAATCCATATTCAAGGTTAGTCCGATCCAGATCCAGGCTATGTACTTCGCAGAGCCATATCCTATTTCATCCGCATAACCGGGCTGCCATTGCAGGTTACTTCACCCAGTTTATTTAAGACCAATTGTCGAACAGACTCCGGTAACATTGCATAACCCAGGTCCGCTGCACGCTGGGCAGCACCCGGATCAGTTAATGTCCAATGGACGTATTCAAGGAGTTTCTGCGCCTTTAAGCAGTCCTGCATGCTTTGGGTATGCAGAACCAGATAGGTGTAACCGGCAATCGGCCAGCTGTCCGCGCCTTCACCATCGACAATATTGGTGGTGAGTTTATCAGTGAAGCTGCCTGCAAAATCAGCCATAGCGGACTGCAGTGTATCTGCATCAGCAGTTACTGTGTTGCCAGCCTGATTGACCATCCGGGCAAAAGTGATTTTATTGGCAATGGCGTAAGAGAGCTCCACGTACCCGATTGAATTAGGTGTATTTTGGACCGCAGCTGCTACACCTTGGTTACCCTTGCCACCTACGCCGTTACCGGCTTTGTCGACCGGCCATTCAACCGCTGCACCGGCACCCACAGCCTCATTCCATTCCTGGCTGAAGGATGAAAGTGCTTTAGTGAATATTTCGCTGGTGCCAGATCCATCCGAACGGTGGACGACGGTGATTGCCGCTTCAGGGAGCTTGCTCGAAAGATCAGGATTCAAGCTCAGGATAGCGGGGTCATTCCATTCAGTGACCTTGGCCAGATACATGTTGGCCAAGGTCTCACGATCAAGCACCAGAGGTGGGTCATCTGGGGTTAGTCCCTCAATATTGTAAATGGGGACGACGGCTCCCGCCAGCATGGGGTACATCTGTAAATCACCACCAGCCTGGTATTCTTCATCACCCAAGAGAGAGTCAGAGCCTGCGAAATCCACGGTCCGATCGACAATGGCTTTCTTACCGCCGCCAGAACCGATGCCTTGATAGTTCAATGTCACTGAGGGATCTACGTATTGATAGGCATAGATCCATTCTGTATAAACGGGAAGCGGAAAGGTAGCCCCGGCACCGTTGACCTGCACTGAGCCAGCTGGCAAATTGGTTGGCTGCATCCCTGGTGTAGCTGTTATCATAACGGTTTCTGGAGTACCTTGAACGATACGGGTGACTTCTAGGATTTGAGGTTCCTGTGTAGGGTTTGAAGAAGCTACAGCCGGGGCACAGGCTGCTAAAAAGGTGCTGGCAATCGCGAGGATTGCCAAAAGATTGTAAAACCGACGCATTTTTTCCTCCGTTTAGGAAAGATGTTTTTTTATTTCTGCCTGATCATATCAGGCTGGTTTTATCATCAGGTGAAAAAGGGTTTAACGACTTGTCAAAGGTTTGTAAACGATTGGTTAATGGCTGCCGGATAGCCGGCCAGGACCCAGTCTTAAAAGAAAGGCCGGGCTGAAAATCAGTCCGGCTCTCAATGATCATTATGGGAATATAACGGGAATATCCCCTGAATGGAATGGCTCTATCAGGAAGCAGGAAAGAAGCAAGTTAAAGCAATTTCCAAAGCTGACCGGACTCTCTTGAAGCACATGGTCGAAGCAAGTGAAAGCAGCAGGGGAAGTTAAATCACCTTGCAATACTAGGTCTAGAAAATCTAAAGGATCCAGGTCTTCGAAAAAGTAATGATTCTTGTGGAAATTAGATGGGAATCAGTCTTTGTACAAAAGAACAAAGGTTTTAGAGGCGGTGCTTTATCAGCCTTTTTAGGTTTTGCCCCGCTGCGTTCATCATTCCTTCGAAATTTACCTTGTCCAAACCTCTCAAACGGAAATGTCTCAAACGGTGAGATTCTTTGGCTTCACCCAAGAATGGCTCAACCCATACTCCCCATTTCCGCATTGCTTTTTGATATGTCTCGGTCTGATCATAAGGTTTCACTTTGTCAATGAATTCTTGATGAAAATCGAGCCACATCCCCGGTCGCCTCCAGCAAGACATTAGGCAGAACTTGGTAGTATCTCAACAATTTCTTGAACAGGGATATGCAACTCTCCCTCCACAAGACTGATATCCTCAGCCGCAAGTGAATATTAAACACGTAGGTCCTTCTTTAGGCTAATATCAGTATCCGTAATCGTAACTTTGGTGGCTATCGCGGTTACTGCAAGATTGGTGTTCGGATGGATAACAAAATCTGAAGATGCGCCATATGAATACTCAGACACCCCTCTAGCCCTAATTAATTGGGGGAGTCCAAATCTACCATTTCCATCTATCCCATACTTATAAATCTCATAAGGCTCACCTACTGTAATTGAAAGGTAGGGTGCTTTTGCTGACCCTCTACCTGAGTTAGCTAAACTCAGAAGAACTAGTACAGTGCATTCACGATAGTGTGGACTTCTGGAAAAATGAGTAAATTTAGCCTTATGTTCAAGAGAAAGTACGGGTTTCTTTCTCCTTCCGAACATATCCTCAATATCAAAATGCTCCATACGGTAGAAACTATCACCACTCCGTTTATAGTAACGATCCTCACCGGCTTTAGCCATATGAGGACCAGAATAGCTCATTGGGATTAGAGTCGCCGCATACCCTAAATCATCTGATTCGGGAATTCGCTTATGAACTACTCCATCTGCGATAGGACTAACAATTTCACCAGTTAAGGATGTAATCCGAGAAACAAACAATTGAAGGTGAGGGATTGGGACATTTCTAGATGCACAATCGACACCATCAGGATTTATCCTTGCATCTACTCCCTAAATAATTATCCCCCCTTCAGAATTTGCAAAACCTGAAACACATTTTGCAAAGACCTCCGATCTTCTCTGTTGAGTCCAGGAGAATTTATGAGTTTAAAATCCAGATGTAGATTTTCTTCTTGATTGCGTGTAATAAAATCATCTATTTTCGTAATATCTAAGCCTTCAAAAATTCCAAGTAAATCCATTCTGCCACCTAAATAGATCTGCCTAACGATTTGTTCACCTGCCCGGCGTTTAACGCCCGAACCCTGTTTTACCCCAATCGAATTGCTCAACATCGCGCTGCTTTGCCTCCGGTGTAGCCGGGTCTGGTGGAATTTGGGTTGGGCAGTTTATGATCTTAAACCTTGAAAATACAAGACTAAACTTCATCTGTATAGCAGAAAGGCAGCGAGATCAACATCGCTGCCTTTCTGCTACGTAGATCGCAATCTAGGGGATCGAAGCGTCAAGCGTGCCGTCGGGGTTCAACCGCCCGATGAAACTGCGCTGCTGCCCGCCCAGCCAGGTGAACCAGCCCCCCACCAGGATCTTGCCGTCCGCCTGAACCGCCAGCGCGTAGACATTGTTATTCGCCCCAGGGTTGAAGGCGGCGTCGAGCGTCCCGTCGGGATTCAGCCGGGCAATTCTGTTCCGCGACTGCCCGCCCAGCTCCGAGAACGAGCCGCCCGCCACGATCTTGCCGTCAGCCTGCACCGCTAGCACGTGGACTTCGTGATTCGCCCCAGGGTTGAAGGCGGCGTCGAGCGTCCCGTCAGGGTTCAGCCGCCCGATTGCGTCATCCAGCTGCCCGCCAAGGTTCCTGAAGAATCCCCCCACCACGATCTTGCCGTCAGCCTGCACCGCCAGCGCGGAGACCCATCCCGTCCCCTCCCCTGGGTTGAAGGCGGCGTCGAGCGTGCCGTCGGTGTTCAGGCGGGCGATGTAGTTGCGCGTCTCCCCGTGCATAGTGGTGAACTCGCCCCCCACCGCGATCTTGCCGTCAGCCTGCACTGCCAGCGCGCGGACCCTATCATCCGCCCCGGGGTCGAAGGCAGCGTCGAGCGTCCCGTCGGGGTTCAGCCGCCCGATGTAATCCCGTGGCTGCCCGCCCAGTTCGGTGAACCAGCCCCCCACCACGATCTTGCCGTCCGCCTGCACCGCCAGCGCGCTGACCCTATCATCCGCCCCGGGGTCGAAGGCAGCGTCGAGCGTTCCGTCGGGGTTCAGCAGCCCGATATTGCCCCGCGACTGCCCGCCCAGCTCCGAGAACGAGCCGCCCACCACGATCTTGCCGTCTGCCTTCACCGCCAGCACGCCGACCCACCCATTCGCCCCAGGGTTGAAGGCGGCGTCGAGCGTGCCGTCGGGATTCAGCCGGGCAATATGGTCCCGCGGCTGCCCGCCAAGCGCGGTGAAGCTGCCCCCCACCACAATCTTGCCGTCCGCCTGCACCGCTAGCGCGGAGACATGGTCATTCGCCGCGTTTGTCGGTGCTGTCCAAGTGCCGGAAGAGCTGCACCAAGACCCTGGATTAGATGGATCCGGATATTTAAAGGCAAATGTTCCTCCGGCCGTGCTGGAAGAAGAGAAACTACCTTCCACCCCGTTACTACTGTAACCGGCGGCGAAATGATTATTCGTTATCGGAATGCTAATCACGTATTTATAGGTCCTAATGCCACAATTGTCCGAGTGCCTTATGCTCAGAGAATCATATGCGATCTGGCACCCAGGCGAGTTTTCAACCACAAAAGAAATGGGATACCCCTGGCTAGTGGTGCCAAACCATTGCCCTGTCTGTGGACAGTCCGGCAGCGGTACGGTCACAGCGACCGACTCGACGTTGCTCCAGTCACTGCTGGCGTATGCGTTGGAGGCTTCGATGCGATAGTAATATGTGCCCACATCTCTGCCGCTGATGGCTGTTGAAGTGCCAGACCCGGAGTAGACAGTCGTGGGACTGGAGAAGTCGGCATTTTCGTCCTCTTGCAAGGTATACGTGTTTGCCCCCTCGGACGAACTCCAACTGACGGTGTAGTTCCCATCTCCATCAGTGTTGCTGATGGCGTTCAACACCGGCACATCAGGGACAAGGGGGAAGTTCTTCACCAATAGAGGCAGGTAGATCATGCTGTCTGCAAGTTCTCCAGTGGTGGGTATGGCGTTATTAACCCTCAGATTGAAGTCATCCGTGAAGGATTGGGCAAGCGCCATGGGTGAGGATAGAACAATCAGGAGCGCCCCGATTACCAGTACCAATAATAGACGAGCACCAAGCACACCAGCAGTGGATTTGATGAATGGTTTACTAAACATAATTCCTCCATTTAATACCTTTATGTGTAAACTAGAAACCGCCCACACTGCCAAGTGTGAGCGGCCTTAATAATGCATTCATCTTGATGCCACGCACTCATCTGCGTGTACCGTTCGGGGTGTATATTTCTTCGATATTATTGATATCAGTATAGAAAAATTATTTTCGCAGAGTCAAGTAGCAAACCACACAATCTATGATTACATTTGTCACTTCCCCCCATAACTCGCCTAAAACAATCCAACAAAACTGATATGCGTTTTTGCTCCGTAAGCTGCCCAACGGGTTGATAACCAAATCTCTTAACCCAATATCTCCAATTTGACATATTATACGAAGAAATATCAGTCTATTATGGATTTATCCTATAAAATATCACGAAAATTGACTATATCAATAAAAATGAAACCAAAACCCGAAAAATCTTAAAGACTACCTGTCACCGGCACCGTAAAATAAAAAGTGCTACCCTTACCCTCCAGGCTTTCTGCCCAAATGCGACCTCCATGAGCTTCCACCAAATGTCGAGCGATAGACAAGCCCAAACCGGTCCCACCACCCGACCTGGCCCGGTCTGTTTTGTAAAATCGCTCGAAAATTCGGGGTAAAGCCTCTGCAGAAATACCGACTCCCGTATCTGCAACCGAAAAAATGACCATATCCCCCTCAGGTTTAGCCGAGAGGACGATATTTCCTCCCACGGGAGTAAATTTAATGGCGTTATGCAAGAGGTTGACGATGACTTGATCTAACCTGGTTGGATCAGCCAGGACTTTGGGGAGGTCCTCGGGAAGGTCGATGGATAACTCCAGGCCGGCCCGTTCAGCTTGCAGCCTTAATCGGTCAGCCGCAATGTTTAAGAGATCTAACGGGGATATTGATTGAAATTGGAGCGGTACTTTCCCAGACTCAATCCGAGAAAGCTCCAAGAGTTCCTGAACCATCATATTAAGCGAGTCAACTTCGGTTTCTATCCTTGATAGAAAGCGGCGTGCTGCGGGTGGATCTTCTAGGGCACCTTCTTGAAGGGTTTCGGTTAGGGCTTTAAGGGCTGCCAGAGGCGTACGGAGCTCATGAGAAATGTTGCTGATGAAATCTCGCCGCACAGTTTCCAGATGCCTCAAGTGGGTAAGATCCTGGAAAAGCAGAAGTGTGCTTCCAGGAAGGGTTTTATCAAGAGGGATGGCAACGCTCTGAAGGAACATGTGCCTGGTCGAAAATTCGATGGAATCGACATACCCTTCACCAGTCTCACGACTGTGTTGCCAGAGATCAACGATTTGGTGGTGTCTTAAAGCCGAGGCTAGAGAATTACCGAGAGTTTGGGAATCCGTAACTGAAAACATCCGTTCCGCTGCTGGATTGATTAACTGCACAATTCCCTGATCATCAACAATCAGCACGCCATCGGTCATCTGCTGCAAAACCGCAGCAAGCTTGCCTTGTTCTTTATCAAGGTCTGAAAATTGCTCGCGAAGCTGGACTCCCATGGTGTTGAAGGCCCGGGTTAGTTGCCCGACTTCATCTTGGGTTGCCGGGATTAGACGTTCAGGTGGTCCTTTCATTGACATTCTTTGAGCTGCTCGGGTCAGCTCCCGCAAAGGTCGAGTAGTAAATTGAGTAATGATGATCGCCAAGAGGATGGAGAGAGCAGCCGCGACCAGAGAAGAGAGAATAATTGTCCTTTGAATTTCACCAACATTTGAATCAACCTGTTCTAAGGGCAGCGCAAGCCTGGTAAAACCAACCATCTTCCCATCATTGATTATCGGAACGGCAATATACAACATTTGTAATCCTAAGGTTTGACTGAAACGTATGCTCAGGCCTTTGCCGGTAGTGAGTGCTCCTTGGATTTCAGGCCGGTTCAAATGGTTTTCCATTTGGGTACGATCTTCGTCGGATTCTCCCACCACAATGCCGTCAGGTGCGATTATCGTGATGCGAGCATGTAGATATCCGGACCAACGCTGCGCCAAGGCATCAAGTTGATCTGTTTTTTGGTAATCTGCCGCGATAGGGCTGATGAAATCACTCATCAAGGCAGCTTCCGCGGTCAATTGGTCTTCTAACTTCTGGAGTTGAACTTGACGGATAAAATTGGAAATATATACCCCTGCCCCACCCATAACGATCAGGATGAGGATTAAGTATGGAACCGCGATACGCCAACGAATGCTGTGAAACATAGAAAAGTACCCAAAGTGAAATGACTTACCCGAATCGACCGGTAATATAATCCTCGGTACGTTGGTCTTTCGGCTTGGTAAATATGGTCTTCCCTTCAGAGTACTCCACCAATTCTCCTTGAAGGAAGAAGGCGGTGTAATCCGCAATCCGCGAGGCTTGCTGGATAGAATGGGGGACTAACAGGATCGTATAACGTTTTTTCAATTCTTGTAATGTAGATTCTACCTTTCCGGTGGAAATTGGGTCAAGTCCGGAGGTCGGTTCATCCAGCAGGATCACCTCGGGCTCCAAGGCGAGCACCCGGGCGATACATAAACGTTGCTGTTGGCCACCAGACAGGGTGACGGCAGGATCGTCCAGCCGGTCGTAAACCTCATCCCATAAAGCAGCCTGGTGGAGGCTGCGCTCGACAGCTTCATCTAGCCTGGATCTACTGCTTTCGCCGGTTAATTCCAGCCCATATGTAAGGTTTTGGCGTATGCTCATAGGCAGTACGACCGGTCTGGCAAAAACAATTCCGACGCGACGTCGTAAAGCGATCACGTCTATCTTGGGATCGAGGATGTTTTTACCATCCAGAAGAACACGTCCCTTCAATTCCGTGACATCGGCCAGATCGTTCAAGCGATTAATGGTTCTCAGCAACGTGGACTTCCCCCCACCTGCTGGCCCAAACGCAACTGTGATGGCGTTTTCCGGAACAACCATATTGATATCTCTAAGAGACTCGGTGCCATCGGAATACTTGACCGATAAGTTCTCGATAATAATCTTGTTGTGTGAATTATTCATGGGATCAGCCGAAGTAGATTACCATTGGAGGCGCGCCCGTGCCCGGGAACTGATCGATAACTCGAATATGTCATTGATTAGATGTTTTCAGGGTTACAAAACCCAACCCGGTGACGATTTTTTGGGCTTCGGGAGACATGATCCAATCCAAGTATTCTTTGAATGCACTGTTGGTTCACCATTCGTATACATGTAAGAATCGCAAGCAATAGGGTGCTCGCCATGGTTGACGCTTTCAGATCGAAAGTCAACCTTCAAAACGATAACCAGCTCCACGGACAGTGACGATACGGGCAGGCTGAGCCGGGTCATTTTCAATTTTTTCTCTTAACCAACGGACATGTACGTCAACTGTGCGGCTGCCTCCGCTGAAATCCCAACCCCAAACCCTCTCCAGAATCAAATCACGAGTTAACATCTGGCCGCGATGCCTTGCTAAAAAAAGAAGAAGATCGTATTCTTTAGGTTTTAAAGGTAAGGCCTCTTCATCTAAACGCACCTCACGCCTTTTTAAATCGATTACCAAGTCGCCGAAGACCAGTAACTCTTTTGGTTGCGAAGCTTGGGTATCAAATTCCTCCTTGATCAGGCGAATACGCCGTAACTGAGCCTTTACTCGGGCGAGGAACTCACGCATGCTAAATGGTTTGGTGAGATAATCATCTGCGCCCATTTCTAATCCAATGACCCGATCTATCTCATCATCCCGGGCAGTCAGCATCAGGATGGGGACGTTCATTTCCTGGCGCAATATCCGGCAAACCTCGAAGCCATCCAGGATCGGCAGCATAATATCCAGGACGATCAGGTCCGGCTTGATCCGGCGAGCGGTATCGATGGCCGCTTGACCATCGCCTACCGCTTCAACCGCGTATCCCTGCCGGGTGAGGTTGTAAGCCAGTGCTTCCAGGAGGGAGATCTCGTCCTCAACGATTAATATTTTTTCAGGCATAAGGCGATATATCCAGTAATCAGAAGATAATGGGGTTGAACAACCCAATATCAAATAGAGAAACTTCAAGAGTTAGGTGCGTGAATATTATATCCTTTCATCCGGAAATCGAGCGATCGATGAGGGGAGTAATTAGCAGGTTTCAGGTTCCACAGCTGGATCGTGGGGGGTGTAACACAGTGCTGGTTAGGCAGCCATCCAGCACCTCCAAAACAATGCCTCCGAATAAGGATCAAGAACATTTGAAGGGCTGACCATCCCAAACGGAAAGCCTGGCAGCTCTCGAAACCAGGCAAGTTAAGGATTGGTAATAATTAAAACCGCTGACTTTTCGGATGGTTTCCCCAGCTTTCAAATATAATAACTCGATCACACTTATTTATTTGAAAATCCAACTATAATTGTTATTGATACGGGTATCCATCCGCAGGATGGGGACTCTATGCGGCAAGTAGTGGTGGTAAATTTGGGGATCATATGAATAAAGAAACCATCCTGGTTGTTGATGATAATCGCCAGACCGCCCATCTTTTAGCTCAAACCCTGCTGCCAAGCTTAGGATATGATACGCTGGTCGCTTACGATGGCGAATCCGCCCTTGAGATCGTCGAGAGCCGCCAGGTATCCCTGATGCTGTTAGATTTACAGCTGCCCAATATCAGTGGCTTAGAGGTTATCAAGCGGCTCTCCCATAACGGTCACACCCTGCCGATCATTCTGGCGACCGCCCATGGCTCCGAGAAAGCTGCTGCCGAAGCATTCAGGATGGGGGTGAAAGATTATTTGGTCAAGCCGCTTGACGGTGAAGTGCTCGAAAACGCCATCCAGCGCGCCCTTACCGACTCTCGCATTGGACGGGAAAAAAACCTTTATACCAGCCAATTGAAGGAGCAGGTCACCTGGTTGAGGGTGTTATCCAAAGTCGGTCAAAGCCTGACCTCATCTTTAGATCTGGATGTGGTTTTACGCCGCATCGTAGAAGCCAGTGTAAATCTAACCAACGCTGAAGAGGGTTTTCTAGCCCTGCTGGACGAAGGTGAAAGCCAGCTCTACCTGCGAGCTGTCAAAAATATGGACCAAGAAATGATCGAGACCACTCGTCTGCCTGTGGAGGACTCGATGTTAGGCGCGGTGATGAACACAGGCTTACCCCTGCGAAGTTCCCGGCCCAGCAGCGGAACGCCGATCAAGGTCAATACCGGTTTATTAGTCCACAGTCTGGTCTACATGCCGATCATTTCGAAGGGCAATTCTCTGGGAGTGCTGGCAGTTGTGAACCGTACCAAGGAGCGCGAATTCAAAAAGATTGATGAAGCCCTGCTGGCCTCCCTGGCCGATTACGCCTCAGTGGCGATCGAAAATGCCAGCCTTTTCGAGCACGCCCAAAAAGAATTGGAAGAGCGCAAACGACTGGAAGCTGCGATGAGAGAAAGCGAACAGCGTTATGCCCTGGCCGTTCAAGGGGCCAATGATGGCCTGTGGGATTGGGACCTGCGAAGCAATCAGGTTTATTATTCACCCCGCTGGAAATCTATACTCGGTTATAAAAATGTTGAAATCGGCTCAAGCCCGAGCGAGTGGTTAAACCGAGTGTACCCGGAGGACCTGGAACAGCTCAAAATGGATCTATCCGCCCATCTGCGTGGATTGACCTCAAACTTCGAAAACGAGCACCGCATTCGCCACGCTGACGGTAAATTCCGCTGGGTACTCAGCCGTGGGTTGGCGGTGTGGGATCCAAACCGAAATGCCACCCGCATGGCTGGTTCCTTGACCGATATCGCCGATAGGAAGGCAGCCGAACAGAAATTCATCCATGACGCCCTTCACGACGCCCTCACCGGTCTGCCCAACCGCACCTTGTTCATGGATCGCCTCAAACAGGCTTTAGAGCGCGCCAAACGTCGTAAAGAATACATTTTCGCGGTGCTCTTCCTGGACCTCGACCGTTTCAAGGACGTAAACGACAGCCTGGGACACATGGTGGGCGACCAGCTGCTGATCGCCATTGCCCAGCGCCTGAAATCAGGCTTGCGCAGCGTCGATACCGTGGCGCGCTTGGGCGGGGACGAGTTCGTCATCCTGTTAGAAGATATCAACGCCATCAGCAACGCCACCCGAATTGCCGACTGGGTGCTTGGAGAGCTGACCTCCTCCTTCATGTTCGACGGGCATGAGGTGTTCATCTCTACCAGTATTGGCATCGTCCTAAGCCTAACGGGCTACAGAGAGCCAGAAGAAGTGCTACGCGATGCCGATATCGCCATGTACAACGCTAAGGCAAAGGGCAAGAGCCGCTACGAAATCTTCGACCCCGCAATGCGACAAAATATTATCAAGCGTTTGCAACTAGAGGGAGAACTTCGCCAGGCGCTCGAACGCGAAGAATTACGCCTGCACTTCCAGCCAATCGTTTCGCTGTTCAACGGTCACTTAGTAGGCTTTGAAGCCCTGGTGCGCTGGCAGCACCCGCAGCGCGACCTGTTACCGCCGGCGGAATTCCTGCCCCTGGCAGAAGAAAGCGGGTCGATCATCGCCATCGACCGGTGGGTGTTGCAGGCTGCCTGCCATCAAATGAAACAGTGGCAGCAGCGCTTCATGACAGAACCACCTTTGAGTATCAGCGTAAACCTTTCTGGTAAGCACTTCATGCAGCTTGACCTGGTCGATTACATCAAGCAGGTGCTCAAGGACACTGGACTGGAACCAAGCAGCTTGAAACTAGAGATTACCGAAAACACTATCCTGGAAAACAACGAAATCACCTTTGAGATTCTAAGAAAACTGCAAAGCTTGGGGATTGATATTCAAATCGACGATTTCGGCATCGGCTATTCGTCCCTGAGTTACCTATCTAATTTCCCGATCAACGCACTGAAAATCGATCGCTCGTTCATCGGCAAGATCGCTGACGATTCCAACCATCTCAAGATCGTCCAGGCGATTGTGATGCTGACGCGCCGTTTAAAGGTGGGCCTGATCGCTGAAGGGGTGGAGACCGAAGGCCAGCTGGCCAAGCTGCGAGCGCTCGGTTGCGATTTTGGGCAAGGATACCTGGTTTCGAAGCCACTGGATAACCAGCAGATAGAGGCGCTTTTAAATGAAGGGTCTGAAAGCGATTACGTATTTTCCCGCTGGAAGAATCTCTGGCAGTGATCAGGTCATAGCAGAGAAGATTCAATTTCCAATCGAATGCAAACAGACCCGCCAGGCATACTCACTTAAGTCTGTGCCCGGATCAGCGATTCTTCTTCGAATCTATTTCAGATAGTAAGATAGTTCTTCCTTCCGTCATCTACTCGGAAGGATTTTTTTTGAAGCCGGGGTTTTCGACGATCCTTGACCGAGGAAAAACCCGCTATTACTTGTTCCTGCAGACGATTCGTCAGGTCACACGGTAGGCTCATGACAAATTTCACCAGCAAGAGTGACAATCTCTACTTGGAAGTTGCAGCCCGGCAGACTAAAATAATATAGGGGATATAAAAAGCGTGGGCTGGTGCAGCCGCTAAGCAGCTGAAGGGAAGGAGGTGTCGCAGGAATAAACCGGTATGAATTTCAGATAGATCGCTGTAAAACCTAGCAATCAGAAGGAGGCAACCTGTATGAAGACTGTCTTCGTTCATCCAGAACGTTGCATAGGATGTAAACAGTGCGAGAGCGCCTGTGCGGTCGCTCACTCCCAAACAAAAAGCCTCTTCTGGGCTGTATTCGAAAGTCCTGCCCCCAAACAACGCATCCACGCCGAAGCCGGTCTGGCCCTCAACACCGCTTTCCCAAATAAATGCCGCCATTGCAATCCGGCGCCATGCCTGCTGACCTGCCCAACCGGCGCTATCCAACGAGCGAGTGATTACCCCGACATCGTTGTGATCGAAGCGCGCAAATGCATCGCCTGTGGTATGTGCGCCATGGTATGCCCGTTCGACGTGATCACCTTTTATCCCTCTGCTGCCGCACCTGAAAAAGCGACCGTGGCGATTAAATGCGACCACTGCATCGAACGGCAGCGAGAGAGCATGATCCCAGCTTGTGTGGAGGCTTGTAAAGTATCAGCCCTGCAGTTCGGAGAGATCAATGAACTTGTGAAGAGCGCACGCACGCGCTTCTCCCAGGCAGTATCGTCTGCGGTCGCCCAGGTAAGTCCAGAGCTCACTGCGCTGCCTGCTAATTATGAGGCCTGGCGTGGTTGGGGAGCCGCGGTCAGCCATCTGAACGCCGATGGTGAGAAAGGAGCATAAACCATGTCAACTACCTTTGGAAAGAATGGATATAAAACTAAGAGCATACATAGCGATACCCGGTCTATGTTAGAGATCGCCCAACGCGAAGGTATCGAAACCGTATGGGATCGACTTGAAAAACAGCAACCCCAATGCGGTTACTGCAATCTGGGCACCAGCTGCCGCATTTGCGCCATGGGACCCTGCCGGGTTGATCCATTTGGCGATGGACCCCAAAAAGGCGTCTGCGGGGCTGATGCGGATATCATCGTGGCCCGCAACCTGGCGCGCATGATCGCCGCCGGGGCTTCCACCCACTCCGATCACGGGCGTGACATCCTCGAAACCCTGCATCTGGTGGGGGAAGGTAAAACGGATGTCTATAAGATCAGCGAGCCAGAGAAACTCAAAGCATTGGCCAAGGAATATGGGGTAGAACTCGACGGGAAAAGCGACCAGGAACTGGCCAAAGCATTAGCCTGGGAGATAATGGAAGACTATGGCATGCGCCGGGAGAAGCTGCCCCTGGCAGGCCGGGCGCCAGGTGTGCGCCAGGAGATCTGGGAGAAGACCGCGACTTACCCGCGCGGCATCGATCGTGAGAACGTAGAAGCCATGCACCGCACCCATATGGGCGTGGATAACGATTGGGTTAACATCCTGCTGCACGCCGTGCGCACCAGCCTGAGCGATGGCTGGGGTGGCTCGATGGTCGCTACCGAGCTATCAGATGTGCTCTTTGGTCTGCCTGAACCCGTGACCTCCATCATGAACCTGGGGGTACTCAAAAAGGACCAGGTGAACCTCATCTTGCACGGGCATAACCCCATGCTATCGGAGGTGATTGTAGCAGCCTCACAGGATCCGGATTTGCTGGCGCTGGCTAAAGAAAAGGGCGCGACCGGGATAAACCTGGCTGGGTTGTGTTGCACCGGCAACGAGGTACTGATGCGCAAAGGCATCCCCATGGCTGGCAATCACTTGATGCAGGAACTGGCCATCATCACCGGCGCAGTGGAATTAATGGTGGTAGATTACCAGTGCATCATGCCAGCGGTAACCACAACCGCCAAATGCTACCATACCAAAGTGGTCAGCACCTTCGATAAAGCCAAATTCCCTGGTGCAGAACACATCAGCTTCGACCCGCAGCGTGGGTTGGAGATCGGCAAACAGATTGTGCGGATGGCGGTGGAAAACTACGCCAAGCGCGTGCCCGAGCGCGTGCACATCCCGGTGGAACCCACCCCTGTGATGGTCGGGTTCTCAGTGGAAGCCATCCTTAAAGCCCTGGGAGGTTCCCCACAGCCCCTGGTAGATGCCATTGTGCAGGGAAGCATCCGAGGAGCAGTAGGCGTAGTGGGCTGCAACAATCCAAAGATCAAACAAGACTTGGGCCACACCGAATTGACCAAACGTCTGATCGAAAACGACATCCTGGTGGTGGTTACCGGTTGCGCGGCAGTAGCCGACGGGAAAGCTGGTTTGATGACTCCAGAGGCAGCCGACCTGGCTGGCCCAGGATTGAGCGCAGTGTGCAAATCTTTGGGCATCCCGCCAGTGCTGCACATGGGCAGCTGTGTGGATAACTCTCGCATACTGGTGCTGGCGGCAGCTCTAGCCAACCACCTGGGGGTGGATATCAGCGCTTTACCGCTGGCGGGAGCGGCGCCTGAATGGTACTCTGAGAAAGCGGTATCGATCGGCACTTATGTAGTAGCCTCAGGGATTTACACGGTTTTAGGGATAGCGCCACCGGTCTTTGGCAGCCCCAACATCGTCAACTTACTTACCAAGGGATTGGATGATGTTTTAGGCGCTACTTTCGCGGTGGAACCCGACCCGAACCGGGCAGCAGTCTTGATCCGGCGACATATCGAGGGTAAGCGGGCAGGTTTGGGGATTAGCGCTATCGATCCAGAGAGCATCCTCATGCCCGAAGCTGAACTAGCGCTGGCCTAGACCGATACTAGAACCTTATCATCACCTTTGCCCTCATAAGAAACTGTCACTGCGAGCCGATAGGCGAAACAGTCTCCTGATCAGGTGCGAGATTGCTTCAGCCAACAAAAAGCGCTGACTTCGCAATGACAGTGGGATCATGAAAGTAGAGCGCCATGACGCTGTGGATTTACTTGGTATAAGCCGGACCGATAAGCCGGATATGCGCTTGCGGGCCCGGGGGGTGGCCGTGAGTGTATTTCGCCAAGCAGCCTGGCTGGCAAGTGGGACCTTAAATCTTATCTCGGATAAACCCCTCGCCAAGCTGGTATTGAACCAGAAAGGCGCCCCATCGAACGAGATCTGGGATCTTGGAAATTAAGGACAATCCGAGGGTAGCGGTGAAGGAGGAGGTACATATGAAAACGAAAATCGTCATCATTGGCGCAGGACCGGCAGGAGTGAGCGTGGCCGAAACGGTGCGCGCCAATGACACAGAGCCCGAACTGGTAGTGATCAGCGCTGAACCTCACCCACCCTACTCCCCTCCGGCCATGGTGGATCACTTCTTAAGTGGGTCTGGTGCGCATCTTTGGCGCGGCCTGGATTGGCCAGAACGCATGGGGGTGGATTACCGAAGCGGAACGAAGGTTACCGCTATCAATCCGGAAGCCCGGCTGATTGAGTTGGGTGATGGCACCCGCCTGGGTTATGAGCGCCTGGTAATCGCGACCGGCAGCAGGCTATACGCAGGCCTGGAAGGGGTAGATCTGCCGGGAGTATATAACTTCAAATCACTGAGCGCTGCGGAAGCGCTCATCCAAAAAGTGAAAGCGGGTGAAGCCAAACGCGCCGTGATCGTGGGTGCCGGCTTTATAGGCATGGAGGTCGCCCTGCTATTACGGGAACTGGGTCTGGAAGTCACCCAGGTAGAAATGCTCGACCAGGTGATGCCGGCCATGCTGGACAAAGACACAGCTGTTTATGCCCTGGCTCGCATGCGCCAGCGTGGCGTAAATGTGCTCTTGGAAACCAAAGCAAACGCCTTCCTGGGAAACGGATACGCCAGAGGGGTTGAACTGGAATCAGGGCAGGTGTTGGAGGCCGATATCTTCATCGCCGCTACCGGAGTGCGCCCGAACCTGGAATTCTTAGCGGGCAGCGGCATCACCCATGGCTGGGGGATTACGGTCGACGAGCATTTACGCACCAATGCTCCGGATGTCTTCGCGGCTGGAGACGTGGTTGAAGCACCAGATCGCTTGAACGGTGAAATCTTCGTTCACGCCATATTCCCCAATGCCGTAGAGCAGGGTCGCCTGGTCGGATCCAACCTGTTAGGATATGATACCGTCTACGAAGGGGCCGATCGCATGAACAGCCTGAAGCACCTGGGTTTGCCGATCATGGCAGCTGGTCTGAAACAGGGGGATCAGGTCCTAAAAACCCGGTCCGAGAAAGGGTTGAGAAAGATCTACCTACAAGAGAACCGCATTGTAGGATTCCAATTTGCCGGAGACATTCAGGCTGCCGGCGTTTTGCGGTCTTTGATGAACCGCCAATATGACGTCAGTAAGATCAAAGATCGCTTGCTCGATGCTACCTTTGGACAAGGTACGCTGACCTGGGGGGCAATACAAGCAGGGTAATGAATGGGCAGGGGTACGCTGGTAGGCATGCTGGTAAAGATCCAGCCCTCTCAGCGTGCCTCTTCCCTTCCTTTTAAACTGGCACATCTATTTTCGAAATTGCTAGCAAACAACGGGTTTGTGAATGAAAAGTAATAAAGGTGCGCATCCCCAGCCTGCTCATCAGTATGACCCCATCTAGCCTTAGATTTAGGTGCTGAGGCGTCTGAGCCAGGAAGTGTTTAACTGGCCGGTTGCATTCTTGCGTCTTTTTTTGATCACAATCGTCTATCTAGATAAAGTTAGTAGTTACACAGT
>DAOUET010000052.1:0-5439 GCA_034430155.1 Anaerolineales bacterium
GACCATTCTGCAGCGAGCCCTGGACGACTCGGCCCTGGCCGCCCGCTTCGACCTGGATATCCCAACCGTCGCCGCAAAATTAGCCGGTTGCCATGCCAAGCTGCTGTCCAGGCGGAATGAACGGGTCCGGCCGGGCACCGATGACAAGATTTTGGCCTCCTGGAATGCCTTAGCCCTGATGGCCTTTGCCGAAGCCGGGCGCTATTTGAAGCGGGAAGATTACACTAAGGCTGCCATTCGAAACGCCCGGTTCCTGCTCGAAAATCTCACCCAAGATGGGCGCCTGCTGCGTTCCTGGAGGGAAGGCCAAGTCAGGCACAACGCCTACCTGGAAGATCACGCCGGCCTGGTCCTGGGATTGCTATCCCTCTACCAAACTGACCCGGACACGGAATGGTACGCCTCCGCCCTGCAGCTGGCCGGTGAAATGGCCGCCCATTTCAAGGACCCCCAGGGCGGATTCTTCGATACCCGTGACGATCACGAGACCCTGCTCATCCGCCCAAAGGATCTTCAAGACAACGCCACCCCCTCCGGGAATGCCCTGGCGGCCATGGCGCTCCTGGAGCTGGAGGCCTATGGGGATAACCCGAAATGGGAAGACCTGGTCCAAACGATGCTCACTGCCAATCTAGAGACGATCCTCCGCTACCCCACCGCCTTCCCCCAATGGCTGTGCGCGGCCGACTTTGCACTCGGACCGGTGCACCAGGTGGCCGTGGTTGGCGATCCGGGGGACCCTAAAACCCAGGCGATGCTAGAGGCCCTCTGGAAGGCCTACCGGCCCCGCCAGGTGGCGGCGATCTCACCTTTCCCTCCGAGCCCGGGATCCCCACCCCTGCTCCAGGACCGACCCCTTCAGAAGGGCCAGCCAACCGCTTACGTTTGCCGGGAATTCGTCTGCCGGCTGCCGACCAACCATCCGGCCGAACTGGAGGCGCAGTTATCCGGGGAGGGAGGATAAGGGGATTGGAAGTAAATGGCCAGGCAGCTCCCAACCGGAACCAGGGGGAACATGTTAGTCATTGAAGATTGACTTTCCAAGGGGTATTCACTTGGTTATATCCTGTTAGAGGCTTTATTAGCTTACCCTGATAAAGATGCAAACCAAAAAAATTTTCTCCTACCTTGGAGCAGATCATCATCCAATTGTAAGATTTTCAAGTTGAAACCGGCTCAAGAGAATGGGAATCCAACCAGGACAAGGGTCTAGCCGAATCTTTTCTGAAAGCCTTTGCCAAAACCTCTCGTCCAGGATTACGGGCATAATGGAAATTAGTATGCAGCAAAGCTGGTAATCTTATATAATCTTATATAGTTAGAACATAAGGAAAATCGTATGATCCATGACGAATACGATCGCAGATTGGAAAACCTGCCTGCCTCGATATGGGAAAAAATCACCCAGATTGATGAATTAAAAGGACGCTGGGTTGGCGGTGTGCGACTTGGTCCACTGGTTTTAGGCAGGATGAAGCAAACGGTGCTGATCACATCCACCGGCGCATCCACCCGCATTGAGGGCGCCCGGTTATCGGACCAAGATGTCGAAAAGCTCATGCGAGGGATTTCAATCCAGAAATTTTCGGATCGCGATCAGCAAGAGGTGATGGGCTATTTCGAGTTGCTAACCAACGTGTTCGACTCGTGGAAGAGACTGCGCTTTTCCGAGGGTTTGATCAAGCATTTTCACCGCGATCTGCTCAAGTATGTAGAGAAGGATTCATCCCACCGGAGCGAATATAAACACCAGGAAAACAAGGTTTATATGATCGATGCAGCCGGTCAGTCGATAGGGATTCTATTTGATACAACCCCGGCTTACTTGACTCCCAAAGAGATGCAGGAGTTGGTAGAGTGGACGCAAAATGCGCTTAAGACCCGAAAATACCATCCACTGCTGGTTATTGCTGCCTTCCTGGTGCAGTTCTTGCAGATACACCCATTCCAAGATGGCAATGGACGGCTGGCACGCATTCTGACAAATCTGTTGATGCTGCAATCCGGTTATACCTACGTTCCTTATGTATCGCACGAAAAGATCATTGAAGATAACAAGCCTGATTATTACCTGGCCTTACGGCAAAGCCAAAGGACATTTCAAACGGAACATGACACCATCCTTCCCTGGCTGACCTTTTTCCTGGAGATCATGTTTCAGCAGGCCAGGATGGCGCTGGATTTGTTCTCAGATGAGAATATTGAGCAATTGCTTTCACCTCGCCAGGTCCATGTGTGGCGATACATGCAGACGGCGCAGGAAGTAACGCCCAAGCAGCTTTCGGATGAGTTGGGGATCCCACGCCCTACGATCAACCAGGTGCTCAATCGGTTGATCAAATTAGATAAGATCGAAAGAATAGGGTTGGGTAGAGGTACCAGATACAGGGTGAAGTAATACACTTTAATTCTGGCAGAAGACAATAATATATTTACCTGGTGAATGTGCACGAGGATTGAAACTGAGGCGGTTGTATGAGGCTCTGCAGGTGCTATGAGTGAAGTGATCAGTTTCAGACTGAACAAAAATATTCCACGTGAAGCGCAAGCGCTTGAGGTGCGTAAGAATAAGCGTGAAGAAGGCGATAATATCAGACACATTATTTTACAAGCCTTAATCAAGCTTGATGAAGCTAATCCTCCCTTGGAATCATCAGCAACAATGAAGGAATTAATCACTATGGTGTTGCAGGTTCATCAAATACTCGGACGAATAAATGGTGAGTATGAATTATCACTGACCGGGGAGGAAGAGATCGACACAGGTTTAGAACTCACCGAACCCCTTGTTTCATCGGTTAAAAAAGCTATAAAACCTGGCCTCCATCTCGAAAAAAGATAATCTATGGAGTATGCATTATCTTATAATGTGCAGGCTACTTTCATCATCTGTTGAAAGTAGCTTGTTTGTTAAAACACTATTGACAAAAATGAGTTTCACTGAGATAATCGGTTTCAACAATTGCTGAAAAGGTTAATAATAGTGAAAATTGATAATCTTGAAATGAAAGCTAAAGACGCTTTAGTTAAATGTTTCCAAGATATTCCCTTCTTGGATATTTTAAATGTCGATGTCGAGCTAAACCTAGAGGATATAAGATCAGACATTCGCATAGCTTTGCAAATTCAGGAACAAGACCGATATTTCATTGTGGAATTGAAAAATAACGGAGAGCCGCGTTATGCCCGTCAGGCGGTTAATCAAATTCTGCGTTATTTACGAGAATCTCGATGCGATTATGGGATCTTTATTGCTCCTTATATTTCCTCGCGGGCAGCAGCAATATGCCAAGAAGAAAATGTTGGATACATTGATTTGGCAGGTAATTGCTATATCTCATTTAAGAATATCTATATTCATAAAGAGGGAATGCCGAACCCCTTTACGAGGAAACGATATCTGCGATCCTTATTCTCGCCTAAGGCAGAGCGGATTCTGCGCGTTTTGTTAACATCGGGTCCTAGGGAATGGAAAGTAGAAGAAGTTGCATTAGAAGCCGATGTCAGTCTAGGTCAAGTTTCCAACGTCAAGAAATTGTTGGCTGACCAGGAGTGGATTGATGCAAAAGCGGTGGGCTTCTCCCTTTCAGATCCGTTTTCTCTACTTGAAGAATGGTCACAGAACTATAAATATCGGCGTAACAAGATTTTGAGTTATTATTCTATGCTGGGGGTTGCAGAATTTGAATATAAACTTAGAGAGATTTGTCAGAGAGAGAATATACGTTACGGTCTAACTGGTTTTTCTGGATCTTCCAGATATGCACCTGCGGTTCGTTATCAGAGGGCAATGGCGTATGTACAGGCTGAAATTGATGAGTTAATTGAGACTTTAGAAATTAAGCCGGTTGATAGCGGGGCTAATGTGATGTTATTAAAGCCATATGATGATGGTGTCTTCTATGGAACCCAAGAAAAAGAGGGTTTCATGGTTGTCTCCCCGATACAAACCTACTTGGATTTATGTAGCTATCGTGGACGTGGTGAAGAAGCCGCTGAGATACTCCTGGATAAGGTGATAAGAAAATTATGGTAAGCCGACGTGATTACTCGGAAGAAATAGTTAAATCTGCTCGAAGCGTATTGTTAGAAGCGATTCGATTACTCGGAGAGTATCAAGATGATATTGTGGTTGTCGGCGGTTGGGTGCCTGAACTATTACTTCCCCAGGCTCAAGAAAAACATGTCGGTAGTATTGATGTGGATCTGGCATTAAACCATCGAAGGTTTGGTGAAATTGGTTATAGAACAGTGATGGAGCTTCTTGTATATCATGGTTACGTTCAGGGAAAGCAACCCTTTATTTTCCATCGGACCGTAATTCAGGGGGATCATGAGATTATTGTTGAAGTCGATTTTCTAGCTGGTGAATATGGAGGCACCGGAACAAAACACAGGACTCAAAGAGTACAAGATATGCGTCCGCGGAAAGCACGAGGGGTCGATTTAGCGTTTGATCAGCCAGTTGAGATCGTAATACGTGGAGAACTCCCTGAAGGTGGCATTGATGAATCTAATGTGACAGTTGCATCAATATCTTCATTCATAGTAATGAAGTGTATGGCACTGAAAACTCGTCTTAAGGAAAAGGACGCTTGGGATATATACTATTGTGTAAGACACTTTCCTGGTGGTATTGATGCCCTTATTACAGAACTTCACACTTTGTTAGGGCATGATCTGGTTCAGGAGGCTTTGACCAACCTTGCTGAAAAATTCTCATCACCATCTGCGGTAGGACCGACCCATGTTGTAAATTTTGAAGAAATTGATGATCTATCAGAACGAGAGTTAATCCAAAGAGACGCTTATGAGCGAATAAGCTATCTATTAAGCAATCTTGGATTTGTGTGAACTTTGACGAATTCACAACCGCGGGTGACCGGGTTGTCGAAGTAAAAGGGGAGGAACCTCACTTGCGGGAGAGTTATGCCAATGCTTTCGATGAGCCGGTTGGCGGATTGATGAATGTGATCCTAATTGAAGATGGCAGGACGAGGGACACAATACCCGCCATATCGTCACTGAAGCACTCCTACGATTGGACGATTCTGACAAAATGAGCTGAAGGTGGTAATGCTGACTGAGTTGAATGAAAAATTAAGGAACGTAAGCCAGATTTTCAATCGAATCGGCTACGATAAAATTACCAAAATGAATTGCCAAGAGCTCAATCTGCAATCGAGTTAGCTGAGCTTTCTTATAAAGTGCTTGATGAGAAGATATCGACAACCGCAGGCAATATCTCCCTGTGTACCATGCACCTTGCCAAGGGCCTGGAATTTCGTGCTGTGGTAGTGATGGCCTGTGATGATGAGGTCATCCCGCTGCAGAACAGAATCGAGAGAGTGGTGGACGAATCCGATCTCGAGGAGGTTTACAACACTGAACGCCATTTACTCTACGTGGCGTGTACGCGTGCGAGAGATCATCTGCTGG
>DAOUET010000053.1:0-1532 GCA_034430155.1 Anaerolineales bacterium
TCGCTGTCTCCAACCAGCTCGTTTTGAGCATCGGCGTGGGTTGAGCACCACCAAACCAGGAGTGTGGTTGAAAAAGGCTATCCCTGTGCGGACTTATGCCGAGTGGGATGATGCTCGCCCAGGCTTTGTGGAAATGGATCTGGTGGCCCATTGTGGAGAAACCACCGCTGGTCAATACCTGAATACGCTCACCGTGGTCGACATCTCCACCGGTTGGACGGAATGCCTGGCTGTCTACCAAAAGACCCAGCATGCCGTGTTTGAAGCCGTCTTACAATTGCGCCAACGGCTGCCCTTTCCCTTGTTGGGCATTGACTCCGATAACGGCGGTGAGTTCATCAACGATATTCTCTATCGTTATTGCTTGGCAGAACAGATCACCTTTACACGTTCGCGTCCGTACAAGAAAAATGACCAGGCCCACGTGGAGCAGAAGAACTGGTCAGTGGTACGACATCTGATCGGTTATGACCGCTTTGAGACCAAGGAAGAACTGGCATGGCTACACACCATCTATGCAGATTTACGCTTGTACGTCAACTTCTTTCAGCCAGTGCTCAAGTTGATTGGTAAAGAACAGGTTGACGGCAAAACCGTCAAACGATATGATAGGGCTGCTACTCCTTTCCGCCGCGTATTGGCTTCAGAGGAGGTCACTATTGAGGTGAAAGCCAGGCTAACGGCCTTATACTTCCAGCTCAATCCGGTGACTTTACGCAATCATATCGATCAGAATGTTGCGAGATTATGGAAACTCGATCGGTAACATTTTCATTTGAAGCAACGATGCCCCTATAGTAACATTTTATTTTGAGGCACTACGCAGCGAGGTGCATATCCATCGGGATGGCGAAAAAGCACTCCAATCTCCGATGGAATTGGGTACAAGATAGAACGGCACCACTGGTATCGATAGGCTGTCGATGATACTTTGCTGATTACAAGCTAATTCGAGGATTTCAACACCGCACGCAGGATCAGATTGAAGGCCTGAATCAATCTGCGTCGCTGCTGGTTGAAACGACTTTGAGACAGAGCCACGGGAAACAGATCGCGATGCTTCTTCCACTGATTGAGCATTTTGGTTTCATCCGCCCATCTTCTGCACTTACCCACCAGGGTCATGTTAATGAGTTCACTGTCGTTAAACTCGGTTTCCGGCCCAAGTCTTTTGAAAAAAGGAGCGATTTGCTGCCAAATGTTGTCCACGAGAAAACACATCCACAATCTGTAATCATTAAAATCGTTTATCATTGGGGAAGTCCTCTAGCATAATCTTGGATTGCGTTAATTATGCATTATCCACATTGAGGACTTATTGTCAACTATTCGAAACTAGTATTATGGCCAACTTGTTCCAACTGTTGGCTCTATTTCTAGGAGTGATATATATGACATCTACTATGAGTAGCAGAAATCGAATGATGACTGCCATTCATCATCAAGAGCCTGATCGTATTCCGATCGCCTTCGACAGTCCAGAGTGCTCAATCCACCAAAAGGCACATAGGAATCTGATTGATTATTTAGGC
>DAOUET010000054.1:0-20676 GCA_034430155.1 Anaerolineales bacterium
CAGGCAGGCCTGGTAAAGTATATCCTGGTCAATGACATTCCACTCTCATTGGTGTTTATGATCTTAATCAGTTCTATGAAGATAGAAGACTAAAATCTATAAATGTACGGGACATTTGTCCCTATTAACACGGGACAGATGCCCATCGACTTTGGTCAAATGAAGAAATATAATTGCTATAAACAACAAAAGCTGTAATCATTAATAAAAGCCCTCTCCATTAGGAGAAGGGCTGGTTAAGTTTACGACCTGCGGAGAGGGTGGGATTCGAACCCACGGTGGCCACAAGGACCACAGCGGTTTTCGAGACCGCCCCGTTCGTCCACTCCGGCACCTCTCCGGCTCGACTGCCCTCCATTATACCAATTCAACCCCCTTCCTCAGGATGCTATTGACCTCCCCCCGTTTGGACCAACTGCTCTTAAATTTCCACCGTTTCGTGCAGCGCTGGGTAAGCCACTTGATTGATACCGGCTTCCCCCAACTTCTCTTGCAAGGCTGCCGCCGGTTTCGCCTCGCCATGTACCAGGAAGATCTGCTTAACCTTCAATTGGGTCGCCTGGGCGTATTCCAGCAGTAAAGTCTGCCCGGCATGCGACGATAACCCGCCGATGGTGGCGACTTCAGCCCGTCGCTTGTAAACCTCCCCGAAGATTTTTACTTTTGGCGCCTGCTCGGCCAGCCGCCGCCCCAGCGTGTCAGGGGCCTGCCACGAAACGATCAAAATAGTGTTGCGCCGGTCTTCGATATTGTTCTTTAAATGGTGTAGAATGCGGCCGGTTTCAGCCATCCCCGACGCCGAAATGATGATCATGGGATCCTTGCGGTAGTTCAAGGCCTTCGACTCCTCCACCGATCGCGTGTAGGTCAGGTGATCGAACCCCAGGGCTGCCTTGTGGCGGTCGTTGCGGATGAATTCCCTGGTTTGCTCGTCGAAACATTCCGGGTGAGCCCTGAAGATGTCGGAGGCGTTGACTGCCAGAGGGCTGTCGACGTATACCGGCACCGGCGGGATCTGGCCTCGATCCATCATCAGGTGAAAATCATATACCAGTTCCTGGGTGCGCCCTACTGCAAAGGATGGGATAATCACTTTTCCGCCGCGGCCGATCGTGTTCGTGACCACCTGGCGTAACTCATCGTAGGCCTGTTGCGGGTCCTCGTGCGGTTTATCCCCGTAGGTGCACTCCATGATCAAATAATCGGCCTCTTCCGGCAGCACCGGATCCCGCAAGAGCGGCAGGTCCCGCCGTCCGATATCTCCCGAAAACCACAGTCGGTACTTACGCCTACCTTCTTCGATATCCAGCACCACCGCCGCTGACCCCAGGATGTGTCCGGCGTCCACCAATCGGGCGGTCACGCCCGGGATCGGTTGGAAAGCTTTCCCGTAATCGATTGGCTGGAAATACTGGGCCACATAGCCGGCCTCTTCCATCGTGTAAAGCGGCTCGACCGGCGGATCGCCGCGCCGCCGTTTCTTATTGAGGTAGGCCGCGTCCGCTTCGTGGATGTGGCCCGAATCTAACAGCATGAGGTTGGCCAGATGGGCCGTGGCAGGCGTGGTGTAGATCGGGCCGCGGTAGCCCTGCTTGACCAGGTTTGGTAAATTGCCGCTGTGATCCATGTGGGCGTGGGAAAGGATCACCGCCTCCACTTTGGAAAGGTCGAACGGGAAATTCCTGTTGCGCTGGGTTGCTTCCTGCCGGCGACCCTGGTAAAGCCCGCATTCTAATAATAAAGTATGGCCGTTAACCTGCAACAAGTGCTGCGAACCGGTCACCGTTTGCGCCGCGCCGTGAAAGCTGATATGCATGGTTAATTCCCAATATTTGAGATTGATTCTAACCCTTGGCCAGTGCCGTCAGGATTTCGCCCCCAAAGCGTTCCAACCGCCAGGGCACCTGTTGCAAGATGGGCGTCAGCTCCTCGATTTTGTGGGGGTTGCGCGCCGCGATCCTGTTGAGCAAATCGCGCGGCAGCACCACGTCTGATTTCACCCCCATTCTGCGCGCCCTGGACTTGCGCCAGAGGCGTAGCGTTTCCAGCCGCGCAATATACCGTTCGTCCGGGCGTGGCGAGGCCGGCGGATATACCGGTTCCGCCCGCCGTCCGCGCCGGATGGCTTGCAAAATGGCTTTTCCGTGCCAGCGTAATTGTTTGGGGCTCATGCCTGGTATCTGCCCTAGCGCCTCCAGATCCCCCGGTAAGGCCTGGGCGATTGCCAGCATAGTGCGGTCGTGCAACACCTTGAACAGCGGTCGGTTGATCGATCTGGCCACCTGGTCGCGATATACGCACAGCGCTTGCAGCACAGCTGCTCGCTGTGGAGATAGATCGTATGCCCCGCTGATCCGCCAGCATGCCCCTGAGAACTCCTCATGAACCCGGCCGTTTACCTGGCGTAAGCGCCGGAAATCCTCTTTCGCCAGCGGCCATAGCTCTCCGGCCTTCAGTTCGGAGAGCAATCGATAGCGTAAAGAGATCAAGAAGTGAGTGTCCAGCTGCGCGTAGGTTAACATATCGTGCGGCAGTGGCCGCTTGCCCCAATTAGCCCGCTGGTACCGCTTGTCTATTTTCAAGCCGAACTCTGATCCCAGGATGGCGCCCAATCCTAAGCGCTCCCAACCGAGGATCCGGGCAGCCACCATCGTGTCGAACAGGTTGGCGAAATTAAAACCAAAGTCACGTGTTAAAACAATCAGATCGTACTCGGCCGCGTGAAACACTTTTTCAACTTCAGGAGCTGCGAAAAGAGCAGCCAGGGGCGAGAGATCCTCGAGCGCCAGCGGGTCAACCAGGAAATCTTCTTTAGGGGTGGAAAATTGAATTAAACAGACCTGCTCCTGGTAAGCGTACAGGCTGTTCGACTCGGTGTCGACCGCCACGATCGCTTCGTTCAAGAGCTGCTCGGCCAGCCGCTGGAGCGCTCCAGGCGAGGTGATCACTGTCGGTTTTTGTAAATCCAAAATGGTCATGATAGGCCTTATTATAGCCGATTTGAATCATCCCCCACTTTCACAGATTCTTTTCTAAAATGAAAGCGTCCTCTCCATCGGTGTAATACCCGGGCCAAACCCCCACGCGCTGGTAATCCCTCCGGAAATAGAGCCGTATGGCCGTCTGGTTGGAGGCTCGCACGCTCAGCCGCACCCGCCCTACCGGTATCAGTTCTTCGCAGGCATGCAATAAAGCCGAGCCGACCCCCTGTTCGCGATGGTCCGGCAGTACCCCAATGGTGGCGATCCAGGCCAGCCCTTCCGAACGCCGCAGGTCGCTGGCGATGAAACCGATCATCTCGCCATCGCAGACAGCTTTCAGGCGCACCACGTTCGGAAATGTCAGCACCCCCATCAAATCCCAAAGCGGCCAGGCGTCTTGTGGGAAACACACCCGCTCGAGATGCTTCAACGCATTTAGATCCCGCCAATTGGCCGGTTCGATTTCCAGCTGGCTACAAGGCTCAGCTGCTACCATCCTATCGATACTCACCATAAAAAGGTATCTGCCAAAGTGCCCGAATTGGTGGGGTAAAAGGGGCGTATTTTGCCCACATTTACCCCATCCAGAAAGTCATGGTGCGCTTCGCCAATCCGGCTACCTGCTCACCTGTACTGGTTACCTGGGCGGATTGCGATAGGCTTTACTCCTCCCTGCTCTTGATAAAGCTTTCCAACAAATTGGTGAATTCTAATGGGAAGATGAACTTGGTGGAGGCGCTGGTCCCGAGATTCTTGAGCGTGTCAAAATACTGCAAGGTCATCGTCTTGGGATCGATCGTTTGGGCGACCTCGAAGATCTTATTCAGAGCCGCCGAAAAGCCTTCAGCCCTCAGCAATTGAGATTGTCTGTCACCTTCAGCTCGCAAGATGTTAGATTGCTTATCCCCTTCCGCGCGCAGGATGGCGGATTGTTTCTCGCCCTCCGCCACGTTGATGGCGGCTTCGCGGGTCCCGGTCGACTCGGTCACCAGTGCCCGCCGGATACGTTCGGCCGACATCTGCCGGTTCATGGCGTCCTGCACCTCGCGCGGAGGTACAATCTCGCGAATCTCCACGTTGGTCACCTTTACCCCCCAGCGCTCGGTGACTTCATCCAGGCGTGTTCGCAGCATGTTGTTGATATGCTCTCGCTCGGAAAGCACATCATCCAGCGGGATACCGCCGATCACGGCGCGCAGGGTGGTTGTGGCCATTCCTTGAGCAGCTGCTTCAAAGTTGCCTACCTGGAGAACGCTCTCGGTGGGATCCAGCACTTTGTAGTACCAGAGGAAATCGATTGAAATGGGGGCGTTATCCTTGGTGATCGAAGTCTGGTGAGGGATCTCGCGCACCTGCTCGCGTAAATCCACTCTCACCGCCCGGTCAACCACCGGAATCAGGATCACAATCCCCGGACCCTTCGCGCCAATACAACGACCTAGGCGGAATACCACCAAGCGCTGGTATTCAGGGACGACGCGGACAGCACTAGCCAATAAAATTAGGCCAATGACCAGCACCGCCCCAACCAAACTAACCAGGGTTCCAATGCCTCCTGGGGCGACCTGAGCTAATACAGAGAACAGCATACTTCACCTCCAGTACGAAGTTGTTAAATTTAGGGGAGGATCTCCCCGCTTGAATTCTGTGTTTGTTCTACAAGTTCAACGTCAAGTATAAAACCATCACGTCCCACCACGCGTACCGTGCTGCCAACAGGTATTTGTTGGGCACTCCGGGCTGTCCACAATTCTCCAGCTACCTGCACGGAACCACCATTATGGATATTAGTCTTGGCCTCGCCGACCGCTCCCATCAGCTTTCCCAAATCATGTTCAGGGCGAATACGGCTGGCCTCCAAGATCTTCGTGGTGGCTATCCACATAAATACGCCGGTAAATGTTGAAACCACGATTGCTAGGACCGGATTGACCGCTGGCAATAAGCCCTCTCCCTGGAATAGAAAGACCGATCCAACAATCAGGGTTAGGATGGCAATGACTAAATAGATCAAGCGCTGCGATCTACGCACTGCCAGCATAAAAGGCAACACGCCTAGCAGCAAGATAAGCAGTGCCCAGACGTTGATAGGCAGAAAAGAAATTACCCATCCTGCCAGAATCAGGGTAATCAGCGCGCCTGCTTCAAGCAAACCTGTTCCTGGAGCCATTAACGCCAAGATGGCGAAAAAAAAGCCGGCCACCAACAGTAGATAAGCGACATTAGGATTGATTAATGCATCCACGATTACTACTCTCCGTGAATTAGCAAGGGACGATTGATTGCTGAAATTGATATGTTAAGTGATTAAATTCATTATACATCATAGCACTCTACCTGCATGAGAAAAAACTGATCACCTCTTAGCGTTGATGGTAAAAGCGGGCTGGAGACCAGTTTTTATCCTAGTACCTGAGACTCGTTGGTAAAATACCCCGTGGTATGATTAATTACATGAGGGTTGCCTTTCATCTGCCGGGTGGCATACCAGTTTACACATATTCGTTGTTGCTAGGGTTAGGTGCGGCCCTCGGTCTGGCCTGGATAACCCGCCAAGCGCCGCCTAAAGAAGGGCGTGCATACCTGGATGCCGGCTTATGGGTCTTGGTTGGAGGGCTGCTAGGCGGACGGCTTGCCTTTGTGGTCTTTCATTGGAGCTACTTCCAGGCTCATCGAATAGAAATCCCTCAAATTTACCTGGGTGGGATGGATTGGGGCGGAGTATCCGCAGGCGCGCTATTATCCCTTGTGCTGGTGGCAACCCTCACCCACACGCCTCTAGGGAGGTTGGCCGATGGCCTGCTACCTTTACTGGCCTGCCTGACGGTGAGTATCTGGCTGGGCTGCTGGCTGGATGGCACTGCCTATGGTTTTGTAACCAGCACATGGTGGGGGATTCCGGCCAGAGATGAATGGGGCCAGCTAGCCTTGCGCTGGCCGATCCAGCTGCTGGGAGCGCTCCTGGCGGTGGGACTTTTCTGGTTGTTGGATTGGAGCCGCCAATGGATCACCGCACCAGGTCAGGCGACCGGCTTGGGTATGCTTGGCCTGGCATTGGAGGTATTCGCGCTTTCCTTCTTGAGAGCAGACCCCGCGCCAAAATGGCGCGGCATGGTCCTGGGTTCTTGGACAGCTTTGGGGTTCGCCCTGTTGGCAGGATTGGTTTTTGTGATATCCACGATCTGGTTTTCGGTCAAGAATAGGGGACAAGAAACCTAAGATGAAACTGACACTAGCCCTGGCACAAATCAACACCCATCTAGGCGATGTAGCAGCCAATTTGGAGAAACACCTGCGTCTGATCGATCAAGCTCACGCTGCTGGTGCTGATTTACTCGTTTTTCCTGAGCTCTCTCTAACCGGTTACGTACTTCAGGACCTGGCTACTACCGTCGCCCGCCAACCCCACTCCAACGATCCGACCTTCCAACGCTTGTTGCAGGCCAGCCAACGCCTTGACTTGGTCGTCGGTTTTGTGGACGAGGATTCACGCCACCGCTTCTTCATCGCGGCTGCCTACCTTTCTCAAGGGGAGATCGTCCATGTTCACCATAAAGTGTACTTGCCCACCTATGGGCTATTCGATGAGGGCCGTTTCTTCGCCTGGGGAGATGCCGTCCGGGCTTTCGATACCCGCTTTGGGCGTGTCGGCGTGCTGATCTGCGAGGATTTCTGGCATGCTTCCCCTCCTTATTTACTATGGCTCGATGGCGCCGACCTGCTACTTTTTATGTCCGCTTCACCGGGTCGCGGCTTGAGCGACGAGCCTCAATTAGAATCAGCCCGCTGGGTAGAGCATATCAACCGGGCTTATGCCAGTTTGTTTACCACCTTCGTGGCGCATGCGAATCGAGTAGGGTACGAAGATGGCCTGAATTTCTGGGGCGGGTCCACGGTGTTTGATCCCAATGGCGAACTTCTGGCAAAAGGGCCTTACCATCAGGAGGCCATCACTTACGCCGAGATAGATCTCAATCAGCTGCATAGGTCCCGCTCTCGCTTGCCCCTTTTGCGTGATGAACGCACCTCATTGGTGCAGCGTGAGCTAACCCGCATATTATCGCAGGGGCATCCAAATGATCGCGGCAATTGGTAATCCCGGTGAGTTCGGGTTTAGCGCTGGCTTTCCAGGAAGAGATATGTGATCATGAGCTGGCTTTCTTAGTGAGCCTGTCGATGCTTACCCTGTTGGTGCCAGTACAGCCCATCGCTGGAATTTAACCTCGTTCATAAAGGCGACTTATTGAGCATCCATAACACCTGAACCATAGAGCTGCACGAGGTAAATTTGGTTTGCCTGCTGGCGGGTTATAATATGATCGCGTTTGTTTTTGATTGAAAGGTCCCTACCCTGTAAGCATGATAGATCTGACCATAAACACGGATCTGGCCCGAAAAATCCTGACCGGTTTTATACACACTGAGATCAGCCGAGCTGGTTTCACACGGGCAGTAGTGGGTGTATCTGGCGGCGTTGATTCGAGCCTGTCTTGCTACCTGACAGCCGAAGCCCTCGGTCCTGAGAACGTTATGGCGGTGCGTATGCCATACAAGAGCTCAACCCCGGATACAATAGAGCATGCTCAAGCTATTATCAAGGCTTTGGGGGTAGCATCAGTCACAATACCGATCACCGAGATGGTGGATCCGCTCTTTGAACGTTTTCCTGATTCCGACAAGATTCGCCGTGGTAACGTGATGGCGCGTGCTCGCATGATCATCTTATATGATCAATCGGAGGCTTATGGTGGCTTGGTGGTGGGCACCGGCAACAAAACCGAAATATTGCTGGGTTACACAACTATCTATGGAGATGCTGCCTGTGGCATCAACCCGCTCGGTGACCTCTACAAAACCCAGGTGAGGCAGATGGCTCGAGCCATGGGCGTCCCTGAGGAAATTATCCAGAAGCCCCCTTCCGCCGATCTATGGGTGGGGCAAACTGATGAAGATGAGTTGGGTTTCACTTATGAAGAAGTCGATCAGCTGCTCTACCTGCTGGTAGACCAACGCTACAGCTCTGACGATTGCATAGAAGCCGGTTTTAAGAAAGAATTTGTTCAGGCAGTGGTCGAACGCATGCGGCGAAATCATTTCAAGCGTATCCTACCGCCTATCGCTAAGCTGAGCAACCGGACAGTAGGATACGATTTTCTTTACCTTCGCGATTGGGGGACATGAGTCGTTGCACATTCCCCCTTCTCTTCGCCACCGTCGTTTTCGCTTCCTTTGGATTGGGATGGCTATCTCTCTGGCCGGCTCCCAAATGCAAGTCTGGGCGCTATTTTGGCATATACGCACCCTGACGCCCGAACCCATTGCCCTTGGTGGGGTTGGGTTGGCTCGTATTTTACCGATTATTGTCTTCTCTTTGGTTGGTGGAGCCGTCGCTGACGTAGCAAATCGCCGGCGAATGCTTTTTATTACGCAAAGCCTCATGGCGCTGGTGGCCGGCGCCCTGGCCTGGTTGACCTTCCAAGGCACGATCGATTTATGGCATATCTATGCTCTGACGGCATTGCAGGCGGTGGCTATCTCCTTTGATTCGCCCGCACGGCAATCCATGGTGCCGAACCTGGTACCCGCCCGGGACCTTCCCAACGCCTTCAGCATGACCTCAATCGCCAGTCAGATGGGGGCTATCGTCGGCCCGGCTTTGAGCGGCTTGGTGATTGCCTATTGGGGACAATCCTATACGTATCTAATCAACGCAGTCACCTATTTAGCAGTGATTATGGCCCTGATCATGATGGGGTCAGTGCCCCAGCAAGTCGACCTGACCAAGCATGCCGGGGTCAGCTTGCCAGCTATCCGGGAGGGGGTGCAATTTATCCTGCACCACCCCATCATCCTTTCAACTATGTTGCTGGATTTCTTTGCTACTTTCTTTTCTTCGGCAAATACGCTGATGCCGATTTTCGCTCGCGACATTTTGCATGTTGGAGCTATCGCCTATGGCTGGCTTTCGGCGGCGCAATCGATTGGGGCCGTCGCCGCCGCCGCGATAATCTCGCAATTGGCCGAGATTCGCCGTCAGGGGTTAATCTTCCTCGCTTCTGTTATTGCTTTTGGACTGTCCACGATCGCCTTTGGCCTGGCGCGTACATTTGTCTGGGCTATGCTGGCATTGACTTTTATCGGTGCCTCTGACTCGGTCAGTACAATCATCCGCAACACGATCCGCCAACTGCAAACTCCAGATTACATCCGCGGGCGCATGACCAGCGTAAACCAGATCTTTTTTATGGGTGGTCCGCAATTAGGCGAGGTTGAGGCTGGGGTAGCCGCCCAGTTGATTGGCGCTCCCTTGGCAGTCGTGACCGGTGGCCTGGGCTGCATTTTGGCAGTCGCATGGGTAGCGCATCGCTTTCCGCTCGTGCGAGCTTATAACGGCGACGAGCCGGTTTTAGCGGGGGCAACCGCAGATTGACGCCAGGATTTTGATCAGGTATCTATCCACTCAAGGCCATTTAACGGCTGTCAGCCATGCAGCTCTTCCCACTCGGCCATTAAATCATTGATTTTCTTCTGGGTTTGCACATAGTCTTCACCCAGCTCTTGTACCTCTTGGGGGTCAGTGGGAGGGTCTTCCAATTGCTTTGAAAGCTTAGCGAGGTACGCTTCCAGCTGGGCAATATGAGATTCCACCTCTTCTAGGCGGGCTTTGCGACGGCGCTCATTTGTCTTAGCAACAACCTTCGCAACGGGTTTGTGAGACCCACCAGGCTGGCGCTCCGGGGATTCGGTATCGAGCTTCTCTGCCTCTTTTTGCCCTCGATATTCACTGTAAGTCCCCATAAAGACTCTCAGGCAACCGTGGTCTTCATCGATTTCCCAGATCTGGCTGCCCAGAGCGTCAATTAGATAACGGTCATGGGAGACCAGCAGAATAGTGCCCGAATAATCGGCCAGCACCTCTTGCAGAATCTCTTGGGAGGGGATATCCAGGTGGTTGGTCGGCTCATCTAACAAAAGCAGATTGGCGTTCATCAAAGAGAGTTTAGCGAGGGCCAGGCGGCCGCGCTCGCCGCCAGAAAGGGTGATCACCTGCCGGAAGACTTCATCGTCGGTGAAGAGAAAATGAGCTAGGTAATCGCGGATATCGGCAAGTAGCAAATGGGGAGCAATCGCTTCGATCTCTTGAATCAGGGTGCGGTCGGGTACCAGGTCTTCATGGGCCTGAGCAAAATAGCCAATCTGCAAGCTCGCTCCTAAAGTCAGCTCCCCGGCGAGAGGTCGCAACTTCTGTAAGATGGTCTTTAGAAAAGTCGTCTTGCCTACGCCGTTTGGACCGATGATGGCGGCGCATTCCTGGCGCCGTAATTCCAATTGCTCCACCTCAAAGAGAGCTTCCCCTGGGTAGCCGATCACCAGATCTGAGGCGCGCAATACAATATCTCCACTGCGCTGCTTGGGTTTGAGGTTTAGATTGAGATGAGGTGGCCGGTGATGTGGTTCTCTCAAGGCTCTGAGGCGGCGGGTGGCTTCATCCACACTCATCATCTGGCTGACGGCTCCAGTTTCGTCGCTGATCCTGGCCCAGCTCTTTCCCTGGATATTTTGGATCCCGCCTTTCTCGACGGCGTCTAAATAACGGCTGAGACGTTTCAACCGTCCCTTAGCTTGTAAAGTGTTTTGGCCGGCGATATTGCGCCGGATGTAATCTAGATCTTTCTCCAGACGTTCTTTTTCCGATTCGAAGATTTTCTGGCGCAGCTCCCACCTTTCCTGGCGTTGCATGAGATAGGCGCTGTAATTGCCCCGGTAAATCTCCAAACCTGTGGAACTCATCTCCCAAATATTATTTACAACTTTATCTAGAAAATAACGGTCGTGAGAGACAAGCAGGGCGGCACCTTGCCAAACGTTCAGGTAACTTTCCAGCCATTCAACTGCAGCGATATCGAGATGGTTAGTGGGCTCATCCAGAATGAGTAAATCGGGATTCGAAAGCAGCAGGCGTGCCAGTAAAGCGCGGGTACGCTGCCCCCCAGAAAGCTGCGGGATGGGGCGTTGGTAATCCTGAGGTTCAAAACCTAGACCAGTCAGGGTCTGGCGAATACGGGTTTCATAGGTGTAGCCTCCCTGGCGCTCAAAGGCCTCTTGTAATGGGCCGTAACGTTCAAGCGCTTGCTCAGTTTGTTCGGGATCGACCATCAATGATTCCAGATGAGACAATTCGGTTTCCTGGGTTTGCAGAGCGGAGAAAGCCTTCAAACACTCATCCCACAGGGTGTGCTCGGCCTCTAAACTGGCTTCCTGGGGCAGGTAACCAATCGCGAGCCTGCCTGCCCGGTGCAATGTGCCGGTTGAAGGCTGTTCCAGCCCCACTAAAATGCGCAGCAATGTGGTCTTGCCAACCCCGTTCGGCCCGACGATAGCGATACGCGCCCCGTTTGGGATGCTTAAAGACACATCCGAAAAGATATCATCTGGACCAAATGATTTACCCAGTTTGGTGGCATTGATCAATGACATTGGAGTAGCTCAACCGAATCTAGTAAATTGATTGGCATTGATGTTGCAACAATCAAATATAATAAATTTTACTCCAACGCAGTGGATTTTACCGCCCGTGATATAATCTTGGGCACGCAAATTCGGAGGTGCACTCCGTGGAGATCCCGAGAACATAATATATGGATGATACTCAAAAAGTAAATTCGCATTCTAAGACCAGCACCACCAAATGGTTACTTTTAGGGTCGCTGGTGTTTTTTGTAGTTGTATCCAGCCTTACGGCTGTATTCGTCTTCAGGACTGTGCGCGCTTTTATCGCCTCTTACGACATCACCGATCTGCCAGGAATTGTCGTCAAACCAGGGAAGACCCCCACCCCTGGGCAAGCCAGCGAGACCGTGGTAAATGATAATCCTCCCTCGGTACAACCAGTGGTTGGACCCACGCCACAACCCTGGGATGGCGCCAGCCGCGTCAACCTTTTGGTGATGGGCTTGGATTACCGCGATTGGGAAAGCGGTGAGGGCGCGCCTCGCACCGATACTATGATTTTGCTCTCAGTTGATCCCATCTCCAAAACAGCAGGCATGCTCTCCATCCCGCGCGATTTATGGGTAAATATTCCGGGTTTTGAACCCAACCGGATCAACACTGCTTACCGTTTGGGTGAAATATACAAGTTGCCGGGAGGCGGTGCTGGATTGGCCATGAAGACAGTCGAAGGTTTGCTGGGATTGGAGATTGATTTCTATGCGCAGATCGACTTCGGGGCGTTCGAGCGCTTTATCGACGAGATCGGGGGTATAAAGGTGGATGTCCCTGCTAAAATCAAAGTAGATCCGCTGGGCGATGACAACACCAGAGTCTTGCAGCCTGGTGTGCAAGTTCTTCCAGGAAACCTGGCGCTGGCTTACGCCCGGGCCCGTAATACGGAAGGGGCTGATTTCGACCGGGCTCAACGCCAGCAGCAGGTTATTTTTGGCATTCGTAACCGCATCGTGAGTTCAAATGCATTACCCACCTTAATCGGCAGGGCACCGGTCATATACGAAGAAATCTCTTCCGGAATTCACTCTAATTTGACCCTGGAACAGGCCATCAAATTGGCTTGGCTGGCTCAACAAATCCCCGAAGAGAACATCAAGCGAGGCATTATTGGCACCGATCAAGTCACACTTAATAAATCACCTGAAGGAGACGATGTTCTCAAACCCAGACCGGAGCAAATCAGGCTCTTGCGCGATGAAATCTTCACTGCCTCTGGCCCGGTCAGCCCTGCGGCAGCCAATGCCGACCCCCAGGAACTTATGAAATCTGAAAACGCCAGGATTTCCGTGTTGAATGGCGCCAATACTCCCGGTTTGGCGGCCCGCACGCAAGAATTCCTGACCAGTGAAGGAGCCGATATCATCGAAACCGGAGACGCCCCTGAACCGCATACCTACACGACCTTGATCGACTACACCGGTAACCCTTATACGGTGAAATATTTACTGGATCTGATGAGTATCTCCTCTACAAGGTTCTACTTGCGCTACGATCCCACCTCCCAGGCCGATATAGTGATTTTATTAGGGTACGATTGGGCCAATAACAACTCAATGCCATAAAGTATGGATCAGACACATAAATCCAAGGCCAGATCAGGAACAGGCAGCCAAAACTGGTTATTACGGGGTTTGGTAATAGCATTCTTAATTGCCACCGTTATTACGGCTTATTTAACCTTCGTGGCTGTACGGGAGTTCGTTACCAATTGGGGCGTAGCTGGTATCCCTGACATAAACCTCAATTCCCAAACATCTGACTCTGGCCTCCCTGAAAATCTGGGGGAGAAAGCAAAAGTACCCCTCCAGTCTGTGAGCGGCCCTACCCCAGAGCCTTGGGATGGCACTGGCCGCGTCAACGTTTTGTTGATGGGTTTGGATTACCGCGATTGGAATAGCGAAGATTGGGCACCCCGCACCGATACCATGATCCTGCTATCGGTCGACTCTGCCACCAAAACAGCGGGCATGCTCTCAATCCCGCGTGATTTGTGGGTAAACATCCCAAGTTTTGAATCCGCAAAAATCAATACAGCCTACCGTTTGGGTGAAATATACAACATTCCTGGCGGTGGTCCCGGTTTGGCGATGAAAACCGTTGAAGATCTTTTGGGGATGAACATCAGTTTTTACGCTCAGATCGATTTCAATGCATTTGAGCGCTTCATCGACGAGATTAACGGGATCAAGCTGGATGTGCCTTATGAGATGGAGGTGGATCCTATGGGGGATAATAATAATAAAGTCTTGCAGCCCGGCGTGCAAGTGCTAAACGGGTCTCTGGCTTTAGCATATGCCCGTGCTCGCAACACCGCGGGGAGCGATTTCGACCGCGCCAGACGCCAGCAGCAGGTCATCCTGGGCATTCGCAATCGCTTGTTGAGCCCGGAGTCTCTGCTGCCGTTACTCCGAAAAGCGCCGTTGCTCTACAGCGAACTTTCTTCAGGTGTGCGCACCAACCTGTCCTTAGAGCAAATTGTCAAATTGGCCTGGCTCGCCCAGCAAATCCCGGATGAGAACATCAAAGAAGGGGTTCTTGAACCACCTGATGAGGTTACCCTCAGCACTTCTTTTGATGGTCAAGACATCCTCATTCCAAATCCGGAGCAAATTCGCCTGTTGCGCGATGAGTTGTTCACCACAACCGGACCAGCTATCCCCGCAGTAGTTGACACCGATCCGAAAGCGTTGATGAATTCTGAAAGCGCCCGCGTTTCCGTGTTGAACGGCACGGTTATCCCCGGATTGGCGTCCCGTACGGCGGATTACCTGACTGGTCAAGGCATCAATGTGGTAGAACCGGGCAACGCTGAAGAACTTTATAATCTAACTACCATCATCGACTATACTGGCAATCCCGGTACGGTTGAGTATCTGGTGGAGCTGATGGGTATTTCCGATAACCGGATCTTCCAACGCTATGATCCATACAGCCAGGTAGACGTTGTGGTGCTCTTGGGCGATGACTGGGTAGATAATAATCCCATGCCTTGAGTTATGGAGACCATTTCTGGCTCGGTTGAGCGCGTCACCTTCTTCAACCCTGAAAATGGATACAGCGTGTTGAGGCTGCGCCCAGAGCGCGGCAAGTTGCCCGGTACAAACCGAGAGGGGTTGGTGACTGTGGTTGGCAACCTGCCCGAATTAGCGCCAGGCGAACACCTACGCCTGAGCGGGCAGTGGAGCAACCATCCCAAACACGGCCTGCAATTCCAAGTAGAAATATGCGAGCAAACCCTACCCGCCTCTGTGACGGGGATCCGCCGTTACCTGGGTTCCGGGTTGATCAAGGGCATCGGTCCTCGCTTGGCTGAACGAATTGTAGCTCACTTCGGCAAGGAAACCCTCGATGTGATCGAAGGCTACCCTGAGAGGCTGATGGATGTCCCGGATATCGGACCTAAACGTTCGCGCCAGATCTCGCGGGCCTGGGAAGAGCAAAAACAGATCAAAGAAATCATGCTTTTCCTGCACGGTCACGGGGTAAGCACGAATCTGGCTGTCAAGATTTATAAACAATATGGTGATAGCGCACTCCAGATTGTGGAGAGCGATCCTTACCGGCTGGCGCGGGATATCTATGGCGTCGGGTTTAAAACCGCCGATGGCATCGCTCGGGCTTTGGGGTTGCCCGCTGACCATCCCTCCCGTATCGAAGCCGGCATCATCTATGCCCTCCATGAAATGAGCGATGATGGACATGTCTACTCACCCATGCGAACATTATCCGAACGAGTTGTTGAATTACTAGATGTAGCGGAGGATTTGGTCCCACCTGCATTAGAGCGATTAGCTGAAGATGGTCGAGTGCGACCGGAAGTCCTACCAATCCTTGGAGAGGGAACCGATGGTACACAAGAGGCCTCACAAACAGCTTCCGCTTTTCTAACCCTGGGCGAAAGACCGGGCGCTTACGGGCGACCGGCAGTTTATCTTACTTCGCTTTATTACAGCGAGACCGGATCAGCTGAACGCTTGCGCGCTATTGCCGATTCCATACCGTCGCGTTTAAGCGATCTGCCGCCAGCATTCATCGTCCTTGACCCCGATCTCTCCCCAGAACAAGGGGCTGCCATTCGTACCACCCTTAGCCAACCTGTAAGCGTTCTAACTGGCGGCCCGGGAACGGGTAAGACCACTACGGTCAAAGCGCTAATCGCTGCGCTGGAAAGCGCCCGCAAAATCTACGCCCTGGCTTCGCCTACCGGCCGGGCAGCCAAGCGCCTCTCGGAAGCCACCGGCCGGCCCGCCAGCACCATCCACCGCCTGTTGGGATTCTCCCCCAGAGAGGGGTTCAAACACAACGCCGAGAATCCGCTCCCGGTTGATCTGCTGGTGGTGGATGAGGCTTCGATGCTTGACCTGCCCCTGGCAAATAACCTGCTCAAAGCGGTCCAACCAGGCACTCACCTGCTCCTGGTCGGCGATGTGGACCAATTGCCATCGGTTGGCCCCGGCGATGTGCTTCGCGACGTGATCAAGAGCGGCCTGGTACCGGTAACCCGATTGAACCTAATTTTCCGCCAAGCGGCCGGTTCGCAAATTATCACCAACGCTCACCGCATTAACCAGGGGCAAACGCCACTCTTCCCAAAAGACAGCCAGGATTTCTTCTTGTTTCCTGCAGAAACCGCTGAAGAAGCCGCTGATTGGGTGCAGGATATTGTCTGCAACCGCATACCAGAAAAATTCCGCCTCGAGCCTCGCAAGGATATTCAGGTGCTTGCCCCTATGTACCGCGGCCCGGCCGGCGTCACCGCTCTGAACGAACGCCTGCAGGCGGTTCTAAACCCGCCATCGTTAAAGACTCCCGAAAAGACCCTCTTTGGCCAGACCTTTCGTCTGGGCGATAAGGTGATGCAGACTCAGAACGATTACGATAAAGACGTTTATAACGGGGACATCGGGCAGGTAGTGGCCATCAACCCCACCGAACATACACTCAGCGTGAACATCGATGGACGGCGGGTGAGCTATGATTGGAGCGAGGCCGACCAGCTGGTCCTAGCCTACGCCATCTCGGTGCACAAATCCCAAGGGGCGGAGTTCCCGGCGGTAGTCATGCCTTTGCTGACCGCGCACTATATGATGCTGCAGCGCAACCTGCTCTACACCGCGGTCACCCGAGCAAAACGGCTATGCGTGCTGGTGGGAAACCGCCGGGCTATCGCCATTGCGGTTCACAATGACAAAGTATCTAGCCGCTATTCGGCGCTGGATTGGCGGTTAAGCCAGTGAACCGGAAGGTGGGAGGTTTGCCTGTGCATTCTCAGGAAAAAGCAGGATCAATCTCTCTTTAAAGCTTGACGCGCCCTTTTCAGGATCAAATTCACATCTCGATATGTGGTTTTAGTTCTACGGGCAATCTTTCCAATATAAATGGTTTGATCATCATCGAAAACAGCGTAAATAACGCGATAATCCCCGACTCTCAGACGGTACATTTCTTGGTCAAGGTGGACAATCTGAGGTGGTCGGGGATCGTTTTTCAGATTTCTAATCGCTTCTGCTATCCTTTCAGCATAGGGTCTTGGGATTTTTGAGAGTTGTTTTTCAACTTTTGGATGAAACAGAAGCCTGTACACGTTACAATCCTAACCGTCCAAGTACCTCCTCTGCATCTACGGCCTTGCCTTGACGGTAATCCCGAATCGCAGCCGCCATATCTTGAATATCTTCTAAATCCTCAATCACCTCAACAAGCGTTTCAAAAAACTCGGGTGATACAAGATAAGCAGCTGGTTTGCTATGGCGGACGACCATTACAGCATCCTCTTCGGCGAGAGAGTCAATGGTCTCAGCCAGCTTTCCGCGGAGTTCAGTTATAGAAGCTGTTTTTATTATGTTCATCTTGTTTTATGTTCATTCTAATTTACATTTTATTGTATGCTATTTTGTACAGAATTTTATCACTGTTAATCAAGATTGTAAAGTTTTTCTTGACAGTTTTTCTTAATGCTAATATAAATTTACTCAAGAGTATCAGTAATGGCACGCATTACCGCTTCAATCTGATTCATTATCTCGTGGTTGAAGAAGCGCAAGACGCGATAACCTCGTCTTTCAAGATAGGCAGTGCACCCAGAGTCATATTGCTCTTGTTCCAGGTATTGGCCTCCGTCCACTTCAATGACGAGAACCTGGCGCGGAGCGCAAAAATCAACGAACTATGGCCCAATCGCATGTCCCCGGCGGAAGCCTACACCCTCCAGCCAATGCGCACGCAAATAAGCCCACAGCTTTAACCCCGCAGGTGTGAGATTACGGCGTAGTTCTGCTGCGCGCCGCATGGTCTTCGTGGTGGTCCGTTTCTGTCGCATAGCCCCCTGTTATCCCCCAAATTCCGGTGAATTGGGGAAATCTAAAAGGCGGAATAGGATAAACCGAGCTCTCCTCTATGCTCGACCTTGATCACGTAAAAAGCTACACCGCCAAACCTTCCCCTTTCGATCAGTGAGGGCTGATTTTCTCTTGACTTTCGACTTTTGTTGCGTTATCCTATACACAAATGTATAGGATGAGCGAACTTCTCCAGTTAGACCGGAAGATATTCCACACCAACGACTTGGCTATCCTTTGGGGGATCGCCGATAAGCACAATTTGTATATGACGATTAGCCGCTACATTGACAAGGGCGTTCTTTTTCCTATCTACAAAGGGCTGTACTCAACCGTTCCCATAACCTCTCTAAACCCCCTAGAACTTGGCCAGGCCATCATTCATCGGTACACCTATCTCACCACTGAATCAGTACTCTCGCAGGCTGGAATAATATCCCAAAGAGTATATGATTACACCTTTGTCGCCGAGCTGTCCAAACGCGTGTCCGTCGGGCAGTGGTCCTTCCGGTTCCGCCAGCTCAAAGATGTTTTCCTCCACCATCCCGCCGGCATTTTACATCAAAATCGGGTTTTCATCGCCTCCACGGAACGGGCAGTGGCGGATATGCTTTATTTCAACCCCAAATACCACTTTGATGTTTCGGAAAGCATCGATTTCGAAAAGGTCAGTTTCATCCAAAAAGAAATCAGATATCCCTATGTTAGACCTTAGACCTGAAGATATTATCCATAAGTCACAGCTCCACAGGCTGCTGATGGAGATTGTCGACCAACCGCTGGTGGCCCAGACTTTAGCCTTCAAGGGTGGCACCTGTGCCGCCATGTTGGGCTATCTGGATCGTTTCTCGGTCGATCTGGATTTCGATGTTTTAAAAGGAGCTGACGAGGTTGCGCTGCGAAAGGCGTTTCACCAGGTTTTTGATCATCTGGGATTTAGAGTAACGTTGGAATTTGACAAGGTCCTCTTTTTTCAGCTTCGCTATCCAAGCAGCCCTACCAAGAGAAATACTTTAAAAGTCAGCACCAGCGATATGAGCGTTGGATCTAACCAGTACAAAGTCCAGTATTTTCCGGAAATCGACCGGCTAATCAACAGCCAGACTATCGAAACGATGTTTGCGAATAAACTGGTAGCGATAATGGATAGGTATGCGCAACATAAAACCATTGCCGGGCGAGATATATATGATATCCACCACTTTTTTGTCCAAGGTTACGGTCATCACAGCGCGGTCATTCGGGAAAGGACCGGACTGGAACCCAAAGAATACTTCGCGAAGTTAATCGATTTATTAAGAAAACATGTCACTCAGAAGATCATCGATGAAGATTTAAACTCATTATTGCCTTATAAGAAGTTCCAGCAGATAAGGAAAATCCTGATTCCGGAAACTTTATCGATACTGGCTCAGGAACAGAAAAGGTTATAAAAGTTATCCCTCTCGAGACTGTCAATGAAGTATTAAAGGGGGCGACAATCCTTTATTCGAATGAATGAAATTGTCTCAAAACGTTGCCTGCCTCTAGCGTTCAACACCTGCAATGACTCGATAAGATGTTCGTCACGTACAGCGCCGGCAGGGGAAATGACCTGCCGGCCAGCTGGCGGGCGTGATCGATGAAATCAACCTGCTCGCCATGGGCCTGGACGCGCAGCCTGGCGACAAAGGCATCGATGGTATCGAAGGCTTCGATCAGGAAAGAGCCGGAGCCGCAGGCCATATCCAACACGCGCGGTGGGCGCGAGGGGTTATAGCCATGCTCCTCCAGACAACGGCCCACGGTTTGCCGGACGATATATTTGGTGACGAAGGCCGGGGTGTAGTAAATGCCCTGGGACTTGCGCTTCGAGCGCTTCTCTTCAACATGGGGAACTTCGAGAGGAGGCGCTTGCTCTCATCCGCCGCCTCGATCACCACAGAGGGCCAGATACTGCTCGTAGACGGTGCCGAGCACATCGGCGTCCAGGGCATTGAAGTTGTAGCGCACGAAGTTCCTCTCATGCAGCCCTTCGATGACTTCCTCCAGAACGGTGGGCGTGACGAATAATTCCTCCGAGAAGTGATGGGCGAATAACTCCGAGTTGTAAACCGTGTCCATCTCCTGAAACAATCCCGCCAGTTCTTTCCACAGATCGCCGAAGCGTTTTTGATCCTTCAGGGCGCGCACCAGCGCCCGCAGGCGCGGCGCTTCGACCTGACGGTCTTCAGCGGTGCGTAGGAAGATCAGGCGGTTGAGCAGGCGCAGCACGGCTTCGTTCACCTGAGCAGGCGACCAGATGGGATTAAAGCCGCGCATGTCTTTAAACAGGTCAGCGCGCCATGTCTTCAGGTCATCGAATAAGCTCTGGCTGACCGGCTGGCGCTTGGCCTTTTTCCCGACCTTCTCAGCCTCGGCGTCCAGCTGCCCGGCGGCGATCTCGGGTCGTGAGAATCACCAGAGGCGCTCGAAGTCGCATAAATAAGTATCCAGGTTGAACTCAATAAACTGTGCCCGGAAAGGATTGTCCTCTTTCCATTCGGCGTTGAAAACCCGCAAGCCCTCGAAATCCGTGAGCAGCGCCCAGGTGACCGATTTTGTCCAGGCGTAATCGATGGCCTGCTTCACCCAGCGTGGATCGTTCAGGTCTTCGCTAGCTCTTTTGGTTTCCAGGAAAAAGCGAGGGATGCCACCGATGCGGAATGCGAAATCCACCCAGCCACGCGAGACCTTTTCTTCGGGGCTGACCTCGTTGATGTTGGTGATGCTCCAATGCAGAGCGGCGAATAGCGGTAGGATGAACCACTGGCGCGTGGCGTTTTCGTTCAGCCCGCGGCGCAGAGGGGCTTGAATTTCTCAACGAGGGT
>DAOUET010000055.1:0-9153 GCA_034430155.1 Anaerolineales bacterium
GTCAGAGTCACCTCTGTACCAACCGTTCCACTTATCGGCGAAAAGGCGTAGATAACCGGTTGATTAGTGGCACTCAAGGCCAGGTAGTTATGCAGGTAATATTCCGAACCACTATCGCTGGCCAGAACCACAATTCCGGTGGTGCTGTTTACGTTTTGCTTGGTTGAGGTGGGGTCGTTAACGCCGGTATCCAATGAACTTTTAATGAACGGCACTCCTAAACCAGCTGGGAAGGCGATGTTATCCATGTCTGCGATCTTAAAGTAGATCCCGGAATCGCCGTTACCGTCTTTATTACGTGTGAAAACATAAAGGTGGCGATTGTCGGTGTCGATAAGCAGGTCGGGACGGGTGGCACTTTCATCCCCGCTGGTATAGACAGGATAAGCCGACCAGTTTCCTGCTGAGGTACAAGCCGATCCGCTCAAACAAACCAACACGACGATTAACGCGGCGTTTTTCGAGGTTTTTACCACCGCGAATATGCTTCCGGCGCTATCAGATTGTATCGATTTGAGGTTGATGTGGTCGTCCGCGGAGGTAGTGTAAGCGCCAACACTGGCCCAATTACTGTCTAAGTCCCCATCCGAATGCATCGCGAAGTACATATGCTTGGTATTCTGGTTGCTCCACATCACCCCGATGCGACCGCCATAAGCGATAATAGATGAAATATCATCGCTATCTTTACCGCTTGGTAGATTATCGGCGTCTGTTGCGGGTAAAATATAGGGTTCTCTCCAGTTCAAATCATCGCCGTCGATGCTGTGGTTTATCCAAACCTTGTATACATCATCACTTGGGTCTTTTTGAGCATATGTAATCCATAATGTTCCAGCTGTATCTTTCGCCACAACCAGCGCTTCGGTTTTGCCGCTGCCTATTTCCACAGGGAAATCACTATCAAGGGAATAGACATCCGATCCCGAATCATAACTGTATCGATATAACCTGCCTTGTTCTGCAAGGGTTGCTGCTTCAACCCCTTCGCCCGCCCAGATATGGGAGACCACATACAAGTGAACCCCATCCCGTAAAGTATCCATCTTAGTATCGCTTCGATTGTCGATGGGGGTGCCAGTATCTACCCAGGTCTGGGTTCCCACATCTAGTCTAAAGATGTGATAAGCATCGTCCGGTTTTTCCCACATACCAGCCCACCAGAATCCATCGTTCCACCACAGCTTACTCTCTGGTTTTTCCGCAGTTACTTCCCCGTTCAAGCCCGTGTCAGTGGGAAATTGGAAATCACGGTAGCCCACTTCCACCGGTGTTGAAGCTTGCACCGCAGGTAAATTCCCAATCAGGAAAATCCCAGCGAGAACAGCATACCAAATCACGTGCCAGACCTTTCTTGGATTTCGTACGCGATGTGTTTTACTCATTCTGGATGTCTCCTTCAAGAAGGTACAGGATTATTGATGCTATCACTTCAATAAATTACAATAAGCCCCCGATGGATTGGTCATTGCAGTCAAATCGACCGCTGTTCTCTATCTCATGGGAGATGTATAATCTAATTTCCCGAGAATAGATTTCTAAATTAAAGGATAGTCCCTATTCGGTGACTATCGTTAAAAATGAAGGATTTGTAGATTAAAACAGATGTTTAAGACTCAACAACCCCTCGGAGACATCAGCTAAACGACCGTATTCTCCCCGTATGGTCAGCTCGCCCGCCAATCTACCCCCATGAAATGGTCGGCAAACCAATGATATCCATTGGTCTACGTGCCGCCGCCAGGCTTGATTACTCCATTGAAGGGCGGTCTGTCTTTCGAATGAGTCCAGTCGGTCCAACCCATATTCTTGCCGGGTCGAGTCGGACTGATGGCAGGGAAATCAGTGCCATAGGCGTTATTGATCAGCCACGGCAGCCAAATATCGTCCCCCTCAGGTACCCAACCAATCTCATAAAGGAACTTCACAGCCCGTAGCAGAGCTTGATCTTGCCAATCATAAACCGCATATCCCGCTCGATAAAGGATTTCTGCTTGCACGAATGCACCCTGTAACGCTTCCCAGGCATAACCGGTTTCATTTGGCGGCCATGTAAATTTACCCCCACGCCGCATCTCCTCTGGCAACGCCCCATCGATGGAATGGCCATCTTTTGTAGCCCCTTTCGGATTGACTCCTACGGGATGCTTCGGATCTGCCTGCCAGTACAATTCTCCATAAATAAACCCCTTATAAGCTTCCCTGTCTCCCAGATAGCCTTTAAATACCTGAGCTGTTCGCTCCAATTCAGCTTTATCCCCCAAATACATGGCCACCGCCGCGCGGGAAGCGCCAGCATGATTTCCCCAATTATTGGGTCGTTCCTCGTGGGTGCTCCTTAATGTGTAACCGTCCAAATTTTCTGTTAACGTATGACCCAACCAGGTTCTGAACATTTGATCCTCCCCGGGTTCCGCTGGCAAGTTCACTAAATCTGCGGAGATGACATAAGCCACCAGCTCTCGCCCCAAAGCCAGAGAACGCCCTCCCTCTTCCGTCCCGATACTCGCCATTAAATTGTCTATGACTTCTTGCCGATATTTCTGCTCACCCGTCCTGGCATAAACGAGCGCTTTAGCTAACACATACACGTTGTTCAATTGATCCTGGTCACTAAGATCTGGCTTCCCAGGATCCTGATCGGCAGCAGCTTTAAGGTTATCCCAGGCGACTCCTGAGGTTGGCAGGTTGGCAAGTTCTTCTTTCGTGATCCAGATTCCGATGTAAGGTTCTTGCGCTTCTGGTCCTGCTGGTATAACCGTTGATAGGGTCGCTTGTGGCGTTTCCCCAAGCAATTGAGGAGTAGCAATCGCGGTCGGGTTAGCCTTGACCACCTCGGATCTCATTGGTAACTCAATGCTCGACTGCGTCGGGAAATTACAAGCCGAAAGGCTCAACACCGCCAGTAATATAAAACAGAATATTTGGTATTGCAAAAAATCAGCAAAACGATTCAAAATGGTTATCCTGTATCTATCAATCACTCTCATTGACTAATAATTCTAGCTTTTCCCTTGCCAGACGTTGGAGAAAGATCGGTACAAAAGCGGTCACAGTCGCATTCTGTAATTCGCCAGCGACCTCATATGCAACTTGACGAATCTGCTCCTGGGATACTTTACCCCCAAGATCACGCCATATCTCCTCGATGAGACTCTCATCAACTTGGATGATATTCCCTAGCTGGTTGTCCTTATCATTGATCGATGGATTTAGTTCCATGGTCATTCCCTCCAATAATGTGATGATGAACCAACGATCTGTAACAAATTTTATTTACCATACCAATGGATTTTCTTAGCTCCCCAAATAAAGGCCATTATATTCTTTCTAGTAAAATTTGTCAGTTACTCCAGAGACCTGACCGATTCTCTCTATACCATGCCACCGTTTTTCGTAAACCATTTTCTAGATCGTCAAGAGGCTGGTAGCCGAGCACCTGGCGCGCTCGGGAAATATCACTATAAGATCGTATAATATCTCCGGAACGAGGCGGACCATAAGCAGGTTTCACCTTGAAACCGATAATTTCTTCAAGAACATCCACGAGCTCCAGCAAATTGGTCTCTTTCCCCGCACCGATATTGAAGATTTCACCATGCGCGTTCTCTAAGTTACAAGCTTGCAGGTTCGCTTGAACCACGTTTGTGACATAAATGAAATCTCGAGATTGGTGGCCATCCCCATAAATCATAGGGGGCACTCCATTTATCAAGCGCGTGATGAACTTGGGTATAGCGGCTGCATACCCCCCTCTTGGATCCTGGCGAGGACCGAAGACATTGAAATATCTCAGGCAAACCGTTGGCAAACCGTAAACATGGGTGAAAGATCGGCATAGTTGTTCACCGCTCAGTTTGGCGGCTGCATAAGGTGAAAGCGCTTTCGGTGCCATTCCCTCATGGTGAGGTGCAGGCTGGTCGCCATAGACCGCGCTGGAAGAAGAGAACACCAGCCTGCGCACCCCAGACTGACGGGCTGCTAGTAAAAGATTGTGGGTACCTTGAATATTGCTTTCGAAACTGCGTTCCGGGTGCTCCACTGATTCAGGGACTGATACCAACGCAGCCAGATGGAACACGAACTCTATTCCCTCGACTGCCTGCTGCACAGTAGCCAAATTGCTGACATCCCCTTCTATCAGCTCAATCTTATCCTTCACTTGACTGAGATTCTCGCGTCGGCCCGTCGTGAATAGGTCCAAAACACGTACTCGACCTCCCTCGGTTACCAAACGTTGGACGATATGAGAGCCGATGAAACCAGCACCACCGGTAACCAGGAAATACCGTCCTTCTGGCGAAAATGTAGTTAAGTTAGCCTGTCTAGAATCGATCAACTTTTTTCTGTTCAATATTAATAGAGAAGCAAGCAGTTTGGTGTCCTAAAAACGGGGTTGGGCGGGTTTCCCCCGTCCTCCCCAGGTAAATCCTTTAACTACGCAGGTCCTGGTGGATCGATATGGGTGAAACCGCCATAATTCTGGTTGCCATTCTCCCCAAAGTTTTCAATTGAAAAACCAGGAAAAGAAAGAAGCCCATAGAAAGCACCAGGCCCATGATTTCATTGTATTCAACGATTATAAAATTAGGCTCTTGGATAGGAAAGATAATATTGCGATATATTCTCCACACAAACATCAACAAGAAATATGGGATGAGGGAATAATGAGGCACTAAGAACGATAGTCGCCTTTGTAAATTGCCGGGCACTTTCCAACGCAGGATTACCAGGGGTAGAATAGTACCGTAGGCGCCTGCCAGCAGCTGCATCCAGCGGAAAATTTCTTCAAGTAAGCCAGCAGGATCGCTGATGGTTTGCAGCCCTTGGTTACTTGCCGCATATGCGGTTGAGAGATCCGCTCCGAATAAGGTCTGACCCCAATTGATTTTATCCCCAATAATCAGAACAAAACTGGCGCTCAAACCCAAATAAAGCAGTGCCACAAACCTCTCTCTCACGACCCACAACCGCCTTACGACCACCAGACTTAGAATAAGATCGAAATACCATATCAGAACTGGCACAAATTCCATAAGCGCTAATCCCTTCGACCCAGTGAACCAGCGATACAGCTCCCAATTCACTACGCTAAAGATCGCTGCGGATAACGCCACGACCACGGGTAGAAGCATAATCCCAAGGACCATGCGTTCGGATAAATTCCAGGTCCGCCCTGCGTCCTCCATGAGATGTTTTACCTTTTCGCTTATACCAGTTCTGTGAACTACTGCTGTGTCTTTTGGCGCTTCAATCATCGGTGGTCTCCAGACAAGGATCGGCTTAATCTATAATACTCAAGTCAAGGGCTTACACCCTTCCGCCTAAATCTTCTCAACTGGTAAATCATGAAAAGGAAGAGGCCGACCGCCAATACCAACTCCAGGACCTCATTGTACTCCGATACCACGAAATAAAATCTTTCTGGGACTTCGGTCAGGTTACGGAATATCCTCCAGACAAACAGCATGACAAAATAAGGGATTAATGAAAAATGTGGGATCGCCACCGCGGTTAACTTCTCGAAGCGAGTAGGCACTTTCCAGCGCAAGACTGCTAAGGGCAATATCGTACCGTATGCACCCACCAACATTTGAATCCATTTGAACGTAGACCCAACGCCATAGATATTGTGCAAATTGGTTTCATCTTGTTTGTTTGACGAAGCAATTGATTCAGCTGTTTGCCAACCGAAGATTCGTTGCCCCCAGCTGATCTCCTCGCCGATCAGGAAAAACAAGCAGAGACTAAACCCCAAGAAGAGAAAAGCTACCATTTTCTCACCGGCGCGCCATTGCCGCCAGGCGTAGACCAAGCTGAGAACCAGCGCCAGGGAATAAAAAAGAACCTGTGAGTCTTCGACAAAACCATCCTCTTGCGTGTACCATTTATAGGCACTCTTTCCAAGCAATGCTGCTACAACACCAGAAAGTGCTATCAGAAACGGAAGTATTTCCAAGAGGATGATCATTCTTGGAGATAAATCCCAGGCGTGAGTGCTTTCAGAAATAAAATCCTGAACGAGTTTAGTTATCGAGAATCCTCTTTTAACTGATTTAGGTGTTGCCACAGCCTGCTTCATTGTTTCACCTCCTGACGAGATCTGCCAATCATTTAACTGCCAACGCATTGAAACACATTTGCTCTAATTGCCTGGCACTGCGAGCCCAATCGTAATGTTTTTCTACAAATTTACGCCCCTCGGTAGCAAGACGAACCCGTTCGCTCTCATCATTCAATAAGGTAATAACGCTTTCCGCGAACTCCTTCTCACCATCTGCAATGTAAAGCGGTGGGATTTCGCCATCCTCGCTCCGTACTCCGGCTGCTACAATGGATGTTGTAACCACAGGAACTTCCATGGCCAGCGCTTCCTGAATTTTATTCTGCATACCAGAGGCAAAACGCACCGGCGCTACAAAGACCATGGCACGTTCCAGGTAATCTCTCATATCTTCCACAAATCCAGTGATCCTGACCTCTGGATTACCATGCATGCGCTCGAGTATCGCGGCTGAAGGATCTCGCCCGACAATATAAACTTCAAAATTGGATATCGACTCTCTCAGGTGGGGTAGGATTTCATCGATCAGGTATATGGCTGCATCCTCGTTTGGCTTATAGCTCATTACCCCAGTAAAGATAAGGGTGTTTTGTTTTGGGTTGTTTGACCTGCGTGTCCAATAACTCAGGTCCATGCCATTTGGAATGATCACCGATTTGTCATCTGCTCCAAGCACTGCTTCCCGGTCACGGCTGGTAATAAAAGCGATATATGGCGTTTTCTGAACCATCTTTTGTTCTACCTGCCTGACTTGCCTGTATCGCAGTCCCAGTAAGGGTCGTTCGGCCTTTGTGGCATGCCTCATTTTTGACTGCACTCTCATCGAGGTAGCGTCACAGAAATCAACGACGATGGGCAAATCATTCCAGTCTTCAATTACCGGGTAAACGCTTTTACCATGAAAAATCACCACATCAAAATCTTCATTTTTCACCAGTTCACGGAAGACTTTCTTCATATCTTGCACACCAGTGTAATGCTTCCACAATTGTTTCAGCTTTCTGCTCTTCAAGATGGCTGATTGGTTTGGATTACCATTCATTCTGTTCGAGTTTACTGTGGTATCAAAAGTATAAATCCGCTCCACATAAGAAGCCATTTCTTGCATAGCTTCCGGGTTTATCTCAGACCTTACCAGGGTGAGCAAAGTGATCTTATGGTTTTTAGAGAGCTCTCGTATGAAATGGTAGTGGCGATGAGGGCCTCTTACATTGGGATGTTGGAATGAAGGTATGATGTAAAGTATTTTCATGGATTTATATCAATGCTGCTCGGCTTCAGAATAACCAAAGGTGTTTTGAGATATGATTTTATCTAAATCATAATCCGCGCTGATCCGCCCCCCTCTGGGGTCCAGGATGGTGTTACCAAAAACCTTTACGTTGAAATTCATCCCAAGGTCGATGCCTTCATCACCGCAATTGATAAACTGATTGTGGCTAATCTCTCCCGTAGCACCATCATAGTCCAGGCAATCTCTATAAACATCCTGGAAGAGGTTTTCATGAACAATTACGGTACCTTTGCGTACGTTGACCGCGTCCTTACCGTAGGAATTTATGAATTTACTGTTCGTTATATTCCCATCGCTTTCAATAAATGATAGACCACCTAGAAAATTGATACCATTCACCAGAGCTTCTCTGGCATCTTCAAATTTTACTTGTTCGAAAACCGTCCCGTTGTTTCTTACTACTCCAACTACACCCCACTTCAACCACTTATTCTTGGCTATAAATAAAATCGGATCACTTTCTGTGCCGCGTGCCAGGATAGGGCTATAAGAAATGAGCGAGCGACCTGCTCCAAAACGAAGCACGGTACCAGCTTCAATCACTAAAGTCAAATTCCTGGGGATCACAATAGTCTTGTTGATGGTGTACTCGCCTTTAGGCAATATCAAATTGCCTGGATCATTCACAGCCGTCGTGAAGAATGGATGCTGGTTAAGGAAATCGTTGATAGATAAATCCACCTGGCTGGAGAGATCTTCCCCTACCGTTATCTCATAACCAGTCAATTTATACCAAAGCCAGCCAGCTCTATCCAGGGAGTATACGCTGCCAAGTAAAAGCGCCAAGGTTACCAGGCAAGCTGCCAATAATGTGCCGATCTGTTTCCCCGCTGCAGCCATCGTCATTTTTCCCTTGCTGTTATTTATGAAAACCCAATAAACCACCGACCAAAAAAGGAAAATACCTCCAATAAGGATGAGAAACGTTTTTGGTACCTTCAAGAATAATCTGGCTGCTGCTAAAAATGCCAGAACTAAAAAGGTTAACGGTAGAGACAGCTTTATCCTCAAACGGTCGTCGATTCTTTTGATAATTTTCATCGTGCTATCTTTGATAGCCATTTTGTCTCAAGATCCATTGACAAGCTTCTAGAACGTTCCCGCGTTGAGGATTTTAATCCCTTACGGTGCTCTCCCAATCAACTCAATCTGGCTTTCACCGTTAAGATAACGAACTTCTATATTAATGATACCGTCTCGGTCCAGGAAGACAGCCCGATTAGACTTCACTCAGGCTCATCTCCTCTTCTATCACATCGCAAAGAGCATGGGCAGCTGTGATATGCGATTCCTGGATACGAGCCGTGTCATGAGAAGGCACATGAAAACAAATATCCACGTAATCCTTTAATTTTCCCCCGCTATCCCCGGTAAATCCAATTGTTTGCATGCCGATGAGTTTAGCTACCTCCAAGGCTTTTAGAACGTTTGGTGAGTTTCCGCTTGTGCTTATGCCCACCGCAATATCCCCCTCATGGCCCATCGCTTCGATTTGCCTTGAAAAGACCTTGTCAAAGCCATAATCATTTCCGATAGAAGTCAAGATAGAAGTATCGGTGGTCAAGGCTATGGCAGGTATAGCCTCCCTATCGCGCCGAAATCTGCTCACTAATTCCGCAGCTATATGTTGTGAATCAGCCGCACTACCACCATTCCCAAACAAAATTATCTTCTTACCGTTCCGTAAAGCCTCCAACATCATTTCAGCGATCTTGCCCAAGATTGCTACCTGGTCTCGAATAAGCCTTTGTTTGACTCGAATGCTTTCTTCGAACTCACCTGCGATTCTTGCCTC
>DAOUET010000056.1:0-47060 GCA_034430155.1 Anaerolineales bacterium
GATGATCTCTGCAGTAGTTTCGGAACCGCGTATTAAGTTGTTTAGAAGAAGCGAGGTTATCAGCCTCAGTGGCTACGCTGGGCAGTTTCGTACCATCATGCGACAAGCTGACGGTTCTCAACTTGATCTCCAGCATGGCACGATTGTGGTTGCTACTGGGGCAAGAGGTATTACCCCAACAGAATATTTATATGGTGAGCATGCCCGTGTCTTGACCCAGGTTGACCTTGAAGGATGCCTCGTACAGTCCGATTTTATGGAGGGGCTGATTGGTCGGACGGTAGTGATGATCCAGTGTGTTGGCTCTCGTGATGTATCACATCCCTATTGTTCGCGCATTTGCTGCACACAGGCGTTGAAGAACGCGCTTTTCATCAGACGGCAAGTACCTGATTCGCGAGTCGTGATCCTTTACCGTGACTTGCGAAGCTACGGTTTTCGTGAAGAGTTTTACCGTCAAGCCCGGGAAGCGAGCGTCATCTTCCTCGAATATGACGAAACCGCCAAGCCTACTGTAAACCCCGGAGATCAAGATAATCTACAAGTTGAGGTGCTAGTGCAACCTGAAGAGCGGGCTGTAACCCTTTCCGCTGATTGGTTGGTTCTCAGTGCCGGCATTGAACCGCAACCAGATAATGAAGCCTTGGCTCAACTGCTCAAAGTGCCTCTCAATGAAGATGGCTTCTTCCTGGAAGCTCATGTCAAACTACGACCAGTGGATTTCGCTGCGCAGGGGATCTATCTGGCCGGATTATGCCATTCACCTCGTTGTATTGAGGAGTCCATCACCCAAGCCCAGTCAGCAGCTATTCGAGCTGTGGCTCTTTTGTCCAAACAGCAGTTGCAGGCTACTCCGATAGTAGCCAGCGTGAACCCCAAGTTATGCGCGGCTTGTGGCATCTGCGTTGATGTTTGTCCATACGGTGCCCGTGTGCTTGAGCCTGGTATGACTCACGCGGAGGTCATCGAAGTTCTGTGCCAAGGATGTGGTGCTTGTGTAGCGGCGTGTCCCAATAAGGCTAGCCAGCAGAAAGGTTTTGAGTTCCAACAGGTGTTTAGCATGTTGGAGGCAGCTTATCCTTAATACATTCCAGGTGAAATTTACCTTTGAGTACCTTTTCGAAAGGCGCAATGCGAAGACATCCCACTTTATTTAATATTATGAGGCGAGCATCATGGACAACAATGGTTTTGAACCCCACATCATAGCTTTCTTATGCAATTGGTGCACCTATACAGGCGCGGATTTAGCAGGAACCTCGCGCCTGCAATATCCACCTAATGTGCGCATCATTCGTACGATGTGCAGCGGTGCGGTCGATCCGGTCTATGTGCTTAAGCCTTTGTTGGATGGCGTCGATGGCGTGTTGATCGGCGGTTGTCATCCGGGGGATTGCCATTACCAGACAGGAAACTATAAAACCCGTCGCCGTTATGTGGCACTCTGCGAGGTTATTAAGGCGACTGGTTTCGATGATAGACGAGTCTGGCTACGTTGGATCAGTGCTAGCGAGGGTCAGAAGTTCGCAAACACGATCGGTGAAATGGTAGCTGCCCTGAGGGAATTGGGACCAAACCCCATGCGGGTTAACTGGGCTGTTTGAGAGGTGGATGGCATGGACACAATAATCCAGGTTGAAAACGGTGATGCTCTCACAGCGCTGAGAACTTTATTGCGAAAGCTTTTAGAAAACAATGTGGTTGAAGCGCTCTACGTCCCTTTGCAGATTGATAGCAGCGCCATTATACCGGCACTGGTCACAGACCCCGACCGTTTGGCAAATGCCAACCCATTAGCACCTGTCATGCCCATTAATAGCGCCCGGGCCGTGTCTGCACTGACTGGCAAGCATGTGCCGGCACGTCTAGGCGTAGTTCTTCGCTCTTGTGAAATTCGGGCCTTGATCGAACTGGTCAAACTGCAACAGGCGACTCTGGATGGTGTTACGCTGATCGGCGTAGATTGCCTGGGGACATTTGAGTTGAGCGATTACTATGAGAAAAAGCAAGAGGCGCCCATGAATTTGGATGCCTTCTTAAATTCGGCAAAAGACGGCATACAAGCCGAATTTGAAGGGCTTAACTTACGACCGGCTTGTCAAATGTGCGTCCAGCCAGAACCGCAGCAGGCAGACATCCATGTACATCTTCTAGGTGTGGATACTAGCCAGGGTATTCCAGTCAGGATCAAAGATGAAATTGGCGTGGCCCTGGAAATGCCGATCATCACTGATGAGGAGTCTAATAGCCGCAAGGCAGTTGTTGACCGCTTGGTTGCATCACGTACTCAAGCGAGAGAAAGAGAACTCGCAGCCATGCGAAATCGAATGGTCTCAAATGGTGGCATGGCTGGCCTGTTCGCCACCTGCATTCGCTGCCACAACTGCATGACTGCCTGCCCAATATGTTACTGCAAGACCTGTTTATTTAAGACGGTTGCCTTTGATCACCCGCCAGAACATTACCTGAATGCCGCTCAGAATAAAGGAGCGCTCAGGATGCTTGGTGATAACTTACTTTTCCATCTGACGCGCCTGAACCATATGAGCACTTCCTGTGTGAGCTGCGGAATGTGCACTTCGGCGTGCCCATCAGATATCCCGGTAGGCACAATCTTCAGTGCAGTAGGCGCTCAAACGCAGGCAGCCTTTGGATATTTTCCTGGCCGGGATGTAAATGAACCTTTGCCTTTGATCACATTTCAGGCGGATGAATGGATAGAAATTGGCGAGGCGAGATGACGACATTACACGGCGAAAATGGAAGTGGATCTTCAGTGCTGGTCATCGGTGGCGGGATAGCCGGTATCCAGGCTGCTCTTGATATGTCTGATGCTGGCTTTCGCGTTTACCTGGTTGAGCGCTCGTCTAGCATCGGTGGCCGCATGGCGCAGTTGGACAAGACCTTCCCCACTCTGGACTGTTCGTCTTGCATCCTCACACCCAAGATGGCTGATGTACCTCGAAAACCCAATATCACTCTGATGACCTACACAGAAGTCGTCGCAGTTGAGGGACAGGCTGGGGCATTCCAGGTTGCCTTGGAAAAAAAGCCTCGTTATGTCGATGTGGAGAGTTGTACAGGCTGTGGTTTATGCACGGAAGTATGTCCAGTAGAGTTGCCAAGCGATTTTAACGCTGGATTGGACACACATAAAGCCATCTACCGCCTTTTCCCACAGGCTATCCCGGCTGCTTTTGTTATCGAGAAGCGGGAATCCCCATGCAAAAGTGCCTGTCCGGCGCACATTCCGGTCCAGGGATACGTGGCTCTGATCGCCCAGGGCAAGTTCAGGGAGGCCTTGGAGAGGGTTAGGGAAGCAGGTGTGCCTTTCGTGGGCTCGTTGGGTCGAGTGTGCTATCATCCTTGCGAAACCATCTGCAAGCGCGGGGAGTGGGATGAGCCGGTTTCGATCTGTGCGCTCAAGCGGATTGCATATGATGCGGGTGTTTCTGATGATTACCCAAAGAGAATTCCACCACGCTGGAAAGAGCGGGTGGCGATAGTAGGGGCTGGGCCTGCTGGTTTGACGGCAGCTTATGAGCTGGTACGCAAAGGTTATCTTGTCACCGTTTTCGATGCGCTTCCAGTGGCAGGGGGTATGCTGGCTGTTGGTATTCCGGCATACCGCTTACCCCGCACAGTGTTGAATCAGGAAATCGAATATATCCGTGCTCTAGGGGTGCAAGTGCAATTGAATACGCCGATTGGGCGAGACGGAGGGCCTAGCCTGGAGGATCTGCAGCAGGATTTTAAAGCAATCTTCCTGGCGGTTGGTGCCCATATAAGTAGTCGCTTGAATGTTAGCGGTGAAGACTTGACCGGGGTGTTGCATGGTGTCAACTTCCTAAGGCAATTGAATCTAGACAAGCCGGTAGAGGTGGGTAAGCGCGTGGCAGTCATTGGAGGAGGCAATACAGCTGTTGACGCAGCTCGTTGTGCCCTCAGGCTAGGAGCCCAAGTCCATATCCTTTATCGCCGTTCGCGGGTCGAGATGCCGGCGGCTCCTTACGAAGTTGCTGCTGCTGAGGCGGAAGGGGTTAATCTGACATTTCTGGTTGCTCCGTCGCGTGTACTTGAGGAAGATGGTCGCGTAGCTGGCATCGAGTGCATTCATATGCAATTGGGCGAGCCCGATTCCAGCGGTCGCCGCCGGCCGGTTCCTATTCCGGGTTCTGAATTCACTATAGATGCGGACACTGTGATTGCAGCAATTGGACAGAATGTGGATGCTGAAGGGCTTGGTGTGGAAAGAACCCGCTGGGGTTCTGTGGCGGTTGACCCTCTCACCCTGGAGACCTCTTTACCCGGGGTTTTTGCAGGGGGGGATGCGGTACTCGGACCAGCCTCGGTTGTAGACGCAGTTGGAGCAGGCATTCAGGCGGCTGATTCTATTCACCGTTACCTGCGCAGCCTCGACATGCGAGACGGGCGCAGGACCTCGTGGCCCCAACCGGAGGATATTAATGTTGAGCCTTATTCTGAAGTTCGATATGCCCGGCGAGCGCAGCTCCCCGAATTAGCGGTGGCTGAACGGGTTGGTAATTTTCTGGAGGTTGAGCAGGGTTTAACCATTGAACAGGCTATCGCTGAGGCTCAACGCTGCCTGAACTGTGCCATCTGCTCTGAATGTCTGCAATGTGTGACAGCTTGCCAGCGTGGTGCGATTCTACCTGATGAGCAGCCTGAGCGGTTGGAGCTAGATGTTGGAGCGATTATCGTTGCCACTGGATTTGATATCTTCGACCCAACCCTAAAACCCGAGTTTGGTTATGGAGTATATCCCCAGGTCATAACGACTATGGAGTTTGAGAGGTTGGCCTCTGCCTCGGGTCCTACCGCTGGTAGTATCGTGATTAATGGACAATATCCAAAGAAAGTGGTGTTTATTCAGTGTGTTGGCTCGCGCGATCTGAGCTTAGGCTTGCCAAATTGTTCACGAGTTTGTTGCATGGCAGTAGCTAAGCAAGCTCATTTGGCTCATGATCGTCTGCCAGGTGCAGAGATCACTGTGTTCTATATTGATGTTCGGGCATTTGGTAAGGGTTTCGAAGAATTTTATGACCGTGTGCGGCAGGAAGGCATTCTCTACCGACGGGGGAATCCCTCTGAAATAGTCCGACGAGGAAATCACCTTGTTGTGCGTGCTGAAGACACCCTGTTGTCTGAGCCAGTGGAGCTGGAGGCCGATTTGGTTGTCCTTGCTGTTGGTATGGTGCCTCGTCAGGATGCTAATGATTTAGCCCAAAAGCTCAATATTTCAAATAGCGAAGACGGGTACTTCTTAGAGGAACATCCTAAGCTTCGGACGGTGGAAAGCGCGGTACCGGGCGTGTTCCTGGCGGGTTGTTGCCAAGGACCGAAAGATATACCAGATACGGTGACTCATGCTAAGGCGGCTGCTTCTGCTGCGATGATTTTGTTGGCAGGAAAAGGAGTCTCATATGCTTCAAATTGAAAGTCGCCAATTTGTTCAGGAGCATGGCTTATTCGCCTGCATACAGTGTGGCAAGTGCACGGGTGGTTGTCCGATGGCTGTGAAAACCAAGCTTAATCCCCGCGATCTGATTTACCGCTTATTAGTGGCTGGGAATGGCTATGATATTGAAGGCCGCGAGGAATTGTGGGATTGCACCACTTGCGCTACTTGTTACAGCCGTTGCCCCAAGCTGGTTAACCCTATGGAAGCAGTGATTGCCTTGCGGAGTGCGTTTGTCGAAAAAGGGCGGGTCCATCCAAACGTCAAAACTGCCCTAGAGAGCACCTTTCGCTATGGTAACCCCCTTTCTATGCCGCGCGAAGACCGGGGTGCCTGGGTGGGCGATCTCCAATTGAAATCTTTCGGCGAAGGGACCGAATACCTGTATTTTGTTGGGTGCACCCCTTCGTATGACCCGCAAGCACAAAAGGTTGCCCGTGCTTTAGTTCGCTTATTGGATAGCGCTGGGGTTGAATTCGGAATCTTGGGAGATCGAGAGAGTTGTTGTGGTAGCGAAACACGCCGGTTGGGTGAGCTTGGCCTCTTTGAAATGATGGTAGAAGAAAATCAGGATCTTTTTTCAAGTATGGGCATAAGCAAAATTTTCACCACTTCCCCCCATTGTTTCAATGCCTTCAAGAACGATTATCCTAAGAACGGCAGGCAAGTGCAACATTATACCCAATTGTTGGCTGACTTGGTCGAGACCGGAGCATTGCACTTTATGGGTGAATATAACAAAGTGGTGACATACCATGACCCCTGCTATCTAGGCAAGCATAATGGGATTTTCGATGAACCCCGCAGCGTATTGAAAAGCATCCCGGGTTTGGAGTTAATAGAAATGGATCGCTCGCGTGAGAAAAGCCTGTGTTGTGAGGGCGGGGGTGGGCGAATGTGGTTAGAAGGAACTAATCCTGGGACACGTCTGGCGCAGTCGCGAGTGAAAGAAGCCCTGGATACCGGAGCGGAAATCCTGGCAACTGCTTGCCCATTCTGCCTGCTGACTTTAGAAGAAGCCGTCAAGTATTTGAATGTCGAAGATCGGCTTAATGTGATGGACATCGCTGAAATCGCGGTGCAGGCGTTATAAATTTGGAGAGTCCTTTATGGCATTCACTCCAAGGATTGGTGTTTATATTTGTCACTGTGGCATAAATATCGCTGCTACCGTGGATGTAGCTCAGGTGACGGAGTTCGCAGCTCGTCTACCAGAGGTAACGGTAGCACGCGATTATACCTATATGTGCTCGGAGCCGGGTCAGGCGCTGATCAAAAACGATATTGCTGAGTTGAGCCTCAACCGGATTGTGGTGGCCTCTTGTTCTCCACTCATGCACGAGCCAACATTTCGTGCTACGGTTGCAGAAGCGGGTCTGAATCCATATTGCTTTGAAATGGCTAACATCCGTGAACAATGTTCGTGGGTGCATCCGGGTGGGACTTCCACCACTCTAAAAGCCATGCAGCTGGTTGCCTCTGCCGTGGCAAAAGCCCGACGGCTCCAGCCATTGGAGGTTAGGCAGGTACCGGTCACTCCCGCCGCGTTGGTAATTGGCGCGGGCGTCGCCGGTATGCAGGCTGCCTTAGATATCGCTGAGGCAGGCTTTCAAGTCGTTCTGGTGGAGCAAGCCCCGCATCTTGGGGGGCATGCGAGCAAACTATACAGGACCTTTCCAACCCTTGAGTCGGCTGTAGATTTGGTGAACCATTTGGTCGACCGGGTGTTGAGCCATCCGGGCATCACTGTGAAAACCGATTCTGAAGTCAAGGAGGTCGGGGGCTATGTGGGTAATTTCCGCGTGAGGGTACTCACTGGTTCACAGGAGATAGAGGTACAGGTGGGTGCCGTGGTAGTTGCCACAGGGTTTGAGATATTTGATGCACATCGCAAGCCGGAATTTGGCTATGGCGTATACCCTCAAGTAATCACTACCCTGGATTTTGAGCGTCTTGTAGGTAATCAAATTCAGATAGACGGTCGCGAACCGGAGAAGGTTGTCTTTATTCAATGCGTTGGTTCCAGAGACCAGTCTCTGGGTAACCCTTATTGTTCGAGGGTATGTTGCATGGTCACGGCCAAACAGGCTCAATTGGTCCGCGAGAGGCTGCCGAACGCTCAGATACAGATTTTCTATATGGACGTGCGTGCTTATGGTAAAGGGTTCGAATCGTTCTATGACCGCACCCGTGAACAGGGTGTGATTTACCGCCGGGGAAATCCCTCAGAGATCATTCGGCGAGGAAATAGGGTAGTCGTACGCGCTGAGGATACGCTGCTCGGCGAGCTGATAGAAGTCGTGGCAGACCTTGTGGTGCTGGCAGTTGGCATGGTACCTCGAGCTGATAGCGAAACCACAGCTGCTTTGTTAAAATTGGCGCGTTCTTCTGATGGATTTTTTCTGGAAGCTCACCCCAAACTGCGTCCGGTAGATACGGCAATGGCTGGTGTATTCCTGGCTGGTTGTTGCCAGGGGCCGAAAGACATCGCTGAATCAATTGCCCAGGCCCGAGCGGCTGCCACGGCTGCCATGATTCCTTTGATGCAAGGTCAAGTTCAGGTGGAAGCCGCTACTTCTTTTATTGATGAGGATTTATGCGCGGGATGTGGCCAATGCGCCCAGGTCTGCCCTTTTTCTGCCCTGTCTATGCATCCTGTGCGCGCGGTGATGTCGGTGAACCCGGTCTTGTGTCAGGGTTGTGGCGCCTGTGCGGTTACCTGTCCCTCTGGAGCGATCAATGTTCATCACTTCACCTTCGATCAGTTTATCCTGCAAATTGAGGCACTTTCCAATATGAGTACCCATCCATTGCCGGTTTCAGAGGTTGAGACGATGACAGTGATGGAGCACCCCTAAGAAAGGAGGGTGAGATTATGTGTACCTCCTGGGTTCTAAATACTAATGGCGACCCCCTCTCAATCGTTCGGGATTTCTTGAGAAGCCTGTGGCCTTATGCCTGCTTAGAAGGTATGCTCATCCCTTGTTTTCAGGCTGAATCGAACGCGATTGTGCTGCACCTGATGGAAAGCCCCTTGCAACTAGATCAAGCATATCCATTGATACCTTTAGTGCCTGTCAATGCAGCTAAAAGCATCCTTGAGCTGGCGCGGACGCATCCACAGGCTCGTTTTGCTGCGATTTTGCGATCTTGTGAAGCACGTGCCCTCACAAATATGCATTCGAGATTTCCAACCAAGTTTGATAATTGGTTTATCATTGGGATTGATTGTCTGAGCAGCTTTCCGATTGAAGACTTTGAGTGGCGCCTTGCTAGAGCCGGGGGCATCGAACAACTATCCCGAGGTAACTTCCGCTTTGCCAGGCAAGGAGGCATCGCTCCATATCGTTATCGCCGGGCTTGCCAGATGTGCGCCAACCCGGCTGCCCAGCAGGCAGATCTCTGCATCTGTTTGTTGGGTTTGCCAGTAAGTGAATATGTGCTCGTGAGGACAAAAGATGCGGCTATTGCCAATAGTCTGCATCTCGACGAAATTACTGGTGGTCCGGCAGCTATGTCCCAGATCGCTCAACACGAGCATATGCTGCATGTCTTGGGTCAGCGGCGTGACCGTTGTCGTGAAAGGATGGTTGGTGGGCTGGCCAGCGATCTTCCAACGGACCCGATCGATTTTGTGAACTTAATCGGAAATTGTGCGCCTTGTCAGAATTGCCTGGAGGTTTGCCCACTATATGCTGGTGAGTTGGAAGGTATAAGCAATTATAATTTAAGCGTGAGTGGAGAAGTTAGTAATTGGCTCGCTGCGTGTGTGGCCTGTGGGATGTGTGAGCAAGCATGCCCAAGCCAGCTACCTCTGACAGCGATTCACGTTCGCATTCTCCGAGAGTTGGTACCTCAGCGCCTCATGGCTGTTACGTGAAAGGTGTTTTTATCATTACCTCTGTACTTCTGAGGACATCAGACTTCAGGAGATAACCATGCCACTTTTCGTTCAAACTGATCCTGATCGCATCCAGTCAGTGTTGGGTGTGATCTTCTCCGAATCCCGTCCACCGGTTGCCCGTTGCCGTCTCTTGAGTTCGGGCTTTGGACCAGGACACATGCTCAAAATCTCCGAGGACATAACCGGCACAAAAGCATGTCTGGGTTGTGGTTGTTGCATGGACGCCTGTCCGGTACTGGCTCGTGACCCCAGTCGTCGCCGGCGTACGCCGGTACGTACTTCTATGGCGCTGGAAACCCTGGTAGGTGAGGATTGTGATCGCTGTGGTAATTGTGCGCTCGCATGTCCACAGGTGGATCCGACCATCAAGCATTATCTTGTTCAAACCTACTTAGCAGAAGGTATGGCCGAGTTGCTGGCTAAGGCTAGTTCAGATGAGATTTATTTACTCGATTTGGTATTAAGTAGTTAGTTACCGATATGTTGGGAGTCTTGTTTCAGTTGCGGATGTGTTTTTGTATGTTTTCGGGATGGGAGTAGATCATGATCGATATATATATCTTTGGCCAGCACTATGAAGTTCCCGAAGAGTTAACCATACTCAAAGCTTATGAATGGGCAGGATTTCATCTGACCCGAGGCGTGGGTTGCCGTGGGGGATTTTGTGGGGCATGCGGTACAGTTTATCGATTGAGTAATAATTACCAGCTCCGCTATGCACTGGCCTGCCAGACTGTAGTCCAGCCTGGTATGGTCCTTGGGTCGATCCCGTTCTTCCCGGCTCAGCGTCCCACCTATCGTCTGGAGGAGCTCAAGCCACAAGCTGAAACGCTAATGGAATTGTATCCGGAGATACTGCGCTGTTTTGGTTGTAATACCTGCACTAAAGCTTGCCCGCAAGAAATTGACGTTCTTGATTACATGTCGGCTGCCTTGCAGGGAGATTTACCGGAATTGGCAGATTCATCCTTCGATTGTATTATGTGTGGTTTATGCGTAGCCCGTTGTCCCGCCGAGCTGGTTCCTCCCAACGTAGCCTTGCTTGGTCGCAGGTTATACGGAAAATATCTGGCACCAGCCGCCCAACACTTGCGCAAGCGCGTGGAAGAGATAGAGGCAGGCGTTTTTCGGAAAGAGCTTGATGAGTTGAAATCCCTGCCGCTGGAGCAGTTAAAGGTGCGCTACAACACCAGGGATATTGAGGCTTGAGACGGAATTGATGGAGATCGCCCGATTATAGACACGAGGACATACCATGGATTTTGAATTCCCTCCTGATGCTCTCATGCTCCGAGATATGTTGCGGCGTTTTGTACAGAAGGAAGCACGTCCGCTTGAGATGAAATATTTTACTGCCGGATCGCTTGCTCAGGAGGAACGTGCCCGACTTCGCCGCGCCATCGAGCAATTAGGCCTGTGGGGACTGACAGTTCCTGAAGAATTTGGGGGCGGAGGATTAGATCTGGTAACCACCTGTCTGATCGAGGAAGAACTTGGCACCACTTTCGTTCCAATCGAGATGGGGGAGGTACCACCCATGCTTTACGCTTGTGCCGGAGAACAGGTGCATCGCTTCCTGGAGCCTGCCCTGGCGGGGAACAGGGCGGTTATCACTGCAGCTCGAGAGCCAGGAGCTCTACTTCCCGAAGATTGGTCCACCAAGGTCATTTCGGGAGAAAATGGGTTCATTCTAAATGGTTTTAAAAAAATTGCGACGCTGCCAGGTCGGGATGATTTTTTAATGGTATATGCTAAAGCGCCTGAAGGTCTTACTGCATTCTTGCTCGATTCTGATCATCCAGGTTTGAACACATCGAATAAGGGCGATATTGTTTTGGCTTTAAGCGATTGTCGTGTAAGGCCTGATGCGATCCTAGGTGAGCTTGGTCGGGCGCTGACCCTTGGCGTAGAGCAGGCGCCTCGTCATTGGATCCGGCTGGGGGCACGTTATGTTGGTCTGGTCGAGAGATTGATTGAAATGGCGGTCGAACATGCTAAAGAGTGGGTTGCCTTAGGGGCGCCCTTAGCTGTGCGACCTGCTATCCAGCGCACCTTGGCTGAGCTGCGCATCGAGGTCGAGAGTGCCCGGTGGCTGGTATACCACACTGCCTGGTTAGCTGATGTGGGCAAAGTTTCGGTACGGGTTAAAGCAGCCCAGGTGCGCCTAGCCACTGGCGAGATGTTGCAGCGCGCCACTGATCGAGTCACCATGATTTACACCGGCCCCGGTGCCTCTGACCAGATTGAACCGCGCCGACTTGTACGCAGCGTGGTTCCTCTGGAGGCTTTGACGCTGGCGCTTGATAATGCTCGTGCGGTGGTGGCCGCGCATGAACTACACCTCTCGGACGCTTGAATCCTTTTCCAGGATGAATGATGGAGGTGCCTCATGAATGTAAACCGGATTGTTGAGGCGCATTCGAATAAACCCGTCGAAGCGTTGATAACTTTCTTAACAACCTGGTGGCAGATATATAAAGGTTGGTAGTAAGTGACGATCAGATTACGGAGGTGAGCATGTCTTACCCTATCCCTATACGCACATCCCAAGCTAAGGTAGAAGCCTCGCGACCACGTCGTATCACCGAAACTTTTCCGCGCTTCTCTCCACAAGAACGTGAATCTATTTTAAGGGCTTTTCACCCTGACTACATTTCGGATGCTTTCCGGCGATTGTGCCTCGGACCGAACAAAGGTGATCTTACCCCTCGGGAACTGGCAGATGCATTAGAAGCTGCTCCTCTAATAGAAGCGAGCATGGTTTTGCCCGAAACTCCTGACGCATTATGCGATGTGCTGGTTATCGGAGGGGGTGGGGCCGGTGCTAGCGCCGCGCTTCTGGCACAAGCCAATGGTGCCGATGTACTTCTAACCACAAAACTCAGGTTTGGTGATGCCAATACTATTATGGCTCAAGGAGGTATTCAAGCCGCCGATAAAGAGAACGATTCACCAGCCATTCACTATCTTGACGTGATTGGCGGTGGGGCGTTTGCCAATGATCAAGACTTGGTAGAAGCCCTGGTAATGGATGCGCCTGGGGTAATCGCCTGGTTGGAATCGCTGGGTGTGATGTTCGATAAGGAGCCAGATGGCACCATGCGAACCATCCATGGGGGAGGCACCAGCCGCAAACGAATGCACGCTGCAAGGGATTACACTGGCGCGGAGATCATGCGTACCTTGCGAGATGAAGTTCGTTCGCATGCTAATGGTAGCAAGCCATCGATTTGGGTGTGGGAATTTCGTCCGGTTGTAGAGCTGCTACTCGATAACGATGGACGAGTCGCAGGGGGGATCTTGAAAGATCTTGATACCGGTCGTTTGATGTTTGTTTATGCCAAATCAGTAATCATCGCCACAGGAGGGAGTGGTCGGTTACATTATCAAGGTTTTCCCACGACCAATCATTACGGTGCGACCGGAGATGGTTTGGTACTGGCTTACCGGGTTGGAACTCAGCTATCTTTCATTGATACGATGCAATACCACCCCACCGGAGCGGCCTTTCCAGAGCAGATTCTGGGACAGCTGGTTACTGAGAAAGTGCGCGGCCTTGGTGCTCAGGTATGTAATATGGATGGCGAGCAGTTCGTATATCCGCTCGAAACCCGTGACGTGGAAGCTGCCGCTTTTATTCGAGAATGCAAAGAGCATGGGAAAGGCGTAGTGACCCCTACCGGTCAGCCAGCAGTATGGTTGGACTCGCCTATGATCGATTTGCTCCACGGTCCTGGTACGATCGCTCGTGAACTGCCGGCCATGGTACGACAATATAAACGGTTTGATATCGACATGATCCACGAGCCGATTCTGGTTTATCCTACTTTACATTATCAAAATGGCGGCATTGCTATTAAACCGGACGCCAGCACGGCTGTCCCCGGGTTGTTCGTGGCCGGTGAGGCCGCGGGAGGCATTCATGGTCGCAACCGTTTGATGGGAAACAGCTTGTTGGACATCTGTGTGTTTGGCCGCCGGGCGGGTTTGGCAGCATCTGGGTGGGCTCGCCAAACTAACCTTGGAAAACCCTGCCTGACGCATCTTAGCCAGTGGATACAGGCTCGTAAGGAAGCCGGGTTGGAGGATGGATCTCTCTCTCCGGTGTTATTGCCGGATTATACGAGGAGATAGCTCCTGCTGGTGCCCGTAAGTGGTGTTTCACAAATAATGTACTGAGAGACAACTACGCGCTTCAAGGCGATCGATTTTATCAAAAAATCCGTTTAATAGATACTGGAGGCATCTTATGAACGAATGGAGTGTTTCTAAGGAAATAAAAAAACTCGCTTCAGAAGGACCACAATCTGCATTAGAACGTACCCTTATTAACGAATATCTTCAAAGAAAGGGTTATAAAAGCGATGACCTGCATTTATTGCCTAAAGATGAAGCCAGGCAACTTCTGTCTGAGGCTTCCAGCTATGCCTCTCTCAAACTTGCCGAGGTCGAATCAAGGGCGCAATTTCGAAAAGATATTCGCGGACCTTCCTGAGATTTGACAATACTTCTTTGGGATTCTCGTTTAAGGAATCCGGTGTGCCCAGCTGCCGGCTCACCCATGCAGTTGGAATGAAGTCGTTGCATAAAGCCTGTTACGTGCTTATTAAATCGGATTTATATCAGCCGGTAAGGGGAAAAGATCCAGGGTGACCAGATATGATAGCTTCATCCTCGATGGTATAGCGCATGAATCCCATCATCCTGCTCTCTCGATAATCGATCGCACCTGTGCGATCTGCAATTTATCTAGTTGCCAACAGGTTTATAAGCGATAGGGCAGAATTCCTGCCTTTTTAAAATTAAACAAACCGAATATTCGAGCCTGGATTTATAGGTTCAATTGTAAGTGCGGCTTTCTAAACGGGGTGGAGTAGCATTGAAAATCTTCCTCGTAATTGGTCAGCAGTAATAACTTTCCTCGAATCCCCCTTCTCCCTGCTAAATTGAGACAGCCATACATCGATAAATTCACTTCTTGAAGGGGAAACCTTATCCCTATCTAAGCAGCGGGTGACTTTTATCAATTGAACTTATGATTATAATCATATAAAATGATTTGGGAACTTTGTAATAATTAAGAATTATAATAATCCAGACTGCAGCTCCCTCGGGTATCTATTGAAACATGTTCATTATCTATTTTTTCTATGGCCTGTTTTTTGGAGGCCTTGGATTAGCAGCTTATCTACAGTACCGTAGAGGGGGAGACTTGCCTTTGAGCAAGCAGCTGCCTTGGTTAGCTGCTTTTGGCTTTACCTATGGCGCGGCTGGCTGGATCGATATGTTCTTGACCAGCGGGGTCACTCTGGATTTCGCAACGCTGTTGAACATCATTCGTATCGTTCTCCAACCAACCTCTGGATTATTACTTCTAATTTTTGGTTGGGGAATACTTACCCAACTGACCCCCTTACCCTCCTGGACCATTTTCATACCGGGGGTTTTGATCGTCCCCATCGCATTTGTCATCACGTACGCCTTGACTACCTTTATTACCCCCTCGCCTATCGAGATCCCTATCGATATCTGGTCTCGATATTTATTCTATCTTCCTGGAAGCATCATGGCAGGAATTGGCTTCCTGCGCCAATGGCGCATTCAGGGGCGTCTTGGATATCATGACGTAAGTAGCTTGATGTTAGGGGCAAGTTTAGCATTTTTGTTTGAAGCCTTTGTGGTTGGTCTGATCGTTCCAGCCGCTCCCTATGGTCCGGCTTCCTACTATAACTATAATCGTGTTACTTATAACGCCTTCGCCGGTGAACAGGCTAATCTGTATAGACTTTTCGGGCTCACCGCATGGCTTGATTATGAGCGTGTTTTGGAAGCCACCGGCTTGCCCATCCAGTTCTGGCGCTTGGTGTCTGCTATCGCAGTGACGTTTTTCGTTGTTAGGGGGTTGGATGTTTTTGAGGCAACAAGAAAGAGGAGATTAATCGCCCTGCAAACCGAGCGCGATCGGGCTCGAGAATCTGCTTTAGAAACCCAAATTGTTGCCCGACAGACAGCAGAAAGCTGGACTGCGGCTTTGGTCAGCATCAGCCGTAGAATCGCCGAATTAGATGATGTGGATGATATCCTCCTGTACATCGTGGAGAGCGCCAGAAAGTTGCTTAAATCAAACTTTATGGGGATTGGAATATTAAATGAAGAGCATGCATGCCTGGAATTGAAATGGTACTCCAACGATACCAGCATTAAAATTATCGATTCACCTTTGATGGTGAAGAACCCAATGGTGCAAAAAGCTATTCATTCTGGTCAATCTTATCGCTCTCAAGAAAATGAACCTTCCGAGATGCTCGAAGCCGTTTGCTTCTTCGAAGAAAACCTTGCCAACAAGATGGCTGTAGTCCCTCTCAATCTTGATAATGCTTCAATCGGCGCGATGTGGATTGCGCGCAATGGAGAAGAACCTTACTCAGAGACAGATCAAATCTGGTTGGAATGCATGGCTGATCAAGTAGTGATCGCCATAAAACACGGGTTGATGACCTCTCAACTGCAATCACTGTCTGTGATCGAGGAGCGCTCCCGCATCGCTCGTGAAATGCATGATGGGCTTGCCCAGGTTTTGGGTTATTTAAACCTTCAGGTCCAAACCCTGGAAGCCTTGCAAAAGCAAGGTAAGGAAGAGACACTTTTGGAAGAGCTAAAAAATATGCGCCAATCGATCCAGCTGGCTCATGCTGACGTTCGTGAAAATATTCTCAGCTTACGAACCACACTGGCCCATGAGAAGGGATTGGTTCCGGCTATTGTTGATTATTTGGACGAATTTAGCATCCAAACTGACATTAAAATGCAGTTTATTAATCGAGCTGGAGATGAATTGAATCTCTCGTCTATTGCCGAGGTTCAACTGGTGTGCATCCTTCAAGAAGCGCTGACCAACATTCGAAAGCACGCTAAAGCAAGTCAGGTTAATGTGTCAATTTCAGAAGAAAATAGAATGGAATCAGACTATATCAAGGTAAGCATCCTTGATGATGGGGTTGGATTTACTTTATCTGAGTCGAAACGCAGTTTCGGTTTACAGACGATGCATGAACGTGCACATAGTGTTAATGGAAGTCTTGTTGTAAAGTCCTCCCCGGGTAAAGGTACCCATGTTTGGTGCAAGTTGCCATGCTTACATCAGGAAAAGCTGAGGAAGAAAAGCATTCTTCTACCGTAAAAATCTTTGGCGCCATTAAGGTTACATCTGGCTTTTTATGTAAGGAACGATCATCATAATGAATGTTCGTGAATGGGCATTGCCGGTCTATACCATCCTCATGCAGCTGGCTACAGGGGCTCTCTCTGTGATCTGGATAGTTCGATCTCGATTTATTTCAAAGTTCGGAGCAGAAAAGATTGATCGTGTGTGTGAGAACAGCATTTTTGTAGTATTTTTTACCATTGGCGCGGCAATGGCGGGATCGCATTTCCATTTGAGCAAACCTTATTTATCCTTATTGGCTGTGCTGAATTTCCGCTCTTCCTGGCTTAGCCGTGAAATAACCTTCACAATACTATTTTTTCTTGCAGTTGGTTTGTTATGGTTTATGCAGTGGCGAAAAATAGAAATCCATTTATGGAAAACAATTTTGGGCTGGGTAGCCATCTTCTTTAGCTGGGCAAACCTCTACTGTATGTCCATCATCTATATGCTGCCTACCCAAATAGCCTGGGACACCCCCATTACCATCATTTCCTTCGTTTGTACAGCCTTACTCATAGGGATTATGGCTCTAACTACATTATTGATTATGGATCTGAAGTATTCGGAGTTACGTGGCCTGGCTAAAGCCGGAATACAAGCAACGGTAATTAAAAAATCTCTAGGCTGGATGATCGGTGCTGCCTGTTTTATCGTTATCCTTCAAATAGCGGTGAATATTTCCCAGCTTATTTCATTAAATAACAGCAATCTCGAAACAGCCCAGATTAGCATATTGCTTCTGACGCGTCTTTATCCAGTATTGTTTGGTTTACGCTTGGCATTAATTATCGGTGGGGTGGGAGGTTTGTCACTGGCAGTGTATTTATACACCCGTGATCAAAAACCAGTGAGAGATTTACTTTTCCCAACCTATATTACCTGCTTATTGGTCATGGTGGGAGAGATATTGGGGCGTTTCTTGTTTTATGCGATTCATGTTCGCATAGGCATATGAAAGCACTGAACTGTTATGGAGGAGAAATGCAATGACGATTAGAGTGTTAGTTGCGGATGATCATAAGCTTTTTCGTCAAGGATTAATCAGTCTGATAAAAACGCGTGGGGACGAAGTTGAAGTGGTCGGGGAGGCCGCAACCGGGAGAGAAGCCGTAAGAGTGGCGGAACAACTACGACCAGACGTGGTTTTAATGGACATCTATATGCCTCAAGGAGACGGGTTACATGCAACCAAGGAAATACGGGAGCGCTTCCCGGATATAGCGGTGGTGATGTTAACCTCTTCTGAAGAAGATGAGCACCTTTATGAGGCTGTAAAGCTGGGTGCCTCTGGATATTTGCTCAAAAGCCTGGATGCAGTTGAGTTATTTGATTTACTGCGCGGCATCACTCGTGGGGAGGCTGCCATGACGCGGGCGATGGCGGCTCGGCTGCTGAAAAGCGTAGCAAACCAAGCGACTAATTCAAACCTGGGACAAGAGGCCCTGACGAACCGTGAGATCGATGTGCTGCGACTGGTAGCCCAAGGAGCCAGCAATCCACAAATTGCTGAAATGTTATGTATAAGTATAAATACTGTCAAGTCACACTTGAAAAACATCCTGGAGAAATTGCAATTGGAGAATCGAACCCAGGCGGCGACATATGCAGTGCAGAGTGGTTTGGTTTAGAAGATGCATTATTACTAAGAACGGCTTTGCATTAGATCCTTTCGAGTTTTTTCTCCAGTTTTTAGACGGTGTACGTCCACTGGATCGGCTTAGGTCCCAGATTTCCGCACCTTATAAACTCCATAATTGCCTGCGCTAACTCTCTTAGACTGTTGAAATGGCAGGGTATCAGCAGCTTTTGCTGTATAACGCTAAACCAGATTTCGATCTGATCCAGCCAAGAAGCATGAATTTGCTTCTGAAGCTAGGTTTCCAATTGTTTAAGCGCACAGGGTCGACTGTTATCCAGGATCAGATATAACGAATGAACCTTGCGTCGGAACGTCTTGGGCAAGATGGTTTGCAGCAGGAAAGCCGGAAAGTCCACAAAACGCTTGAGCTCAGAGGTTTGCCCATACTTGAACCCATCGGCCATATTTAGACCCGCAAAGAGTTGTAAGACTCCCCAGCGATTGTAACGGGGCGTGACCAGCATTGACTGTCACACCTGAGCTGCTCGCGGAGGTTGCTTCAGTTGGCAGACCTGGATCGAAGTTTTCTCATCCACGCAGACCACCCAACTGCCCTTGCGGAGCAATTCGCCGGTCTGTTCGTAGAGCCTCACTCAGCACCGGGTGCGACCGTTCCAGGAAAGCCTGGGGGCTGAGAATATACTGCCAGTGGTGATAGCGCCAGATTTTTAGCTTCTCCGCCGCCAACCAGCGCCCAATCGTGCTGACAACAATATTGGCCACCAGACAAACCAAGCCTAACCAGACAAGCTGCGATCTCGGTCAGGCTCCACAGTTGAAGTTTCCCCCCTTTTCCTTCGGCAAGCTGCACGCCAGTACCGTGGCTTCAGATCGAACTTCGGGAGGAAAAACGCTCCGACGCTCCAGGGCAGGGAAGATCATCCAAACAATGATTTTCGGCCTAGCGATAACGTCACCTGCCCACCACTCGATCTATACAGCCGGCCGCTCTTGCAATTTCTTGGTTGTTCCATTACTGATGTTTATGAGTGGCGAGGATGATCTTTGCTCTCATCACTTTGCCTTGGGGCGCTCTATGAGAGCCGATCAGTTGCACAATTCAGGGATTTGATCGTCAAGGAGCTGTATTGGGTATGTTGGTTTCGGACCACGCATGTTCTTCTCTCCTGGTGCAAGTATTTCTAGAAATCGATTTTCTCGGAATGGAATTTTTGCAATTTTAACTGAGATAAATCATCCAGTTGGGTGAGGTCAAAATAAAACAAAAGAGGGTTGTAATAATATTTATGAAGAAGTATCTTTATGAGAGATAATTATTTCGTTCATAACATACCTATTAATAAGGGTTGGGTCGTCACACAAGATTCCACTCCATACAATTAGCAGGAAATTAGGGTATATACATAAATTATTAGGAGCTTCTTAAATGAATAACAAACGATTACAAATAATTCTTACACTATTTATTTTCGGATTTCTGATAAGTGCATGTAAATCTGAACCAACCGCAGCACCATATACGCCAGGTGCTCCTCCACCAACTATAGCTCCAACACCAACAGAGGTAATACCGGGAGACCCTGTTGCAGGTAAAGTAGTTTTTGATAGAGAATGTGCAGAATGCCATTCTACTGACACGCAAGTTACTATTGTAGGTCCTACACTTTATGAAGCAGGCAAAAAATTTGATCAGGAATATGTAAGAGATTCAATTGTTAATCCCAATAAACCAAAAGAATATGAATCAGAGGCTGAGAGACCGCCACTTAATGCACCAACAATGCCCGAGGATATTGCTGAACATTTAACTGATAACGAACTTGAAAACGTTATTGCTTATGTTCTATCTCTGAAATGAGAGTATTTCATAAGTAGAAATGTATAAAGGCAGATCAAATTTTACTAGACCTCTTCATAGATCGAATTTTCTAAAGTTTAGACCTTTGAAGAGATCTAATTAGGCATTTCCAACCCCATCAAATACAATGGCTTATGTTACTTGCAGATAATTAGCGAATTCAATCTGAAATTATTTATTTTGGGAAATCGAGTTATGTTAATCACCCATATGAGGGATATGAAATTGCCCATGAGGTGGATGTATTTAACCCTATATTCATATATATTATTTTTAATCTTTGCCCTTGGATTAAATTTATATTTAAACATATGATGTGAACAGAAAAAGAATAGGAGGTGTCTTTACAAAATAGTCTTTTTTGCACTGTGGATTTTGTCTCAATATGATTATTCTAAAATACAACATAACTTTCACGTGGAGGTTAATTCCATGAGTGGAAACAACTTACTTATGAAAACCCTCACCGACACCGTTTTGACCCGGCGTAGCTTCCTGAAATGGAGTGCGGCGCTGGGGGGCACGGCTGCATTAGCCGGAGGACTCACCTATGGTCTAAAAGCAGCCGAAAAAGCGGCAGCTGATGGAGGCAAATGGATTAGCGCTGCCTGCTGGCACAATTGCGGTGGACGTTGCCCCAACTACGCCTTGGTCAAAGACGGTGTTGTCATCCGGCAAAAGATGGACGATACCCATCCCGATAGCCCCGATTTTCCACAGCAAAGGGGCTGCGCTCGAGGGCGCTCTCAGCGCCATCAGGTTTTTGATCCTGACCGGCTCAAGTACCCCATGAAGCGCGCCAATTGGGCACCCGGCGGTGGCAATAAAGAACTGCGCGGACAGGACGAGTGGGTACGTATCACCTGGGACGAGGCTTTTGATACCATCGCCAGCGAGTTAAAAAGGATTGTCGATACCTATGGAAATCAAGCGATCCTAAGAACGGGTGGAGGTGAGATCGGGAATGTGCTATCTCTCCTTGGTGGCTATGTTAGCCACTGGGGAACGACCTCGTTGGGTACCTGGACATCTACCGGACCTGCAGTTGGAGTACGCAGTAGCCAAGGGATCAACGACCGCATGGAACATCGCAAGGTCGACCTCTTTGTTCACTTTGGCTGGAATGCGATCTGGAGCAGTGGGGGTAACCCAACCTACAATTACTTGCAGAACCTTGGAAATCGCAAAGGCAACGCCAAGGTCATCATCATTGATCCTTATTACAATGATACCGCCATGGTCACGGCGGACGAATGGATCCCCATCCGGACCACCACTGACATCACCCTGGTCCTTGGCATGTTCTATACCTTGATTACCGAGGACGACCCGGAAAACAACCCCCTGATCGATTGGGACTTTCTGAGACGCTGCACGGTAGGATTCGACGAGACCATGATGCCTGAAGGCGCAGATCCTAAAGAGAACTTGAAGGACTACGTGTTGGGCACTTACGATGGCGTGCCCAAGACACCCGAATGGGCTTCCGAGATTTGTGGTGTGCCACCAGAGCGAATCAAGCAATTGGCCGTAGAAATTGCCACGACCAAGAACGTGGCGATTTTATCGGCTAACGCCCCGGCACGCGTTCGGAGAGCTGATCACTGGCCACAAGCGTTCTTGGCGTTAGGCGCTATAACAGGCCACATGGGCAAATCAGGAAGTATGACCAGCGGAGGCTACTACCACCGCTATTCCAGTGGACATGGTCCCGCCCTCGTGACTTCGGGTGGTAGTGGTGTTTCGGGTGTCAGTAACCCCCTGAGTGATTGGAGAATAAATGACAATGAGATGTGGGAAGCCGTGCTGAGTGGTAAATATACAGCTGGTTATAACGACATCCGCGACGTCAACATCCAATGTATTTATCATGGTGGCAGCGCAGTCTTATGCACCCGCGATGGACAAACCAAAGGCATCCAAGCTCATCGAAAAGTCGAGTTTGTCGTCAGCCAATCCCAACATCTCACGACCAACTCCAAGTATGCCGACATCGTGCTACCTGCCACGACGGAATGGGAGCGTTGGGGAACGGTGTTGACGGGCAACCGGGAAATGCTGATCTGGGCCAGCCAAGTTACCGAACCACTTTTCGAAGCCAAGGACGATTACGAGATCGCTGCAACGATCGGCGATCGGCTTGGGTTTGACCCCACGGAAATATACCCGGTCTCTCGCAAGCAGATGATCTTCAACCAGATTGCCGGCGCAAAGGTCATGAAGGATGATGTGCCGAATTCTGGAGGCGAATACGAAAATTTAGTGACCATAACAGAGCAAGATTTAGCCGAGTTGGGTGTGGAAGGCGAGCCCCAGACCGGAAAAATCCCGATCATGGAGTTCAAGGAAAGAGGCATCTATCAAGTACCCAGAAGCCCCGGAGATAACTATGAGTATATCGCCTTGAAAGACTTCCGGGACGACCCCGAGGCAAACCCCTTGGATACTGCAACCGGCAAACTAGAGATCCATAGCCAGGCTCTGGCTGATACGCTCAAGGCCTTTGGTTGGGAAGAATATGAACCCATTCCAACCTATGTTCCTTCTGATGAGGGCTACAAATCAACCTTTGCAGACTGGGACAACAAGATCAAAGGCGAATACCCCTTGCAGCTTTACACAGGCCACTATGGACGACGATCACACAGTGTGTTTGACAACGTACGTCAGCTCAGACGGATATTTCCCAATGAGTTTTTGATGAATCCGGTTGATGCAGAGGCGCGTGGGATTAAACACGGTGACATTGTGTTAATCACCAGCCGCCATGGTAAGACATTGCGACCGGTTTGTGTAACCCCACGCATCATACCCGGAGTTGTGAATCTCTTCCATGGCACCTGGGTTGAAATGGATGAAGCTAGCCAGATAGACAAGGCTGGCGCCGACAACATCATCAACGGCGCGGTCCCCACCGGTCAGGGAACTTCGGGATGGAACTCTTGCAATGTGCAAGTTGAAAAATATGAAGGGCCAATTGAGGTCAAATCAGACTACAAATGGCCTCGAAGAATACCACTATAAAGGAGGCATAATTCAATGGCGAAACAAATGGCCTTCTATTTTGATGCGCGTGCCTGCACAGCCTGCAAAGCCTGCCAGGCTGCTTGCATGGACAGAGCAAATTTAGCCGAAGAGGCTCGCTGGCGCAGGATAGTCCAGTACGGCGGCGGAAGTTGGGTTCCAGTTGGAAACTTAATGGTACCTAACCACGTTTTCAACTACGCGCTTTCGATTTCCTGTATGCACTGTGAAAATCCAATTTGCGTAACGGTTTGCCCGTCAACCGCGCTTTATAAGCGTGCTGAAGACGGGATCGTGCTCGTTGATCCCAATAAATGCATTGGATGCCGTTACTGCGAGTGGGCTTGCCCCTACGGAGCACCTCAGTTCGATCAGGTGACTGGCGTGATGAGCAAGTGCGACTTCTGCCAGGATTTGCTTGCCAGTGGTCAGAACCCAGCTTGCGTGGACGCTTGTGTCATGCGCTGTCTGGACTATGGCGATCTGAGTGAATTGCGCGCCAAATATGGCGATTTCAATGAAATCGCCCCTCTTCCAAAATCTGATCTTACCGGACCTTCGTTTGTCGTGACTCCTCATAAGAATGCCGAGGTTAGCGGCTTTGAAACTGGAAAGATCATCAATCTACCTGAGGAGGTGTAACCATGAATGTCAGCGAATGGGCTTTGATTTTATTCACCATCCTTGGACAGATGTCAGTAGGTGCGTTCTTAATTCTGGGCGTCGTGCACTTCTTTGCAGCCCGTAAAGCGGGTACAGAGGAGGCAGACCGGCTCACCGATCGTGCCTTGTATGCAATCCTTCCTGTGATGGTTTTGGCTTTCCTTGCCTCGTTCTTGCACCTGGGTCATATCGCTAATGCACCCAAGGCTGTTACCAACCTGGCGACATCCTGGTTGAGCCGCGAGATCCTGTTCGGCGTGGTATTTGCTGTGGTCGCCTTCCTGTTTGCCTTCCTACAATGGCGTAAGATCGGGAGCTTTGTCGTGCGAAGCATCGTTGCAGTGGTTGCAGGGCTCATTGGTATCGGCTTAGTGTTTAGCATGTCATCTGTCTACATGATGGAGACGCAGCCGGCCTGGAACACTTTTTTCACCCCGCTGCAATTTTCCGTTACGACATTGCTACTCGGTGCATTGGCTTTAGGTGCAGCTTTCGTGGCGAATTACGCCTATATAAAGAGTAAGATGCCTGATTGTGCTGAAGTCCAATGCGAGTTGTTGCGTGGCATTATGCGCTGGATTGCGATTGGCTCGATCGTCCTTCTTGGCGTTGAGTTCATTGCCATCCCTATGTACTTGGCTCTGCTGGCTTCCAAGGGTGGCGAGGCTGCTGATTCTGCCAGCTTGATGCTCAACAACTTTGGAGTGGTATTTGGCTTCAGGCTCTTCCTTGCCTTTTTAGGAGCAGGCGTTTTTGGTCTATTTATCTCTCAGAGCGCGCTCAATCCTGGTAAGGAAAAACTACTCTCCTACTTTGCATACAGCGCTTTTGTGCTGGTATTGGCTGCCGAGATCTTAGGAAGGTTCCTGTTTTACGCCACCCGCGTGCAGATCGGCGTGTAACAAGTATGGGCTTTTCAACCCAATATCTCTAAACTCTAATTAGGGAGGGGAGGTGAGGCGATACCTCCCCTCCTTACATATGCAGGAACCCTGGACATGACAAGAGAAATATGGGTATATGTCACCGTGCTGGTGATCATTACGTTTTTATTTGCGCTTTCAGTCCATGCTTTTGCTGCTCCCTATATTCCTGCACCTTTGCTCACCGCTACCCCGAGTGGGCACGTAGCCAATGAGGCTGAGATTATTGCTGCGCAAGCTGAATGGGCGCAGTCTGGGCACTCCGATACCTATGATAACGGCATGGGTGCCAACACCACCTGCGCGCGCTGTAAATCACCGACGAATTGGGATCCGACCCAGGATATTGCTCAACAGGAAGCTTTGGATTGCTACGCCTGTAAGCGCATTGCTGGCGCTCCGCGCCCCGAACTCTCTTCGGGCACTCCCATTGATGAAAATGATTGGCAGGACATCCGCTGCGAGGTTTGTCATATCCCCGCCGGCGATTCATATTACACAGGTGTTGCTTTCTGGAATCAAGCCACTGGTGAATACCAAGAAGTAAACAGCGTGATGGAATTATGCGCTCACTGCCACGAGGGACAGCATGGCTTCGAGGTCATCGAAGAACAAAGGACTTCCCCTGCCCATACGAATATGGAATGCACCGAATGCCATGGCGCTCATGGGACCCCTTCGTCTTGCCAGGATTGCCACGATCCCACCATTGGTGTAGGAGCAGCTGACCATGCCCGTCATCCTAACGTAAACTGCACAGCTTGTCATGACGCTGGTGGTTTGAGTGTCTGGTACGAAGCTGACCCGGCATCGCCTCACTACGGCGAATATATTACCCGTCGTTTTGCACATGCCCTCACCTCCTGGCCCTCCCATAACCTTCAATTAGAAACGAGGTGTGAGCGCTGCCACCACCCCTTAGGTGAGTATGGCGAGTATCAAGTTATTGTTGCCTCAAAGGTGAGTTGCTCTGCATGTCATCCAAATGGTGCTGTCATGTTTTGGTGTACCTACTTTTCAAGAAACCCCAATCCTAATCCCAGCATAGTCCCTGAGATGCTCCCCTAAGGAATTAAACCAGTAACCTTTGCAATGCTGTGCAATATGTCAGCTATAAACGATAACTTGCGATAAGGTAAAGCTGTGAATAAATTATTTCCACGAAAAATAGTTTTCATCGTTTTTGTTTTTATATGGTTATCTGCTTGCAATTTTAACGAGAACATGCAAGTAAAGGACGAAGTGCTCAGCACAATTGCTCCGACCCTCTTTCCTACCGTCCCACCTGAACAGAAGGCTATTTGGATTTCCTGGGAAAGTGGACCTCACGCGGATACGTACGATCTGGAAAAGGGACCTAATACCTATTGCGCCAAATGTCACTCTCCAACCAATTGGGATATTGCTGCCAAGATCGATCCCCCTCCCAATTGCGTCTCTTGTAAATTCGCCTCCGAATCCGAGCCAAGAATAGCACAAGGGAACCCCTTAGTGCCAGAAAGTGAATGGAATGATATTGGTTGTGAGGTCTGTCATGTGGTCACCGATGGTATGGCAGAAGCTGGGATTGGCTGGTTGAACCCAACTACGGGATATCATGAGACCGTTGCCAATGCTACGGAACTGTGCGAAAAGTGTCACCTTGATAACCAGACTTTGAGACATAAAATCGATCTGGGAGAGAGCGCTCACGCTGATTTTGACTGCGTTCAATGCCATGACCCTCATAGCCTGAGAGCTAGTTGTACCGACTGTCATTCAAACATTACGATGAGTACCACTACGGTATCTATAAATCACCCTTCGGCAAAAAGTGATGATGAGTGTCGTAGCTGCCATCCCAAGGCCTGGGACAATCATGACAGGGAAATCAAGCTTGGCGGAAACGATGATTGCATGACTTGCCATGTTGATTTGATTGGTGATACAAAGCAAACTCTCGCCTCATTGGCGCATAGTTCAATTCATCTGTCGGTATCCTGCGTGGCTTGCCACGACGCATCCGGATTGGAAGTGGGACCAATTGAGGGAAAGGATTTATGGACGACCTTCCGAACGACCGAGCTTCTTGGCCATAGTCAAACAGAACCCTACCAATCACATGATCTGCAAAAAGAGGTTGATTGTGGGCGTTGTCATTATCCTGGCAACCCGTGGGATATCCCAGAATCAATCGCAATCTCTGACTCTCAGTAAAGGGATGGACAGAATTTAAATCTCTTCTAAAGCAAAATCGTTAATGGACAAGTTTATTAAATGTCTTATCATTTTGATTGTCAGTGGCATGATGATCCATCATGTCCAGGCTCAGGAATTTGATCTGGCTGTACACATTTCCAGCCCTAGCGAGGGGGAGACCCTATATGCTGGTCCAACTTCTGTGTTATACAGCATACCGATTAGTGGATGGGTAAACCATTACGGTTTTGATTATGATGAGATCAAGTTGCAGTTGGATGTCTTTCAACATGGTGAATTAATAGGCAGTCTCACAGAAGGTTTAAACCATAACAGTTACTTTGATTTCTACGTAACGGTCAATCCTGACGCCACAGATTGGATATTTGATCCCATGCAAGCCAGTTGTACGGCATACTGCCACACCCAGTCAGATTTAGGTTTACCAAAAGGGGAGGTCCTTCTGCGCGTTACTGCGACCACCCCCGAGGGGCAATCTGCAGATGTTGAACGGCACGTCATCGTCGACCGCTCCAATTACGCAATTGTCCCTGTAAAAGTCGTACTGGCGGAGGATGCCAATCAGGAAGTCGTGGGGATCCCTGTGCAGGCCTCGACCTGGTTGTATATGTGGCGTGCCCGCGCTGCCACCGGATCAACTGACGACCAGGGATACGCATACGTTAAAGTAGAGGCGCTGGCGGAATCTCCAACCACGCACGTTTTCCGGGTTGATCCCGCGATCGTAAATGGCGTGCGTTATGAAAGCGCCAATTCTGTCGAGGTAACGTTACCCCCCGGCGCAACCAGTGCCCCACCAATAACCCTGGCAGTGACATCCCAGGTCGGTCGGATAAGCGGGGTATTGATCAATAATGAATTCTTCAACGAGCCTGTTACCATCACTACAATGCGTTTATCGGACAATACCTCTTTCAAAACAAACACATCTGAAGATGGTTCTTTCTCCTTCACTGGTTTACAGATTGATAAGTACTTGGTGGCATTAGATAATTTGGTATTGTTAACCCATGGTTTATACGCGACTACCCAGGAAGTCGATCTGACGAAAAAACCTCAGGCCTTCGTTGAGATACCTGTCAGTACTGTCACGGGGTATGGAGTAAAGGGCAAGGTTATCGACGAACAGGGACGACCGTTACCCTTTGCTTGGATTACGCTCGAAAATACCGGCAAAATCCAAAACTTACTACCAGATAGTGGATCATTTATGTTTTATGATCTACCCATCAGATCTGTCACATTAAATATTAGAGCTCCGGGATACTACAGTGAAGAACAAATTGTTAATCTTTCAGGCGAATCAGTTCCGGATATCGACATTCATTTATTGCCTCAGCAAGGTACACAGAAAATACAATGGGGAGATGGCGAAGTAATTATACCGGCGGAGTCACAAGTAGAGATAAGCGAGGACAATCTTACAATTGAATATGGTTGGTTGTGGGGTTATAGTAGCAGTGGACAACCCCTAATCGTTCAGACAAGTTCAGCAGAAATCACCCTGGTAGACACTAATTTTTCTTTAGAGATACTTCCCAATCAAAGTGAATGGCTATTTATTTTTGACGGCAAAGCTGAAGTGCGTTCCCAAAATACTCCAAATGTAATAACCGTTCAAGCAAACCAGATGATAAACTTATCAGATAGCCAGGTGCTCAAGTCTTTACCTTACGACCCTGTTATATTATCGGTGGTTCGCCCTTTGGATGTACCTTCTCTCGCTTTCGTCTGGAATACATCTTTAGAAGACAGGGTACGAGATAAGCTTTCCAATATTGGTGTTACTACTGCTCAGGTGGTGATCTATAGCGCCTCTACGATTTTACTCTTAGCTATTATGCTAATTCCTCTACTTACTTTATATCGGCGGCTGAAACACAAATAATTATTATAAGAGTCGGAGTAAAAACAAACATCCGTTCTTTAATAATCTAGGGTAAAAAGCAAGTAAAATAGAATATGAATCTTGCATTTTACCCAGAAATAACTAATGCCAATCCCAGAGATACACATTTGCCAATGTTCGAATTGTCAGCAGACTGGCTCACTTACACATGGTCCCGGTTATGGTTCACATAGCAGAGCCCGTATGGGACCGCTGATGGTAAGAAATTGGGCAATACGATTTTCCTGGAGCCTCCTGTCTCTTGGTCCTATTTGACAGTGGCTGTAGTAATGGTTATCACTTGTGACTGTAGGAGGTGCGCCTGCAAGGGCAGTTGGTTGATCACCTGGGCTTGTGAGTCAGCATCTGTCATTATCCCACTAGAGCGTCCAAGCAGAACCTAGTTGAAAATCGACTACGTGGCTGCATCAGCAACAATTGGGTTGGTCGGGCTTGACGCACTTTCGAAACTATGCTGGCGCTCATTCGGAGTAACACCGCCCGATCCGGTCTGCAACTGAACGCTTTCCTCGTTGTGAAAACCTTTCAACGAGGCATCAAGGTGTCTGATAATTTCATCCGAGGCTTGAGCGACATGCAACCTGGCTGAACTAGAACTTTACTTTGCGACCACGTAGTGCAAGCGTTGATATCTACGATCGGTTGTTAAAATGCTGAAGTTGCTTTTACACTACCCCGAGTCTACATGATAAACAACTGCTATAAATTATGAGGTGTCAATGGGTATGAACGAATTAGATCTGGCTAAGGGGAATTGGACTGAAATTCTTACTGGCGAAGTATTGCTATTTGGTTTGCTGGGAAAAATCCTTTATATGTACCCTGAGGAGAGTTGGCTGCAACCACTTTTTGAGGATGCGATTTTTGAGGAGGCTCCTTTTGCTGGGGAGCATCCAGATGTAATTGCAGGATTAGCATTGTTGGCGACATTGGCAAAGGAATACCAAAGGGATACAAATGGTATCATCTCTGATCTAAAGGTAGACTATACTCGCTTATTTGATCACACAGACCGAATTCCAGTTGCACCTTGGGAATCCGTCTATCTAAATAAAGACAACTTGTTATTTCAAGAAGAAACATTGGAGGTCCGTTCTTGGTACTACTCCTATGGATTAGAGATTACGAATAAATACAAGGAACCTGATGATCATATTGGTCTCGAACTGGCTTTCCTTGCTCACTTGGCTAGTCTGAGTTTAAGCACTTTTAATGAAGGTGATGAATCCAAGTTCGAAGAAATGCTTTCTGCTCAACGAAGATTTCTTTCTGCACATCCACTAAGGTGGATACCGACCTGGTGTAATCTCGTGGAAAAGCACGCACACACGGATTTTTATCGAGGAGTTGCATTAATTCTCAGGGGCGCATTGATAAAGATAGCTGAAATCCTCGATCTTGAAATACCCAAAAGGCTTGTAGAATGAACTTCTTAACTATCGCTGAACGCCTGTCCGGCATCGATCGCTCAGCTGTCATCTTTGATTCATCTCGATGCCTGCATGAGATCAGTAAGTATTCCAAATGCGAAGCCTGCTATGAGCTTTGTCCGGTTGACGCTATACAACCAGGGAAACCGCCATCGTTTGACGAAAATGCTTGTGAATCGTGTTTGGCTTGTCTCCCAATCTGCCCAGCTGGGGCGTTCAAAGCCGATGATGCTGTACCTGCATTGATGAATTGTGCTGCTCGAACAGATGCAAAAACAATTGAACTAATCTGTGCTCCCCACCCTTCTGCTGAAACCGGTGTGGCTGAAACAAATCTAGGAATCCAGGTTAGCAGTTGTTTAGCTGGACTCGGGACTGGCGCCTACTTGATCTTGATCGCTGTTGGGGTTGAACAGATTCTCACCCGGATTGATGCATGCGCCCAGTGCCCTTGGGGATCTCTTATCAGCCAAATAGAGAAGCAGGTGAAACGAGCTCAACAAATGCTCGCACCATGGGGACTTTCACAGGCGATCAGAACCTTTTCATCGGAGGAGTCGATTGAGCTGGTTGAGCGTCCGTTCTGGAATGCGGATAATCCTCCCCTATCCCGTCGAGATTTATTTCGAATGGCATCTCGGCAAGGGCAGTTGGCAGCCGCGCGGGTTCTTATAGAGGATAAAAGTAGCAAATCTAAAAGCCTCTCCCGTGAGCGCAGGCGTGAGCTAAACGCTCTAAAGCAATTTTCTCTCCAAGAACTCGAAAATGGGCATTTCTCTTTGGAAGGGTTTAATCATGCTAAGATCTCCGTTTCGAACGATTGTACAGCGTGTGGTGTGTGCGCTCGCGCCTGTCCTACTGGAGCGCTGCGATTTTCTATAGATGCAGACACAAAATTTCATTTGATGTTCTCCACGGGAATGTGCATCGGTTGTGAGATTTGCATCCCTGTTTGTGCGGTGAATGCCATTTCGGTTACCCATGATCTTACATTTGAAGAACTGCTGAAGCAAGGAGATGAACATTTTATCTTGCAAGAAGGAGATCTTATAGAATGCGACCGGTGTCGTACCCTGATTGCAAAACGCCCTGGGACTAATTTTTGTCCATTGTGTGAACATCGTCTCAAGAATCCATTTGGGTCTGATTTACCGCCCGGGTTAAAATTCCAAGATGTTAACGAGCGGCACAAGCAAAAACCGTGATCGTCACGATTGACCGCAACACTCTGTCTAATATAAAAAACCCCACCTTCCAATCATATGCCAAGACGTATGTGGAGATCTACGAAGATTTTATGACACAGATTGCTCAGGCAGGAGTGGAGGTCGACTCGCAGGATTACAGGCAGGTGACCCAGAAAAAAATAGTAAGATTGCGCCAAAAAGGGGCCATCGTGCGAAACGATGATAAAAGCATCTACGTGAATAAGATCTCACCTGCCTGCCTTGCTTGTCAAACGGGCCTGGGTTCTGCCACATTTTTTATTTCCCTGAAGTGTCACCGTGATTGTTTTTACTGTTTCAATCCCAACCAGGAAGGCTACCAACAATTTATCTCGAACAAAAGGGATGTGATTGCTGAGCTTGATCAAATCAAAACAAATGGGCACCTGGTGGAACATCTGGCTCTGACGGGTGGTGAGCCATTGCTTCACAAAGATGAAACCATCGCCTTTTTCCAACATGCTCGTCAAGAATTCCCCTCAACCTATACTCGCCTTTACACATCTGGTGATCACCTCAACGCCCAAACCTTGCAAGAATTAAAGGATGCAGGTCTGAGGGAAATCCGCATAAGCATTCGAATGAATGATCTTGAAAAAGAGCACCGGCACACATTTGATATGCTCTCCCTTTCCACGAAATATATTCCCGCTGTGATGGTTGAGATGCCCATTCTCCCAGGTACCTTCGAGGTGATGAAAGAGGTGCTGAGGGAGTTGGAGCGGATTGGAATCTTCAGTATTAACCTGCTTGAATTCTGTTTTCCTATGAATAATGCGGAAGTATTCCATCAACGTGGTTATAAAATCAAGAATCCACCCTACCGGGTGCCTTACAACTATTGGTATGCCGGCGGTTTGCCTATTGCCCAAAGCGAACTGGAATGCTTAGATCTAATCGAATTCGCTATGGACTCCGGTTTAGGCCTGGGTGTCCATTATTGTTCGCTGGAGAACAAACACACTGGACAAATCTATCAGCAGAATTACAACCAGCCTTTGCCGAAAACCTCATGGTTTTCCAAAAAGGATTATTTTCTCAAATCAGCAAAGGTCTTTGGAGATGATATTCAAGAGGTGCTTCCGGTACTCAAGAAAGTGAAGCGAGCCAGGTTTTCCCTCAACCACGATTATAATTATCTCGAATTCCATGTGCGCCATGTCAAAGCGCTGAAAGATCTAGACGTGGATGTGGGTATATCCACCAGCGTATTTGAACCTCGAGAGGATGGAATGTATTTGCGTGAACTCAAAGTGGATTATACAGTTCCAAAGGCGTTCGATTTCGAATTGGACGTCTGAGCGGAGCTCCGACAGGAGGTGTTAAAATGCCTTTCAATTTGGGTGTTCCAGAATTGATCATTGTATTAATAATTGTTTTGCTGCTTTTTGGGGTCGGTCGCGTCAGTAAGATCGCTGGAGAGATGGGCAAGGGCATCCGTGCCTTTCGTCAAGGTCTAAACGGCGATAAGGAAGATAAAGAAAAAGCCTCTGAAACTCTTGAGGAGTGAGAATTTAATTTGCAGTGAATGATATAAAGCAAGCCCCTGCAGGAAAAACAAGGCACAGTTGGCGCGATTACACCCGCGCCTTTGGTCGCGCCCATCGAAAAGCCAGCCTTCAACTTGAAACCTCCATGCCCCTCCTGCAGCATCTCAACGAGCTGCGTCAAAGGATGTTCAAGGCTTTTATAGCCCTGATCATTACCACGGTAGTCAGTTTTATCTTTGCCGGAGAACTGATCAATTACCTGGCCCGGCCCATTGGCGGGAGTCAGGCCCTGGTTTCTATCGAGGTCACCGAGAACATCGCTATTTTCATGCGGGTGGCTTTATTGAGCGGATTGGTGTTTGGTATGCCGGTGGTTGTATATCAAGCGATGCGCTTCATCTTACCTGGATTAGAAAAGCGAGAACGCCTCTGGCTTTTCTTTGGGGTGCCGGCTGCCAGCATCTTATTCGCGACCGGGGTTGCCTTTACCTGGTTTGTGATGATCCCGACGGCGGTGCCATTCCTGGTCAACTTCCTAGATATCACCACTCATGTCCGGCCACAGAACTATTTTGAGTTCGTTACTCGACTGATGTTTTGGATCGGTCTGTGTTTTGAGATGCCGCTGGTTGTAATGCTTTTGGCGAAGTTGAATTTCGTGACTGCTCGCCAGCTAGCCGGCGGTTGGCGCTATGCCGTAGTCGGCATGGCGGTTGTTGCGGCGGCAGTCACGCCCACCGTTGATCCGGTAAACATGGGCCTGGTTATGTTACCTCTTGTAGGTTTATATATAACCAGTATCATCCTGGCTTACGTTGCTGGTAGAGGGTAACCCTATGGAGATTTTGGGAATTGGATCGACCGAATTCTTGGTAATCATGCTCTTGGCAGCCATTGTGCTTGGGCCAGAGCGTTTGGCTAGAGTTGCCCGCGAGGCTGGCAAGCTCATTCGGGACTTGAAAGCCTATTTCAATTCGCTTTCAGATGAATTAAAAAATGAATTGGAGGTGCTCGACGAGTTGAACGAGGTCAAGCGCGAGTTGACCAAGCGTTGAGATTCACCAAAACGTATCCCTGCGAATTACCCGCTCGGATAATCAAAATTCACCCACTGGAGGGATGCCTTATCGAACGGTATCTGTTATTCTAGAAACGATAATAAAGAACCTCCGATCCGCATAACCTAAAGTTCGCTCAAACAGCCTGAATCCCTGTTATAGCTAAACAATGGATAGCGGACGATCTCGCCCTTAGCGAGGGCTCTTCCTAATTTATCCCGTGCATTTCGGATAGGCTTTCTGGAAGAGTCAGGGCCCTTGTGGAAACGCATTGGCCTCCCGATGTCCCTAATGAAATTGGGACGGAATTGGAAAGGAGACCTGAATCTGTGCAAGATTTGTTTCACTCGCCAGAAAGTCTCCTGGCGAGTTTGTTTATTGATGAAAAGGACCATCACAGGCTTGTCTTCCTGACAGGCCCTAGCGGTTCGGGAAAAACCAGCTGGTGTCTGGAATTGGTCAACTCGGCCAGGTCCCTTGGCTTCACCATAGCTGGGTTGGTATCGCCAGCGGCATTTGTAAACGGTCGCAAGGTTGGCATCGATCTGGTTGACCTTAGTAGTGGTGAGCGAAGACGGCTGGCATTCCATCGTGGCTTACCGGTTGATAAGCATCACGCCCTTATTACTGGACCTGTCACTGGCGATTGGCAATTCGATTCCGAATCGTTGCAATGGGGAGTTCAGGTTTTGGAGTGCGTGGGGGAAAATGATTTATTTATTCTGGATGAAGTAGGTCCATTGGAGTTCTATGGAGGCCAGGGATGGTCTTCTGGCTTGCGGGGAATTGATCTGCAGCGCCATCGCCTGGCCATTGTGGTTGTTCGTCCACCTCTAATACCCAAGGCCAAAGAACGGTGGCCTTGGGGTCAGGTCGTCTGGGTTTCTGCAAAGGAGGAGACTAGAAAGGCATGATCCGAGTTCGTGACCTGTTTGTAAGATATGGATCTGTCGAGGCATTGCGAGGCATCGACCTCGATGTCGGCCTTGGTGAGTGCCTGCTGGTGACCGGTCCTTCAGGATGTGGTAAAAGCACTCTGGCTCGCGTTCTTACCGGCCTGATCCCCCATGCTATCCCTGCAACCTGGGAGGGGTATGTAAGGGTAGCCGGTCTGGAGGTCTGGGATCATTCGATTCCAGAATTGGCTCAGCGAGTCGGGGCGGTATTCCAGAATCCTTCTAGTCAGCTCTTTCAACTGCGGGTTGTGGACGAAGTGGCTTTCGGGCCTCGCAACCTGGGCTTATCTGATGAAGAGGTCGGAGCTCGCACCATCTGGGCGATGGAAGCTGTGGGAATTTCGGACCAGTCCGAATGCCAGCCTGCCACGCTATCGGGAGGACAGAAGCAACGGGTAGCCATTGCAGCTGCCCTGGCGATGCGCCCACAGGTGTTGGTGCTGGATGAGCCGACCGCTTCACTCGACGTACCCGGGACGGAACAGGTGATCGCTACCTTGCTGGATCTGCGTAAACGCTTGGGTATTTCGATTGTACTGATCGAGCATCGTCTGGCAGCAGCAGCCCGATTGGCTGACCGAACAGTGGTTATGGACGCAGGCCGGATTATCGCTGAAGGTAAAGGAGACAAAATATTCAAGGATAAGCGTATGCTGAAAGAACTGGGGCTGCGCAGACCAGTCGATGAGCTCCAGACCTCTTGGAGCAAATTGCTGGTACCCAACGGGCATCCACCTCAGGGAGTTTACCCCCTGGTTGAAATGAGCGGAGTGACGGCCGGCTATGGTCGTCATGATGTGATCCATGATTTCGACCTCAGACTCTATCCTGGGGAGTTCGCTGCTTTGGTGGGGGATAACGGGACAGGCAAGACTACCCTGGCTCTCGTGATTGCCGGGTTATTGAAGCCCCGGCGAGGCTCGCTGCGCCGAGGCAACCATAAACAGATCCGGCCAGGTCTGGACGTCTCGTTGCTTTTCCAGGATCCAAGTGAGCAGCTCTTCACCGATAGCGTTGATGAGGAGCTGGCTTTTGGGCCACGAAATTACCGCAGTTTTGATCTAAAATCCCACCAACAGACCCTGATCGAGACAGACCTGCTTGCCCTGCGAACCAGACGCCCGACTGCTTTGTCCATCGGACAGCAACAGCGCACTGCATTAGGAGCTTGCCTTTCGCTGCGTCCAAGCTTACTCATCCTGGATGAACCCACCTTGGGTCAGGACTGGGGTCACCTGGAGCGTTTGATGGATTACCTGGTGAGCCTTAACCAGCAGGGCACCACCATCCTGCTGATCACCCACGACTATAAATTGATCCACCGCTATGCCAGCCGTGTCATTCTGATGGAGGCTGGTCGGTTGGTTCTCGATGGGCATCTGCGAAACGGATCAGGAAAAAACCGTGTGAAGCCTTATAAAAAGGAGAGACCATGAAATTCACAACCCGTCAATTGGTAACCCTGGCTGTCTTTGGAGCGCTGTGGGGGGTTGTCGAAATTAGTTTGGGTTCGGTATTACACGCCGTTAACCTGCCGATGAGCGGGACAGTGCTCGCTGCTATCGGCTTGGTGGTGGCCCTAACTGGGCGGCTTTTCGTATCCAAGCGCGGTGCGACCCTCTTCATCGGCGTGATCGCCTTGGTGCTCAAGCTCTTTAGCATAGGAAGCGTGGTGGTCGGGCCCATGATCGGCATCTTCAGCGAAGCGCTGGTAGCGGAAGTGACTCTATCCGCCTTTAAACGCCCCACCAGATATGCCCTGATGCTGGCCGGTGGGTTGGGGGTTCTCTGGACGCTGGTACAACCCTTTGTAACCAATCCCCTGCTCTTTGGACGGGGCATCTTTGTGGTCTGGTTGGATATGCTGGATCTAGGCGCCCGCCTTTTTGGGCTGGATCCAGGTGCCTGGATCTGGATTGCAGCCGTGTTGGTTGCTGGACACTTGCTTATCGGTCTGGTTGTTGGCTGGCTGGCTTGGAACGCTGGTCGCCTTTTACAGGATCGTATATCTGGCTCGATATTGACCATCCCAGGATCTTGAATCGCGCTCATTATGGAAGGAGGTTCACTATGCGCCGCGCCTTATTAACCATACTGATCATGACCCTATTGGTTGCAGCTTGTGCTGCTCCAAACAGTAATCCTATTTCCTCAACAGCTGGTTCTTTATTGGTGTCTGCAGGGACGACCGAAAAGTCTTATTCCATGGAGGATTTGATGGCTTTGGGAACTGTTCAGGCAACCTTTCGTGATGTTACCTATGTTGGGGTTCCGTTGGCGCTGCTTTTACAGGATGCAGGCTTCGATCCGACCGCGGTCCAGGCGGTCAAGGCTGTCGCCGCGGATGGCTTCAGCGCCAACTATGATCCTGAACTGGTAAATAAACCCGATACGTTAGTAGCATACGCCCGGGCGGAGGGACCCCTGGCAGATGATGAGGGGCCTTTTCTCATGGTTTTACCAGATCAAGATGGCAAGTTAAATGTTCGCCAGGTGACCCAAATCCAGATAATTCCATGATCCTAGAGAAATATTTGCAGGCTGTTCGGGCTCGCCGACCGCACCAACAGCTGCTTGGCACAGTAAGCTACTTGGCGATATTGGCCTGGTCGCTGGCGATTATCATGTTTTCACCAGCAGACCGCATAACCTTGAGTGCTGGACTTTGCTTGCTGGTGGCTGGGGCGCTCTATCCGCGAGCCATCCAGCGGCTATTTCGTCTGCGTTGGATAGTCCTCTTCGGGATACTGGTGCTGGTAAACGCGCTTTGGATTGGCCAGGTAGACCTACACGTCTGGGGAATCCCGCTATCATCTAGCGGGTTAACAGATGGCCTGCGGATGGCATTACGAGCGGTGGTCATTCTGGTGGTTGTCGATGGTTTTTCGATCTCGGTAGATATCTCAGAAGTCGCTGGATTGCTGGAGGGGTTGGGACTTTCGGGTCTGGGGTTTTCCTTAGGAGTTGCCATCAACTTGCTACCGAACCTACGGCAGTCAAGCGCCAATGTTTGGCGTAGTTTGTGGATGCGCGGTGGCTTTCGGGGACAACGCTGGCGAGCGTTGCAGCTCTACCTGGTCACGGTGATAGCTAACGCCATACACCGGGGTGATGAGATCGCCCTGGCAGCAGAGGCGCGCGCCTATTCGCCGGGCCGTAACCGACCACTGCCGCTCAAGTCCGGAAAACTCGACCGCTTGGTATCCATTTGTGCGCTGCTGTCCGGATTATGCATCTTGCTGATTAGATGATGAATCCAACCCAATTAGAGAATTTACTTGACCGGTGTGCCGCTTTGCACCACCATCTATGCCCTCGTCAGGTCCTGGGTGTCCGTATGGGAATGAAAGCTGCTCATATCCTGGGGTTGGATTTACCCCAGATGGATAAACGTTTGTTCACCTTCGTTGAGACCGATGGCTGCGCTGCTGATGGGATTGCTGTGGCAACTGGGTGTTGGGTGGGGCGCCGTACGCTCCGGGTCTTGGACTTTGGGAAGGTGGCAGGGACTTTTGTGGATACATCCTCCCATCGGGCGATCCGTATCCACCCCCACCAAAAAGCGCGCCTCGGCATCCAGCGATACGTTCCCAATCAGCCAGACCGCTGGCACGCCTATCTGGAAGCCTATAAAATGATGCCCGATGAAGATCTGCTGGTAATCCAGCCAGTAACATTGACCGTATCCTTGGGAAAAATCATCAGTAAGGAAACCGCCCGGGTTAGATGCGATCGCTGTGGGGAAGAAATCTTCAATGAGCGGGAGGTAAAGGTCGATGAAGAGGTGTTATGCCGTTATTGTGCCGGAGAGATTTATTATACCGATGCGCAAAGACCAATCTCAGAGCCATTGATCGCCTCTCCAAAACGCAGGTATCATCGATAAGGTCTAGAGGTTTTATTGAGGGAATATTCAGAATCCGGGGATAATAGTTGATTATGATTTCATACCGTCAGGCACTTCAGCGTACGCTGGAACACATTCAGCCTTTGGGAACGGATATAATCGGAATATCGCAAGCCACAGGACGAGTTGCTGGCGAAGATCTGGTCGGGTTGGTAGATTTGCCTTCCAATGATGTATCTTTAAAAGACGGGTACGCGATTCGATCAGGAGATCTGGCTTGTGCATCACCGGAGAAACCAGTATCCTTGAATTTAATCGGAGATGTGGCTGCAGGAGGCGAATGGGATGGTGAAGTAAAGTCAGGCGAGGCGGTACGTATTTTGAGTGGAGCGCTAATCCCAAAGGGTGCTGATGCGGTGGTCTCGCAAGAATTCACCAGCTTGGATCGTGAGAATATGACCGTGAATGTTATGGCAGATGCTTACCCGGGCAGGAATATTTTGGCAAAAGGCAGCGATGTGCAACACGGGCAGCCGCTGGTCTTTGCCGGGGAAGTGTTAAACCCATCCCGAGTCGGGTTGCTGGCTGCTGCGGGCTATGCTCATGTCCCAGTTAGAAAGCTCCCACGGGTTGGGATTATTGCGACGGGAGATGAAGTTGTCGCACCTGGAATGCCATTGGAAAATGGCATGCTTTACGCCAGCAACCTTGTCACCCTGGCGTCTTGGTGTCGCCAATATGGTATGCACGTGACTACCTGGGTAGTAAAAGATGAGCCACTTTCACTTTGGGAACGCTTGCTGGAGGGTATCCTGGATCACGATGCTCTGTTGACCAGCGGAGGCGCCTGGAAAGGGGATCGCGATTTGGTGGTAGCAGTGCTGGACGAACTCGGTTGGGAGAAGTACTATCACCGTGTCAGGATCGGACCTGGAAAAGCTGTTGGTTTTGGTCGCTTAAAGGAGAAGCCAGTCTTCTGCCTTCCGGGTGGGCCTCCGTCCAACTACATGGCTTTTCTCAACCTGGCACTCCCTGGGCTTTTAAAACTATCCGGATGTCGGAGCGCAACTTTACCCGTAGTGCCAGCCCAGTTGGCCCGAGAAGTCCGCGGGCAAATTGACTGGACCCAGTTCGTTCAGGGAATGTTCGAGCCAGGTGAGCGAAGGTTGATCTTTCAACCGTTAAAGATGGGAAGCCGTCTACAGATGATGGCTTTGGCGGATGGTATCCTTACGATCCCGGAAGGCAGGGATCACATTGCTGCAGGAGAAATTGTTGACGTGCAGGTGCTGGATGGCGCCAATTGGAAAGTTCCGGCATAACTGGAATCGCGATCGCCTGGATATCCGACCAGGCGACCGATGTGGGGATATTATTGTCTCTGGTGTTTCCGGGGGTCTCGTTGGCTTTTTCTGCTTGATTTACTCTCTCATTATGAGCGGCAGGTATATCCTGATTGGGGGAGACTCGGCCGTATCCTGGATCACTGACACCTTATTGGACCACTCTTCAGGGTAATCATGGTGCACCGCATACACTCGCAACAAGCCGGGGGACACCGTGTATCCCCGGATATTGCCGTCCAGGTAGATCCGGCTCATCAACTCCCCAGAAGGGACATCGTAGGCTTCCAATAGGGTGTAACCAGTATACCCGTACAGGCGGTTGGTTTGCGGATTTGTCTCTAACTGTCCGCTTACCCCTTGGATCATGCCCAGTTCAGTATGGTTATTCCCGTCCAGAATGACCGCCCCCGATTTCCCCTGCCGCGATATCCAAACGAAAACCCGGTTAGTGGTTGGATTGACGGTCACATCGCCTATCGATGTGTAGTCGATCGTCTGAGCGACGTCATCCGTTGTTGGGCTGATGATACGTAAATCATCATCCAGTGAATAGGTACAGTAGGCGTATCCCGTCCCCGGATTAACCGCCACATGCCCGGATTGGAAATATATCGAAGTGCCTAGGTCGATTGTGCGGATATGACTCGTGGTTACGCCGTCGTAGATCTTAAGACGATCCGGATCGCCCAGCCAGACAGCTTGCTCAAAGATGTATACCCGCCCGTTGTTGGAATTGACCGCGATCTCGTTCCCGCTTCCCAGGGTACCGATCACTTGATTATTTGCCCCGTTGACCACGTAAGTCCCACTGACACTGACTGCGTATATTAAATTCTGGGTCTCATTGATGCCGATGTCATATATTGGCGGCCAATCGGGGTTTTCGGTCAGGTCGAAAGAGTTCAGCCAGGCCAGCGAGGTTGCATTGAACACCGCTATACTGCCCTCCATCCCTATGTAAAGCTGGTTGGTCACCCTGTTTACTGCTGCTCCATCGACGTTTTCCGGCAGGTCCAGGGTAGCGATGACGGCTGGGGGTTTAGGCGTTGGAGCGGGAGCTGTGGGTGACTCGTCCTGGATGATCGTTACCTTTTTGCCCCATGTAGTCGGGATCATATAATGTGAGGCGAAAAGTTTACCCAATTGGGGGTGAAGGTCGTAATCCGCCAGGTTGCCATCCAGGTGGATATATCCCAGCAGCTCATAAGTGGTGCTGTCGGCTATCCGTAGAACGTAACCTGGCGATGTCGCTGCTATACCATAGAGGCGATTGGTGAGCCGGTTCAACTGCAGTCGCCCTGCGCCGATCCTGGAGATCATTCCCACCTGGGTGTGGGTAACCCCATCTAGCACCACCGCGTCTGTGTAATTTATCCCGGCGTACACCTTATTGGTATCTGGGTTCACAACTACATATCCAATGTTCTCAAGGTGTACGCTGGTCAGCTCGGCATGGGAGTTGCCGTTAAATACGCGTAGATTGTCATCACCCGTGAAGGTAGCATATACGCGGTTAGTACTTGGATTTATCGCCAAATGGATGCTTTCGAACGAGGCTAGGCTGGCTATCTGGATGTCGGTTAGCCAGGAGTTGTTACCCCCATCTAGTACATGGATGACATAGGGGTCGCTGTAGGGGTAATTCACCATACCGGCGATGTAAACCCGATTGGTGGTTGGATTGATCGCCACCTCATTTCCACTCTTATCGAAATTCCCCAGCACGTTATTGGTATTGCCGTCTATCACATAGGTTCGGAGACCAGCTGCATAAATCCGGTTGGTTGAAAGGTTCAGTGCTACATCGTAACAAGGTGTGTAATTTTGGGGAAGTGGAATCGTGGTCACGAAAGCATGGGTCTGGGCGTTGTAAACGTTGAGCTGTCCAGTAACAGCTACATAGACAAGGTTTGTGTTTGGATTTACAGCGATCCCCCCGACATCCACGCCCACATCAATCACATCCAGGATTATTTGGGCCCTAACTGGTGAGCGGATCAATATCTGAACGAGAAACGCGGAAAGTAATACCATCCCGATTGCGGTCAAATGCACCCGTTGTTTAGTCTTCATCTGATCCTCCTTCTGTTAGGAAGACAAACATGCTGACCTTTTTCACGTTTTTCTTAATATAGCGAAATGTACCCTTAATTGCAAGTTAATTCTTTGGGAGGCATGGCACTGAATAACTTCGAGGTGGTGGCCGGACCTGAATTCTGGTTTAACTGGAGAACCCCTTGATCTCTCTTGATACTATCGTTCCCCCTCAACCTCAAGCTTATAATCAGGTAACACTTTCGATAACCAACCGGAGATACCGGCCCAACCCGGTGGTAGCTTCCACCCGTGCCTCGGTGAATCCCTGTACGAAAACTGTTCCCGATGACTTCGGGTCGACCTGCCTGCACGGTTGGTTCTTGCCGATATAGTAGATGGATTGGATAATGAATGAGCCCCGCACATAAGGCGGGGCTCAAATCTTTGCAGGCTTATCTTTGCCCTTGTTTACTTGATGACTACCCAATCGCTGGCGCTCCGACCGAACACCTCCGGAGAGTACATCTCTTCTGCCTTGGCCGGTGGCACCACGAAGGTGCCCGGCGTGATCGCCCGGGCGACATAGGTATAGTCATAGACTCCATCCCACAGTAAGGATGTAAAAGCTTCAGCGCGTTCGTCGCGCATGTTCTGGTGCTCGTACCAGGTTCCCCACCACCACCAGCCATAACGATAATCCGGGCTGTTGGGGTCCTGGGGGGTGCTCCCGGAAACCGCCAGTGCCGGGTTGACGATCTCTAACCCGGCCGGTAACGGGTCAACCAGGGCGACGTGATAGCGCCGGTTGTCGGCGACCATGGTCAGGTGTACCCGTACCCGTGAGCCAGCCTTGATATGCCAGACGCCATCCTGGTCCCGGGATATGTCCTCGGGATCATCGATGGCTTCATAGCTGCGTTGAACGACAAAGCCCATATCGACCGGCTCCAGGAACAGATCGGTTGGGGCGTAGCGAAACCCCAGCCGGTAGTAGAGCCGTCCGGGTCCGTCTTTGCTCAGGATCAGGTCTTTCGTCGTGCTGCCATCCGGGGGCTGATCCACAAGATACACCATGGGAATAATGGTTTCGTGTATTTCGGAGGTGCGTCCGCTGAATTGATGAGCGCCAGCATAGGTATCACCCAGCCAGATACGGGCGACGAAGTCGGGGGTCTGTGCCTCGAAGGTGTTAAAGTAACGGTCGAGAGCCAGCAAGACAAAGACATTCTCCTGGGTGTTGTACCAGCGCCCCTTGGTACGGTGGGCTAGCAATCCGTTGACCACCTTGGGTATCAGGTCGCTCTTTTGATTATCGGCGATCAAGGCATCCAGCAGGATGGCATCTGTACGTCGATCTGAACTCAACAGCAGGTAAGTCTGGTCGTCGTAGTAGGTGGTGAAATTAGCTGCACCGGGCGTTTCTACCACCCGGTTGTTGACGAACCGGCGGATGGCTTCCAGCTCATCGCTGGTTCCAGGGGCATCCTGTAGCACCTGCCAGATCCAGCCCACGGCCTCGAGCGACAGGTTCTCGAGCTGCGCTTGGTTCAACAACTGGCGGGCTTTTTCAGGGTCCCGATCGCCCATCAGGTTACGCACATAGAGCGCATAGGCGCTGAGCGTCTGGCGGGTGCGCTGGCTATACCAGTGGGGGTAGTGGCTCTCAATCTGGCGTAGATAGTCTAGGGCGTTTTGCTGCATCTCGTCAGGCACTGTAAAGCCCTTGAGCTCAGCCCGCTGCAGGGCATGAGCTACATGGATGGTATTGAACGGGATAGAATCCTGCCCGCGCCGCCAGTAGGGGAAGCCACCATCACCGTTCTGCAGCCCTCTCAATCGCTCGACGTCTTGCTGCACGGTTGCCTCCATTTCCTGGGGGGAGGGCAGCTGGTCGGCCTTGAAAGCAGTCAGTACGTCACGTAAAGCCGCGATTCCGAGGATGCGTGAGGCCAACTGTTCGCTGCATTCAAAGGGGTAAGAGACCAGGTAGAGCACCGCGTCGGTTAGCGCTTGCAGCGCTGTGGAAGAAGTATTGATCTCCAGGCCGCCAAACTGCGGGAAGACCTCGCCGGGCGCAGATACCGGTTGGACTACCGCGCCTTGGTCGACTACACCGTAGGTGGCAAAAGCCTCGCTGGTCGCAGGTGTGTAGACCGGAAGTTCGACCGTTGCGGCGTCGGTAAAATTACCAGAAACCGCTGCGATCTGGAAGCGGGCGGTTCCCGCCATCTCCGTGGTTGCTGGGAAGCGCACTTCAACCCGGTCACGGGCTGGCACGGTCACCTGCAGGCCTTGATTGCCGGTTAGCGCAATGTTGCTGGCCTGGACGATCACGTCAACTGCCAGGGGCTCATCGGTCTGGTTCTGCAGCACCACCGGCAGTTCGAAGTGGTCACCGAAGTTGAGGAACCGGGGAGCAGACGGCCGCACCATGAGTGGTAACCGGGCTGTCAGATTGGCCTCACCTGACCCGAATTGCTTGCCTCCTGCATCGACGGCAACAACCATAACGCGGTAGCGCGTCAGGTTATCGGGAAGCTTCACTTCCACGCTGGCTTTCCCGTTTAAATCGGTGTGTACAGACGCTGCAAAGGTGGCCAATGGGTTGAAATCGGTGCGAATCTGGATTGGGGCAGGTTCGGCTCTCAACCTGCTGGCATCTGAGGCTGCGGCCTCGGGCATTGCCATAGGCGCTTCCATCATAGCCCTTGGTGCTTGAGTACCCATGGCTTGCTTTTCGAACACGGCTTCTCCTCCGACGTTGGCTGCCTCGGCAAGAGCCTGGGGGTTGGCCAGGACGATGCTGGCGCGGCCGTAGTTGCTGCTTACCTCAGACGAGCGTCCTTGGTAGATGGTGAGGAGAGGGTCGGCTAATCGGTAGTTGGTCAAAGCCAAGATGGCTTCATCAACCACCACCAGGGCCAGCTCAGCGCCGACCACGGGTTGCCCGTTCGCGCCTTTCACGGTGACCCCAATGCTGGTTTCTCCCCCTGGCTCCAGCTCGTCATCGCTTGGTGACACCTGGAGCGAGAGAGTGCGCTGCAAAGGTGGAATGCTCAGGTTTAGCTGTCCGCTGGCATAGGCGGGGCGGGCGGGTGCTTCCGTGATGACCTCGCCCGAATCGTCCGTGCGAGACACGGCTCCCACTATGTCCACCTGCACATTTAGGTTGGGAAGGTGTTTCTCTTCGATGGGCACCTGGAGGGTGGTGCTGCCTGATTCGATGCGAAAGCGTTGCGTGTAGAGGATGCCGCTGCGGCTGACGGTTAATAGACCTTCCGCGGGGCTGAAAGGTGCTTGCACCAGGATCTGAGCTACCTCCCCCGGCTGGTAGGTTTCCTTATCCGGTATCAATGTGACTGTTTCTTGTTCGATTTCCCGGGAAGGCGGCTGCTGGCTTCCACTCACCCAGCGTGTGAACTGGCTTTGATTCTGGCGACCCATCTCATCGCTGATCAGGCTCGTGATCTGGTAGCGGCCGCCCAATTGGGTCTCAAATGTGCAGGTGACCGGCTCCAGGGCCGAACCTACGCTGCATTCCTGGATGTCGACTTCTTCCTCGCGCCAGTCGCCGTTCCGGTACTTCCATTCCAGCCGGGCGGCTTTTACTTTGATTGGCCGGTCGGCAATGGCTTTGCCGTCCAGGTCGGTTACGATCAGGTCGATCTCCAAAGGCGTGCCGCGCTCGACGAATGTGCGTTCACTGCGCATGCCTACGTAGAGATCGGCAGGGTGTACGAGCAGGCTGGTGGTTCCCGCCCAGGCCTGCCGGTTCACATCCATCACCGTGGCTTCGGCCAGCACGCTAAACGGGCTCAACCGCTTGGATTCATCGAAGTCCAGGCGCAGATAATGATTCCCGGCGGCATCGGTCACACCGCTGAAGGTTTCATACTCAGTCCCGGCATATTCCCCACCAGGGCTGTAAGATTGCTCACTAAAGACCGGTCCATAAAGCAGCCACCAGGGCGTCCAGGTTCCGAAGATGAAATCTGGCCAATTGGGTGGTGAGTAATTACTCGGGGAGGAGGTTACCTGCCAGGTGACCTCAGCGTTGGGTAAGGGGCCGCCGGCGAAGTATTTGGCTTCTACGGCCACGATAGCGTGTTCCCTGACGAAGTAAGGCCCTTGGGTTTCGTTACGGGCGGTCACTTCGAACTCGGGTCGCCGGAATTCCTGGATCTGGAAACTGTGATAGTATTGGCGGCTATCCAGTGCCCCCAGGTCACCCTCTGCGTCCAGCTGAAGTTGGGCGTATCCCAGGTTCACGTTTTCAGGTAGGGTAAATGTAAAGTCAAAACCTCCCAGGGCGTTAACCTCGACACGGCCGCCGCCCAGATCGTTGCCCTGAGGGTCGATGCTCTGGAAGCGCACCGCTTTTACTGCACTGCCCACCAATCCTACATCGCCGTCCTGTTTTCCGCCCACACGCCGGATCCAACCTTTGATATGGACTTCTTCGCCGGGTCGGTACATCTGGCGGTCGTCGAACACGTACCAGCGCAGCAGATCATTGACATTTCTTTGAGACCAGGTATCCTCACCCCAATAATATGTAGAGCGGGGTAGAAGAGCTATGTCTTGACCCTGCTGTGCGAGAATATAAGTTAAATCAGCAGCAGAGAGATCGAATCTGGCAAGGCCGCTAGCATCGGTAACGGCCTCCACACCCCCGCGGCTTGTTTCTATGGTAATTCCTGCCAGGGGAGCGCCGTCCTGCAAGGCGCTGGCCCAAACCACCATCTCGCTGTGATCGGCGAAGGCGTCCAGGCCGATCTGGGTCACCTGAACCCAGGTTTGGATTGCTTCCCAGTAGCGCTCTTCCTGGAACAAGCCGCTAGGTGGTTTGACGATAACGATGAAATGGCCGAAGTCCCCGTCCATCACCTCGCTCAAGTCGATGC
>DAOUET010000057.1:0-145806 GCA_034430155.1 Anaerolineales bacterium
TCGCCTTACCCGTGGCCTTTGAGATTGTTTCCAAGACAGAGACCTACACGGACCAGAAAACTGGCCGAGAGAAACGCAAGAGCACCGTCACCAAGAACGAACACTATCGCCAGATGCTGCAAGCTACCGTGAGGAACAAGATCCCGTTCAACTATGTGCTCAATGACATCTGGTTTGCAGCGGCAGAGAACATGCGCTTTGTGAAATTGGATCTCAAGAAACAATTCATCATGGCGCTCAAAGGCAATCGCAAGGTGGCCTTGTCCGCAGACGATAAATCCAATGGAAAGTACCAGCGGATCGATCAATTGGAACTACCAGAAAGCACCTCGCAAATCGTTTACCTGGAAAGGGTCCCCTTTGCCCTTCATTTGGTACGCCAAGGCTTCACCAACGAAGATGGCTCAACGGGTGTGCGCTATCTGGTGACCAGCGACTTGACCCTGGATGCTGACCAGACGATCACAATCTACCAAAAACGGTGGAAAGTGGAAGAGTATCACCGCTCACTCAAGCAGAACGTTTCATTGGCCAAATCGCCAACTCGCACAGAGACTACTCAAACTAACTATTTTGTGGCTGCGCTGTGGTCGTTTGTCAAAATTGAGTTGTTGAAGGTCCAAACAAACAAAAACCATTATCAGTTGAAGGCTCAGTTGTACTTGTCTGCCTTACAACAGGCTTTTTATGAGTTACGTAGCCTGCAATCTGAACTTTCGAGCCAGCCTTTGGCTGCGTAACATCAGTAATTAAAAGAGAAAATCGCTTGGAGTTTGGATATCATCATCAAGTATGTCCTTCACCTCCAGCAGGGCTAAGTATAGCATGTTGGCAGGCAATTGTCAGGTATAATCTTGATAATGAACATCGATATTAGTTCCTTACAGACCAGCACGTATAAAGTTGCCACGCCAATATTTGAAGGACCGTTAGATTTATTATTGCACTTAATTGAACGTGCTGAATTAGATATCACCAAACTAGCGCTAGCTCAGGTCACTGACCAGTACCTGGATTACTTAAAAGATCTTCAACACTATAATCTCGCTGATGTTTCATCATTCGTAGTGATTGCTGCAAAATTATTACAGATCAAATCTGAAACCCTGCTGCCCCGATTTCATCCCCGAGAGCAGGGTGAGGAGGATCCCGGAGAAGCACTTGCCCGTCAGTTGTTAATATACAAGAGGTTTAAGGAAATCGCCGAATTTCTCGGTGAACGTGAGGATAGTGGTTTGCACACGTATGTAAGATTAGCGCTACCTCCGCAAGTACGCACTCAGGTTGACTTGAGCGCTCTAAATTTATCCGATCTCGCAACCGCAATGACATCAGTTCTCGAGAATATGGGGGTCGTTGACAGCAGGTCTTCCATCAATACTGTGGTAACTCCACCCAAAGTAACCATCCGGGAGAAAATTAAATTAATTAGCAATCGTTTACGAGAGCAAGGTAAGATTACATTTCGGGCAATCTTAGGGGATAAGCGTTCACGTATGGATATCGTTGTTACTTTTCTTGCTGTATTGGAATTAGTGAAGCACCACTTTATTCTTGCCCAACAAACTAATTTGTTCGGTGAAATCGAGCTACTTCCGGCAGAGTCTTGGGTTGAGGGCAGTGATTTTGAGTCAGAGTTCGGTGAGTAGTCCTTTCCGGCTTATCCAACGAAGAATTGGGGGAAATAGACCAATTAGCGCACCGATTGAGTCGATACCCACATCTGTGATCCTCGCCCCCCGACCAGGAACAAAGGATTGATGATATTCGTCACTGGCGGCGTAGATAAGAGCCAATGCAAAAGCCAATATAATGCTTGCTGGTTTGTTTCGGTTGATCCCCCTCATATACGCATTAGCCAGTAGGGCATACCCAAACATGTGAGCGCCCTTTTTCACAGAAAAGTCAAATTGTCCGAAATTGGGCACGATTGCCGATGGAAAAGATGAAAAAATGAAAATCAACAGCATCATAACTATTGCCGGTCCCCACTGGGACCAAAATGATTTGTGTTTCTCAACCTTATCCATATAAAATATTTTATCATTGACAAGAGTATCGTTTTAATCAGTTAGGACTTACGCAGTTGGTGGGAGGATGGGGGTGTTTGGGTGGGCGTTACCCGCCCAAACACCCCCATCCAATATCAAGGTCACTGGACAATGGTCTGAGCCCATGACTTCATCGTGAATGACTACCTCTTGAACAAGGGATCTCAATTCTTCAGAAACCAGAAAATAATCCAAGCGCCACCCAACATTCCTTTTTCGAGCTCCAAACCGGTATGTCCACCAAGTGTATTGTTCGCGATTTGGGTATCTTTCTCGGTAAATATCTACAAAACCGTTATTTAAAAAGTGCGTTATCCAATCTCGTTCTTCAAGTAAAAAGCCCGTGGTATTGACGTTCTGCTTTGGGTTACGTAAATCAATCTCTTGATGGGCTGTATTTATATCTCCGCAAAGGATTAATCTTTCTCCTCGCCCATGCATCCGATTGCATTTATCCAAAAGGGTCGCATAAAAATCCAGCTTGAATGGCACCCGGGCGTGGTCCCGTTGGCCGTTAGGAACATAAAGATTTAGAAGCGTGAATTCCTCGTGGTGCGTCTCAATAACACGTCCTTCATGATCGAAGCGGCTATCTCCTAACCCCAAAATAACCTTTTGGCATCCTTGTTTTAGAAATGTTGCAACCCCACTATAACCCGGCCTCTCTGCTGGGTTCCAAATCACCTGATATCCCTTGAAAAGTTCATTTTGGTTGCCATTAAGTTGATCCGGTCGGACTTTAATTTCTTGCAGACACAGAATATCTGGATAGTACTCTCTGACCCAATCCCAGATACCGTTTTTTAGTGCTGCTCGCAATCCATTTACATTCCATGTAGTGATCTTCATGATTACCCTCAATACTCATCCCAACTATTCGTGCGAATATACCCTTTTATGCTACAATCCAGAACCGTACTCTTAAATTCTAATATCCAAAAAACCTTTAATCAATCCTATGGCTGAAGTTATCAAATCCGTTAAAGGAACCAGAGATTTCTATCCGGTAGAAAAGGGGATTCTTGCCTGGTTTTATGCCACCATCCGGGAGGTATCGGAGCAGTTTGGTTACCAAGAATATGACGGGCCGTATTTAGAGACGATTGAACTTTATGCTGCCAAATCTGGTGAAGAACTAGTTAAAGAACAATCGTTTGTCTTCGAAGACCGAGGTGGTAACCCGATTACATTGCGCCCAGAATTAACCCCAACTCTGGTTCGCATGGTTGCTCAGCGTCAACATCAACTTGTCTTTCCTTTACGTTGGTGGTCATTTGGTCCTTTCTGGCGATATGAACGCCCACAGAAAGGGCGCTCTCGGGAGTTCTTTCAATGGAACATCGATTTAATCGGTGTGGGTACACCAGAAGCAGATGCTGAGCTAACCGCCGTGATCGCCACATTTTTTAAGAAAATCGGGCTTACCCCACAAGATGTGTCTATCCTGGTAAACAACCGTCGTCTAATGGATGGTGAATTGAAAACTCTGGGTATTCCACTCAGTCATCGACCAGAGGTATACCGCTTGGTTGACCGGAGGGACAAATTATCAGCCTCGGACTGGCAGCAGTATGCTCAAGAGGTTGGACTAAACGCAGCACAGATTAGCGGGTTGAAAACAATCCTGGAAAATACTGATTTATGGCAGAAATCAGAAGAATTACGGCGATTCTTCCTGGCCTTACAGGCTTTAGGAGTCAGCGAATACGTTCGATATGCTCCTGAAGTCATACGCGGACTGGATTATTATACCGGCACAGTTTTCGAGGCTTACGACCGCAAGGGTATTATCCCCAGATCGATTCTTGGTGGAGGTCGCTACGATAACCTGATGGCAGATGTTGGTGGGGAGACCCTTCCTGGGGTGGGTTTCGCCATGGGAGATATAGTCGTAATGCTAGTATTAAGTAAACTTGGCCTCATACCCAAGAATATCGGTCTCACACCAGCCCCCATATTTGTAACGGTATTTAATCAAGAACATCTTTTGGATTCATTCAAACTAGCCTCTGAAATCCGCCAATCAGGTTTTTATGTCTCTTGTTATCCTCTAGAAGATAAATTATCAAAGCAGTTCAAGTATGCTGACCGCATTGGCGCCCGAGTAGCCCTTGTCCTCGGTCCGGACGAAATCCAAACCAGTCAAATAACTATCAAAGACCTGCTTACCCGGGACCAACACACAATCCCACGGGGACATGTGATCGAAGCCATCGAGGATTTGCTTGCCCGGAAAATTCCTTCATGATAAAATTTCCGCAAATATGGTGCCAGTAGCTCAATTGGCAGAGCGCCGCACTGTGGATGCGGTGGTTGTGGGTTCAAGTCCCATCTGGCACCCCTGGTTTCCAAGCGTACCGGTTCGTCTCCTCAGCAACCGGTACGCTTTTCTTATTACAATTCGTTTCCAAATCATTTAATCGTCCCTTTGAAAGCCACAATATTTACGATTCTTTTATGAAATATTTAATCAGATCATTTATTACGTTCATCACAATAGTCTATGCTTTTTGTTACTGGCAAAAATATGACAAGTTTCAGATACTTATTTTAGGAGAATTAGGTTCTACCCGATGTTTTCGACTTTAATATAGGCTCGAAAATGAAACGTCCATCAATTCAAACAGGAGTAATTCATTTGCCAATTAACCTGGAGGTAAGTTAATGACTACCGCGACAGCCTCTCCGAATCCCTCATACAGCGAGACAATCTTTGCCAGCTTGTTTGAAGTGGATGAAGGTAAACGAATACAGACTTGTTTACAATGTGGCACATGCAGTGGCGTGTGCCCTTTTGGCTATTTAATGGCCTTTCCTCCCCACCGGATGATCGCAGCCTTACGGGCAGATATGTATGAAAAAATACCAGCTAGCGATAGCGTTTGGATGTGCGTTTCATGCTATGCCTGCACCCAGGTCTGCCCGGCAAAAATCCCCATCACCCAAGGGTTGATGACCAGGACAAAAGAAGAAACCCTGCTGGCCGGAAATATCCCCACAGAACTTCAAAGCGCCTTGGAAAATTCTCAACGTTATGGCAACCCCTTGGGAGAATCACCCCGTAAGAGAGCAGATTGGGCTTCGGGACTTGAGCCTCAAGTCACCCTCATGGCTAAAGAAAAACGACCAGTAGACATCTTGTGGTTCGTAGGTGATTATCCATCCTACCACCCGCGTGTTCAAATAGCCACAAGATCATTAGCCAAGGTTCTCAATGCCCTTGGGGTGGATTTTGGCATCCTGGGCCCAGAGGAGAATAGTGATGGTGACTCGCAGCGACTCGCTGGTGAGCGAGGGTTGTTCGAAATGCTGGCGGAAAAGAACGGAAAGGTATTTAGAAAATACCAGTTTAATGAAATCCTTACCTCCGATCCACACGCCTATAATGCCTTTAAAAATGAATACCCGACATTGGGCATCTCCTATCCGGTGCACCACTACACTCAATTCCTGGTAGAGCGGCTTGATCAACTAAAACCATTGTTAAAGCAAGAAGTGAATGTCAAAGCAACTTACCACGATCCTTGTTATCTGGGACGCGCCAATGGCATATATGACGAGCCCCGCGCTTTGTTAGAAGCCATCCCAGGTGTTGAGTTAGTTGAAATGTCACATAATCACTCATATAGCCTCTGCTGCGGTGGTGGTGGAGGTGGGATGTGGTTGGATGGCTTCCAATGGGAGAAGTCTCACGTTCGGCTATCTGAATGGCGTGTACGCGAGGCAGTAGCAACAGGCGCTGACACCCTGGTAGTAGCCTGTCCCTATGAGACACCCCGTTTTGAAGATGCTGCCAAAATGGTACAGGGCGCAGGCCAGTTGCATGTTAAAGACATAGTCGAATTGTTAGCCGATTCATTGGGCGATTAGAGAGGCAAAACCGATGAACATCTTGGTACTGATTAAACTCGTCCCTGACTTAGTTGAAGAACTTACTATTGACGCTGGCGGCACCACCCTTGATATGACCTGGCTGCGATTGATCATTAATGAGCTGGATGATCACGCCATTGAAGAGGCCATCTTACTCAAAGAACGCGGTGAGGCATCTGTCACAATCGTTGCACCAGATGTTGAAGGGGTCGACGATGTGCTTTTCACGGCGGCTGCCAAGGGAGCTGACCGGTTGATTAAACTGACCGGCAACTTTACGGAGCAGGTCAATAATCACGCCTTGGCCCGCGCTTTTACGTCGATCATAAAGGATCTCAATCCTGATCTGGTGTTGACCGGGGTGCAAGCTCATGATGATTTGGACGGATCTGTGGGACCACTCGTAGCCGGGTACATGGGTATGCCTTACGTTGGCTACGTATCCAGGATCTCTTTAAGCAGTGAGACGGCCACGGTCCATAAGGAGTATCCCGGCGGGGTGATTGCGGTGATGGAAGTAAAGTTACCCACCGTAATGGGAATTCAAGCTGCCGAGCAACCACCGCGTTATGTAGCCGTCAGTAAGGTGCGTCAGGCTATGAAGACCGCCACCATCGAAGAGCGAACAGTGGATGAGTTGGACCTCAGTGGCGGGGTAACTGTCAGCCGCATGTTCCAGCCAGAAATCTCCGAGCGAGCGACCATGATCGAGGGGGATGAAGAGCAGGTCTCTGCCCGTCTTATCGAGATCTTCAGAGAAGCTGGTGTACTGTGAGAGGAGTACGCTAATGAACCAAGACATTTTCGTAGTCATTGAACATCTTCGAGGACAGGTATCCGATATTTCTTACATTATGTTAGCTGCCGCCCGTGCGCTTGCCCAGTCCCAAGGCGGAAGAGTCCTCGGAATACTCTTAGGTCACAACGCGCAAGGGTTGGCAAAAAACCTGGCAGCTGACCAGGTGCTATATCTAGACCATCCATCATTGGCTGACTTCACTTCAGACGCCTATCAAAGGGCATTGGCCAGTCTAATTACCGAACAGGCACCTCGCGCCGTGTTTTTCGGTAACACTTCAATTGGCGCAGACCTCGCCAGTTTCCTCTCTGCTCATTTAGAGTTGCCATTATTGCATGCCTGCCATAGCGTCACCTCAGAGGGCAAGCTCATTAGCCAGATTTGTGGCGGCAAGATCATGACAGAGAGTGATCTTGCCAATACTATGACACTTGTCACGATGATTCCGGGGGGTTTCAAATCGGAAGAAGGTCAGAGTGAAAAACCACCCGAGGTAACCTCAATGACGACGCCTGCGTTGGAGAATTTACGCGTCACCCTAAAAGAGTACATCGAACCAGAGGTAGGAGATGTAGATATCTCCAAAGAACCCATCCTGATCGCCGTCGGCCGTGGAATTCAAAACCAGGATAATATTGAGCTGGCTGAAGGATTGGCTAAGGCCTTAGATGGAGTCGTATGCGCCTCACGTCCTGTTGTCGATCAAGGTTGGCTCCCTTCAACTCGCTTGGTAGGAAAATCAGGGAAGAAGGTAAAACCCGAAATCTACTTAACTCTGGGAATTAGTGGTGCGCCTGAGCATATTGAAGGTATTGTCGATAGCAAATTAATTATCGCTATCAATACCGACCCTTCCGCCCCAATCTTCGATGTAGCTCAGTATGGGGTCGAGATCGATCTCTTCGATTTGGTTGAGGCGTTGACCGAAAAAGTAGGGCAGGCTAAAGGCTAGGACAATGTCTTACGATGTGATCAAGCCAATTGTTGTGCTGCTATCTCTAATTATTGCCGGGCTTATCTTTGGTCTTAGAGTTTATCAACTCCTATGGGTAAACTTGCGGCGCGGTCAACCCAGCAATCCTTTCGGTCAGTGGAGTGAGCGTATTAAAGGCCTGATCGTGTTTGTTGGCGCTCAATTACGGCTATTTCGTTTCCCAATCCCGGGCATTGCTCACTTTTTCATCTTCTGGGGATTCATGCTCCTCTCATTAACCATCCTACAGGCAATCATTGAAGGATTGCTTGCTTTCATGAAGCCCAACTTCGTGCTGCCGCTGATTGGAAACTTCGGCCCGCTGGCTCTGATTCAGGACCTATTCATATTATTTGTAGCAATCGCAGTTGTATATGGATTGTATGTTCGCCTGATTACAAACCCTGAACGTTACAAAGGAAGTCATAAAAGCGAAGGCGTGATGGTGTTATTTTTCATCCTCACAATTATGGTCAGTTTGCTTGTAATGAACGGGATACGTATCAACCTGGGTGAAGACCCGATTCAATACTGGCGACCTATCTCACTGAACGTTGGCAGGCTCTTTACCGGGTTGAATGAAAGGGGACAGATTATCATCGGGGAGGTTGCTTATTGGATCCATTTGGGCATTGTACTGGCTTTCCTTACAGAACTGCCGGGCGGTAAACACTTCCATGTGGTTACTGCTCTCCCAGCCGTTTTTCTGCGCGATCTAGAGCCTCCGGGTCGGCTACCACCTACACCAGAATTCAATGGGGATTTTGGCGTAAGCGCTGTTGAGAAATTCCGCTGGCGTCAGATGCTTGATTTTTACACTTGCACAGAATGCGGGCGCTGCCAAGAGGTATGTCCGGCTTATAACAGTGGTTCAGCCTTATCACCTAAATTGTTGATGATGAGCCTTCGAGACAATTTGATGGAACGGGGAGAGGCTTTATCCGCCCATTCGTCAAACAACGTTGACAAGCCCGCGATCTTGGAGAGGTCATTGGTTGGTGAGATCATTACCGATGAGATATTGTGGGCATGTACTTCTTGCTTGGCTTGTGACCAGGAGTGTCCACTCTTTATCGAGCACGTTACGCCAATTGTAGACATGCGCCGCCATCTAGTAATTGAGGGTCGCTTGGACACACAACTCCAAGATGCTCTATCTAACCTGTCCCGCTATGGAAACTCGTTTGGCCAGTCCGAGCGCATGCGTGCCAAGTGGACTCAACCTCTACAGCCTAAAATAAGAGACGCTCGCAGAGAAGCGGTTGAATATTTGTGGTTCGTCGGTGACTACGCCTCATACAGCGCTAGCATTAATGACATCACCTGCACAACCGCGGAGGTTTTTCAAACTGCTGACCTGGATTTCGGCATTCTATATGATGCCGAACGTAACTCAGGTAACGATGTGCGCCGGGTTGGTGAAGAGGGATTGTTTGAAATGCTGGCAGAAAAGAATAGCATGGCTCTGAGTAAATGTACGTTTAAAACCATCGTTACCACAGACCCGCACTCTTACAATACTATAAAAAACGAGTACCCGATCAACGGCAATGGTCACTACTCAGTCTTGCATTATTCCGAATTATTAGATCGATTAATTTCTTCAGGCCAGCTAAAATTTAGCAAGCAACTTGGTTACAAAGTCACTTATCATGATCCATGTTATTTGGGTCGTTACAACGGCGTGTACGATGCACCTCGCCGGGTAATTGAAGCAACCGGATGTGAATTAATAGAGATGCCACGTAATCGCGATCGGGCTTTTTGTTGTGGTGCGGGCGGTGGACGCATCTGGATGGAAGAAGGAGAAGTCAAGGAACGACCCAGCGAATCACGCATACGAGAGGCAGCCGAATTAGACGGCATATCGACTTTCGTGGTTGCCTGCCCCAAGGATTTAACCATGTATCGAGATGCGGTTAAAACCACCGGTCAGGAGGATCGCCTGGTGGTTAAGGATCTGATCGAGTTAGTTCATGAAGCGTTATGAACTGGATGGCTTTGAAAAACAGATAAGTATTTTGTTGTTATTTTTTCTTACGGTGCAATCGCATGCGTTTGGGCAAGGAAAACCGTGAGTTCTGATGGAATAATCCTTCACACAGATTGGGATGAGGGTCTGTAAGGTTGATAAAGACCAAAATGGATAAGCAAGAAACTATGCCCAAGACTGGTCATGAAGAATCCTTATTGGATTATGTTTTTAATAGGAAATCCGATGTTCAAATGTCTCTGGCGACCAAGTTAATTTTAAACTTCATAGCTATTATTGTCATCGTGAGTATTGTCTTCACTGTAGTTGGTATCCAGTTAATAGGTAATCGCGTTGTTACCGAAGCCCAGGAGATGGTGCGCCAAGATCTTAATGCTGCCCGCGAAATATATTCGAGCAAGTTGGGAAAAATTAACGACGTACTCCGTTTTACGGCAAACAGGTTCTTTATAAGAGATGCAATTCTGTTTGGCAATCTTGATCAAACCGCCATTGAACTCAAAACCATAAAAGATAACGAAGGGCTCGATATATTAAACATTACAGATAACCTTGGTAATGTAATAATGCGAACTAACAACCCAGGTATTTTTGGCGACAACCAAAGTCATATTGGTCTTATCAGATCGGTCTTAATGAATAAAGAACCCTCCGCGGCAACCTCCATTGTTGATTCTGAGGATCTAAGAAAAGAATCCCCTATCCTGGCTCAAGAAGCTTTTTTTCATTTGGTTGATACTCCCAAGGCAAGAGTCAGGAATGAATCTGAAGAAACCTCCGGTATGATGTTATTAGCCGCAGCCCCAATTTTTGACTACCAACAAAATCTAATTGGTGTTCTTTACGGAGGCGTATTACTAAATCGAAATTATGAAATTGTTGACAAAATTAAACAAACCGTCTTTCAAAATGTCAAATACAACGATAAAGATATTGGCACTGCAACTATCTTTCAAGACGACGTCCGAATTTCAACTAATGTAAGTAATGAGGATGGATCAAGGGCAATTGGAACACGGGTTACCGAGGAGGTCTACAACCGAGTAGTCAATGAAGGAGAGCCTTGGATAGGACAAGCTTATGTAGTGAACAATTGGTATATTACAGCTTATGAACCTATCCGGAATGTAGATGAACAAATTATCGGTATTTTGTATGTTGGCATACTGGAACAGAAATATGTGGACATTCGAAGTGGGACCGTGATTGCTTTCATGGCAGTCACCCTGATGGGTGTGCTTGTTTCGATAGTGTTATCTTACTTCATCTCTCGAAAGATCTCAGTACCAATTAAAGAGCTTGTATCAGCCTCCAGGGAAGTAGCCTCCGGTAACCTGGATGCAAAAGTGGAGATCGTCTCCGATGATGAGTTGGGTGAACTTGCAGAGTCTTTCAATGTCATGGCTTCTGCTCTAAAAAAGCGGGACGAACAATTGAAGGAATTTGCTAGAAACAAGATCATGGAGTCTGAAAAATTAGCCGTTATCGGACAGTTGTCTGCAAACGTTGCACACGAACTGAATAACCCCCTGCAAGGAATTGTTACGTATTCATACCTGCTCCTTGAAAAAATGGATTGTGAAAATTCAAATAGAGATTCCATTGAAAAAATAGTCATTCAGGCCAACCGATGCCGGGACATCATCCGGGGACTACTAGATTTCGCCCGGCAGAGAAAGCCTGATAAAACATTATGTGATGTTAATTCAGTTTTACAAGAATGTGTTTCCTTAATAGAAAACCAGGCTATATTTCTTAACATCCAAATTGATATAAATCTAAAAAAAGACCTGCCAATGGTCATTATAGATCCTTCACAAATAGAACGTGTGTTTATGAATATGATCATTAATGCATCTGAGGCTATGGATGGCAATGGTCAACTGACTTTAACAACCAGATCCAATCCGGAAAGTAATTTCGTCGAAGTGGTATTTAAGGACACTGGTCACGGCATCTCTGAAGAGCATAAGGAAAAAATCTTTGATCCCTTCTTCACAACAAAAGAGACTGGACACGGCGTAGGATTGGGTCTCGCAATTAGCTATGGGATCGTTAAGGAACACGAAGGCAGTATTACAGTTGATAGCGAAATCGGTAAGGGGACAACCTTTACCATAAGATTACCGATAATGGTAGAGGAAAAGGTTGCTAATAATGGGAGAAAATAACACCAAGATACTAATTATCGACGATGAAGACGTCGTATTGGATTCCTGCACACAAATATTAGAAAGTGGAGACTATCAAATCGCAACCGCAAGAAATGGATCTATTGGGTTAAAGCTTGTGGAGGAGTTCCAACCAGACTTAGTTTATGTAGATCTAAAAATGCCAGGAATTTCCGGTTTCGAAGTTCTTGAAAAAATCAATGATATCGATCCAACCATCATAACAATAGTCATTACCGGCTATGCAACAGTGAGCTCTGCGGTAGAAGCGATGAAGAAGGGATCTGATGATTTCCTCCCAAAACCATTCACTCCCGATGAGTTACGTCTAATAACCCAGAGAGGAATCGATAAGAGAAGGTTAGTGTTGGAAACAATTGCCCTGAGAAGGGAAAAAGAAATGCTGAAGGATCACTTTGCTGCCATTGTTTCTCACGAGTTAAAATCTCCTTTGGGTGCCGTACAGCAAAATCTCTATGTACTGACAGATGAATTATCAGGCACACTAACCGAAGATCAACGAAGTCGTTTTAATCATATCCGCACCCGTATTGACGATCTTATGAAACTCATTCATACCTGGTTGCGCGTGATTTCTACGGATGACATAAAAAATATTCGAGAAGAATTTGCCCCGATTTCAATACAAGCCATCATCACAAAGGCGATTGAAAATGTTCAAACCCATGCGACCCGTAAGGATATCGAAATAATTCCATCAGTTGACCCTAATTTAGGACTTGTTAATGGGGACAAAGGAACATTAGTTGAGGCATTGGTAAATATTCTCGGTAACGCTATCAAATTTTCCCGTGTCAAAAGTCAGATCTTCGTGAAAGCCGAGGAACAAGAAGGTAATGTCTTGATCTCGATTACAGATACAGGGGTGGGTATTTCTAAAGAAGACCTACCCCTCATTTTCCATGATTTTTATATGGGCAAATCCGGCCTTGTGGCTGAAGGAGGTAGTGGACTGGGTTTAGCAATCACTCGACGAATTATCGAGGCTCATGCCGGATCTATTACGGTAGAAAGCGAACTTGGAAAAGGAAGCACCTTTACGATCCATTTACCAGTACAAAAAACCGAACTACCCACCCATCTCGATTTAGAAACTGATATCTTGGCACATCCATAAACCAGGAGACACCTAATGAACACGAAAAAACAATTAATAATTATCGATGACGATCCCGATTTCGTGGGAGGAATCAAATATATTCTCGAAAAAGCCGAATATGAAGTTGATGTGGCTTACAATCCGAAGGACGGCTTTCATGCTCTGCAGACCAAACATTATGATCTGCTATTACTTGATATCATGATGGGTCGGGGCGCAGAGGGGATCGCGATAGCTCGAAAATTAAGAAAAGATCCCAAATTAAAGGATTTGCCAGTGTTGATTATCACTGGCATCAGAGAACAAATCGCTTTTCTCTTCCCCGGTCAGCCTGTTCATCCCCACTTCGTTGATATCGATGAATTGGTCGAAAAACCAGTTGAACCGAAGCTTCTATTAGATAGGGTGAGCAGCTTGCTGCAAATGGCAGAAGATAGAAAGTCGAAAACCGAGAATCAATAGGAGACAAATTCATGGCAGCAGAACTTACCTTTAGTAAGGAAATTGCCAACCTTATGTACGCAACTCACGGGAATCCGATCAAGGATTGCTTTCAGTGTGGTACATGCTCTGCAAGCTGCCCGGCTGTTGAGTTTATGGACCACACTCCCCGTGAACTCATCGGTATGATCAACGCTGACCTCAAAGAAGAAGTATTGGCAAGCAATACATACTGGTCATGCGCTTCTTGCTACAACTGCACCGTTAGGTGTCCTGCCAAGATCGATATCGCTGATCTGATGTACTCACTAAAAAGATATTCCATTTGGAGAGGACAGTACCCGGAGGACTTAATCGGACCCGCATTCTCTGAAAGCTTCGTAAAGATGATCGTGAGAACAGGCAGATCTTTTGAGCCCGTACTGGCTCCATCCTATATCTTCAAGTATGGTACCCGGGGGTTGATTCAGGAAGCACAAACAGCCACAGCCCTGGTACTAAAAGGGAGACTGCCTCTGCTTCCAACAAAGATCAAGAGGCTTGAAAACTTCCAGCGGATGATGAAAAGAATTATCCCTCTAGGAGAATCCTAATGAAGCAATACGCGTATTACCCAGGCTGTTCTCTTGAGAGTTTATCGATGGGCTACCATCTTTCCGCGATCGAAGCTGCCCGTGGTTTGGGAGTGGAACTCAAGGAAATTGAGGATTGGAACTGTTGTGGCGCCACTGCCTACTTTCACGTAGACGAGTTGCTGGCATATACTTTAGTCGCTCGGAACCTGGCCATGGCTGAAAAGGAAGGACTCGACTTCGTGGCTCCATGCAGCGGGTGCTACAAGAATGCCTACTTCACAAACAACTACCTCCGACAAGATCCAGAACTGGCCGAACATATAAACTTTGCCCTGGAAGCAGATAACCTGCATATCAACGGGACAACCAATGTTCGCCATCTGATCGAGGTATTCGTAGATGATATTGGCTTTGAGGAGATCAAGAAGAATGTCTCACGCCCATTAAAAGGGCTCTTGGTCGCTCCTTATTACGGATGTCAACTGTTGCGACCGAGGAAGGATGGTGAAGATGTCGAAAATCCCCAATTCTTCGAAGAACTAATGTCAGCCATCGGAGCGGAACCTGTGAATTTCGCCTCAAAAAACCGCTGTTGCGGAGGTTCCTTAATTATCACTAATCGCAAGGCCGCTTTGGATATGGTTCACGTGATCCTCCATGACGCTGAAAAAAATGGTGCTAATGTGATTGCAACAATATGTCCGCTGTGCAATGTCAATCTAGAATTGTACCAACACCAGGTCAATCGGGAATACGGCACCGAATTTTCAATGCCTATACTTTATTTCACACAGCTCATTGGCCTAGCATTAGGAATTACTCCTGGACGTCTAGGGATTGGAAAAGAGCTGGTTTCTGCGGCACCGATGCTGTCCTATGCTCAGAATGTGGAGTCAAGATGAGTCACCCGTACTGTTTACTTTACTATTTTCGATACCTAGAGAGCTATATGACTTATCAAATAGGAGAAAGACTATGAGTGAAAAAGTTGGCGTATATATATGTCACTGCGGTTCTAATATCGCTAAAACTGTAAGAGTGGAAGAGGTGTCTAAGTGGGCTGGAGAACAAGACCAGGTGGCTGTAGCCCGGGATTACAAATTCATGTGCTCCAGCTTGGGCCAGGAACTCATCGAAGATGATATCAAAGAAAAAGGCTTGACGCGTGTAGTGGTCGCCTCTTGCTCTCCCCACATGCATGAGAAAACCTTTCGGGCTGCATGCGTAAAGGGAGGCTTGAACCCATTTCTTTTCGAGATGGCCAATATCCGCGAGCACGACTCCTGGACCACGGATGACACCGAAGCAGCCACGCAGAAAGCCAAAGCACTGGTTATGGCAGCCATCGATCGTGTCATCCACCATTCTCCTTTGGAACCTATACCTGTTGATATAAATTCAAACACACTTGTGGTAGGTGGTGGCATTGCTGGAATTTCTGCTGCGCTGGAATTGGCCGATGCCGGCTACCATGTCTATCTGGTGGAAAGGGAGCCTTCTATCGGTGGCCATATGGCACAATTAGATAAGACCTTCCCTACCTTGGATTGCTCAGCATGTATCCTGACCCCAAAGATGGTGGATGTCGGTCAGCACCCCAACATCACCTTGCTCACCTGGAGCGAAGTTGAGAAAGTGGATGGCTATCTGGGCAACTTTACTGTGAATGTTCGCAAGAAAGCTCGCTATGTCGATGAAAGGTATTGCACTGGATGCGGCATCTGCATTGAAAAATGCCCCTTCAAGGTTGTTGACAACGTCTTCGAAGCCGGTTTAGGTGTTCGCAAAGTGATTTACCGCCCATTCCCCCAGGCGGTTCCCAAGTATCCAGTCATTGACGTTGAGAATTGCGTTTATTTCAAGCGGGGCAAATGCAAAGCTTGCCAAATCTTCTGCCCCACTGAACCCAATTCCATCGACTTCGAACAACAAGATGAGATACTTCAAATCCAGGTCGGCAACATTATCTTAGCCACTGGTTTTGATCTATTTGACGTGAGCCAAATTCCACAATATGGCTATGGACGCTTGGCTAATGTGTTTACCAGCCTTGAATTCGAACGCATGGTGAATGCCTCCGGGCCCACCGAAGGCAAAGTAGTATTGCGCGATATGCAGACTCCACCAAAGAGTGTAGCCATCGTTCATTGCGTTGGTTCACGTGATAAGAATTACCACGAATATTGTTCCAACGTATGCTGTATGTATTCGCTTAAGTTTGCCCATCTGATTCACGAACGTCTACCAGAGACTGAAGTCTTCAACTGCTACATCGATATTCGCACCCCAAGCAAGGGATACGAGGAGTTCTACCATCGTCTGATGGATGAAGGCACTCACTTCATCCGAGGAAAAGTTGCCGACGTGACGGATGCTGCCCGTACTACCGAAGAAGAGGGCAAGCTCATTGTCCAAGTTGAGGATACCCTGATAAATAAGCAACGGCGTATTCCGGTAGATATGGTCATACTTAGCCCTGCTATCGAGGCCCGCCAAGATTCTCGCGAGGTATCTCAGCAATTCAGGATGGGTTGCGACTTCGATGGCTTCTTCACCGAACGCCACCCCAAATTGGACCCCGTAGCTACCATGACCGAAGGCATCCTGATCGCCGGTGCCTGCCAGGGTCCCAAGGACGTTCCTGCCTCCGTAACTCAGGGCGCAGCCGCAGCTGCCCGAGTTGGCGGCCTGATCAGTCGAGGTACGGTCATGATGGAACCTATTAGGGCTAGCATTGATGCGGACGCTTGTTCAGGCTGCCGCATTTGCAATGAATTATGTCCCTACAACGCCATCATATTCCACGAAGATAAGAAAGTGTCCGAGGTTATCACTGCGCTGTGTCAGGGATGTGGTACTTGCGTGGCTGCTTGCCCAAGTGCAGCAATCACAGGCGCCCATTTTACCAACGATCAGGTAATGTCTGAAATCGAGGGTATCTTGTGGGATGTGCGTAAACCAGAATTGGTACCCGGTTAATCCTTGACTTGTCTATAGAGACCTAACATGGATTTAATTAATTGGAGAGAAATATGAGCGAGCAATTCGAACCCGTAATCGTTGGCTTCCTGTGTAACTGGTGCTCTTACCGGGCAGCAGACTTGGCTGGCACTTCACGCATCCACTATGCGCCCAACATGCGTCCCATTCGCGTGATGTGCAGTGGCCGGGTAGATCCTCAATTTGTGCTTAAAGCATTAAGGGAGGGCGCCGACGGCGTAATGATCGCAGGCTGCCATCCCGGGGAGTGCCACTACGTCGAAGGCAACATAAAGACTTTACGCAGGTACCACCTGCTCAAGAATTTACTGCGCCAGTGGGGTATTGAAGACGAGCGCTTCCAATTGGTGTGGGCTTCCGCGTCTGAAGGCATTGTACTCGCCGAAGCTGTTAACCGCATGACAGAACAAGTACGAGCGCTAGGTCCGCTCGACTGGAAAGATACTGTAATAGGAATAAACGGCAGAGGTTCTTTTTCAAAAGTTGAAACTGCCTCTTTGGTAGAGGAGGGTTAACATGGCAGATAATGGAAAACCAAAATTCGGAATGTATTGGGCCTCCTCCTGCGGTGGCTGTGAAATCGCCGTATTGAATATCGGCGACAAGATCCTGGACGTAGATGCCATCTTCGACATCGCCTTTTGGCCGGTTGCCGCCGACTTCAAATATGAGGACGTACGCAATTACCCGGATGGCTACATCGATCTTTGTTTATTCAATGGTGCTATTCGCAATTCAGAGAACGAGGAAATGGCGCATCTCTTACGCCAAAAGTCCAAGGTTTTGGTTGCATTTGGCTCGTGTGCCTACGAAGGTTGTATCCCCGCCCTATCGAACTTGACCTCCAGAGAAAAAACCTTATCAACGGTTTATTTGGACAACCTCACCATCGATAATCCAGAAGGTACCCTGCCTAAGGAAGTCTCCACTGTTCCTGAAGGGGACCTTACCTTACCATCTTTCTACCACACGGTGATGGCTTTGGATCAGGTCGTTCCGGTGGATTATTACATTCCAGGTTGTCCTCCCGAACCAGAACAGATCTGGGCGGTATTAGAGGTGGTAGTCAATGCTTTGTTGCATGGCGCTGAGTTACCACCTTCTGGATCCATCCTTGGAGCTGGCAAGGTAGCAGTATGCGAGGAATGTATCCTGGAAAAGAATGTTAAGAGAATCACCCAATTCTACCGACCGTATGAGATCATTCCACAGCCGGGACTTTGCCTTCTGGAGCAGGGAGTTGTCTGTCTGGGACCGGCAACCCGGTCTGGTTGCGGAGCCCTTTGCCCACAAGTCGGCATGCCATGTCGGGGATGTTATGGCCCACTCGATGGCGTTGAAGATCAAGGCGCAAAAATGCTTTCAGCAATCGCCTCAGTAGTTGACGTCGGAAAAGCCGGAGATGACGAGCACCAATTGGATGAGGATATTAAAGCGGTAATGGATACTTTGGTTGACCCAGCAGGCACTTTCTACCGGTTCAGCATGGCTCATTCTTTGCTCCGCCGGGCGCGAGTCAACGGAAATAGCAATGAAGCAGGAGGCGATCAATGAAACGCATCACCATAGACCCAATCACCCGTCTGGAAGGTCATGGCAAGATCGAAATCTTTTTGAATGAAGAGGGCAACGTCGAAAATGCTTACCTCCAGATCCCTGAATTGAGAGGATTTGAGCAATTCTCAGTAGGGCGACCTGCCGAGGAGATGCCACGTATAACCAATCGGATTTGTGGTGTCTGCCCGGAAGCACACCACATGGCCTCAACCAAAGCACTCGATGCCCTTTATCATGTTGAACCGACTTCAGCAGCAAAGAAAGTGCGCGAAATGTTCTATTCAGCTTTCTATGTAACTGATCACACCGTCCATTTCTACGCCCTAGGAGCACCAGACTTTGTCGTGGGACCAGACGCACCCGCTGCTGAACGTAATATCCTTGGAGTGATCCATAAGGTGGGTGTCGACATCGGCAAACAGGTCATCGCTTGCCGGCAGCGCAACCATCATGTCATCAAAATGGTGGGAGGGCGCGGCATACATCCTGTCGCTGGTTTACCAGGTGGCTGGAGCAAGGCCATCAGCACAGAAGAACGTGCTGAAATCGAGGACATCGCCCGTCAAAATATAGATTTCGGCCTATTCAGTTTGAAGGTATTTGATGACATCGTACTCGCCAACAAGGGTTATGTGGACTTAATCCTATCGGATGCGTTTACCAACAAGACATATTACATGGGTACTGTAGACGAAAACAACCATCCTAACTTCTACGATGGCAAGATTCGGGTTGTCGATCCTCAAGGGAAAGAATTCGTCAAATATCCGCCTAGCGATTACGCCAAGCATATCGCCGAAAGGGTCGAATCATGGAGCTACCTGAAGTTCCCGTATCTGAAGGGCGTCGGCTGGAAGGGTTTTCAAGACGGTCTCGATAGCGGAATTTATTGCGCGACCCCGCTCTCGAGGTTAAACGCCGCAGACGGTATGGCGACTCCCAAAGCACAAGAAGCATTCGAGAAGTTTTACGAGACCCTGGGTAGTAAGAAAATAAATGGTCGCTATGAGCCCGTCCATTATAGACTGGCGACCCATTGGGCTCGTCTCATCGAGTTGCTTTACTCAGCTGAGCGCATGCTGGAGCTCATCACTGATCCTGAGATCACCGATCCCAATGTACGTCAAATCGTCGATACGGTACCTGATGAAGGTATTGGCGGCGTAGAAGCGCCAAGGGGTACCCTTACCCACCATTATTGGACGGACGAGAAAGGCATCCTGACAAAAGTCAATCTGATTGTCGGCACAACCAACAACAACGCCCCTATCGCTTTGTCAATCAAGAAAGCAGCCCAGGGTCTGATCCAAAAAGGGACAGTTATCACCGACGGAATTTTGAATCGTATCGAGATGGCCTTCCGAAACTACGACCCCTGCATGTCGTGCGCCACACATTCGCTGCCCGGTCAAATGCCTCTCGAAGTGGTCATTCGTGATGTGGAAGGTAATGTCATCGAGCGGTTGAGCCAATATGTTGATTAATCAATTGCGGGCTGAAGGTTACCATTTGGCATTTTCAACCCGCAATTGTATAGATGTGAATTCTTGATGAAAACTTTAATACTTGGGTTGGGTAATCCTTTTCTCACGGACGACGGTGTTGGAGTGAAAGTAGCCAATGCTATTGAAGAGGAATTAAATTCAGAGTCCAACGAAGACATCACCATAGAGGAGGCCAGCGTGGGGGGCCTGAGACTGATGGAAGCGATGATTGGCTTCGACAGGGTAATTCTCATTGACGCACTGCTCGCTCGAAACGGGAACAAGCCCGGAACGATTCACCGCATGACATTAGACGATCTAAATGCCATCAGTCCAACCCAACATTCGGCTTGTGCTCACGATACTACCCTGGCTACAGCTTTAGAAATGGGTCGAAGAATCGGTTTGGCTTTGCCAAACGAGATCATCATCTATGCTGTTGAAGTAGAAAACGTTATGGATTTTAGTGAAAAGCCAACGCAAGCTGTGACCAGGACGATTCCGCTTGTAGTGGCATCCGTATTAGAAGAAATTCATCCCACCCAAGATATAAAATAAAGGAGGGTATATGGTTTCACCCGAGTTACTTCGTCGATACCCCTATTTCGGTGGTTTGTCCATAGAACAAATCGCCGTATTTGCCAAGGCTGCCAAAGAAAAAGAAGTTGAAAAGGATTATTTTTTCTTCAAAGAAGATGACCAGCTTGATTCTATTTATCTTTTATTGGAAGGAGAGGTGGGGATTGTGACGGAAGTTCCCCGGAAATCACTCTTTGTCCAAAGCAGTTCAATTGTATCCGGAGATGTTTTTGGCTGGTCTGGGTTGGTGCCACCCCACAAAGCCACCGCCTCAGCCAAAGCGATTTCCGCTTGTAAGGTCATTGAATTCGATGCAGCCACACTACGCCAAAAATTCCAAGATGACTGCAGTTTGGGCTTTTTAATGATGCAAAGAACCGCAGCGATCATTCGTGAACGGTTAAAGGATTTACGAATTGAATCGCTTGCTTCAAGAGTGGATTAGGTCGTTTTAGCACACCGGCTCTTCTAAGGAGATACAAATACCTCAGCGATGGACCTCGCTGGGGTATTTGTATCTATGATTTTGGAAAGTCTGTCAGAAGACCTTAAGTTAATCTGGTTTGGTCTCTAACGAATGCTAGAAAGAAAAATTGAGGACAAGTGTCGTTATGCTTACATATGTCAGGTTAATTTCGCATTCTCGAGAATATAATTTTCTAAACGTTTTATCACCGATTTTTGATCCGAGATAATTGCTTTGACCAAATCGCCTTGCGAAATTACACCAACCAATTTATTACTAGACATCACAGGAAGATGGCGAATATGCTTTACAGTCATCAGCTCCATACATTCCTCTATAGAGTAGTTAGGGCTGACATATAACACATTAGTTGTCATTATTTCTCTGACAGCCGTTTCCTTGGAGGACCTACCTCTTAATATTACCTTCCTGGCATAATCCCTCTCAGTAATAATCCCGACAAATTCCCCAGAATCGATTACTAATAAGGCTCCCACTCCCTTATCAGCCATTTTTTCAATCGCATCATACATCGACGCCTCAGGTTCGATAGAATGAATATCGTAGCCTTTCATTCTTAGGACATAACCGACTGTTTTCATAGCAACCTCCCTGAACTTTCTTGCTGGATTATCCTTTTAACTAATCTCATCTCTATAGAAACTAATATAATCAATTAGGACTTACGCAGTTGAAGGGGTAGAGTGGGGGGATTGGTCGGGCTGCACCCGACCAATCCCCCCATTACCTCCCCAAGTGCGTAACTTCTGTCAGTATTAATAATCTTCAGGAAAATCTGGATATTCAGAAAATCGGATACAAAGACTAAATCCATCTGGAGGTTTGTGCATTTATTCACATTATACATTTCTACTAATAAGAAATCAATATTGTGAATTTTATCACTATATATCTTATTACCGATGGTCCAATCTAATTTCTAAAAAAAGTCTCCATACCACGGAAACATTCTAAACTCAACTTATGTCCAACGTCATCTTCACAATAGGTTACCTGTGCACCAGCAGTTTCAAGCAGCTCAACTGCCTTTCTAGCTCGCGCTACCGATACTAGATTGTCCTGAGTTCCATGAGCCACATAACCTCGCTTCCCCTCCAGAGGCCGGTCGGTGAGGATGCTTTCAACCCCCTCTGGTAAAAATCCCGATAAACCCGCAAACCTATAGAATATTGATGGACGTTGGAGTATAAAAGTGTATGCCAGGGCTGCTCCTTGGCTAAAACCGACCACACTCAAACGGGAAAAATCAGCATTTTGGAAATATGATTCATCCAGTATTTGATTGATCTTTTCTATCGCTGGATAAAAATCATCTATATTCGGCCATGCTTTAGTTTGAAGTGGGTGCCAGCTGTAACCTCCTAGTGGTGAGGAATATAATCCGCGAGGTGCGATTAATATGTTGCCTGGGGGAAGATGAAGAGAAAAAACCCACATCGAATTTTCGTCCCCAGTCCAACCATGCAGTAGTAGGGTCACGGGGTGTGGACCTTCTTGTGGAGGATTATATACCCGCACAATACAATCTCCGATCTGTTTTATTTCGATTTGGTCATCCATATAAACCCTTTAGAAGAAGATTCCATTAATCCTGGTTTGCACGTTTCGTGATCGCTTCAACCAGCCATAGAACCAGCCAGATCAAGACCAGTGGTAACAAGCCGACAATCAAACAAAGAAATCCGAATATGGCTGCCGAACGACCATAAAAAAGGTATATTAATCCATCCCCGACCACAAAAAGCAAGATCAATCCCCCTACAGCCAACCTGGCGTTTGTCTGGCGAGCGAATCTCCGTAGGTCACGGGTCATTGCCACCAATCCAAAGTTCCATCAATAAAGAAGATCTCTGTAAACTATCCTTTCCATCAATCTGCAAGCGCGTAATTGGGTTGTTTTGCGTCCGTCGGTGTGTAGAATTGCCTGCGGTACAAATCAGCATATAATCCACCAGCCTCTAATAGTTCTTTGTGAGCACCACGTTCTACAATCTTGCCTTCGTTAACCACGATAACCTGGTCCGCGTTTCTAACAGTGGATAAGCGATGTGCGATGACAAAGCTTGTCCGGCCCTTTAGTAATTTCTTTAAGGCTCATTTGATCAGAATTTCTGTGTGGGTGTCAACACGGGGGGTGTTATCCCCTGGTCGATAAAGTGTCTCGAACACTCCTCAGCGTACCTTCAACCCCTCCCAGAAAAGGGTCACCACTAACTCGACATCTTTGTTTGTAAAACTTCTTCCGAGGCATGCTTTTCTGTATTGGATTTGACCGTGCAACATACCGATTAATAAAGCTGCTGGCGAATACCCGTCGGGAAGTGGTTGTAATTCGTCATTCTGCACAGCTTGTTGCATAACATCCTCCAGTGGCAAGAGCAAAGCATGGATTAAATTTCCCCAGGGATTACGTTTTTCAATATCACTTAACATATGGGATTCGCGCAGCATCAAGAAAAAAGGTGAACACTGATCAGCAACTACTTTAGCGTATTCAACCAGCATCACCTCAACCTTCGCACGATATGTGCTTGGTTTTTCCCCGGCCCTGCGCATGCGAGCATTTAACCTTTCAGCATGCTGCTCCATTACTTCATCGAATAGTACCGCTTTAGATGGAAAGTAGTAATACAAGGCTGCATTGGTAACTGCGCAGCCTTGGGCAATCTCCCGGATTGAAACTGCCTGGTAGCCGCGCTCTGTAAACAGCTCTTCTGCAACTGCCAAGATGCGCTGGCGTCCTTCCCCTGCTGGTGTCGTTGCCATAATCAACTTCCTTACTGAACGATTGGTAAGTTAGATTTTACCTACAAATATATTCGCAGTCAAGAGATGTGGATTACAATTTCCCTCAAAACGATCAACGATTAGTGTAAAATGGATCGATGAAAAACACTTCTTATTGGAAGGTGAATGCAAGAAAGGAATTAATCCTGGCTGAAAAAGCGCGAGAAACTGGTAACGAGGGCAAAGCGCGGGTTTGCGCCCGAAGAGCTGCGGGATATATAATCGGTGAATACTTGCACCGCCAAGGACATCAAATTTCCAATAGAAGTGCTTATTACCGCTTGCAGTACCTGCAATCTTTGGCGGAGGTTTCACCGGAGGTGCGCCAGCTGGCTCATGATTTCTTATTGCGAATCACTCCTGAAGGCCAGCTGCCAGTAGATACGGATCTGCTAGCCGGGGTTCATTGGCTCGCCATGCGATTATTGGGGGAGCGACTTTAACTTATTAAACTTGAAGAAATTGGACGATACACCAATCTCCCTGATAACCGATACAGGGAGATTTATCACTTCCTCAAAATCACCCCCATAAATTTACGATTCAGAGAAATCGGTTATATTTATATATTAAATTCAATTTCCACCCAGAGTTCTTTGAAAAAATCGTGCGAACAATCAAGCCGGGTAAATAGGGCCTGAGGTAGAGAAATGTTTTTGTTCGTCCTGTTGTTTCCGTAGATAGTGCACCACGCCTAATGCACCGAGCAATGATAAGACCGCGCGGGTGCCAGTAACCAGGAACAAGGCCCCGCCAGCGATACCTGCAAGAGCTAGTAGTACATACTGAAAAGAATTTATCTTCGGAACATCAACAGTTGGCCGCGAAAAATCGATCAATCGTTGCCTTAATTTCCTGACGAATTCCGGTCGCGGTGACACTTGTTGTAATGATCCTTCTAATATCGCTTCAATGTCCTCAAGATTGAATTTTCGGGTAGATTCTTTATTCATATTATCGTCTCTTTTACACTATTTTATTGGTTTATTATCATTTCATAAATGAAAACACATTTTCATATTAAACGATACGGCTTGATTAGTTGACCTTGTTTGACCCTTATCGATCATCATTTAATTTCACCATCATTAGACCCACCTTGTTTTTCGAGTTTTTCATATTCGTCTCTCAGAGATAGCAGCGTGCGGTGGTAGAGGCTTTTAACTGCACCTTCCGTTCGACCCATTATCTGACCAATCTCTGCATTGGGTAAATGATGGACAAATTTCAGGATCAGCAATTGTTGGCGATTGTCTGGTAAATAACCGATAATTTTCAATAGCTTTTCCCGTTCTTCGGATTGTAAAAGCACTGATTCCGGATGATCTCCGTTGGGACGAACCAGGAGAATTTCTTCTAATGGCAATTCGGGACGTCGGCTCTTATCCCGGTGCCAGTTGGCGACTAGGTTATGAGCAATACGATATAACCACGCCGAAAGAGGTAATCCTCGGTCGGTGTAATTCTCAATATGCCGCATAGCTCGGAAGAAGACTCGCGCCGTCAAATCTTCCGCATCATATTGATTGCCTGTGCGGTAGTAAATGTAGTTGTAAATACGATTCACATACCGCTCATAGAGCACACCGAATGCTTTTTTATCTCCTTGCGCTGCCAGAGCTAACGCCGCCTCATCGCTGAGTTCAGACACGTCATACACCTGTTACCAGCAGGAGATACCATGTGTATATGGTAACCCCACCAGTTAATAAAAGTTTCATTGAGTATATCACGACAAACAAAATTGATAGGTCAAGGTTTCATTTGTTATATAATGGTTTCAGATTGATCAATCAGTCTTCTTAAATACCGCTCACATCCCCTATGTTTCAATAGTCGAAGGGATCAATGGCTTATAGTATTTGATGTATAATATAGGCACGGGGATGACAGGCTTCGACGGAAGAGGCTGGTCCCGGATTGCGAGCCGAGAGACGCCGACCTCGTAAAATCAGCGTAAAAGATAAGTGCCAATCGCACTAACCTTTCAGCTCTCCCGCTTGCTGCATAGTCAGTGAGTAGCAGAGTCTGACCCCAAGATGCGGGTCACGTCCGCCTACCCCGATCTCCAGCCGGAGGTAGGATCGGGCGATAGAAAGCTGGAGTGCCATACGTGATGTTGCTAATCGTATGAAAGAGGGGCTTTCGGGTCCCAGCGACTAACCAGTTGAACTCCTCTGACGTTTGAGAGTCATCTGGTGAGATAGTAAAAACGTCTACGCTCGTAGATATCCGCGGGCTTAATCTTTCGGACGCGGGTTCGATTCCCGCCATCTCCACCTGAAACTGATGCGACGCCCCAAAGGGATGCGTCGCATCGCTTTTAACCAGCGAGTCGAATAACCAAACCTTTTAGATAGGCCCCCTCCGGGAAATTTAATGCCACAGGATGGTCTGGCCCTTGGTGGAGCCGTTCCAGAATCTGAGCCTCGATACCAGCGTCCAGTGCTGCTCCTGCCACGATTTTTTGGAATAAATCTTCATCGACACTCCCGGAACAAGAAAAGGTCGCGAGAATTCCATCCTTTCTTAATAATTTAAATGCCAATAAGTTGATATCCTTGTACCCTCTGGCTGCATTACTAATTTGGCTACTGGTCGCGGCAAATTTTGGAGGATCCAAAACGATCAAATCGAAAACCTTGCCTTGGTCTCGAAACCTGCGTAACTGCTGAAATACATCCCCCTCTATCCATTCGACATTATTCTCTGAAAGATTATTCAACTTCAGGTTTCTTCGGGCAAGATTCAGCGCTTCTGGGGAAGATTCGATAGCCGTAACCCGAACTGCCCCACCGATCAAGCCAGATAAGGTGAATCCTCCGGTATAAGAGAAACAATCCAATACCTCACACCCCTGAGTAAGTTCTCTGACTCGCTTTCTATTGGCCTTTTGATCCAGGTAAAAACCAGTTTTTTGTCCCCGTTGAATATCCACAAGAAACTCTAACCCATATTCAGTGATATTTATGATGTCAGGGGGCTGCGAGCCCCTCATAACGCCAGTCCGTAATGCCAAACCCTCGAGTTTACGCACCTCCACATCCGATCGTTCATAGATGTTTTCGATTCCGGTCAGCTCAATAAGCAAGTCCGCCAGGGTCTCTCTCCATCTTTCAACACCACTGGCAGTGAGCTGAATGACTAAATATTCCCCATACACATCAATGATCAAGCCTGGAAGACCATCCGATTCTCCGTAAAACAACCGGTACGCATTTGAACCTCGCCGGTCATTGAATGCTCGACGGGATGTGATGGCGCACCCTAAGCGTTGGCGAAAATAGGCTTCATCTATTTGCTCCTCAAAACCCCAGGTCCAGATGCGAATTCGGATTTGCGATTGAGGGCTATAGGCCCCACGGGCAAGGAAATTCCCTTTAGAATCGAAGACATCAACTGTATCCCCTCCCTGAAGGTTTTCCAACCCGGAGGAGCATGGATCAATCGCGCCCGAGAATATCCAAGGATGCCGGCGAAGTAGCGATTTTTCCCGGCCTGGCTTCAACTTAACAGTTTGCATGGTAAATGGAGATTGAAGGTTGGAGATCTTGTATAAAACCCTCTCAACCTTTGAAGTATTAGGAAATGATACCCACTTGCTTGCCGGCAGCTTCAATTACAGACATAGCATATTCAATTTCCTCAGGTTCATGTGCTGCTGTTACCGTTGCTCTTAGGCGCGCCATGCCAGGCGCTACAGCTGGTGAAACAACCGGTAAAACGAATATATCATTTCTCTGAGCCACTTTCGTTACCGCGAAAGCACGCTCATCGCTTCCACATAAAATCGGAACGATGGCCGTTTTAGTTTGCAGCGTATCAAAACCTCGGTCTTTTAATCCCGAAATAAATTGTTTTGTATTGATGCGTAATTTCTCAACTCGCCAGGGTTCGTCAAGAATTACTTTGAAGGCTTCTTTTGCGGCTGCAGCTTGAGCAGGTGGTAATGCTGCAGAGAAAATATAAGCTCGACTGGCGTGACGTAAATAGTTAATAATATCTTTTTTGCCTGCCACATAACCACCCACCGATGGAATCGTTTTACTCAATGTCCCCATCTTGATATCCGCAGTCCCCTCCATACCAAAGTACTCTTCGAGGCCTCGTCCACTTTTCCCCAGGACCCCGACCGAGTGAGCCTCATCAATCATTAACCAGGCATGATAATTGCGACACAATTCCACCATTTTAGGAAAATCGATAATATCACCATCCATACTAAATACTGCATCCGTTATAACAAGTTTGGCCGCGTCATTGGGAATGCTTTGTAAGCGTACTTCTAAAGCTTGCATATCATTATGCTGGAATCTGAGGAATTTTGCTCCCGACATCAAACAGCCATCCACGATACTGGCGTGATTCAATTTATCGGATATGACATAATCGCCGCGACCTATCAGTGTGGATACCACCGTTAAGTTTGTAACATAACCAGAAGAGTATGTAATCGAATCTTCGGTGCCTTTAAACTCAGCAATAGTTTCCTCGAGTTCTCGATGCAGGTTGAGCGTTCCCGCCAGGGATCGCACCCCATGTGTGCCGGTCCCAAAACAGTCAATCGCTTCTTTAGCAGCCGCGTTTATCCGTGGGTGTCCAACCAATCCCAGATAGCTATAGGAGGCGTACATACCCATTTCGCGCCCATTCACCAAGGCGCGCCCTCCACCGCGTAGTTCTTCCACTGGCATATTATAGAAATACAGGTTTCTTTCCTGTAAATCTTCAACACGATTTACCATCGCCCTTACCCGGCGCATTATTGCATCGTCAACCCTCTGGATATCCATATTACACTCCTTTCAGCTAAGCGTAATAGAAGTAAGTGTAGCCCATCGAATCTAAACTGTCAACTAACGCCAGGTATTCTATATGACCAATTCTGAGAAATATCGCTGCCACGGATAAAATCCCCGTAATATAAAATCACCGGGTTGATTTACTCTGCCAGGCGACGTAAGCCACCTTCATCTAAAACCGGTATTTCGAGCTGCCGAGCCCTGGCATACTTAGAGCCTGGATCAGATCCCAATACCAGGAAACTGGTCTTGCTACTGACTGAACTGGAAACCTTGCCACCATGAGATTCGATATATTCCTTTACTCCTTCACGCGTAAACACCGGTAGTGTTCCGGTCACCACAAAAGTAAGCCCAACCAGGGTTTGAGGGGTTAGATCAGCCTCTGCTTGAGCATCCATTCTTGGCCAAACACCTGCTTTTCTGAGTTTCATAAGCAGGTTGAGATTTGTCGGACGGCTAAACCAATCCACGATCGCTTCGGCGATATTCGGCCCAATACCCTCAATTTCCTGAAGTTCTTGCACTGTTGTCTTGGATAGTGCTTCTAGATCCGTATAAATTTTCGCCAGGTCAGCTGCTACTACTTCTCCTACACCCCGAATACCTAAGGCGATGATTAGACGAGAGAGAGGGCGTCTCTTAGAATCGTTGATCGAATCCAGGATATTCATTGCTTTCTTATCTGCAAATCCCTCTAAATTAAGCAAATCTTTCTTCTTAAGCCCGTAAAGATCAGCAAAATCTTTGACCAATCCAACCTCAACAAATTGCTCGACGATCTTTATCCCCAACCCTACAATGTCCATAGCGCCTCTGGAGACGAAATGCTCTACATTTCGAATCAGCTGCTCTGGGCATGCAGAATTAACACAATACCAAGCAACTTCACCTTCGAAATGTTCCACAGGTTCTCCACAAGCGGGGCAATATTCGGGCGGTTTATAGGGTTGCTCATCGCCTGTGCGAGCAGATTCAACCGGCCCTATTACATATGGGATCACATCTCCAGCCCGTTTCACCAGCACCCGATCACCAACTCGAATGTCTTTCTCGGTGATAAAATCAAAATTATGGAGAGTAGCCTGCTTTACAATAACCCCGCCAATTTCAACCGGTTCAAACATCGCAAATGGTGTCAGCACTCCAGTTCTGCCAACATTTACGCCAATGCCTATCAACCTGGTAGTCACTTCTTGAGCCGGGAACTTAAAGGCGATGGCTCCTCGCGGATCCTTACCGACTATGCCAAGCTCATCGGAGAGGGATTTATCGTTGATCTTAATAACAATTCCGTCTGCTTCATATGATAACCGGCTGCGTCGTTGGAGCCATGTGGAGTATGCAGAATGTATTTCCTCGAGGGTTTTACAATCCATCCGCTCGACAACTGGAAATCCAAGGGCTTGCAAATAATCTAATGTGTCGAGATGTGTCTGTGGTAAAGGGCTATCCCCGTCGACAATGTCGTACGTGAGTAATGTCAGAGGCCGAGCGGCGGTCAGAGTGGGATCCAATTGACGAAGCGACCCGGCCGCAGTATTGCGTGGATTGAGGTATGGTTTTTCTCCTGCCTCTTCTAGGCGGCGGTTTAAATCCTCAAAGTCTTCAATGAACATGAAAACCTCACCACGCACGACCAGGTGAGCGGGGGTTTTAACAACATCTGGTTGCACCGGGATACGTAAGGGTAATGCCCGGACTGTCCGCAGATTTGCAGTGATATCCTCCCCTACCTCTCCATTTCCTCGAGTGGCACCTTGGGTGAATAGGCCATCCCGGTAATGGAGCACTACCGTCAGACCATCTAGTTTAGGTTCTATCACAAAATCCACATTCCAAACCCGGTCATCTAGCTTCCCAATGCGTTCGAGCCAGGCTTGCAGACCCTCCGTGTCGTAAGCGTTTGAAAGGCTAAGAATCGGAGCAGGATGGTCCACCTTAGTAAAACGATCTGCTGGGGGCGCTCCAGCACGCTGAGTGGGCGAATCCGGTGTGATCCATTCCGGATGTTCCGTTTCAATGTGCCGTAACTCGTCCAGCAATCGATCATATTCATAATCACTGATAATTGGATCATCAAGCACATGATATCGGTAATTATGGAAATTTATCTCCCGGCGTAATTCTTCCAAGCGCTGTTTAAGCTGTTCGGTATCCATCTTCACCCCAGTGACAGAGAAATAATACACGACATAAGCGTATAAAGATCTTGTATAGGGGTTTGGTTTCGGGAATCTCACCCAAATACCCCAAAAGGCCCTTAATTGGTAAACCCTTTAAATAAACTACACTCAAGTAGTGCTCGATGAGCCTACCTTCAATACTGCAGGTCGATGCTCTAACAACAGCGTGGTATATTCGCCCGAGAATAAATTAACTGCGGTCAAAAGCACCAAGACAATCCAAAGCGAATCCGCTAACAATAAGTGGACGAGCTGCATCTAAATCGGGGCTAGCAGGAGAAGATTAACTAAGCCGGCGATTAATTGGATTGAAAACAATAGGATTAATAACACTGCAAATCGCTTCACCACCTGCTTTTGATGAAGAAAAGCCAGTAAATTTGCACCAAAGATCAAGTAAAATCCCGCAGCCATGGCAAACAAAGGATGCCATACTCTCAGACGAATCTAAAAATGGGCGGTCGAGAAAGATCCTGTTGGAAACCCTTAGAGAGCGAACCAGCTGGAAATAACGTGTCTCCCAAGGCGGTGATTGCCCCTGTCACTCCCAGCACCAATACCGACAGCAAGCCAATACCCAGCCCAGATAATATTATCACCTGCTTTTCCAGGCGGAATTGTTCACCAGTTGATGCCCACCAGGCTGTCACCGTAAGTGAGGCGAACAATAAGAATGTGTTCACCAAGTGTGCCGCCAGAGAAATTGCCCTACCCAGAGAGGCATCATTGGCAACCCATTCAAATAAGACCAACCCAGCTCCCACCAATGCTTCTGTGATGATAAAAAACATTGAAAGAGCGGCTCCCTTACGCACTAAATGACCCTTAGGATATTTTCTCCACGCCCAAATAAACAGACTCAACACCAGCAAAAATGACAAACCACTCATAATCCGGTGAGTATATTCAACGACAGTCTCCAGGCGCGCCGCCTGGGGGACTATTTCCCCGTTACATAAGGGCCAATGACTGCCACATCCTGCTCCCGACCCTGAAGCTCGTACATAAACCCCCCATAAAATCACAAGTAAGTTATAAAACAAAACTCCCCAAGAATATTTGGCTATGCGATTGATGCCCATCTTAAGTTTCTCTTATCAGGAAATTTAAAATAACCTTCCTTGTTTCGGTCGCTTGAGCCCTCTGATAGGGAATCCCATTAGAGATTTAAATCTATTAGCTGTGGCCGGCGAATGTCCAGAATAATCATTATTGAAAAATCCGTAGATGGTATTGATTGGTTCCTTTATACGCTCAATTCGCTGCTTCCACCATTCGAGTTGCGGTTCTACATTGATCTGTTCATGATCATGGCGGTTAAAACGCAGATGTTTGCCAATAAAACGAATATAAAGGGCATCGCTGGTCACATCCACTTCCTTCGGCAATTCAGCATACTCTGTTGCAGCCCAAACTATATCATGGGTTCTCAATAGATCAGATGTTTCGGAAGTGTACCATGACCGGTGGCGGAACTCCACCGCAAACCTAATTTCGTGGGGTAAATTCTCAAGGAAAGATTCTAAGTCTGGGCCATGCTTCGCATCAAAACTGGGTGGAAATTGTAATAAAAGCAATCCTAACTTATCACCAAGTATTTTCATTCGCTCGATAAATTCTATCAATGAACTCTCTGCTCCCACCAGGGCTAATTCGTGGGTAATCAAGCGCGGTACTTTCATACAGAATTTAAATCCACTTGGGGTTGCTGCCATCCAGCGCTTGACAACGGAAAAGCGGGGAGTTCCATAAAATGTAGAATCGATCTCAACCGCATTGAAGATTTCACCATAATACTTTAGGTAGTTCTTCGCAGAGAATTCGGATGGATAGAAACTGTTCCTCCAATCCGCGTAACTGAAACCCATCGTCCCTATGTACCATTCCACTTGCATTATTTTCTTCCACAGATAACCTAATCAATATCTAAATATGACAATCAGCGTAAATATAAATAAAAAACATCCATTGTCCTCGGTAACGACTCATTATACACTTCAAATACTTTAGGATCTTTGGGAATCCCCGTGGTGAAGGTTAGATGTGGGGGTGTTGGGCGGGCATTTTTTCACAAGCTCTGCGCCCGCCCAACACCCCTACATATCTACCCCATCACGGCAAATCCCAGAGAGCCATACTTTAAAAAGTCGAAAGAGGAAGACAATGGAAATAGAAAATTTATCTCTGGGACAAATCGCCTTTTACGGTTCAAACTGGTGTGGCGATTGTCGGCGGGCAAAGAAATTTCTACAGGATAACGGTATTGACTTTTATTACATCGATATCGGTAAGGACAAAGCCGGCGAACAATTCGTGTTAAAGGTCAATAATGGGATGCGTAGCATCCCTACCATTGTCTTTGATGATGGTTCAATCCTGGTTGAACCATCAAATTATGAAATAAGTCAGAAGCTGCATATTTATTCCCCAGTATGAATTAAGCATGATATCGCCCAGACTTCAAATAGTCACTTGGATATCCTTATCTCAGAGTATTCTATCCCATTAAATCCAGCCATTTTTGAACTTCCTGTTCGCCTTGAAATAGATTTTGTTATCTCATTTCCCATATCTATTTTTTGTTTAGAATACAAAACAGATAGAATAACGAATCCCTTGCACTTGAGCCAAAGGAATTTGAGTTGCTCCTTTTCTTAGCCAGACATCACGGTCAGGTGTTATCACGGGATTTAATTTTAGAGCGTGTATGGGGTTGGGATTTTTGCGGTGGCAGTCGCACCGTAGATGTTCAAATCGCTGGTTGCTAGAAAAAATTGAGGCTGATCCAGCTCAACCGGATCGCATCGTCACAGTCCGGGGTGCAGGTAATCGTTTCGAAGGATAATTGGTTCGTCAACAAACCAACGGCCTCAGCCCATGCGACCAGTTATATAATCTTCTGTAAGCTGTTGCTCTGGTCTGGTAAACAAGCGTACGGTAGGTGTAAATTCAATCAAATCTCCCAGCCAGAAGAACCCGGTAAAGTCTGAAACCCGGGCAGCTTGTTGCATGTTATGAGTTACGATCACGATTGTATATCGTGATTTGAGCTCGTGTATTAATTCTTCAATCCGTAAGGTTGCTACAGGGTCGAGTGCAGAGGCGGGTTCATCCATCAAGATCACATCAGGTTTGACCGCCAGGACACGCGCGATGCACAATCGCTGTTGTTCCCCTAATGAGAGGCCTAAGGCGTTTTCATCTAAGTGATCTTTGACCTCCTCCCAAACAGCAGCCTGCCGTAGGCTTTGTTCCACGACCTCTTCCAGCTCCACCCTCTTTGATACCAGACCCAAGACTCGGGGACCGAATGCAATGTTGTCAAACACGGATTGAGGGAATGGGTTTGGTTTTTGAAAGACCATCCCTACCCGTTGTCGCAAATGAGCCAAATCCACATCAGGAGCATAAATATCTTTCCCCTCAAGAAGAATTTCCCCTTCGATCCGTGCCCCTGGAATGGTATCATTCATCCTGTTCAAACAGCGCAGGAAGGTCGATTTACCACACCCAGAAGGACCAATCAAAGCAGTTACCCGGTGGGGCAATATATCAAGATGGACTTGATTCAATGCCCGTTTAGCACCATAAAAGAAATCTAAATTTCTCACAAGAAATATCGGTTCAACTTCGCTCACGACCATAATCCTGCACTTTATCTTGAATCGATCAATAACCAGGTATTTTGACGGAAGTAATTATAAATAAATTTATAGAAGATAGTTATTAGCTTTTCAAATTAACGCTTTTGATAGGCTGATATGGGAAGAAGCTATTATTTTTCGTAGAGACTTGTTACGTCGTTATTTTATGACTATAATCTCCTAAATGAAAAAGACCGTGCGTTTATTATCATTGTTGCTCGTAATACTGCTCTCTGCTTGTAGAGGTCCTTCAACTTCAGCCTCGCAAGCAGGCCCTCAGACCGAAGAATCATATATCGAAAATAAAGGATCTGACACAATCGTAAATTTAGCGCTCGCCTGGGCTGAGCGTTATCAGGAATTATATCCAAAAGTTCGTATCTCGGTAACCGGAGGGGGATCTGGAACCGGCATCGCAGCTTTGATCAACGGTACCGTAGATATCGCTAATGCTTCTCGCCCAATAAAACCCGAAGAAGAACAATCTATAGAAGCCAACGGTAAACATCCGGTGGAATTTGTAATAGCCCGTGATGCGATTGCTGTTGTCGTAAATCCCGAAAACCCCATCAACCACCTCACTCTAAGACAAATTTCAGATATATACAGTGGGAAAATTAACAATTGGAAGGAAATCGGGGGAGAGGATCGCCCTATCGTTCGCTTGTCACGAGAGACAAACTCAGGCACACACGTATATTTCTTAGAAGAAGTGCTCAGACTTGGTGATAAGGAGGATAAGACATTATTTGCTCCTAATACACTCTTGATGCCATCCTCAGAAGGTATCAGCGCGGAAATCCGGGATAATCCCAATGCGATTGGCTATGACGGGTTGGGATATGTTACCCCAGATATGAAAATGATTGCCGTCGCCAGGTCAGCAGATGAAACTTACGAATTACCGTCAAAAGAAACGGTCAATGACGGATCTTACCCCATCGCTCGTGATCTATATATGTATACAGCTGGCGATCCTAGCGGTGCAGTAGAGGAATACCTTGCTTGGATCTTATCCCCTGCAGCTCAAGAAATCGTGTCAGAGTTGGGGTTTGTACCCATCATCAGTAAATAGCATGTTCACGCTTATAAGAATAATATCAATTCAACACCAAGATTATGGATAATGGTTTAAGATGAAGTCGTCTCTCTCCTGGTCTGAATATATCATCACCCAATTAGTCAGAGTTTCCGGTTACTCTGCCATCGTATTTGTCGCTTTAATTTTCTTCTTCCTTCTACGTGAGGGGTTGCCAATCATAAAGGAAGTGTCCTTCGGGAACCTTCTAAACGCGCGATGGTATCCGATTGAAGACTACTTTGGCATCCTTCCCTTGATTGGTGGTTCGGTTATCGTCACAATCGGCGCTGCTATGATCGCCATTCCGTTTGGTTTAGGTAGCGCTATATTTATCGCAGAAATCGCTCCCCGTTGGGCAAGGGAAATCTTAAAACCATTTGTGGAAGTCCTGGGAGGATTACCCTCAGTGGTTCTTGGCTTCTTAGGGTTTGTATTGCTAGCACCATACATACGCCGCTTCTTAGCCCTACCAACTGGTTTAACCGCCTTCACCGGATCCCTGCTCCTGGGAGCCATTTCGATACCAACCATTGTCTCCGTGGCAGAAGATGCTCTTGATGCTGTACCCAAATCGTACCGGGATGCTGCCTTAGCAATGGGTGCCACCGAATGGCAAACCATTTGGCGGGTGACCCTACCGGCTGCACGCTCCGGGGTGTTAACTGCAGTAATGTTGGGTATTGGTCGTGCTATAGGCGAGACGATGACCGTCATGATGGTAACAGGAAATGCCGCCATCGTTCCAACAGGATTAGGAGCGCTCTTTTCCCCAGTCCGGACGATGACCGCCACCATCGCTGCCGAGATGGGAGAAGTCGCCAATGGCAGCGTCCATTATCATATGCTTTTCTTCATCGGCCTTGTACTCTTTCTCATCTCGCTAATTGTGAATATCGCTGCTTCCGCCGTAGTATTTCGACAGCGTAAACGATCAGAACGGATCCTCTCTTAGAAACCAATATGATCAGATCTTCATTTTCATCTTCCTCCGCCCGCCATCTCATTCAACGTCTGGGATTTAGTTTATTAACCTTTGTGGTCATCATCACAATAACCCCAATCGTTTTAATCGTAGCCTATATCGCTTTGAAAGGCCTACCGGCGATTTCCTGGGAATATCTAACTGGCTTCCCTCACGATGGTATGCGTGCCGGGGGTATATTGCCAGCCATTGTCGGTACCTTTTACCTCACCTTTGGAACCGCCATATTCTCCGTACCCCTGGGGGTTGGAGCGGCAGTTTTCTTATCTGAATATGCCACTGAGAATCGTTTAACGCGTCTTATTCGCATCGCCATCATTAACCTTGCCGGAATACCATCCGTAGTATATGGGTTATTTGGATTAGGTCTGTTCGTGCTTTTCTTGAATTTCGGAACCAGCATCCTTGCGGGCTCAATGACTCTAGCGATCATGACCCTGCCAGTCATCATCAGTACTACCGAAGAAGCCCTACGAGCAGTGCCTCAATCGTTCCGGGTTGTCAGCATCTCCTTGGGAGGTACGCGCTGGCAAACCATCCGTCGAATCGTGATTCCTCAAGCACTCCCGGGGATTATTACCGGTGTTATTCTTGGCCTGGAGCGGGCAGCTGGTGAGACTGCTCCCATCCTTTTCACTGTGGCTGCTTTCTTCCTCCCCAGGTTGCCTCATTCACCATTCGATGCTACCATGGCGCTCCCGTACCATCTTTTTGTGATTTCAACGCAAGTTCCTGGTATGCCCGTACGCCTCCAATTTGGCACCGCCTTAGTCTTGCTAGTATTTGTGCTGGGAATGAACACCATCGCCACATTGATCCGTTCACGTGCACGATCCCGGCGACAGTGGTGACCTATATCATTGCTTTTTGAGATCAGGCATATATCCGGTATTAATCTCCGCGGTTTTAAGTGCCGGTTATTTTAAACTCCATATGAAGAATAAATTCGTCATTGAACACCTGACTTTACATTTACATGAACCAGCTGTGACCCTTTCAGGAGGCCAGCAACAGCGGCTTTGTATTGCTCGCGTGCTCCCCCTTGAGCCCGAGGTTATCCTTCTCGACGAACCCACCTCTGGTTTGGACCCCATCTCAACTGGGAAAGTAGAAGCTACGATACAAGAGTTGAAAGAAAGATATACGATCGTATTAGTGCCTCACTCCATCCAACAGGCCTCTCGCACGGGTGATTACACAGCTTTCTTTTTACAAGGCGAACTGATCGAGTACGCTCAAGGTAAAACCATCTTTACAAATCCTAAAGACCGCTGTACCGAGGATTACATCACCGGTAGATTTGGCTAGGAGATACCGTCAAAATAATGTTTCACAGCATTCGTTGGCGAAATGTATGTCGTTTTGAAACTGTCCACCGCGACTTCGTAAGCATCATTTCCCATGAACATCGAACCTCTCTTGCCACCCTTAAAGCTCTGTCCGAAACGCTTCAAGAGGGCACACTTGAAGATCCCTCTATTGCCCACCGTTTTCTCGATCGCATCAACTCTGAGTTAGGTTCATTGACAGTAATGGTGCATGAGCTGCTTGAACATTCCCGCATTGAATCTGGGAAAGTACTCCTGTCATAATGAATTTTTGTTGAAATAGGACATCTATCAGGAATATGACGGTAATCTGGCACCTCACTATCCCCTTCTATAATTATATAATCATTAGGATCAGTCCTGAAGAAGGGGCTCGATGTAGGAGGCGGAATTGTTAAAATCGTTACTCTCAGGACGTCGGGGGCGATATTTAAGAGAATACTTCACAGCTTATATGATGATTGCTCCGGCTGTTATTCTGATTTTTACATTCGGGATATTCCCTGTTGGGTTTGCCCTTTATGTAAGTTTGTTCCGATGGCGACTGAAACAGGGAAATTTCATCGGGCTTGTGAACTACCAGCAAGCTATCGGCAATCTGGTTTATATCCTGCTGTTTGCACTTGCTATTGGAGGCTTGATCGCCGCCATCAAGATCCTACATCAAATCAAGAAACGGAGCGAAGAACGCAATACGCGTCCCTGGTTATTAGCACTGCCAGCAGTCATATACACCGCCATGATATTAAGTTTTTTGCGATGGACCGTGTTGCTCCTGCCCAATCTACTCGCTATTGCAGATAAGATTGTGGGGCAAGAAAAAACACGGCAACTCTTTGTCAGATTACTGTGGGAGGCATTCACTAATCAAAATGTATTGTCAGGTTGGTGGCTATTCGTGGGACTAACTGTGGGTTCGGTGTTTATTGGAATTCTCACAATAAGTTTATTACGCACACCTGACCAATTCTTTTACCAGGCTTATTTTACAATCACCTGGATAGCTATCAGCATAAGTGGCATAATATTGTGGTTTACTTACAGCCAGGTCATTGCCGCTTACCAGGCAGCAGTCCAGACCGGTTCCTCGCCAGCCATCTGGTCTCAAGTCATCACCGTTCTTTCAGGGGTGATCTTTTTGTGGGTTGCCTGGAAATTCTGGCCTTCCTTTCCCCAAAACGACGGAGGTCGGGTTTTCCTTTTACGGTTATTCTTGGGATTGGTTTTTTTAGTAGGTGGCTGGCTTTTACTGGGTGAAATTCCCGTATTTGCAGCAGCTGGCGATCCGGATATCTGGTCCGGTCTAAAAGTGACTATTTTCTATTCTGTAGGCACGATTCCATTCCAGCTGGGGATTTCCATTTTTCTCGCAGTCTTGCTCTTCCAACAGGTTCGGGGTTCAGAACTCTTCCGCATGTTATTTTTCTTACCTTATGTAACACCGGCTGTGGCGAGTGCAGCCGTCTTTCGCCAGATTTTCTCAAATCGTTTACAGGCTCCTGTGAATCAAATCTTGCGTCTATTTGGATTACAACCCCAAGAGTGGCTTTTCGAACCAAAGGGTATCTTTACCCTGCTCGCTCAAAATCTAGGAGTATCGATTCCTGCATGGGCTGCCGGTCCCAGTCTGGCCCTGGTTGTCATAATTATTTATTCAATCTGGACCTTTGTGGGCTACGACACGATTATCTACCTGGCCGGGCTTGGCAATATACCCAATGAACTGCTCGAAGCAGCAGAAATTGACGGTGCTGGTCGCTGGCAGGTATTTCGTTTTATCACCTTCCCGTTGCTCTCACCTACCACCTACTTTCTTTCGTTAATCGCTGTAATCGGGACATTTAAAGCATTTAATCATATTTGGGTGATGCGCCAAGATCTTGCCCTGGGGACAACCGACACATTCAGTGTAGTTATCTTTATCGAATTCTTCGAGAAATTACGCTATGGTTATGCCTCTGCCTTAGCTTTCGTGTTGTTTGCCGTGATTCTCAGTTTGACCTATTTAAATAATCGTATTCAAGGAACGAGAGTGTTCTATGGCTAAGTTGTCTACGCTAGCGCTTGAAAAGGATTCTGCTACCAGAAAAATATTTAACTTTAATAGGATAGGACTTGGCAGGATATTCACATATACAATCCTAATATTCGGTGCTATCATTTCCATTGCGCCTTTCCTATGGATGATATCCACTTCATTTATGAGTATTGGCGAAGCTATGGGTGTAAGACTACTACCTTCTCAAATTCACCCAGAAAATTACATCGATGCCTGGAAGGAAGCGAATTTTTCAGAATATTTTGTCAATAGCGTGCTAATCACGACCATCACCCTGACTGGCGAAATTACTTGTAGCGTTTTAGCAGCTTATGCTTTCGCCCGAATAAATTTTCCAGGTCGAGAAATTCTGTTTGCAGCTCTATTGAGCACTCTTATGATCCCTGCCATGGTATTAATCATCCCTAATTTCCTGACCGTTACCTGGTTGGGTCGCATCGGTCCGATAAAATGGATCAACAATTGGCCAGCCCTGACTGTGCCCTTTATGGGGAATGTATTTTCGATATTTCTCCTTCGCCAATTTTTTGCCCAGATCCCTGATGAATTGTTCGACGCAGCTCAGATTGACGGTGCCGGTCACCTACGGTTTCTCACTAGAGTTGTCCTTCCACTTTCAAAAGCCCCCCTCATGGTGATAATAGTGCTATCTTTTATAGGATCATGGAACGCCCTGGCCTGGCCTTTGCTGGTTACCAATTCACCAGTATGGCGTCCCATCGCAGTGGGATTGCTAAATTTCATCGATGAAGCCGGCCAGCGTCTAAATCTAATGATGGCTGGAGCATTTATCACTATCATCCCGATTCTAATCTTATATTTCATTACCCAAAAACAATTCACAGAAAGTATTGCTCGAAGTGGATTAAAAGGGTGAAAAGGAGGTCCTCGATAAGATTTTTATTAAAATTGATTGTGTCGCCAATAAGACTTTCCTGTATACTGTTAATACTTTTTACTATATAAGGAGTTAGAGAAGAATGATTAGAAAATTAATCCCGATGTTTATGCTATCAGCGCTGGTCCTTTCGACGCTCTTGGCAGCTTGTGCCCAAGCACCAGCAGCTACGGAGCCTCCGCCCACCACCGCTCCGATGGCTACGGAAGCGCCTCAACCTACCGCGGTACCCACCGAAATGCCCGCCCCGACTGAAGTTCCCACGGAGGCCCCCACCCCAACCCAAGCTGGACCAGATCCGTCTGGTCAAACCGTGACTTATTGGCATGTCTGGGGTACCGGTGCTCCAGGAGATGCTATGACGGCCATTGTGGATGATTTTAACGCCACCAATGAATGGGGCATTACGGTAGAAGCCGTTGATCAAGGAGCATATAATAGTCTGGAGGATGCCTTCAACGTAGCCATACAGTCAGGTGATCTTCCTAATCTAGCAGTTGGTTATAGCAATGCTCTGGCTAACTGGTGGAATGTCGGCACTCTTGTCGATCTCAACACCTTAATCAGCGATCCGAATTACGGATTGACACAAGACGAGATCGATGATTTCTACCCAGCAGCCATCAACAATGCCGTGGTTGCCGATGGCGCCCGAGTGGGTTTCCCCATCAGTCAATCCGCCAATGTGCTTTTCTACAACAACACCTGGGCTGAAGAGCTGGGATTCCCCGATCCACCCGCCAATAGTGCAGAATTTATAGCTCAAGCTTGCGCTGCTACTCAAGCCAACAACAGCGATGATAACCCCGACAACGATGGCACCGGCGGCCTGGTTATGTATACTGGTGCATCCAATGTTCTCTCGTGGGTTTTCGGTTTCGGTGGAGACGTGATTGCTCCAGATGGCTCTGGCTATGCCTTCGACACCCCTGTCGTTCAGGATGTTGCTTCTTTCCATAAAGACATATGGGATCAAGGTTGTGCTTTCCAGACTGAGAGCTACCCCAATCCCGAGTTTGCCAGCCGGAAAACGCTTTTCGTCATGAGTTCAACTGCTGGTCTTCCTTACCAGTTGGATGCATTCACAGCCGAGGGCGCCTTTACCAATGACCAATGGAGTTTCATCGGTTTCGTTGGCAAGGAAGGTGGCGAGGCCGTGAATGCTTTTGGGCAGACCATCGGTCTGGTAAATTCCACCCCTGAGAAGAACCTGGCTGCTTGGCTATTCCTGAAATATTTCTCTTCGCCAGAAGTCCAGGCTACCTGGATCAACGCCAGCGCCTATTATCCTACTCGCGCCAGTGTAGTTCCCTTACTTTCAGACTATGCTGCCGCAAATCCAAAATGGGATACCGGATTAAGTCTTCTGCAATACGGTCACGCAGAACCGGCTCGACCATCCTGGGCCACTGTTCGCCGTGACGTTCAGGATACTTTCAGCACAATCCTGCAAAGCCCAGCAGACCAAATCGAACCCCTTCTTAAGGACCTGGATACCGCTGCTGCTGAGGCAGTTGCCGAACTCGATCAATAAGCTGTTTATCGATCATGCGGGTGGTAGCAGTCGCTGCCACCCGTCTTTATTTTAATTGGCCGTTGAGAAATTGAAAGCGGGTAGATCATTCGAGAAGTCGATCAAGTTCAACCACACTCACAAAATCTTCACCAAACCAGGTAACTATCGCACCGAGGATTACATCATCGGATGCTTCGAATAAGTAGCCCCTTTAGAAGTTGCTACTTGGTCTATAACAGTCATGTAAAACCAGATAAATGCCAAATCACGGAATAGAAATATCCGATAAAGTCAACAAACCCGTCTTGGAAACGCCATTACTCAAGGTGCTGTTTCTTTGTACAGGAAATTCCTGCCGCTCCCAGATGGCTGAAGCTGTGATTAATGCCCGTTTAGGTGACCAGTGGCAGGCATTCAGTGCTGGTACACATCCAACTGGTTACGTCCATCCCAAGGCTATTCGGGTTCTATCTGAGATTGGAATTGATCACAAGGGAACTTCCAAGAGCGTTAACCAATTCCGGCATGTTCCCTTCGACGTAGTGATAACAGTATGTGATTCGGCGGCAGAGGAATGCCCTCTTTGGCTGGGGTCTGGAGTTCGCTTACACCATAGCTTTGTCGATCCCGCCAAGGCCACAGGCAGTGAAACCGAGATTCTTGAGGTTTTCAGGCAAGTACGAGACAAGATAGTGAATGAAATCCCTGCCATATTAGCAAAATGCAGGGAAAATCTGGCCCTTAGTTAAATAAAGGCAAGAACCCGCCAACCTTCCCATTAAAGCTTCTGTATTTGGGAGGGTTTTTGATTCTTTATAATAACCAATCTGACAGAATTTAATGAATTATTGGTCAAAAGTCACTTGCCTAGTACCTATATACCTAGTAAACTATCTTGGGAAAACGGAGGTACTCATGACTGCCGGAAAGATCATCGCTTATATATTCGCTGCCATTCTAATTTTCTTCGGTGTACTCTTCATATGGAGTGCATTTAATCCACAAGGCCAGGTCGGTTCGATTTTTATTGGCATAGTAACTGTTGCCATAGGCTTTGGACTGATTTGGTTGGCCGGGCGCAGAAAGCTATCCCCACAAACCGGGGATGAGGTCACTTTGAAGATCGACTTACCTGCTAACGTCAACCTCGATACGATCAAATGTAAATCGTGTGGCGGTGACTTATCTGCTGATAACATCAAGATGGTTGCGGGAGCCCCCGTAGTTACCTGTCCCTATTGCGGTACCACCTACCAATTGACTGAAGATCCTAAATGGTAGTGAGATTAGAAGGAGAACCTTGCGATCCATCGCATCTTCTGACTTTAAGTTTATAGTTAGTCTTCTCTGGTTGGAGAGAACCTCATGAAAAGACGTCTTCTACGCCTTGCATTGGTGTTTTTCATAATTTTCGCGATTCCCGCTGGTGTGTTGGCTCAAAATTACTCCTTCAAACTTGATAAGGAGACTGACAACCTCTATTGGAATAAAGACGGCACCCTTTCAATCGATTATGTGTTTACATTCACGAACGATTCCGGAGCCTCTCCCCTAGATTTTGTAGATGTTGGATTACCTAACAATAATTACGATCGAAACAGCATTACCGCTGATGTAAACGGTCAAAAAATCACGGATATCACCGAATCGCCTTATGTCACGTATGGGGTTGCCTTAGGATTGGGTAAAAACGCCATTCCCCCCGGGCAAACAGGCACGGTGCATATCGTAATCGGAACCGTCAGAGGTGTGCTATACCCGGATAGCACAAACAAAGATGACGCCAGCGCGGTCTTTTCAACGACGTATTTTGACAAGCAATTTGTGCATGGCTCCACTGATATGACCGTGATCTTTCACCTGCCACCCGGAGTCCAGCCGGATGAACCGCGCTGGCATAACGCGCCTCAAGGATTTCCGTCGACACCGGATACCAGTCTGGATAGTCAAGGTAATGTTACCTATGCGTGGCACAATCCAAACGCTAATGGCTATACGCAGTACGCATTTGGCGCTTCGTTTCCGATGAAGTATGTCCCCGATTCTGCTATTTTACAAACGCCATCACCTTCTTGGTTCAGTCAAATAAATTTTGGAGTTTTAGTACCATTGCTTTGCATTGGTTTCTTTGGTTTCTTTATCTTCTTAGGAGTCTATTCGGATCGTCAGCGAAAGATGCGATATTTACCTCCCAAGATCGCTATTGAGGGTCACGGCATCAAGCGTGGTTTAACCGCGGTAGAAGCTGCCATCCTTATGGAACAGCCCATGGACAAATTGTTGACGATGATTTTATTCTCCGTCATAAAAAAAGGAGCTGCCCAAGTGGTCTCCCGTGATCCATTGGAAGTGGAGAAAATCTCCCCACAACCTGAGGACCTCAATCCCTATGAGATAGATTTCTTGGCGAGCTTCGGTGAGAAAAAGGGTGCGCCTAGACGCAAAGCCCTCCAAAAAACCATGGTCGACTTGGTTAAAGCCGTCAGCCAAAAAATGAAGGGGTTTAGCCGGCGAGAAACTGTGGCTTATTATCGCAGTATTATTGACAAAGCGTGGGCACAGGTAGAAGCTGCCGAGACACCTCAAGTAAAAAGTGAAAAGTTCGACGAGGTAATGGAATGGACCATGCTCGATCGAAACTATGATGATCGTACCCGTGACATCTTCAGGACTGGGCCAGTTTTCGTGCCATTATGGTGGCCCCGCTTTGACCCAGGTTATGGTGGAGCGATGTCTCGATCAGCAGGCGCGCCTGTTTCTACTTCTGCTCCATCAGTTCCAGGCACAGGCGCAGGTCCTTCCTTACCCACTCTGCCGGGTTCTGCGTTCGCAGCTTCGGTGGTTACCAGCGTACAAAATTTTTCAAGCAGTGTGATAGGTAACGTAACCGATTTCACCAAAGGTATAACCAATGTAACTAACCCCCCACCTAAACCCTCCAGCAGTGGTAAGTCATGGGGGAGCGGTGGAAGTGGTTGCGCATGTGCTTGCGCTTGTGCCTGCGCCGGTTGCGCCTGCGCTTGCGCCGGAGGTGGTCGTTAAATGCACTTTTTTAGACGTGCAATCCAAAAACTCTCCGCCAGGTTCGAAAAGCGCAAATCGGATCTTAATTTTAATTCCACCGGGTTATTTCATTATGTCCGTGAAAGTATCGGAGAACGCACCCGCCTTCACTTACGAATAGATCCAGATCTTAGCGGCATTTTGTTGATCAATGCCAATCGGATCGTGCATTTTAACCCCACCGCCGCCTTCATGGCTCGGCTGGCATTGGAAGGTATCCCCGATGAGCAAGCCATTATAGCCATCACGAGCAAGTATCAGGTTTCAAACCAGCAAGCCAGAAGTGACTATGCGCAGTTTATCCAAAATTTTGAGCAGATTACCCGTTCCGATGGGGTTTGCCCCATTTGTGATTTAGATTTGCAGGTTTCGGCTCCATTCAGTATTCGGCCATCAGCACCATATCGCATGGATTTAGCCCTTACTTACCGGTGCAACGACAATTGTGCTCATTGCTATAACGCCCGTCCAAGGGATTTTCCAGAGTTGCCAACCGAGACCTGGCTCGAGATCCTGGACGTCCTGTGGCAGATTGGGATCCCTCACGTTGTCTTCACCGGTGGCGAACCAACCTTACGAGATGATCTTCCCATTCTTATCGCCCATGCCGAACACAATGGTCAAATCACGGGGTTGAACACCAACGCCCGTCGTCTTGCCGATGCGCGTTTCGTCTCCCAATTAGTCGAAGCTGGTTTGGACCATGTTCAAATCACGGTTGAATCTCACCATCCCTCAATTCACGACAGCATGGTGCGCGCCAAGGGTGCCTGGAAACAAACCATAACTGGTTTACGAAATGCTCTCGAGGCACCACTTTACGTGATGACAAATACTACCATGCTTCGGCAGAACAGCCCTTTTCTGGGTGATACCTTGGAATTTCTGGCTTCTCTAGGCGTTCCTACTATCGGCTTGAACGCTCTAATCTATTCCGGAAATGGCTTAACCGTAGGCACTGGTTTATCCGAGAACGAACTGCCTGCTCTGCTTGATCAAGCCCGCCACATCACCGAGGCGAATGGACAACGCCTGATCTGGTACACTCCAACGCAGTACTGTAATTTCGACCCAATGCAGCTCGAACTTGGCATCAAGGGATGTACAGCAGCACTCTACAACATGTGCATCGAACCGGATGGCGGAGTGATACCCTGTCAATCTTATTATCATCAAGTTGGAAATATCATTAGCGACCCATGGGAATCTATTTGGAACCACGATCTATCCATTTCGCTAAGGGAACGGCGTTATATTCAGGAGAAATGTCAGGATTGTGTCTTATTGAGTGAATGCGGTGGGGGCTGTCCGTTGGCTATCGAGGCGCACAAACAAAGTTTACTCCCATTGAACAACATTGGCATTGGATAAGCTCAACCCAGACTACTTGCTTCTCTCTCTGAGGAGACATTATGACCAGTATACGTGAATCTGTCCGCAGAATGTTCACCCCGGTTAAGCCCTTACCCTCCGGGATTTATCACTACCAGGCGCCGCCCGAAGATCCACGCAATTACCGCTTGCACCTCCGTCTGGAACCAGATGGGAAAGGCGTCTTGATCGTTAATGCCGCAACTGTATTACATCTCAATCCGACTGCGGCTGAATATGCATACCACCTGGTGCATACGCACCCCGAGGATCAAGCTGTCGCTGAAGTCGCCTCTCGCTACCGAGTCGGCCGGGTTCAGGTCCAACAAGATTATCGCAACTTCGTGGACCGCATAGATACCTTAGTGAGCATCCCGGAAGTTGACCCTGCTACCTTCCTTGATTTCGACCGTAGCTCACCTTATTCAGGAGAAATCACTGCCCCTTATCGTTTGGACATTGCCATCACCTACCGCTTACCTGTTACTTCAGACCCACGAGCAGCTCCCACGGATCGCGTGACTCGAGAGCTTACTACACCCGAATGGGGACAAGTGTTAGACAAAGCCTGGCAGGTCGGTATCCCTCATATCATCTTCACTGGTGGTGAACCAACCTTGCGAGACGACCTTCCCGATTTAATCGGTCGTGCTGAGCATAATGGTCAGGTTACAGGCTTGCTAACTAACGGGCTTCTTCTGGCGGAAGTCGATTACCTGAATGTATTATTACAAACCGGTTTAGATCACATCATGGTCATTCTCTACCCAGAGGAGCAAAAAACCTGGCAAGCTTTAAAAAATGCCTCAGCTGAAGACATTTTCGTTGGAGCTCATTTAACTCTTTCGCCTGAGAATCATAAGGAGGTGCCCGGCCTTCTCGAACGACTGGCAGAATTTAAAATCAATGGAATTTCGCTGAGCGCATCCCTACCTGCTTTAAATAATGAGCTCCAGGCAGCCCGTGAGCAGGCAGCCAAGTTGGACTTAGCCCTTATTTGGGACCTTCCCGTGCCCTATTCGGACCAAAACCCCGTTGCTTTGGAAATAGAAGAGCGCGATCTGCCAGAAGGCGCTGGACGTGCCTGGTTATATATTGAACCGGATGGTGATGTGCTCCCCACCCAAGGCGTAGAGCAGGTTTTGGGAAACATGCTAAAGGACCCTTGGGAGAAAATCTGGAAATCGTAGCCTGGTAAATTCTTAAATCCCAATTTTGTGAATCTAACTCGTTTCGATTGGCACAAGCGTTTTAAACAACAGGCTCGTTGGTCTCGAGATTTACGCCACTACCTGTATGAACGCGCTGGACTGCAGACGGCCCGGCGCGTTTTGGATGTTGGTTGCGGAACTGGCGTGTTAATCGAGGAGCTTCAATCCCTTACCCAATATCAAATTCATGCATTAGACATCAATTTCTCCTATCTCCGCATGGCAGCAGCAAATGCATCTACCAATGCTTATCCTATCCTGGGGGATGCTCATGCCTTGCCATATAAAGATTCGCTTTTCGATATGACCTTATGCCATTTTGTATTAATGTGGTTATCAAATCCGGATCAAGCCATCCTCGAGATGGTGCGGGTCACACACCCTGGAGGTTCCGTCCTGGCTTTGGCTGAACCGGATTACGGTGGTCGTATCGACTATCCCCCCGAATTAGAATTGTTGGGTCAGTGGCAACAAAGCGCCTTACAAAAGCAAGGCGCTGATCCCTTTATGGGACGAAAATTAGCAGGTTTTCTTAACCGAGCGGGTTTGGTTAATGTCGAATGGGGGGTGTTGGGTGGCCAGTGGCAAACCCACTTTGATGCTTCAAATTGGAAAATGGAATGGACTATATTGCAATCCGATCTTGCCAGTATAGGATTAGAGCAAGACCTCGACCATTTACAAGCTTTAGAGCTTTCCGCCTTCCATGAGGGAGAAAGGGTTCTTTTCGTCCCAACCTTTTACTCCTGGGGCCGCAAGCCTGATTAGCCTGTCAGGTAGATCACAAATAATAGGGTGTAGTTTATCTTTCGGTAGGCAAGCCTATCTCGATTTCACCGTCTTCCACCCGTACCGGATAGGCAGGGATATCCACAATCGCTGGCAGAGAAAGCACATTCCCTGTGCGAATGTCAAATCTTGCCCCATGGCGAGGGCAAATAACTTCATAACCCTCTAAATCACCATCACCTACAGGTCCATCGTCATGTGAACACACATCGCCAATCGCGAAGAATTCACCCGCGATATTAAACACAACGATAGATTCACCATCGATTTCTAGGAATAAACGCTCTCCTTCTCTTAACTCATCCTTTGAAGCGATTGTGACAAATTCACATTGTTCGGGTTCTAGTTCTTTATAGTTATACATTACCTTCTTGACTTGTTGACCAAATTAAGTAAAACATCTGCCTCTTCATGGCAAATTACTCAACAAGCTCGTCATTGGCTTCGTGTAAGCCATAAGCCCCTGCTTTAAGTACTTTTAATGATAATAATGCGCACTTCAAGCGTACCGGACCGAGCTCAATTCCTAATAAATCTAATACATTCTCCTTCGTCAACGCTTTGACCTCATCGAGAGACTTTCCGAGAATATCCTCCATTAGCAGATCGGCGGAAGCCTGCGAAATTGCACAACCCTGACCACTGAAAGCAGCTTCAACCACTCTGTTATTCTCATCTATTCGTATATCTATGCGAATATGGTCTCCACAGAGTGGGTTTTCATCCTCAAAAGTGATGTCATTCGGTTGGAGCGTCCCCCGAAATTGAGGATGCTGGTAACGATCAATGATCAGTTCGCGATACATGTCATCCATTGTATAAGTCCATATTATGTTCTGAAGATTCCTTTGACTTTGTAGATAGCATTGACTAACTGGTCGACTTCCTCAAGCGTATTATAGAGATAAAAACTTGCTCGAGCCGAAGCGGTAATATTGAACTTTTCGTGAAGTGGCATGGCACAATGGTGTCCGGCTCGCACCGCCACTCCCTCCTGATCTAATATCTGTGCGATATCGTGAGCATGTACACCTTTAAGGGTGAAGGAAACAACACCTCCTTTGTATTCAGCTGCAGGGCCATAAACCATGACACCTAATATCTCTTCAAGTCGTTCGATTGCATAAGCGACGATTTCCTTTTCGTGTGCTGCAATAGCCGCCATGCCGACGGAGGTCAGATAATCCACTGCTGCACCTAAGCCGATGGCTTCGGCAATTGCTGGCGTTCCCGCCTCAAACTTGTAGGGCAATTCATTGGGGCTGAAGGATCTGAGGTGTACCCGCTTGATCATGTCTCCACCGCCTAGAAAGGGAGGCATAGATTCCAATAATTCCTTTCTGCCATAGAGCACGCCAATTCCAGAGGGTCCGCACATCTTATGACCTGAGAATGCCAGGAAATCTACATCGAGATCTTGCACGTTCACTTGAAAATGAGGCACTGACTGGGCGCCATCTAACATAACCGTTGCTCCAGCCGCATGAGATAGTTTGATCATGTCCTTGACAGGATTTATGGTTCCTAACACGTTCGACATGTGTGTAAAAGCAACCAGTCGCGGTTTGAGATCTAGCAATCTGCTGAATTCTTCCAGATCTAATAATCCTTTCGGAGTGACTGGAATGAATTCTAAGTGGATATCTCGTTTAGCAGCCAACATCTGCCATGGAACCAGATTAGAGTGGTGCTCCATCTCTGTAAGGATGATCACATCCCCCGCCCCTAAGTTCACCCTCCCCCAAGTTTGAGCAACTAAGTTGATCGATTCGGTGGCATTTCGAGTAAATACTACTTGCCGGGCTGAAGGAGAACCGATAAAATCCGCGATCTTCTGCCTGGCAGTCTCATATTGAAGTGTAGCTTCTTCCGCCAGCGTATGAATACCACGGTGAATGTTAGCATTGGATGTTCTATAAAAATTAGCCATCGTCTCGATTACAATTTGAGGTTTTTGACTGGTAGCGGCGGAATCTAGATAAACCAGTGGCACACCCGGACGTATCTCTCTTGCCAGTATAGGAAAATCAGCTCGAATTTTGTTTGTATCTAGAGTGGATGATCGAATTATAGGTTCCATAGAAAACTACTTTGTACTAGATCTTGCCCTTCGACGGCGTGTCCTTGACAGCCGGATATTATGGGACGTTTTCGGAAGCCACAACACATGATCAGGTACCATCCAACCATCCGTAAGATAAACATTCTCTTGAAATTGGACAGCAACCATCTTCGGGTCAACCTGGACGACAACGCCTGTGAGCCAATCTCGCACGCGATCACCCTCATTATCATCGTGGTCACAGAGAACCTCAACTCTATCCCCCACCTTATATGCCTCATTTTGATCTGGACCCGTGGTAAAGTAAAGTTCAGACAATTCAGCCTCCTGACTTTTGAAGAATGAAATAAATTCGGGAGGTCCAAAAATTTCTATCCATAAAATACAATCAGAGCGAATCAGCAGCCCTCCCAAGCACTGATTCGCCGTCTTAATAGGACCAATTTCACCCCAGATAGTTAAAGCGAGATCTGTATTATCAGCTCGCCGTTCTAGATTTAACCCATTTTCTTCGTAATCGATTCTCGAAGTCGTGTTTTCACACCCTCAAAAGGAATTCGTTGCATTATCGGTTCAAAGAAGCCTTCCACTATCAATTTCTCAGCTTCAGGGTAAGGGATACCTCGACTTTGTAAATAAAATAACTCTTCAGGATCAATTTTACCTACCGTAGCACCATGGGTACAGCGCACATCGTCAGCAAGTATTTCCAATCCTGGGATTGAATCAGCTCTCGCCTTCTTGCTCAAAATCAGATTACGGTTCGCCTGGTATCCATCTGTCTTCTGAGCTCCCCGTGCAACGTAAATCATTCCCTGCCAAACTGAACGGCTTTGTCCTTTAAGGGCTCCCTTAAAAAGCAAATCACTGGTCGTATTTGGCGAAAAATGATTCTGCTGGGTATCATGATCAAGGTGTTGCTTGCCATCTGTAAAATAAAATCCCGACATCCGCCCGGTAGCTCCATCACCGCCCAGGTCAAGATCAGAGAAATTCTTTGTGAGGTGGGTTCCTTCTGCCACAAACACCCAATCGAAATTGCCGTCCCTACCGACCCTGGCGCGTTCGTGGCAAAAATTCCAGACGTGCTCACCCCAATACTGCAATTCCACAAATCGTAGATTAGCTCCTGAGCCAATATTCAATTCGACAATTCCGGCGTGGAGCGTCTGCCCTTCTGTCTCAGTTGGCGAGGCAGATTCATGCACATACGTCAAAGAAGCACCCTCTTCTAGCCATACCATGATATGTGAGAAATATGCTAACCCACTGCCAGGTCCCCACAATATACTGTGTAGCGGCTGTTCTACTTGAACCCCTCTGGGGACATATATTAAGACACCCGTGTCAGCCATAGCAGACGCCAGTGCGGCAAATTTACCCTCATCCGCCTTCACCGTCTGGCCGATAACTTGCGCCAGAATATTCGGATGCTTTTTTTCTGCCTCAGCCAAATCTGAAAATATTACGCCTTTATCAGTAAGTTCCCGGCTCAGCTCAACCCTGACACCCCCTGGCATCATAACGATCTGGCCACCATGTTGGTCGCTGACTAAAGGTTGTAATAATTCTCCTGGTACGCCTGGTAGATCTTTATAAGAGCCTGCTTCAGGTAGACGAAACGATCCGGTATCAAGATCGCTTATGTCTGTGCGCCGCCAGGGTTCATCAGTGGTCTTAGGAAGCGGTAGCCGCTGGAAAGCATCCCAGGCTTTGAAGCGGTATTCCTGCAGATATCCAGGAGCCCTTCCATCATTACCATTATGTGGCAGCATTTCTCTAGTAAATGGGAATTCTATTGAAGCTGGGCGATAGCTTCTGGATTTGCGAGTGATGATCTTTCTTTCTGGCATGTTTGATATCTTGTCCTTATTAACCGATCGAACCTTCCATCTGAATCTGGATAAGCCGGTTCATCTCAATGGCATATTCCATCGGCAACTCTTTCACGAGCGGTTCAATGAATCCAGAAACGACCATACCGGTGGCTTGTTCTTCGTTAAGTCCACGGCTCATCAAGTAAAAGAGTTGCTCTTCACCTACCTTCGATACTGACGCTTCGTGGCCAACAGTGACATCGCTTTCATCGATCTCGATATAGGGGTAGGTGTCTGAACGAGCGCGCTCATCGAGCAATAACGCATCACAAACCACATTCGAGCGTGAATTCACCGCTCCTTTATATACTTTGAGCAAGCCTCGATAAGAAGCTCGGCCTGTGTCTTTACTGATCGACTTGGATGTTATCTTACTCGTGGTGTTTGGGGCTACATGAATGGCCTTTCCACCTGTATCTTGATGTTGACCGCGGGCGGCAAAGGCCATTGAAAGAATTTCGCCATGCGCTCCTTCACCGACTAGGTAGCAAGAGGGATACTTCATGGTCAGCTTGGAACCCAGGTTGGCGTCCACCCATTCCATGGTAGCGGCTTCATGCACAATAGCCCGTTGGGTTACCAGATTGTACATGTTAGTTGACCAGTTCTGGATGGTTGTATAACGCAACCGGGCGCCCTTCTTTACTATGATCTCAATCACACCGCTATGGAATGAATTGGTCGTATATATCGGCGCCGTGCAACCCTCAACATAATGAGCCTGAGATCCCTCATCCGCGATGATCAAGGTACGTTCAAACTGCCCGGCAGCCGCCTCATTAATCCTGAAGTATGCCTGAAGCGGCAGGTCGACTTTAACCCCCGGGGGGATATACACGAAAGATCCTCCCGACCACACCGCACTGTTCAACGCTGCAAATTTGTTATCCTCAATCGGGATCACTTTACCGAAATATTCGCGAAACAGGTCAGGATGGTCACGCAAGCCATTCTCAATGCTTTTAAATATTACCCCTTTCTCTCGCAACCGCTCCTGAATGCTATGGTACACCATTTCCGATTCGTACTGGGCACCCACTCCTGCCAAGAATTTTTGTTCAGCCTCTGGAATGCCCAAACGGTTGAAGGTATTTTTAATAGTTTCTGGAACTTCATCCCAAGAACGTCCTTCTTTATCTGTAGGTTTGGTATAGAAATATATCTCATCAAAATTTAATTGCGAGATATCTCCCCCCCAAGTGGGCATCGGCCTCTTCAAGAAATGCTCCAGAGCTTTCAGCCGGAATTCCAACATCCACTTGGGTTCACCTTTAATAACAGATATCTGCTCCACGATTTCCCGGTCGATACCCTTGCGAGTTTTAAATACATAGGTTTCAGGATCACGGAATCCGTACTTGTATTCCCCAATTTCTTCAAAAATTTTCGCATCAGAACTCATACCAACCTCCAAGATTTAAAACACCAGCTCATTGAAAACCCCTACACCCGAACTGTATCGTTTTCGGCTTTTTCTCGCAACCAGTCATAGCCATGCTCTTCAAGATGTAGAGCCAGATCTGCTCCACCTGTTTCGACAATCCGCCCTTCCAACATAATGTGCACATGATCGGGTTTGATATAGTTTAATATTCTTTGATAGTGGGTGATCACCAGCATGCCCAAATTGGAATTATGTAAGGTATTTACCCCGTCTGCCACGATTCTTAAAGCATCTATGTCCAGGCCGGAATCGGTTTCGTCCAAAATCGCAATATCAGGTTGTAAAGCAGCTAATTGCAATATCTCGGCTCTTTTCTTTTCACCACCTGAGAATCCATCATTCAGGTAACGACCAGCGAAGGAATGGTCCATTTTCAACAAATCCATTTTCTCTTTGAGCATTTTACGAAATTCAGGGATAGGAATTCCTTTGTCGTCTTTATTCGCTACTTTTCTTTGGGCGTTCAAAGCAGTTCGCAAAAAATTAGCGACACTCACACCTGGAATAGCAACTGGGTATTGAAAAGCCAGAAAAAGTCCCAATCTTGAACGCTCATCAGGCGAAAGTTCGAGTATATTTTTCCCTTTGAAAAGGACTTCTCCATTCGTAGCCACATAGTTTGGATGGCCCATTAATACATACGCCAGCGTCGATTTCCCGGTTCCATTCGGACCCATTAAAGCGTGAACCTCCCCCTGCTTTACAGTCAGATTTACACCTTTGAGAATTTCCTGCTCGTTTACACTGGCAAAGAGATTCTTTATTTCTAATTCGGACATATTAAATTTAACTCCTTAAGGATGGTTTCAGCCGATTTCGAGCTCAATTCACAGATACTTTAACGAACACTTTATTTGATACCTTTCTATTCTTCTTACGCAAACTGTAATTATAGCAGCCACTTTAATTAGAGTCAATAATTAGGATAATTATCTAATTTATTCCTAAATATTTGCAAAAACCTTTCTCGATTGCGTTAATATTTAAGATAAAATTCTATTTAATTCATCGTCATTATATCATTTTGGGTTCAGAGAGTCAATAATATTTACCATAAATATCTATATATTGACAGAAAAAAATGCGCATGATATACTTTTTTAAGTGGTAGATTCAGGAGTTTATGATCTCATGGATGTAAACATACTGATATGAGCATAAATTTATTAATATATCACGATTAGATTTATTGGTTGATCAACAATTACAGGATAAACTGAGTATGCCAGGAGCAAATAACACCAAGAGCACGCGGGAACGCGTCCTGCGTACACTTCTCAAACAACGCCGCTGCACAATTAACGACCTTGCAGAAGCTGTCGATATCAATCCCATTTCTGTTCGACACCACATCGCCAAGCTGGAAGCACAGGGTTTAGTCGATTCTGAAGAGGAACGCCATGGTGTGGGTAGGCCGCGGCGCGTGTATTTCTTGTCTGAAACCGGAAGGGAGCATTTTCCTACCCGGTATATGCGTTTGACCATTCGCTTATTGCAGCAACTCAAACAGGAAATGTCCCCTGAGATCGTTAATGAACTGTTTTCTCATATGGCAGAAGACCTGGCTGGAGGTTTTGCCAATTCCTTCAAGCTAAACCATTTGAGTTTTGAAGATCGCCTTAACCTGGTCAAGCAAATCTTGACCGAAGAGGGTTTCGAAATTGAATGGGAAAGAAAGGGAGATCAATATCACATTCGTGAGGTGAGCTGCCCGTATTTTCACATAGGACAAAATCACCCAGAAGTGTGTACGATTGACCGCATATTGATCTCCACCATGCTCGAAGTACCTGCAGAGAGGATAAAGTGCGTTCTGGATGGTGACACCCACTGCACATACGTGGTACCGAGCACTATTTCAAATTTCATCTCTGCGGAGAAGATCTCATGACCCAAGAAAGCCAAAAAGTGATCTGGCAAGCTGAAAGTACCGATCCAGATCTCGCTGAAAAAACAAAAGAAGCATTACGAGAAGTTATGGACCCTGAAATCGGCCTGAACATCATTGAATTGGGACTGGTACGTGATTTAATTATCGAAAACGAACGCGCCCAACTAAACATGATCTTGACTACGCCATTCTGCCCTTATGGTCCTGCTCTTCTTGAAGTCGCCCGCATGAAAGCCGAAAACGCTCTCAAACGACCTACTACTATTGAATTTGGTCCCGAGATGTGGGATCCAACCATGATGGAAGAAGGCGCCGGATCAGAATGGGGGTTTTTCTAATCTCGTAAGCTTGATAAACGCCAATTACTCCAATCGCACGCTACCCTCAGATATTTTCTTACCACCAAAATAAATTGACAAGCCTACGTCAATTCGTCTGCCAGTACCTCCTCCTCCCTCTATCCAAATTCCACCGTTTATGTTAAACTCTATATGTAAAGCCACGCAGTGCGCGTGGCTTGCTTTCCGCTCCTGACTCACCCACGGTGTTGATCAGGGGCAAATCCCGAGGAAAGGAGCCTCCCATGCGTAATTATGAGCTTATGTTCATAGTCCATCCCGATCTCGATGAATCCGCGTTTAACGAAGTCGTCGAACGGGTTAAAAGTTGGATCACAGATGCTGAAGGCAAAGTGACCAAAGTGGACTACTGGGGAAAGCGTAAGCTAGCATACCCCATTCGCAAGCAAAATGAAGGTCAATATGTGCTTATGAAAACTGAGATGAATCCTTCTTTTTGCGCCGCCTTAGATCGCAACTTGCGTTTATCCGAACCCGTGATGCGCTATTTGATCGCATTAGAAGAATAGCAAAAATAGGCAGGTGCTCCAGGCAGGATCTTTTCAAGGAGTTTTTTATGAGTCGTGGTTTGAATAAAGTAATGATTATCGGACATCTGGGGCGCGAACCCGAGATGCGCTACACTCCTTCAGGCAGACCGGTGACTACTTTCAGTGTCGCTACCAGCCGCAGTTGGAACACAGCCGATGGCGAACGACATACCGAGACGGAATGGTTTAATGTCGTTGCATGGGGTAATCTGGCAGAAATCTGTAAACAATACCTCTCAAAAGGGCAACAAGTTTACATAGAAGGGCGACTGCAATCCCGACAATGGGAGGATTCAGAAGGTAAGAAACATACCTCCACGGAAATTGTTGCCAATGAAATGATTATGCTTGGTGATCGCCGTGACACCAGCGTTTCCGATTCGAGCATTGAAGAAGAAGCAGGCGAATTCCCTTTTTAACATACATAGTAGTTACGCAGTTCACAGGAAAATCGGGGGTATTTGGGCGGGCAATACCCGCCCAAACACCCCCATCCTCCCACCAACTGCGTAAGTCCTAATACATTTAGATTTTAGGAGATTAATCCGTGACTGAACAGACAACTAATACGACAGGGCGTCGTTATTATACTCGGCCCCGTGTCTGCCAATTTTGCACTGATAGAAATTCTGTTATCGATTACAAGCAGGGTGAAGCTCTCCGTCGTTTCATTACGGAAAGCGGAAAGATACGGCCACGACGTCAAACCGGTACGTGTGCCAAGCATCAACGTGCCTTAGCGCGTGCCATTAAACGAGCCCGTCATTTAGCGCTTTTGCCGTTCACTGGAGAAGTTTTAAGATAACCCAACCAGCTGTCAGAGCTGGGTAATAATATCCTTTCCTGAACTTTTCACCGATGAATCACCCCAGAAGACATAAGGAGATACCTAAGAGGGTGAAAAACGAGGAACTCAATGGCTAAAAGCCGTGGAAGAAAAACATTAACTAAGAAGCATCTTGCTCGTATTGAACGGGAACGTATCCAAAGGCGCAATATCCTTATCGGAAGCATTGCGGTTTTGCTCATTGTTGTCGGGCTCATTGGTTATGGCATCCTGGAGCAGACCGTGCTCCAACCGCTTCAACCTGTCGCTATTGTCGGCAATGAAAAAATCACTACGCGAGATTTTCAGGCAAACGTCCGCTTTCAACGTCGCCAATTAATTCAGCAATATTTAAATACTTACCAGAGTATGCAGATCTTTGCCAGTGGTGCTGATCCTAACACCCTGGCTTTCTTTCAGCAAAACCTCAGGCAGATTCAGCTGCAGCTTGATCCCACTACTATGGGACAAGATGTGCTCAGCAACCTGATCGATGATCGCCTGATAAGACAGCAAGCTGCGAAAATGAATATCACCGTCACGAAAGAAGAAGTAGACCAACGCATTCAACAGCTCTTTGGATACTATCCCGGTGGAGAAGCACCCACCCCAACTCCATTGCCTACCACAGCCCCTACAGCTACCTTATCACCTACCCAATTAGCACTGCTTGGACCTACCTCTACACCCACAACGACGGTTACTACCACTCCCACAATCACACCGACTCCACTGATTACTTCTACAGCTCCGGTGACTCCAACTGAAGTGCCGGGACCAACTCCGACACCCCTACCTCAACCAACCCCCACGCCATACACCTTGGAAGGTTTCCAACAAAATTATAATAATTTCTTGGATGCGTTGAAAACAGACATACAATTTAGCGAAAGCCAGTTCCGAGATGTAGTAGAAAGCCAAATTTACCGGGAAAAAGTGTTGGATGATGTCACTAAAGACTTGTCTCACGACCAGGAACAAGTTTGGGCTCGTCATATATTGGTAGCAGATGAAGAAACCGCAACGAAAGTCCGTGGGCTACTCGAACAAGGCCAGGATTTTGCTGCTTTAGCCGCTGAATATTCCACTGATGAAAGCAACAAAAACAATGGTGGTGATCTAGGCTGGTTTCCGATTGGCCAAATGGTCCCCGAGTTCGAAAAAGTGGCCTTCAATTTAAATACCGGCGAAATCAGCCAACCGGTCCAGACCCAATTCGGCTGGCACATTATTCAGGTATTAGGTCATGAAAATAGACCTCTTTCAGCTACCGAATTCGAGCAACTCCGCCAGACAAAGTTCAATGAATGGTTAACCCAACAACGCTCAGACACCCAGGTACAGGAATTCGATTACTGGAAAGATAGAGTTCCTGTTGAACCAACCATTCCCCCGGATATTCAACAGCCTTAGGACTTATTTCGTTTATATTTGAAACATTCTTTTGGGTCGTTTTGGTAGGAAAGCCCGGCCAAGCGACCCAAAAGATCTCTAATTGCTTGATCCCCCATATGTTTAATTACTAACACTCCAGAAAAACCTCGGGGGGTTGGTCTAGAAGGTTGCTTTCACCTTCTTAATCTAATCAACAATCTCCCCTACCTCGTCCATCTTCAAACTTATCACTTGGCTGGTTGAATCGCGACTCATGGTCACCCCATACATCACTTCCGCCACCTGAACAGTATTGCGGTTATGGGTGATGATGATAAATTGTGTAGATTCGCTTAGCTCACGTAAAAGTTCGCGAAAGCGCCCCACATTGGCTTCATCCAACATCGCGTCCACTTCATCTAGAACGCAGAAAGGCGTCGGCGAAACTCGCAGCAATGAGAACACCAAGGCAGTTGCAGTAAGGCTTCGTTCACCACCGGAAAGTAACGAAAGACCTTGTTCTCGACGACCAGGTAAACGTGCCTCGATATCTATCCCCGTTGTAGTCAAATCCTCTGGGTCAGTTAGTACCAATCTCGCGGTTCCCCCACCAAAAAGTCGGCCAAATATATTGTGGAATTCATCCGCCACCTGATTAAATGTTTCTTGAAATGCTTCTTCCATCAATGTATTCAGATCGCTGATCACCCTTCTAATATCAATCTGGGCTTTTTCGAGGTCCTTGATTTGCTCAGTTAAGAATTCATGGCGTTCTTTAACCTCTTGATATTCACCTTGGGCATCGGGGTTAACCTCCCCTATCCTTCTAAAAAGTGCCCTTCTTTGTTTGATTGTACTTTCGACTTCAGGAGAAAGCTTCCTTACTAAGGGCAATTGCTCAACAATACCCTCAAACGGTAAGGGTGTCGGGCCTGAAATTTCGTCGACATATTCGAAATCTACCAATCCAAAATCGTCTTGAATCCGCCGGCGGAGTGATTCCAGAGATTCCTGCTTCCGGGCTAAGATTATCCTGACTTGTGCATGCTGATGATCAATAATATTTAATGCCTGCCGGGACTTGCGTTCCTGCTCTGAAATGCGCCTCTCCTCTGCTTCTTTGGATTTCAGATTTGATTCCGCTGGTGTGATTAAATAGTGTAAATTCTCAATCTTGTCTTTATAATCCTTTTCTTTTATTCGCAAATCATCGTTCTGCGACTTTAATTCCTTTCTTGTTTTTTCAATCTCTATTACTCTCAACTCGGTCTCTTCATAATTTCTCTTTTCATCTTCATATGCTTCTTGTCTCTCGCGATAACGATTTATCGCTTCAGCTGCGTCACGCTCAATAATCGCAACCTGCATGCTCCAATTGGTGACTTCCTTCTGGTATTCTTCAATCGATACAACTTGTACTGAATCCTTCTCCTTATTAAATTTTTCTTGAACATATTGATAATTAATTTCCAATTGCTTCAATTGATCAGGTATCTCGGAAATCAACGATTCGACCACACCGATTTCTTTGTCAAGGCTATCGAGTTGCTCTTTTCGCCATTCCAGTTGCTGCTGGGTTCGCTCCACGATTATTATATTATGGCTATGCGTACTCTCCAATCCTTTCACATCCACTCTTTTGTCTTCTAAACGCCGATCTAATATTTCTCCCTCAATCTTTGCATCGGCCAGTTCTTTCTCTTGTTCTTTCCGTTGTTCTTCGATCACCTGGATACGGTTTGCTTTATCTTCCAATAACTTTGATAACGCTTGCCGCTGTTGCGGGTACTGTAAACGTGCGCTATCTCCTTCTCTCCCTGCCATGATTGGACCACTTGCATAAAATACTTCCCCATTAATTGTGACTACACGCAAACTCCCCGAAATATGTGGTGAGGTTTCCTCTCCCCAGTCATTTTCATTGCCACGCGATGATCTCATTTTCTTAAATTCGCCTAAAATTCTGCCCGCCACTTCTCTATCTCGCACGATTAACACCTGACCCAGTAATAGATCTACAACCGGGCGTAATTCTTGGGAGGTAGCTACGTGATCGGCAGCGTAACCAATGACACCATCTTCGCTTTTTATTATTCTCAACGCACGCCCAGGCTCTAGTGAATCAAGGGGCAATATGGCTCCCCGGACCCCCTCCGAGGAAAGCAACGCCACAGCTGACACAGCCTCGCCTCGGTTCTCAAAGAGAACTGCCTCCAGATATTCTCCCAATGCAGCTGTGATGGCAACTTCCAGGTCGGGATGTACTTCAATTTGTTGATTTAATATCCCCAATACACCGCTCAAACGCATTTGTTGAGCAGCTGTCATGATCACTCGCCTACCACTTGCATAACCTGTCAGTGTTTGCTCTGATTGTTCAATAATCTCCAGGCGAGCACGCAGCTGGTTTTCTTCCGTTTTCAAGGTCTTTTCCTGTTCATTTGTTTCGTTCTGAATAGATTCTATCTCTCGATATTTTTCATGGTGAACAGAGAGAAGAGCCTGGATTTCTGAACTGGACTTTTGGGCTTCTTTTAAAACCTGTTCACTATCTAAAGTTTTTAGCTCGAACGATTGAAGGTCCCTCTCTATATCCGAAATAACTTTAGCCAGAAGTTCTCGCGAGGCCCGCTGGCGTTCTAGCTGAGCTCGATTTTCTTTTAACTTTGCCTCAATCACTAATTTTCTATTTTCTATTTCAGATTTGGAATCGCGAATTTCCTGGAGTGACATTTCAACTTGGTCTCGTTGACTTCGAAAAAGATTAAGATCCTTTTCAGCAGCTTCGAGATTTAAGCGCGCTTTTGCTAATTCACTTTCCTTTTCCTGTACATCTCCTCGGGCGCTTTTACCGCGTTTTTCGAGAATTTCTACAAGCTCCAATGATCGAGACAATTGATCTTGGATATCTTGGTGCTGTAATTCAAGATAATGCTGCCGCTCACCCACAATTGCCAGGTCCCGCTCAATATCATGTCGATTGTTTTGAATTTCTTGCAGCTGTCGTTGCCAATCGCTCAGATTCGTTCGAAGGATCTGGATCTCATTTCTGGCGGTTTCCAATTGCGATTCCAAAACTTCCTGTTCCTTTCGTGCGGCTTCCAAGGAAACCTCTTGTTTCCGAATACTCGCTTGCGCCTCAGCCAGCTCTTTTTGGGCGCGATTCCAGTGATACCCGTACCATATCCGTAGCACTTCCCGTAAATCAGCTTTTACTTGTTCATATTCCCGAGCCCGCCGGGCTTGACGTTCAAGGCTTCGTAATCTCGGTTGCAACTCTGAAAGGATATCCTGCACCCTTTCTAAATTACGTTGAGTTGTTTCCAAACGTCGTAAAGATTCTTCACGACGAGATCGATGTAAACCAATTCCCGCAGCTTCTTCAAATAACCGCCTGCGTTCTTCAGCTTTGAGCGATAGCGCTGCATCAACCAAACCTTGACCGATGATTGTATAAGTCCGCTCAGCGAGTCCAGATTGGGCGAGTAGTTCGGATACATCCCGCAAGCGGACTCGCTGACCGTTCAACAAATACTCGTTCTGACCATCTCGGTAAGCTCTGCGGGTAATGGCTACTTCTGAAAAATCTATCGGCAACCAGCTATCACTGTTATCAAATGTTACAGTAGCTGAAGCCATTCCCGCTCGAGATCGTTGCTCGGATCCGGAGAAGATCATGTCTTCAGTCTTTTTACCACGCAACAAACTATAAGATTGTTCACCTAAAACCCAACGTAGCGCATCTGCGATGTTGGATTTGCCTGAACCATTCGGGCCAACGATCGCGGTTACAGTTCTGGAGAACTCAAAAACTGTGCTGTTGGCAAAGGTTTTGTATCCTTTAAGTTCTAAAGATTTAAGAAGCGAAGGCATAATGAATAAACCCAAGTTGAAAATCAATTTTTGATGAACTGCTGTATGCGACAGTCCCAGCGCTTTGAATTATCGGCTGTTTCACAAATGTACGCCAAGTGCTTCGAGAGCATTGCGGGCGGCCACTTTAGCAGCTGCCTGCTTACTGTACCCCATACCAAGACCGAATATTTCTCCGTTTATATGAACCTCAACCTCAAACACTTTGGCATGATCCGGTCCGCTCGCAGCAATGGTCCGGTAGATTGGCGTGCCCTGACCCTGAGATTGAGCCCACTCCTGTAACAAGCTTTTTGGATCTTTGTCTTTATGCCCCGAAAGAATTTGGCGCGCGGCTGGTTCCAACAAAGGATCAATAAAACTCCGCACTGCCTCAAACCCCGCATCCAGATACATTGCGCCAATCAAAGCCTCAAACGTTGCACACAATAAAGCCAGACGTTGACGCCCACCAGCTTCTACTTCACCTCGCCCCAAGAAAATTGCTTCTCCCAGGTTCAATTTGCTAGCAAATTCGGCCAGCTGCTCTGTACGCACAAGAGCTGATCTCAGCCGGGTAAGATTTCCTTCGGGCATTTCTGGGAACCGGTTGTAGAGCCAGGCTCCTACCAAGAAATCCAAGACCGCATCTCCCAGAAATTCCAGGCGTTCATTATCCTCCAGAGCTTCGGGGTGTTCGTTGACATACGAACGGTGTGTGAGTGCTCTGGTTAATAATAAAATGTCAGAAAATGGCAGTTGTAGACGCTGCGCCAATTTCCTGGGAGATTCAACTCCCGGCTCTCCCTGAGCGTTTTTCATGCTAATTTTCTCCCCGGAACTCAGGGAACGCCAGCCACCCCACCATTGGCCGGGTAGCTTGCGATCCATCAGTTCCACCAAGAATCTTGAAATAGATGATGCTATCTTACATATATAGACTTGATTTTACTTTAAAATTCCCTTTTATTGGTATTCTCTGATAGCCAATACCGCGTTGTGTCCTCCAAAACCAAATGCATTGCTCAAGGTTACTCGAACCGGTCTTTCCCGGGCAAGGTTTGGTACATAATCCAAGTCGCATTCTGGGTCTGGCGTTTGATAGTTTATAGTTGGGGGGATGATATTCTCTCGAATAGTCTGAACGCAAAGAATTGCTTCTAATGCGCCGGTCGTACCCATCATATGACCTGTCATGGATTTTGTAGCAGAAACCGGTATATCAAACGCCTGCCTGCCCAGAGCCCTTTTTATGGCCTTAGTCTCGGACAAGTCGTTCAATCGGGTGGCAGTGCCGTGAGCGTTAATATAATCCACTTGATGAGGAGCGATCCCGGCTGTTTCCATCGCCCCACATATGGCCTGAGCACCACCGATTCCATCCTCTGAGGGAGCCGTTATGTGGAAGGCATCAGAAGTTGACCCATATCCAGCCAGTTCAGCCAGAATCTCCGCTCCTCGAACCCTGGCATGCCTCTCACTCTCCAATACCAAAATCGCAGCCCCTTCTCCCATCACCAGACCATCCCGGTTAAGATCGAACGGTTGCGGAGTCGCCGCTCCTTTGTCATTTCGCCGGGACATTGCTCCCAGGCGATCAAAAGCAGCTACCCCAATATGGGTTATGGTCGCCTCGCTACCGCCTGCCAGGGCTGCATCAATCATTCCCGACCTGATCATCAGCCAGGCAGTTCCGATACCATCGGTGCCTGAAGCGCACGCCGATACAATAGAAAAGCATGGCCCTTGAAATCCATAATCAATCGCGATCATGCTGGCCGCGCCATTGGACATCAACATTGGAATTACGAATGGGCTAATCCTCCTAGCGCCTTTTTCGAGCATGACCAGGAGATTGTCTTGTAAGGCTTTAATTCCTCCGATGGCAGACGAAACGATCACTCCTACTCTGGTGGCTTTATCCCCATTCATTTCAAGCCCAGCTTGACGGACCGCTTCTTGGGCAGCAGCGCTCGCAAATTGCTGGTACCTATCCCTTCGCCGTGCCTCCCTGGGGGTTAGATATACTTCTGGATCGAAACTCTTGACCTCACATGCGATTTGCACCAGTAAATCCTGTGGATCAAACAAACTGATGGGACCAACACCCGAAATGCCAATTATTGCCTTCGCCCAGGTTTCATTCACGGATAAACCTAAAGGATTGACCGTTCCCATCCCAGTGATCACAACCCTTTCATTCATTCGTAACCTCTCTGCAAGATAACATATCGAGTCAAATGGTTGGTTGTTAGAATCCTTCCTTAAATATCAACGCCTGCTTTTAAACCCAGACCCGGTTAAAATTACCACTACCGGATCTGGCATACTGCCCAAGATTTGTTCGAGCGCTTGCCACACGACGGCTGAAGTGGGTTCAACGTAGAACCCCAAACGCGCCAGTTGATCGCGACCAGGTAAGATCTGCTCTTCATCCACCGAGATGAAATTGCCGCCAATCTCTTCGACCAAGTGAAAAAGAGCATCCCCATGAATGGGATTTATGATCCGTATGCCTTCTGCCAGGGTTTCCCCTTCCATGACCCAATCCAGACCTGCTGGTCCAAAATTATACAAAGCCGACAAAGGTGCACACGCTCGAGACTGCACCCCCACAAGCTTAGGCACTGAATCAATTAAACCAGCTCTTTTCAGCGAGACAAATCCCCTACCAATCCCTAACAATAAACTTCCATTACCGACCGGGCAAATGATGGTCCCTGGGGTTTTTTCCATCTGACAGAAAAGTTCGTAAGCAATGGTCGAGAAACCCAACAGCCCATGAGGCAAATGAGCGTGGCTGGCGTAAATCGACCCTTGATCCGCGGCTTGACGAACCGCCTCTGCCGCATTTGAACGGGAACCCATAATCCTCACCACTTCAGCTCCATAAATTTCTATTTGATCCCGTTTTGGCCCCGAGGAATAATCAGGTACAAATATCTTCGCCTTCAATCCCGCTCTGGCAGCGTATGCCGCTAGGGATGCTCCGGCATTACCCGAAGAATCTTCTACGACTGATGTCACCCCCTTGAAAGATAATAAACTAATAAGTAAGGAGCTCCCACGATCTTTGAATGAGCCAGTGGGGTTTAAATATTCTAATTTAAAAGCAACTTCATGGCTTCGTACTGCCGACCAGATTAAAGGTGTATCTCCCTCACCCAATGTTATCCTGGGCGCTTCAGGTGGTAACCCAAATGTATGCCGGTAGCGCCAGATGCCATCATCATCATGGTCTACCTGATCCAGATCAAAAATAGGTAGATCAACATAATCGTAATAACCACCACAATCAGGACAACGATAAGGAATTTCTTGCTCTGGGTATGGGCGCTGACAATTGGTGCACTGTATCTGCATCATTGACGGATATTAGTCTCCACGAGTCGGTATATACTCACCCTCCACCCACGTCTTACCACCAGGTCTTACTTCTTTCTTCCACACCGGTACAATCTCTTTGAGACGATCGATACCGTACCGGCTAGCCTCGAAGATTCCTGTATCACGGTGGGCTGCGCTACATGCGATCAACACAGTCGGTCTTCCGGGATTCAATTTGCCGATGCGCTGGAGGATAGCTATCCCCTCTACTTCAGGCCAGCGGGAACGGATCTCCTCAGCTACTTGGAACATTTTCGCTTCAGCCATGGGCTTATAGGCTTCATATTCTAAGTAGAGCGTTTCATGAGGATCTCCACGCCGAGTAATCTCCCGAACGATCCCGGTAAATACACAGACTGCACCCGTGCTGGGAAGTATAATTTGTGCGACGAGATCGTCCAAATCTAATGGGTCTGCAGTAACTAGCAACAATGTCGGTAGCTTATCAAGATTGCCTCCGCTGACAGGTGGAAAGATTGCGACCTCCGCTTCAAGAGGGATAAGGTCATCGTTAAAAGCGTACTCCTGATTTACTGAAACTAGAGCAGAGTCAAGGGCATCTCTGAGGCCTGGAAAACGCTCCATCAATAGAGATTTTAACTCCACAACCCGTGTGTAATCAGGAATTTCGAGGGCCGTTTTCTTACAACCCGCCTGTTCCTTAAAAGCAGCGAAAAACAAAACAGTCACTGTATTCATTCGGTTATTACTATTTCTTTTAACCCTAGTATGTATGCATTTGTTGGAAAATACCTATTTGTTTATGACGTCACCGCTCAGGCCGCCGTGCTTCTCAACCAAGCGAATGTTTTGAATACGCATCGTCTTTTCTACTGCCTTAGCCATATCATAAATCGTTAGAGCGGCAACGGAAACCGCGGTTAGTGCTTCCATTTCCACACCTGTTCTTCCAATCGTACGAGCTGTAGCAGTGATGCGAATACCCGGCAGACTCTCGTCCAGATCGAGCTCCACGCTTACCTGCGTGAGGGGTAAAGGATGGCAAAGAGGGATCAATTCTGCCGTCCGCTTTGCAGCCATTACTCCAGCTACTTGTGCGATCGATAAAACATCTCCCTTTTTAATCGCTTTGGATTCAATTTGTCTCAGTGTCTCACCGCGCATGAACACCTCGCCTTTTGCTATGGCGATACGCTCGGTTTCCGGTTTATGGCTCACATCAACCATGTGAGCTCGTCCAGCTTCATCGACATGTGATAACCTCTCAGCCATACAGGAATTATAGCATTTACGCACCAATTTCCCATAAATTATTGGAACCAGAACATATGGAAAACCTTATCCTGGCTTCCAATTTAGCCAGAAAGAACAGAGTTCATTACAACGGGTATGAACTGGAAGACTGCATGTTATAATACCGCCGAATGAATAACATATTTTACAAATGGAAAGATGGCTTGGCTAAGACCAGTAAAGCCACCTTTGGGCAAATTGCGACCTTATTGGGGGCAACTGAAATCAGCGATGACACATTCGAAGATTTGGAAGCCCTGCTCATCCAGGCAGATCTGGGACTCGATACTAGCGAAGCCATTTTGGAAGCGTTGTGGGAGCGTGAACGCACCGAAGGGATCATCAAATCGCGTGAAATGAGGCGCGCTTTACACCAGGAATTACGCGCCCGGCTAGTTACGCCACCACAAATATCATTCCCTCACCACCCTACGATTATCTTAATTGTAGGAGTTAATGGGTCAGGCAAGACTACCACGATTGCTAAACTTGGAAAGTACTTTTCGGACCAAGGTAAGAGTGTTATTCTTGGTGCCGCCGATACCTTCCGCGCTGCTGCTGTTGACCAATTACAGATTTGGGCGGAAAGGGTGAACCTTCCCATCATCATTGGTCAACCAGGAGGTGACCCGGGCGCGGTGGCCTATGATACGGTTAAATCCGGTGAAGCCCGAAAAGTAGACCTTGCTATTATCGACACTGCTGGTCGTTTGCACACCCGTTTTAATCTCATGGAGGAGCTGAAAAAAGTGAGCCGGGTGGTCGCAAAGGCCTTACCAGGTGCGCCGCATCATGTTTGGCTGGTAATGGACGCAACCACCGGACAGAACGCCCTGCAACAAGCGCGAGCATTTAAAGAAGCAGTCAATGTCACAGGGATCATCCTGGCCAAATTGGACTCGTCCGCCCGCGGAGGCATGGCCTTCGCCCTCCAACATGAATTAAACCTTCCCATTCTTTTTGCTGGTTTGGGTGAAGGATTAGATGATTTACAGTCATTCGATCCGGACGCGTTCGTCAAAGGAATCCTGGGAGAGACATAAGTTAATATTGAGGTTTCTGTTTATTTTAGATAAAGGAGTCGAACAGGATATGCAAGATTTAATAGATCGCCTGCAAGAATGTGAAGAAAAAATTCAGCACTTAATGGTGCGTCTTTGACATTCTAGAAAAAGAAAAACAGCTCGAGGATCTTAAAAAAATAGCCGAAAACCCTGACCTTTGGCAAGATCCCGATCACGCCCAAGGCGTGATGAAGAAATTGGCTGCGCTAAGGGAGGAGGTGCGGGATTGGCAGTCGCTTTTCCATCGAACACACGATGCGCTCGAACTTGTTAAACTTGAAGATGAAAGTTTGCGATCAGACCTCGAAAAGGAAACCGACCTCATCGAAAAAGAGATCGACCAACGGGAATTTGATTCAGTATTCTCAGGTAAATACGACCGCGGGGATGCCCTGCTTGCCATTCATGCCGGCGCAGGCGGTACTGATTCCCAGGACTGGGCAGAAATGCTTGAGCGCATGTATTTGCGATGGGCGGAAAAGCACAGTTACGAAACCGAGATTCTTGATGTCAGTGAAGGCGAAGAAGCTGGCATTAAAAGCGTAACTATTGCAGTTAACGGACGCTACGCTTATGGATATCTGCACCCTGAAAAAGGCGTACATCGGCTGGTCAGACTCTCCCCCTTCGATGCTGCCCACCGCCGGCATACCTCTTTTGCCTTGGTCGAAGTTCTACCCCAGGTGGAAGACGATACCACCGTTGAGATCAATCCCAATGAGCTGCGCATCGACACCTATCGATCTGCTGGCGCTGGTGGGCAAAACGTGCAAAAAAATGATACCGCCGTCCGCATCACCCACCTGCCCACCGGTATGGTAGTTACTTGTCAAAATGAACGTTCTCAAACCCAGAATCGCGAAAATGCCATGCGAGTTTTACGGGCTCGCCTTTTAGAACTGAAACAGCTGAAACAGGAAGAAAAGCTGGCCGAGTTACGTGGGGAGTACCAGAAAGCCGAATGGGGAAGCCAAATTCGTTCCTATGTACTTCATCCTTACCAGATGGTCAAGGACCACCGCACGGATCATGAGGTTGGCAATACTCAAGCTGTGTTGGACGGTGATATTGATGGCTTCATCGAAGCCTACCTGAGAGATCATAAATAATGGCCTAACCGAACAAAACAAGGACAAACCTTGACACTGATTTTACAAGGCCGTATAATCATGCTCGCCTGCCCTAAGGGCAGGCATTCGTATGGAATCATTAAGATTTTAGGAGATTCTTCTTATGCCGCCTCTTCCAAAACGTAAGATCTCCCCCGGTCGCCGTGACCGCCGGAGAGCCCATGACGCTCTAAGAGCCCGCAATCTGGTTCAGTGCTCCAATTGTGGTGAAATGCGACTGCCTCACCGGGTTTGTCCCAATTGTGGTCACTATCAGGGACGCGAAATCTTCGAAGTAGAAGAAAAATAACCAATCGGGCCGTTTTAATCACGGCCCGATTACGTTCTTTCCATAAAGAATTACTCCCCCAATTTAAGTATTTATCCAGTTTCTCTGATACAAATGGACTTGGCACCACGGTCAATCGCATTCCTATTCCCCGGTCAGGGTTCGCAAGCGTTAGGGATGGGTTTTGAATTAGCCCAGACATTTCCCGTCGCCAAAGAAATCTTCAACCAGGCAGATGAAATTTTAGGAATTGATCTCTCCCGCATAGCCTGGGAAGGTCCAGAAGGTACGTTGAATGACACCATCAACACCCAACCTGCCCTGCTGGTACACTCGGTCGCCTCATTAAGGGTCTTGGGGAAAGTTCACCCGCATATCCAACCTTCTTTTGTGGCGGGACACTCCATGGGGGAACTCAGCGCACTAGTCGCGGCTGGTGCGTTGCCCTTCCCAGATGCATTGAGATTGGTGCGTTCCCGCGGGGCATTAATGAAAGCCGCGGGAGACGCTTCTCCAGGGGGAATGGCAGCCATTTTAGGCCTGGATCTTCCCGCCATCGAGAAAATCTGTGCTCAAGCCAGTGAGCCAAGCGAAAAGGTACAAATCGCTAATGATAACTGTCCAGGTCAGGTGGTTATATCGGGTTCATCTGTTGCGCTCGAGCGTGCATTGATTCTGGCTCGTAACGCCGGGGCTCGCCGGGCAATACGGTTGGCTGTTAGCATCGCGGCCCACTCTGATCTGATGAACCTCGCTCAGGATGGGTTCAACCTTGCTGTCGAATCTGCTCCCATTGTATCTCCTCGCATCCCCATTATTGGTAATGTCAACGCCAAACCTTTGAATTCAGTGGAGGCGATCCGAGCAGATCTACGGGCTCAACTAAATTCTCGGGTTCGCTGGACCGAGTCAGTCAGGTACATGATCGAAAAGGGAGTCAATGCTTTTATTGAGTTAGGGAACGACTCCGTGCTCACCGGGTTGCTAAAACGCATCGATCGAGACGTTATAGGTATCCCTATTGGACATCCAGATGACTTTGCCAAGCTGAAATTCGAGAGCTAAAGACCTCCTTCTATTACGGTATAATTTACATAACCTTCATTATAAGGAGTAAGGTATGCTTTCTTCCCCCAGCCTCTCGCTGGAAGGTCGGGCAGCGATTGTTACCGGCGCTTCACGCGGAATTGGTCGTGCTACTGCTTTGGAATTAGCTCGCCGTGGTGCTGCTGTTGTTATCAATTACTTCAAATCCCCACAGGCTGCGCAAGAAGTGGTTGACCAGATACAATCTAGTGGTGGGCGCGCCCACCCCATTCAGGCAGATGTCGCTGATTTTCAACAAGCCAATACTTTGATCAAGGAAACCATCAAGATATTCGATGGTCTGGATATCCTAGTCAATAACGCAGGTGTTACCAGAGACAAATTGATTATGATGATGAGTGAACAAGACTGGGATGTTGTCATTAACACTAACTTAAAAAGCACCTTCAATTGTTCAAAAGCTGCAGTTCGCCATATGATGCGTAAGCGTTTTGGGCGGATAATCAATATCACCTCAGTTGCCGGCCAAATTGGCAATGCCGGGCAAACCAATTATTCTGCTTCCAAAGCCGGTCAGATTGGTTTTACTAAAGCGCTCGCCAGAGAAGTTGCTTCTCGCAATATCACTGTAAACGCCATTGCCGCTGGCTATATCGATACTGATATTTGGGCCACGGTCCCTGAAGAAGCCCGGGAGGTAGCTTTATCTATGATCCCTCTGGCTCGCAAAGGTGTTCCAGAAGAGATCGCTTATACGGTCGCATTTCTGGCATCAGAGCAAGCCAGTTATATTACCGGTCAAATTCTTGGGGTTGATGGGGGCATGGCAATGATGTGAATAAAATTCTTGAATCATTATCCAAGCTTGCATCCAGCTGGATTACCCCAAGCAAATGAATGATTCTTGGAGAAATCATGACTGAAACCATCCCACCTGCAGGAAAAATCACTATTGCACCTGAAGTTTTATTGACAATTGCACAGCTCACAGCTCAGAATGTCACCGGTGTAAGCCGTTTGAGTCAGGAGCCAGTCGATGGAATAAGAAGCATTTTTAGAAGGAGCAAATTGTGCGAAGGGGTTTGTATTCAAGTACAAGATGACACTGTTAATGCAGATATTTATGTGATCCTCCAAAAAGAGGTTAACGTGCGCGAAGTCAGCCGGAATATTCAGAGCAGTGTGGCCCGGGCCATATCAGAAATGGTGGGTATGCAGGTTGGGCGCATCAACATCCACATTGATGATATCGATTTTCACACAGAGTTCGAGGCATCGTAAGTTATGAAATCTCGAACCAGGGCTCGCTGTGCGGCCCTGCAGGCGCTATATGAAATCGATGTCACCGGTCATGAGGCAGGGACGGTCGTCCAGGAACGCATCAGGGAGATTTCCTTAGACAAGAATATGTCTGATTTCGCTCGTCAAATCGTTGATGGTGTCTGTCCAATTGTGGCTGAGTTAGATCATTTTATCGCCATACATGCCCCCGAATGGCCTCTTGAACAGGTCGCTATCATTGATCGCAATATTCTACGCATCGCTTTGTGGGAATTCGCAGTAAGTGAAAAAACTCCCATCAAGGTAGCCATCAACGAAGCGGTCGAAATGGCGAAAGTTTATGGATCTGAAAGCGCTCCACGTTTTGTCAACGGGGTCTTGGGTAGTCTGGCTGCCCGTCAGAATGAGATTTGCCAAGCCCTTAAACATATTAAACAAACCGATAGCTAACTTTCTATGGAAATTCTTGGTATTGGTCCCTTAGAATTACTGTTCATTATCTTGATCGCCTTAATCGTGCTCGGTCCCAACGATATGGTTAAGACTGGTCGGACGGTTGGTAAATTCCTGCGAAGAATCATCACCTCGCCAGGCTGGCGTACTGTTCAGCAAGCCTCCCGTGATATTCGCTATTTACCAAATAAATTGATACGTGACGCTGGTCTTGAGGAGCTGGAAGAAGATCTTGCTCAAATGAAAGAAATGACCCGCCCAAACGGTTTACAAGAACTAGATCGCGATTTAAAGGGATGGAAAACCGAGATATCGTCTTGGACCACCCCGCCTCCCTTGATTAACACCCCAGAAAATCCCTTGACGGCATCCGACCCAAAAGAATCTAACATAGAACATCACAAAGATGCTGAAGAAGATTAATTAATGAGAACATTATTGCGCGCTTTGTGGCGCATTATCATTTCTCCTTTCCGCTGGATAAGGAATTCTCTAATCGAAGTAAGAAAATTTTTTACCGAAGAGCCCGAAGACATTCCTTTGGGGGATTCAATCCAAAAAGCTTTTGACCGACCACAGGAAATCCTTGTACACCTGGATGCCCTGCGCAAGCATTTATTTCGAGCCATTGGCTTTCTGGCTGTGACGACGATTATCTCATTCGCTTTTACATCTAATATTATCGACTTGCTTGCCAGACCCATTGGGGGGATCCACCAATTGGTAGCCATCGACCCAACCGAACCCCTGGGTGTTTTTATGCGCGTCGCTCTTTTATCGGGTTTTGCCCTTGCCTTTCCCTACATCGCTTTAGAGCTATGGCTATTTGCCGCGCCTGGTTTGCGGAGAGATTCGCGCATTTTTGGGTTATCAGCTATCCCCATTGCCACTTTATTCTTCATCGGCGGGATGGCATTCGCTTATTTTGTCATGATGCCGGTGGCCTTGCCATTTCTACTGAATTTTATGGATTTAACCACACAGGTCCGCCCCTCCTCCTATATAAAGTTCGTTACCGGCTTGATGTTTTGGATAGGGGTCGCCTTTGAATTTCCATTGGTGATCTACGTGCTGGCACGCCTCGGCTTGATCCGCGGTCAAATGCTAGCAGCACAATGGCGCTTGGCTATTGTGATAATCGCGATTGCAGCTGCCGCCATCACTCCTACCGTTGACCCGGTAAACATGGCTTTAGTGATGGGGCCAATGATTGCGCTTTATTTCTTGAGTATTACCCTAGCATTGCTGGCCCAACGTGGCCGCGCTCCGGCATAAACGCTTTCCGAGATCTAGGTATGTAAATTCTCTATCATGATGAATCTGCTTGAACACAAGACGCGGGCGCGCCGGGCCTTGCTGTATATGCCCGGCGACGATATGCACAAGATTCGTAAAGCCATTACTTTGGGGGTGGACTGTTTATGCATGGATTTGGAGGACGGTGTAGCTTTTAATCGAAAATCAGCCGCCCGGAAAACCATCGTCAAAGCCCTCCGGACATTAGACTTTGGCGAGGCAGAAAAACTAGTCCGCATAAACCCGGTAGGCTCCGGTTTAGAAAGCGATGATTTAGCTGCCGCGCTTCCAGCCCGGCCAGATGGTATTGTCATTCCCAAGGTATCGCATCCTCAAGAGATTCGTTGGGTCGGTGATCAAATTACAGCAATTGAAGAAGCTCATAATTGGCCCTTATATGAGATCGGTTTATTCGTCATCGTAGAAACAGCCCTGGGTTTAGTCAATTTGAAGGATCTAGCCAATGCTGATCCACGCTTACGCGTCTTGATATTCGGAGCCGAGGACCTGGCAGGTGATCTCGGCGCCAAGCGTACCCCTGAAGGTTGGGAGATTTATTGTGCTCGCTGTGCGCTAGTACTACACGCATCTGCCTTCGGTTTGCAGGCAATTGATATGGTTCATATAGACTTCGAAGATCTTGAGGGGTTAAACAACGAATCAAAGCAAGGTTCTCAGATGGGATTCGTTGGCAAACAAATCATACATCCGAAACAAGTAATTCCGGTCCAGACCGCGTATACCCCTAGCGATGAAGAGATCGCCCAGGCTCTCCGCATACGAGATGCGTTCGACGCCCACCAGAAAGCTGGATTGGGCGCTTTTGCTGTTAATGGGAAAATGATTGATGCACCCATCGTAAAACTTGCCGAGAAGGTATTAGCCAGAGCCCGAGCTGCCGGCAAATTATAGACTTTTTCACTGTCAGATATTTCCCATTTATTTCCAGGGAGGCTGTCGAGGAACTAGACCTTCCTAAGATTCACTTTACACTATGGGACCAAAATTCATGGCTTACATATCTATAAATCCGAAAGGAGGCAATTCATGAACGAACGAGTGGCTATCGTTGGGGTTGGGTGGTCAGGATTTCGACCCCTCACCCCAGAACAGTCTTACAAAGAATTGATGTATGAAGCTGCGGTGCATGCCTATGCTGATGCTGGCGTTGACCCTCGCCGTGATGTCGAAAGTTTCGTCACAGTTGCAGAAGACTTCTATGAAGGCACCAGCATCTTCGATGAATACGTCCCTGACCAACTTGGTGCCGTCTTAAAGCCCGTCCATACCATTCCGGGTGACGGTCTACATGGTCTGGCGACTGCTTACATGCTGGTGCGCACCGGGCAATTTGAAGTTGTGGTTGTGGAAAGCCACAGTAAGGCCTCAAATATTCTGACCTTACCGCATATCACCGCATACGCCCAGGATCCAGTGCTGAACCGCCCTCTAGGATTCAATACGAACTTTGTCGCCGGTTTGGAGATGAACCGCTACATGTACGAATCTGGCACAACAAAAGAACAATGCGCTGCGGTGGTTGTCAAGAATCGCTTCAATGCTCTTAAGAACCCTTTGGCTTCTTTTAGTGCAAATTTAGACTTAGATGATGTCTTAGAAGGGCCAGTTCTATCCTGGCCTCTGGGTCAACGAGAAGCCTCAGAAACCGTAGATGGTGCTGTCGTCATGGTACTCGCCTCCGAAGGTCGAGCCCGTTTCCTCAACGATCGTCCCATTTGGATTTTGGGAATAGGATGGTGTAATGATTCCGCATCCTTAGAAGGTCGTGATTGGGCTGCTGCGCCTTATATCGAAAGATCAGCTCGCATGGCATATCGCCATGCGGGTATACCCAATCCGTTGTCAGCCGTGGATATCGCCGAGATCGATGACACTTATGCATATAAAGAGCTCCAGACATTAGAAGCCTTAGGCTTTTGCAAGCCGGGTGAGGCAGGCTCTCTGACAGAAGATGGCTTTACTTCTGCAGAAGGCGATCTGCCAGTTAATATCTCCGGGGGTAGTCTGGGGATCGGTCACCTACTTGACGCGACCGGTCTCGCCCGTGCCTTGGAAATTGTCTTACAGCTTCGCCTTCAGGCTGGGCTACGGCAGATAGAAGATGTCCAAATCGGGTTGGCGCAATCCTGGCGAGGCGTCCCCACCACCAGTACAGCTGTCGCTATTTTGAGTAATTAGCAAATTCAGGGAGAAATAATCATGAGCATGCGGAAAGTAGCAGTTATAGGAGCAGGCATGACTAAGTTTGTCCGCCGCGCTCAAGAAACTGCCAAAGAATTAACCTGGCAGGCCAGCCATATGGCTTTGGAATCCTGCGAGATGACTATGGATGACATTGAAGCCATATGCCTGGGGACGGCCCCGGATTCCTTCGATGGCATTCACATGAACGGCGAATATTTAAGCGACGGCGCTGGCGCTTGGCGTAAACCTTTTATGCGCTCCTACGTCGGGGGTGGCACCGGCGTTTTTGTGCCTATTCAGGGTTGGTACCACGTTGCCTCGGGCATGTTTGATATTTGCCTGGTGGTTGCTGAAGAAAAAATGTCCAGTTATTATCCCCACGCTCAAGCCGCCTTCTTAACGATTTTCGATCACACCACCGAAAGACCGCTGAAACCTAATCTATTATGGATCTTTGCTTTAGAGATGAACCGCTATATGCATACTTATGGCATATCCAAAGATGACATCGCTCGGGTTTCCGTTCAACATAAACGCAATGCTGCCAACCACCCGTGTGCCTTGTTGGGTGATGCAGATATAACTGTGAAAGATGTGCTTGAATCTGAAGTCCTTGCCTGGCCTGTGCAAAGGTTAGATGTCAGTCCAGTGAGTGATGGCGCTGTGGCAATCGTCCTAGCCGCTGAGCATGTAGCCAAGCGCCTTACCGATAAGCCTGTCTGGATTGAAGGTGTTGGTTGGAACCTGGACACTGCCTACTGGACTAACCGAGACCTTGCTTACCCGCGTTATGTCGAGTATGCTGCCCGTATGGCATATGAAATGGCAGGCATTAAAGAACCTCGCAAAGAGATTAACATCGTCGAACCTTACGATCCGTTCGACTATAAAGCTCTTCATCACTTAGAAGGATTACAGCTGGCAGATCGTGGGCAGGCCCCGCGTCTTTATATTGACGGGATTGCCGCGCCGGATGGTGATATGCCGATTTGTCCTTCAGGTGGCTTGCTAGGTGTCGGTAACCCCATTGCTGCTGCCGGTCTTATGAAGATTGCTGAACTCTTCTGGCAGTTGCGCGGTGAAGCCGGGGCACGCCAAGTGCCAGGGAAACCCAGGCGTGGCCTTGCTCAAGCTTGGGGAGACCTTATGCAAGTTGGCACTGTTGTTATTATGGGCCGCTGATTCTACCCACAGATCGTGGATCGCTCAGCTGTAACTATAGATTTGGAGGAATAAAATGACCGTCAGGTTTAAAAATTTTCCGGGAACCCCATTGAGTGAACAGGATTTTGTTGACGGCAAGGTTTTGTATCTCCATGCAGATATGCAGGGGATATTTGCCTGGGATACCGGAATAGCCATTGGTAGTTACCTGGCTGCCCTCAAAGATGGTGTTATCCTGGGCTCCAGGTGCCGCCATTGCCGTAAGACCGTTGTTCCACCCCGTACAGTCTGTGAATGGTGTTTCCACCCTATGGATGAATACATCCAGCTCAATGACACTGGCACCGTGAACACCTTCTCACTCTGTTACGTCACCTGGGATGTCAAGCGCATCGAGGAACCCGAAATACCGGCAGTGATCGATATCGATGGGGCTACCCCTCAACATGGCATCATGCATAAACTCGGCGAGGTTGATCCTGAAAAGGTATACATCGGCATGCGCGTGAAAGCTGTCTGGAAGCCTGCCGAAGAACGCCAGGGCGCCATCACCGATATTTTGTATTTCAAGCCGATCGAGGAGAAATGACCGTGACCCTATTAGAAAAAGACTCACACGCGCCAACTGCCTGGCAAGATGAAATGCCTGTCACCAATCGGTATACCTACGGTATTGCCGGTGAAAAATTTTTCCGGGCTATAAAGGAAGAAGGGCGCATTCTAGGTACCCACTGCCCCACCTGCAATCGCACTTATGTGCCTGCTGCGATCTTTTGTGAACGCTGCCTGGGCGAATTGAATGACTGGGTCGATGTCGGTACAACTGGCGTGGTGCATACCTACACCCGGCTATACGTGGATTATGATGGTGAACCTCTGGAAGAACCAGTGCTGATTGTCTTCGTTCGCCTGGGTGATGGCGGTATTGTTCACCGCCTGGCTGAAGTCGATCCCGCTGAAGTGGCTATTGGCATGCAGGTCGAAGCTGTCTTCAAACCAGCCAGTGAACGGCAGGGTTCTATCCTCGACATCCTTCATTTTAGACCCGTTTAATGGTTGACCTCAGGCACATATCTTGCATCTTTGGCAAATTGCATGCATCTAATCTCGATCCCAACATCCGGGGTCAACCAGTTAGGACTTACGCAGTTGGTGGGAGGATGGGGGTGATTGGGCGGGCGTTGCCCAAACACCCCCGATTTTCCCCTAAACTGCGTAACTACTACCAGTAATAATCTCATCGTGGTAACAATATTGAAGGCAATCTCAAAACCTACCCGGAAAAAATACACTAATCCCTCCTCACCGGCCAGACCGGGCGAGGAGGGGTTGTTTCAAATTCCACTAGATCGCCGTGTCATTGTGTTCAAAGGTCGTCCACTCCGCTGGCAGGATTTATTTTTTGTTTTTATCCCAGCTACAGCGGCAGTTTTCTCCCCTTTGGGGTATGGATTTTGGCGGGCGTATTATGGATATTCTCAGTTTGGCCCAACAGCAGCTGAGGCCTGGAGCCGGCCCTGGTTCTTATTAGCTGCATTCAGCACACTTCTGTTGCTGCTTTTAGCTCTGATCCGTATCAATATTGCCCATAAATTTATCGTTCTTCGTGAAAATGGTCTTCATATCCATCTTTCCCCTCTTAAAGATCACACTTTTACTTGGTCTCAAATATCGGGGATTTCATTCGAAATCAAGCGGGTTCGATTCCTTGGGTTCACGCTTCAATCCAAAAAAAATGCTAAGATTTACCATAATCTCGGACAGCCAATACAATTCGGAAACGAGATTCAAGGCCTAACCTATCTCGTCCAGGAGATTAAGCATCGATTGTACCCTCGTTTATGGTCGGCTCTCGAAAATGATCTCCATAAGGGCTCATGGCTATTTTTTGGTGAAATTGGTCTCCATCGAGAAGGGTTGAAAATCAAAAAAGTGCGCTACCCTTGGGAGAAGGTCAAACACGTTAGCGTCAAGTCCGGAAATGTGGTGGTAGAATTGACCGACAATCACCGTCTGAATCTGGCAATTTTCCGCATCCCTAACATCGAACTTCTATTTCAATTAATTGAACGGGGGATCAACCTATGAGGCTCTTCAAGACTGTGACTTCAAACACCCGCATACCCCCAAAAACTTCACCACAACCTGGAATTCCAATGCACATCAACCGGCGTTTGATACCATTAATTATGCTGCTGGTAAGTTTGAGCTTTGCATGCAACACCAGCATTTTCAGCAGCCCGACATCGACAGAACCCGGCCCGCCTCCCACTCAACCCGCTACTCCCATGCCAGAGGCAATGATCACTTTTCATGTGCAGCTGCCCTCCTATACACCCTTGAGACAACCCATCCAACTCAACGTGCTGGATGAAGTCACTGGTCTGGCGTTGAATGTAAGGCGTTTTGATATGCAAGCTGAAGATGACTTCCATTACACCATCAGCCTCCCCTTTCCGGTTGGTACGATCATAAAATACCGTTACTCTCGTCAAGGGAACTATACTTCTCTGGAGCAAACCTCCAATAAAAGTCCTGTCCGATATCGGCTTTACTATGTCGAAGGTCCTGGGGTCGTTCAAGACGTTGTCAGTGCTTGGAGTGACACTGCTTTTAGTGGCCCTACTGGGCGTATCAAAGGTCAGGCTATAGATTCCGTGGCTGGTACTCCTATCCCAAACCTCTTAATTACAGCTGCGGGAAATCAAACCCTGACCGCTTCGGATGGCTCTTTTACCCTGGAAGGCCTGCCTGCCGGTACCCATAATCTGGTGGGATATGCCATGGACGGTTCATACCGAACCTTCCAACAGGGTGCGGTTGTAGCTGCCGAATCGACCACTGAAGCGACTTTAAGATTATCCGCAACTCCGTTGGTTACCGTGATCTTCACTGTTATTGTCCCCGACGATACGATGCCCGCTGTTCCTATTCGCATTGCAGGCAATCTATCTCAAATGGGTAATACTTTCGCAGATTTATCCGGTGGAATAAATGTCTTGGCTTCTCGTATGCCGGTCTTGGTGCCCTTGCCAGATGGGCGCTACAACATCTCTCTAAAACTACCAGCTGGCGCGCATATCAATTACAAATACACCTTAGGTGATGGTTTCTGGAACGCTGAACACAAAAAAAATGGGGAATTCAAACTACGTCAATTGATTGTCCCGGAAACAAACACACTTATTGAAGACCTTATCGAATCCTGGGGGAGTGATACTAATGGGCCTATCCTCTTCGACCTGGCGGTCCCAGCCGATACACCACCCAATGATATCGTCTCCATTCAATTTAATCCTTACGGATGGACCGAGCCGATCCCAATGTGGTTCCTCGAGCAGAACCATTGGGTATATGTTCTATACAGCCCGTTGAACATATTTGATAAATTTGGTTATCGTTACTGTCGTAATGACCAATGTGGCAGCGCCGATGATGCCCAAACATTTGGGGATGATAGTTTCGGTCGCATAATCCAAAATTCGCAAGGACCTCAAACTAAAAAAGATTCGGTCGATGCGTGGTATTGGTTTAATACTACCGTAAATTCCCAGACAATCCCAACACCTAACGTGAACCCACACGGAGAGAATTTCATGGCGGGTTTTGAATTTCAAAACTCATACCATCCCACCTGGACACCGCGTATGCCAGTGACTCTCAAAGAGATCGAATCGACCGGAGCCAATTGGGTCCTCCTTTCCCCCTCCTGGACTTACACCCGACAAACGCCCCCCATCCTCGAACAGGTTCCAGGCAGCGATCCATTATGGGGAGACCTCACCACAACCATTGATCGTGCTCATGCCTTTGGATTAAATGTCGCCATTTTCCCGAGCATTCACTTTCCACTTGACATGAATGAATGGTGGGCTGGTGCTCCGCGTGATTTCGCCTGGTGGCTGGTTTGGTTCGAACATTACCGGATTTTTCTGATGCATCATGCCGATCTGGCGCAACGATCAGGAGCTCAAGCCCTTATCTTGGGAGGTGATTGGGTTGGCCCAGCTTTGCCGGACGCGCTTCTGTCGAACGATTCCCCCTCCGGGGTTCTGGCTGATGCGGAGGAACGTTGGCGTGATTTACTGAGTGAAGTTCGTCAGCACTACAACGGCACGGTTATTTGGGCACTTCCCTTTACCGGTGAATTCCAAAATCTCCCGCAATTCTTGGACGCAATCGATCAGATTTATGTATTATGGTCGGCGCCCTTATCCAGCCAGGAGGGCGCTACTGAAGCGGAAATGCAAGCTGAAGCAGCCCGTTTAATGGATGACGGAATTAAACCATTACAGGAAAAAACCGGCATTCCCGTTATCATCGCAGCATCTTATCCATCCGCAGATGGAGGCATCACTGGTTGCCTGCCCGACCCATTGGCAACCGTGGAGGCACGTTGCCTGAACCCGGATCTCCTTTCCCGACCTATGGCAGATATACCCACAATCTCTCTTGATCTAGAAGAACAAACCAGAGCATACAGCGCTTTGTTATCAGCCATTAATGAGAGAGACTGGGTTAGTGGGTTTACTTCTAGAGGATACTATGCCCCAGCTGCTCTCCAAGATAAATCTACATCCGTCCACGGCAAACCCGCTGAGATAGTGCTTTCTTACTGGTTCAAGCGCTTGTTGATGCCGGTCTCTCCTTAAAAACGCTTGATTTCAATCCTAATTGGGGAAAAGGGATTGTGGTATAATTTTAAATGTATGGATAACGGGAATAAAGATCAGGAAATAAGAACTGCTGGATCTGATGTTGACCACTTGAAAGCTTCCCCGAGTACAGAAGAATTACGTCGCCAAAGACTAACCATCATCGGTTTAGTAATTGGTGCCGTTGTTTTTCTAGTCTTAATGGTCTTGGCGATCATTTACCTCGCCAATCCGACAACACCAACGGGAAAGATCCGCGATATATTCATTATTTTTATGGCCTTGGGATTCCTGGTCCTTGGACTGGCATTGGTCATTTTGATCATCCAGCTAGCAACATTAATTAACTTATTGCAAAACGAGGTAAAACCGATCTTGGATTCGACCAACGAAACCGCCAACACGCTGCGTGGTACGGCAATATTTTTAAGCAACAACCTTGTCGATCCAGTGATCAAATTAAATGAGTATCTCGCTGGCTTACGCCGTATGTTTGAATTGGTAAACATTGGACGCAAGCGATCAAAAAGTAAATAGACAAGAAAGGAGTACAAGCGATGGCAGAAAGAGATAGCGAATTTGGTGCCTTCATGGTCGGCTTTGTGATTGGGGGTTTGGTAGGCGCAGCGGTTGCCTTGTTGACCGCCCCACAATCAGGAGAAGAAACCCGCACGCTGATTCGAGATAAAAGTATCGAATTGAAAGATAAAGCTGCGGAAACCGCTGAAGAAGCTCGCCTTCGTGCAGAAAAAGCTGCAGAAGAGGCGCGCTCCCGCGCCGACGAGATGAGCAAGGAAGCCAAAGAACGAGCTGAACAACTGCGTGCTCGTGGGCAAGAAATTCTTGAAGATCAGAAGAAACGCATTGAGTCTGGGAGAGAAAGGATTGAATCAGCCGTTAATGCCGGGGTAAAAGCTGCTAAGACCAAGAAAGACGATCTCACCAGTAGCATTAAAGGTTAATATTTCTCAATGACAGTTCCTACATAAAATGGGGTCGGTTGGTCCGGCCTCATTTTTTATTATCTAAATCACTCATTACGACTGCAACCGCATCCAGTACATCTCCCGCCAGCACAGAAGCTGAGGTCCCTAATCTCCGCGATGCCCGTATCCCAGCCTGACCATGGATCCAGCACCCACTTACTGCCGCCTGGTAAGCTCCGACTCCCTGAGCCCGTAACCCTACAATTAGACCTGCGAGCACATCACCTGTGCCTGCCCGCGCCAGTGCGGCAGTTGCAACCGGAATCACCGTTATCCTTTCATCTGGAGCTGCCACGACGGTATGGGCGCCTTTAAGCACCACTACATGCCCCCATTTCTTCGCAAATCGTTGTGCCACCCCCAACCGGTCTGACTGTATCTCCTCAACAGAGAGACCAGTCATTATCGCCATTTCTCCAGGATGAGGCGTAAGTACTGCTGGAGCGGGTACAAAGGATTCCCAACCCGGAATACCAGCCAGCAATTTCAACCCATCCGCGTCGATTACTAAGGGAGGTAATTTGAGACCTCCTTCGGATGTTTCTCGTCGGTGAGAAGGAACGAATCCTATAGATCCCCGGTGAATCTGGGCAGCTGCGCCAAATAAACTCGCCAAGAATTCCCTGGTCACCTCCTCCAGGCCAAATCCAGGTCCAATTAGCATGGCTGTCGGGCGGTCGAGGTTCTTGGCTAACACATCAACAGCACCTTCTGTAATTGCACCTAGCTCGTGCGGGAGCAGTAGCCAGGTAGCTTCTGGAAAATGACCCGCCAAGGCTGCATGCAAAGGAGCTGGGATACCGAGGGTAACTAAGCCTGTACCAACCCGGTACGCAGCTTTTCCAGCCAGCAACACTGCACCGGTATAGTTAATCGACCCTGCTAGGATCAATGTGGTCCCAAAAGTGCCTTTGTGTGACTCGGTCGGACGGGCAGGTAGAGATGCTCGTACTGTCTCAAAATCAGCCACGTATCGCTTGATATTCCGCCAGGTTTTTTCATCTTTTAACCCAATTGCAACGACCTGCAGCTCGCCCACCAGTTTGTTGGCTGGGTATTTCAATAATCCAGTTTTTACAGCAGCCATGGTAACCGTGAGATCAGCCGGGATGCATTCGGGAGCAACCTCCCCCTTATCGCAATCTACACCTGATGGACAATCCACTGCCACGACAAACGGAGGGCTATCCATGCCTACTATCAACTGGCGAACAGCATTCAAGGCCTCAGCCAATTTACCCCGCAACGGCAATTTAATCCCGGTTCCTAGAACCCCATCCAAAACCACCTGATTAGCCTTTAGTAAAGATACCAATTCCCCAAAATCATTGCCTTTTTCCAGCGACTTGACTGCTCCACCAGCCTCTTGTAATCTCTTAATAAGGGGATCGTCGACTGATCGTTTTCGAAAGACATAAGCGCTTGCTCTACAGCCATTTTCTACGAGATAAGTCAACGCGACTAAAGTATCCCCGCCATTATTCCCTGAACCTACCAAGCCCAAGACGCCTCGGTCTCCGATTGCTCCAAATCTCTGAAGAACCACTTGGGCCAATCCTTGACCAGCATTTTCCATCATTTTTTCGAAGGATAACCCGCCTGCATCGGCCTCTTTCTCAACCGCCTGCATCTCTGCAATATCAACCAGTTTAATCATTCACTATTCCTCCCGAAGATGTCTAATTTCCACTCGGGGAATTTTATCTGCACCATACCGGAAACCCCTGTGCTAATGAAAGGTATCGCCCGACCATAAATCTTCAATGAGCCAGTCGAGGCTTAATTCTTTTAGCTTACCTATTGTTGGGTAGCCTGTATTAGGATCCCAACCCCGGGCTTGATAATATGCCTCCAGCATCGCCTCCAGATCTGGCACTAGACTGGCCTCTTGCTCCATATCATCACTATAAGGTTTCAACAAAGGTTTTGGCAATCGATCGTTTTCTCGGGTTAACCCTAACCGGTTGTTGATCACTCGTTTTAGATTCCAGGCTCTTTCGCCAGCCTGTAGTAAATCATCAATCCCCCAATCCAGCCCACATGCAGTGTTTATCAGCTCGACGATCGATTCAGGGGGAACATTGGCAAAAATACACATTACCAGTGAGTTAAAGACCGTCCGCCAATTTTGATGTCGAGCCACATTAGCAGCTTTTTCTCGCCCAGCCCGAGCCGGAAAATATTCTAAACCCAAAGATTGCTCGGCCTGCCCAATATCAACAAGGAAATAATCCGATTGATTATGGCAAGCTCCCCGTGGTGAAGTCGCATAGACTAACGCCATGCCCGAGGCACCCCTGGGATCATGGTATGGTATTTCCAGACCATTCACCTGAACCGCCTCATCCTCCACGCCGAACCTGCCTCCCAGTGAGCGTGCTCCTTCAGCCAGATAAACTCCAAATCCCTGTCGGCGGGCAGTTAAATGTATCATCTGTTCCACGGCGTCCGCATCCCCCCAATTCAACTCCAAACCACCTGTATCCTCTTTATCAAGAATCCCTTTTTCGAACAGGGTGAAAGCCAGTCCAATCGTATTGCTCAGGCTGATCGTGTCCATGCCGTAGCGATCACATAACTCGCCCAGACGAGTGATCACTACAGGATCGTCCAAACCCAAATTTGGGCCGAACCCCACCAGTGTCTCATACTCCGGTCCTTTACGCCTTTTCCCCTCATTTTGATCCTCGGGGAGGCTAACCACCCGCCCACAGGCGATCACACATCCGTGACAGGTACTAACGCCTTTTAAAATCGTATCTGCGATATCCGCTCCAGAAATTTTAATATTCTCATTTAAGGTACTCCTCTGGAAATAACGTTTGGGCATTTCTTTCAAATAATCGAAATATTCCGCACCACCTGCAGTACCTAAATCATGAAACACCTGGGTATAAGAATTAATCCTCAGAGAACGGTTGGTTTCTGAACGGATTATGGAATATTTGGTTGGATCGACTACTGGAATGGCGCCAGAGCCCGCCACAGCAATAGCTTTGAGATTCTTCGATCCCATCACTGCGCCCATTCCCGTCCGACCGGCCACCCGCCCATGATCACACAATATCAATGCCAATGAGATCATGCGCTCCCCAGCTGGCCCAATCGCGGCTATGCGGGCGTTCTTTTGATTTAAGTCGCTCTTTACCGCCATTTGTGTTTGGTAGGTATCCAGCCCCCAGATATGCCTGGCGGATCGCAGTTCCACCACAGTGGTTTCGGTTCCACCTCCATGTACCCACAAATAGATGGGCTCTTGCGCCCGTCCTGTAACCATAATCCCATCATAACCCGTCTTGCGCAATTCTGGACCCCAAAATCCTCCACAATTTGACTCGCCCCATAAGCCAGTTGCCGGAGAGCGACCACAAATCACAAACCGTCCTACTGCAGGTCCAGCTGTTCCAGAGAGCGGTCCATTTAATATAAGCAGGGGAGCCTGTGGTGATAAAGGATCCAGGTCTGGTACGATCTTGTCGTATAAGATACGTGCCGCCAGCGAGGCGCCACCTAAGAAATCATCTTCCCAGCTGGACGGCAGGTTCATTTCCCCAATCTTTCCGTTCGTCAGGTCTACGGTTAAGATCGGTTGCATAAGATCAATTTACTCCTTTTCAAAGGATATTATCGAAATATTCTCTATCTCATGCCTTTCCCGACTGACCGCATACAAGTATACTTCAATTATGAAGGTTAACTCTGACTTCCAAATTCGCCCTATAAGTTCTAAGGATCAAACTTGGATATCCCCAATCCTGACAGAACAGTGGGGCTCAAATAAAATAGTGACCCGAGGGGTGGTCTTCGATGCCAGCATACTGCCAGGTTTTGTAGCAACCATAAAATCCGAGCCAGCAGGTCTGATAACTTACCATATAGACATCCAGGAATGTGAGATTGTCACCTTAAACAGCCTTCTGAATAGAATTGGCATCGGCTCTGCTCTAATTACGACTGTTCGCCAGCTTGCAAAAAGCATCGGATGTTGGCGATTATGGTTGATCACAACCAATGACAACATTAACGCTCTTCGTTTCTATAGGGCGTATGGATTTAGGATCGCAGCTGTACATAGAAATGCAATCGAAGTCTCACGCCGCCTGAAACCAGAAATCTCGAAGACAGGCTACAATGGTATTCCAATACTACACGAAATCGAGATGGAATTACTGTTTCAGAAGCCAGATGCACTCCATCCCCACCCGCCAGTTCCGAAGGCCTAGAAAATAAAAAAGATTGCCAATAACTTCGACTTATTTATGGCAGTCGCCGGGATAAAGAAATATTATTAAATTCCATCATTTCTAGGGGTATTTATGTTGCCCAGAGACCCCCTGTTTCTTCAAGCCAATCCGCGATCGTTTCACAAACCCGACAAACATCGTTATCTGATATGTCAATTTCGAGAGTCGCCAATTTCGATTCACTGATTAATTTCCGCATCACTTCCTGCTCATCGATAAATACTTGTAGATCGTCATATTGAGTCGGATTGCCGGAAACCTTAAGTCTCTCAGATCTGGCAACCTCGAAAGAATCGGGCTGGCGGGTGACAAAAACTAAACGAAAGCCCAATGGGTTTAAGCGCTGTTCTAACCACCGGAACTTGTAATCGATGCTATGATGTTGGAGCTGGTACATGCGGGTGGAGATGTGAAAGCGATCGACGATCCAGGAATAATAACGTTGTAATTCGAACAAACGAACCCAGATGTGGTAAGTTTCCATAGCTAAGGCTTCCTCGTGAGGTTCGAAATTAATCAACCCCCGCCCCCACGGGAAGTTCGTGAATGCGCACCACTCCGCTGAGATCAGCGGGGAATGGTATCGATATTTGCGTGGACCAACGAAACGTGGGTGTTCATTTAACGCAAAAGCTATTTCTGTTTTTTTCGTTAGACGGGTACCTTCTAAAATTATTTTTGGGCAAAGTTTTATAGACATCCGGCACCCTACGTTTAAATCTGCTGATCCTGCTCAATCTACTCCAATCGCTTTGCGAATACGCACCATCATTGGAATGGCAATTTTGCGGGCTTTTTCAGCCCCATTAAGTAATAACCGGTTGAGTCGATCTCGATCATTCATCAGCTGGTTGTATTTGTTTCTTGCACCTCCAAAATGATCCTCCAGCAGTTGATATAGCTCTCCCTTGATCTCGCTGTATGCCAGACCGCCTCGGATATAACGCTGGCGCATCTGCTCGACCGCTTCTGCTGGCGCGAAATGCCTGTATATCTTGAAAACGTTATCTCCTTCAGGGTCTTTTGGCTCTTCAGGTGGGCGTGAATCGGTCACTATACGCATGACCTGCTTCCGAAGTTCCTTTGACGTCGAAAAAATCGGGATGACGTTTTGATAACTTTTACTCATTTTGCGACCATCCAATCCCGGAATAATCATCACTTCTTCTCTGATCACGCCTTCTGGGATGTTTAAAATATCGCCATAAGTGCTGTTGAAGGCCGTGGCAATATCTCGGGCGATTTCGATATGTTGTTTCTGGTCAAGCCCCACAGGCACATATTGGCTGCCATACAATAAGATGTCCGCAGCCATCAACACCGGATAACTGAAGAGTCCAGCGTTAATGCCTTCATCGGGACTCCGACCAGCAGATATATTCGCGTCAACCTCGCTTTTATAAGCATGGGCCCGGTTTAGCAAACCCTTTGGCGTAAAACAGGCCAGAACCCAGGTTAATTCCAGTACCTCGGGAATGTCAGACTGGCGGAAAAAGATCACTTCATCAGGATTAAGACCTAAAGCTAACCAGGTCGCGGCCACTTCATAAGTCAGGTGCTTAAGCGTTGATCCGTCTTTGATAGTTGTTAAAGCATGGTAATCTGCGATGAAATAAAGAGCCTGATGCTTTTGAGCTAATTCTAATGCAGGGCGAATCATGCCTAGATAATTTCCGATATGAGGAGTCCCAGATGGTTTGATGCCGGTTAATGCAATCTTTCTGGTCATATCCTTACCTTCCTTCGAGTTCCGCTAGAATTATTCATTAATTTCCTCATTGCCTCCTGACAATTTGTAATATACAGGTCGCAGTAAGCTAAGATCGAACTCTTTGATCCTTTCGGGTCCGAGATTTAATAATTGCTGATGGGCAATCCTGGCATCCATCCGTAATTTTTGAATGTCGACACCCCGGCAAGTATCCGGCAACGGGTCAATCCACTGCCGCAGCCGCAGGAACAACTTCGCGGCACCCTTGTAATTACCTCTCAGGATTTGGTAATAGGCTACCGCTACTTGCAGGACAGCCTGGTAGAGTTCTCTGCCAACACTCTGATCAGCCATCCAGGCCTTTTCGAGATGCTCGTGAGCTTCAAAGTATTCGGAGCGGTTGAACTCCTCCAGCCCACAAATGGCAATTTCGGAGAGTGGTTCCTGGCAGCTCTTCCGTAGCGCCTCTTGATCGATCACCCGAGCGTATTTCTTGATTACTTCTGGCAATTGCGAGACAAAGGTTGACCGAGCCAGGACCTTCTTCGCGCCCGCCAACTTGGCAGCTTTCATCGCCTCAACATCCATATGAGATCCAAAACATATGACCGGAATGCGACGAGTAGCAGGTACAGAGGTGACCAAATTGATCCACTCCCGCCAGGGGATATCCTGATTGTTTAAATCAAATATCAGCAAGGCCGGTTTCCATGTGGTCAGATCGTCAAGCAAAACTGCCGTGCGACCAACCAGAGGTTCACCCAGCTGCTGTTCTGGTGCTTTAGGGCTTTTTGGTGCGATTTGATCGGCGTTTTCGATCCAGCGCACGTTGAATTTTAAGTCGTTTGCTGCTTTCTCAATCTTGACTGCGAAAAAGAGATCGGCGACAAAACTAAGGATGAGTGGATTATACTGAGCATTGCTCACATGATCATTATATCAAAACCGCAATGCGAGGTTTCAGTTCAACAACCTGGTATATGCCCCTGGCTTCACCCATCCGAGGCAGCCAATCGTTCGATTTGGCCTACCACCCGATCAAGTTCCCTGGTCATAAAGTCAGAACCACCCTCCTGAAAGATCAAAACCAGAGTCCGGTAATACCATAATGTCCCCGATTTTCCCCCATGAAATCTTTCCCAGGTTTTCTCCCCTTCAGTTTGTAAAGTAGATAAGATCGCGCGGGCATTATGTAATTTATCTGCAAGCGAGACCCGGCGCACCTCCTGGGAAGCTGATCGCAGGTGAGTTATATAGTCATTTTTTCGATCACGCCAGGGTGGCTTTGGATGAATATAAGTATCGGTCAATCCATCAACGATATCCGCTACCCGGTCGCCAAATCTTCTCCGAATCTCCTGGAGAGTCTTAAGCCCACCTTGATCCTCCACAGCATCATGTAATAAAGCAGCCACAGCTTCGTCTTCATCTCCCCCATTTTCCAGAACAAGCGCGGTTACCCCAAGCAGGTGTGCGATATATGGGATGTTTGTTCCTTTCCGATTTTGCTCTGCATGTAATCTTGAGGCGTAAATTAAAGCTTCTTCGAATCGGGAAGACAGCCTGGTTTGAGAACCCTCTTTTCTGACCATACTGCTATCCTTTCCAATGTTCAATTCCATCACCCTATATGACTATGGTAGGTACGTTTTAATTGCCTTTTTTCTTGACTGGTTTAGAATTTGCTTGTTATCATGATGACTGTGAAATTTGATTTTATGGTGCCCTGGTTGCTTTATGATTTATCGCATGTGGGTTAGAGAGGATCCTACCCTGCTATCCTCAAGCTGGCTAAATCACGTGGATAGTAGGTTAATATCTCAATCCCAGCCTGAGTGACCGCTACGGTATCCGAATGCCGAAAGCCTCCTCTCTCTGGGATATATAGACCAGGTTCTACCGTGAAAACCATTCCGGGTTTTATTTCTGTCTGGTCACCAATATCCAGGAAAGGTCCTTCATGATAACGTAATCCAATGGCGTGACCAGTATGATGCTTCCAGTATTTTTTTAAATCATTCTCTTCATAGTATTTTCGAACAGATCGATCCACCTCGGCGCATTTAACGCCTGGTTTTATGGTGGCAAAAGCCGTTTCCTGCAAGGTCAGCATATGATCGAACATACGTTTCTGCTCGTCTGTTGGTCGGCCGATAATCATGGTACGTTCCAGCTCTGAGTTGTAGCCCCATACCGGTGCGCTCGCACCACTGACCAATACATCGCCAGATTGAAATATGATGTTATTAGCCAAAGCGTGAGGAATTGCGGCGTTGCGGCCTATCTGGCCTCTGTAACCAGCGCCCGCTCCTTCTGAAAATGGGCTCAATGCCCGATATATCGGGCCGATGGTGTTTAACATGGTCAGATTTGCTTCCATGCTAGACCGCTGGCTTACTTCTGTCTCTGAGGCACCTATTCTGGTATACCGTTGCAACAGCAGATGGGCAAGATGTCCCCATTTGACACTCTCACGGATTAAGTCCAATTCTCCGTCACTTTTGATCATCATCTGGTCTTCAATGAATCCTGAGATTTTCTTCGTTTGGCAATCCATTATTGCGCTTATACTAGGACCTCGATATCCAAGTATCCAGGGATACCCATCGGTATCTACCCCTATCACCGCCCGCATGGCAAGGGATTCCAACGAATCTTTCAATACTTCCATTGGATGAACTTCATAAGGGTACTCGATATAATAATCCACACGATCAACCAGGGCATTACTGGAAGCGTGCTCCATTTCCAGGCGGGGTACAAAAAGCACTTTGAGCCCTCTGCTGCTCAATATAAACACAATCGGGCGTTCGGTTGGGATAAAGGCAAACCCGGTGTAATATAAAACGTAATAATTGTCAAATAAAACCGCACCTGAAAGGTTCTCTTGGTGTAAAAAATCCGATAGCTTATCAATCCGGCTTTGATATTCGGTCTCGCTGATTTTCAGAGATGCTCTTTTCCAATCGTCTGGCTGGTCCATTTTTTCTCCCTTCAGGCTACCTGCTTTACACTAACATAAATTTCCAATAAACTAGAAAACTTGAAGTATCGAGATTTAGGTAATCTTCCCGGATTCATTAAAAATGCTGATTTACTTATAAAGCGGGGTAATGAACATCGCCACACCCAAAACGCCAAAAACGACTGCCACCAGCTTACCCAGGTTTTCTTCGCTCAAACGATTAGCCACAAACGCTGATCCGAAGCTCCCAAGACAGGTCCCCAAGGTAGCCCATATAACCGGTTTAATTGGAAGGTTACCGATCAAGGCATGGCCCAGTGTCCCGGAAGCTGTTGTCAACGTCATAATCATCGTTGAAGTGCCCACAGCCAAATGGAGCGGATATCCCAGGATAACTAAAGCGATCATAAACATCAACCCACCCCCTACCCCGAACATACCACTGAAGGCTCCAATGGACAATCCAATTGCGATGCTCGAAAATAGCACATGCTGGCTTACCCAAAGAGAAAACGACGACTTTCGGTAGGCTCGAATATCTTGCCTGGCACCTCTTCTCTAAAATGCAAACGCGTTAGTGAAGAGTAAGATGCCGTAACCTCCACTTAATCCAACTTCGGGCACGTATCTGGTTAAACGGTTGCCAATTAGTGCGCCGACCACAGCTGCAGTTGCGATCCCCACGCCACCCTTTAAATTCGCGCGGCCATGCCGATAATATGTAATCATCACGATAATCGAAGCGACCATATCTACCGCCAAGCTGATCCCTACTGCCTGATGAGCGGTATAACCGAGCAGAATCACCCCAGGTATGACGACCAATACGCCACTCGAGCCCATTAACCCCGTCAAGACCCCTGCAAAACACCCAATAATCAGGAGAAATTCAATAAGGAGCAATTTTTATTCCCCCCGTCTCATATTAACCATTCGTCATCCATATATACATTCTACTCATCTCTTACTTCCTCAAATCATGCCAGGATTTCAAAATCGCTTTAGATCCAATCCATATTAGGTACACAGGCCCTGGTACATTTTCTACATACTTAAACTCCTGTATCAGATAATATGTAAATTTTATCCCGAAATCGAGGGTGTTATTCCCCCGATCACCCTTTAAACCCCCACATATCTAATGCCCGGTTGAACATGATTTCCCAGCTCTTTCCTTCGGATTCGGGTGCGGGACCTAAGGGATCTTCCCATGGATTTCCTAGCAGGGCAGCCACGACGGCCGTACTGCAAGCCTTGGCCGCTTGTAGATCGTAACCACCTTCCAGGAATAATGCAATCCTACCACCGCAATGAAGATCAGCCCACCTGGTTAACAGGCCGATCAACTCGTTATACCCTCCTGCTGAGAGCATTAAACTTCCTAATGGATCTCTCCAGTGAGTGTCAAAACCATAGCTGACCAGGATCATCTCGGGGTTGAACCTATCCATCAAAGGAAGGATCAATGCACCCATCACGGCCAGGAAAGCCTTATCCCCTGAAAAAGGTGGCAGTGGAAAATTGGCATTTGTCCCTTCACCTTGACCAACACCGGTTTCATTGAGGCGTCCTGTTCCAGGATACAGAGGGGATTGGTGGGTAGAAATATAAAATACATCCCCTCGCTGGTAGAAGATCTCCTGGGTGCCATTACCATGGTGGAGATCCAGATCTACAATGGCCAACCTTTCGGCTCCCTCCTGTTGGATTAGGTATTCAGCCGCCAATGATATATTGTTCAGCAGGCAAAATCCCATGGCTCTGTTAGGGGTTGCATGGTGCCCAGGCGGTCGGGTCAAAGCGAAACCGCGCCCAGCCTCTCGTTTCCATACAGCTGTCGCACAAGCAGCCGCCCCACCAGCCGCGTTGAGGGCCAATTGCCAGGATGCGGTGGTCGTATAGGTATCGAGATCAAAATGCTGGCCGCTACGACACACTCGTTCCAAATTCTCCAGATACGCTGCCCGGTGAATTGATTCCATTACCCCTTCTGGGATCACAATTGGATCCAATTGAGGATATGATTGCCACCATCCTTGCTTTTGAAAAGCCGTGCATATCGCTTCAACTCGTTCTGGTCTTTCAGGGTGCCCCAATTCAGCATGATTTTGATGTCCCTTCGGGTAAAAAAACACCAGATCGTACATAATGTCTCACTCCAATTGTTTTTCCGTTGAGAGATCCTTCCGAGTCAATTGTAAAGCCCCACCCCAATCAGGTCAAATGATATAAGAAGAAAATGAATAGATTATCGAAATATCTCGACAAAAAATGCATGCATAGATAAATACCTGATTTCCTTGGGTTAATTATACGGAGTTGGTTTATTATTAGAGAGTAAAATACGAAAAGATAAACTGGGGGGGATAGGGAAATCATTTATTATTCAAGGTTTAAGGAGGCACTTTATGACACTCCGACTCCTGAAATTGACGATTATAGTTTTTCTTTCCTCAGGCTGTAATCTTTTAACACCCTTGAAAATGCCTACCTCCCTGGTAGATCGTCCAAAGAGTACACCCCTACCATTATCTGAATCTTCAGAAAGTGCCATTCCCAGCTCAACACCCCGCGATCAATATACACAAGCCCGGGTGCGTATGGTTACCAACCAGATCGAAGCACGCGGAATCATAGATCGGGCTGTTCTAGATGCAATGCGGTTTGTACCCCGCCATCTCTTCGTCCCCCCTCAATATCTTGACCAGGCGTACGAAGATCACCCCCTTCCCATTGGATACGGTCAAACTATCTCCCAACCTTATATTGTCGCATTGATGACTGAGGCGTTAATAATAAAACCTGGCGATCATGTGTTAGAGATCGGCACTGGCAGTGGTTACCAAGCTGCTGTGCTTGCCCACATGGGTATGGAGGTATATACAATTGAAATCATCCCTGAATTAGCTGAGCAGGCTAGTACGCGATTGTCTGATCTTGGATACGATCATATCCATTTACTAAACGCTGATGGGTACTCCGGTTGGGAAGATTTTGCGCCTTATGATGCCATCATCGTGACTGCCGCTCCCGATCACCTTCCCCAGCCACTGGTCAAACAGCTGAAGGAAGGCGGTCATCTTATCATTCCTATCGGCCCAATTGGCGCTGTTCAGACGCTCTGGCTGATCGAGAAAGATCACGGGGAGGTCAAAGCGACGAACCTCGGAGCGGTTCGCTTTGTTCCGCTAACTGGTGATCATTAACCGACCACTTCAGGGGTAAGGCAATAAATGCCCCAGCATAAGCACCCGCTCCCAGCAATAAAACCAGGGTGAATCCGTAACTGAGAGCCAGAATTGCAGCAAGCACAGCAGATATCACCGAGGCGCATCCGTTGACTGCCCAAGCCCAGGGAATTAGTTGGGGTGCTTTGTTTTCAAGCCAGGCCAGACCAAGTGGAAAGGGCAAACCCATCAATGTCCCCAAAGGAGCTAGACTTAATACAGCCACAACGGCTCTTCCTAGGAAAGGCCAACCCAATATTTCATCACCCAGACGTAACACTGACCAGGGGGTTAGTAAAGCCAGCAAAACCAGCAATCCAAATGCTGCCCGAATTGGTAGCCGTTCTGATCTTCCTACCAAACTTCCAATCCCCGAAAATGATAATAGCGCCAGCACTACAATCGTAAATGCGTAAGTGGGATGCCCCAGCAATAAAATCCAACGCTGAATCAGCGGGATTTCTACAAATAGAAATGCCAGTCCCAGCAAACCGAAGAAGAGCAAAACTCGTAAACTGCTGGCAGCTTGGGCGTCGATTTTTTCTTTTTCCCCAAAATAATTCCCGCCGCTATTAATCTTTTTGGATTCATTCAGGCGGCTTATAAGCAAAGGTCCTCCAATTAGAACTGAGCTGAATACTATTACAAACCCTAATAGGGCCCACAACAACAAATAACCGCTTCCCCCGAAGGGTTGCCAGGTATGCCCGAGGGTTGCTAGTAACTCCGGTGTCTGCTTCCAAGTGAAGAAATTAAAGAAGAAGGGTTTGTCATCCGTTGGTGGAGCGATGGCGAATGGGTAATTATCTATAAAAGCTGCTCTGCTAAGCGGGTTTAAGAGCGTCATCATGCTTTCATAATAGACCGGTTCAGGCAATCGGTTGTACCGGTTGGTTTGTCCAGGTTTAATGCTCGGCGTCCATACCAGATCGTAACGCCGATCTTCTGTAAATTTATCGACAGCCTGCAGCTCAATCTCGCTCCATTTATCAGGTTGCACTAATATCGTCATTGTCTGGATACCACGATAAGCTACGATGGCTTCCCCAGGCTTTTTTATACCATTTTTCTCTAGCGCTGCTATGAGGGTGGTAACTACCCGCAGACTCTCGCTGGGTGGTGTTTGCAGCCAGCGGGTTGTTACAAGCAAGCCATGTGGCGCTAAGCGTGCCAGATAATTCGAAAATGCCTCAACCGTCAGATTATAAGATTCAGTCAGGCTATACGCCCCGCTGGTAACCGGCCAGTAGGATTCGGTAAGTGGCAGGAAAACGATATCGTACCGGGATTTGTCTCTGCGACCAAAAACCCTGGCTGTCTCAGTAACTAGGTGCACTCGTGGGTCTACATAGATATCGTTCCCTGGACTGGTATGCTCTAGCGCTTGAAAAATGAGAGGGTTGCTAATTACTGCCGTCACCTTCTCTGAACCCTCGGAGAGCGCCTGCAGCACTCCCAATCCCCCAGCTGGCTCTAATACTAGTGCATCTGCATCTGGTCTTAAGGTAAATGCTAAGGCTTCTGGCAAATAAGCACCTGCCTCAAAACTATCTGGGCTCACCATGCTGATCGGTTGGCTAGTCTCTGCATCCTGGGAGAGACCATTTTGTGGCGGAGGGTTGCCGGGATAAGTATAGCTCAAACCCGGCAGCAGACGTGTGCCAGCGTTGGTGATCACGTCAAGTCGCGATATGGCGTTCCATTTTCCATAAATGACCTGAGAGCCTGGATAACGTCTGGCTTGCGCTAAGCCCTTATAAGGCGAAATAACGATGCCTAATATGGCATGATCACCCAAATTTATTGCGCTTAAAAGTAGAAAACCGATGAGGCCAGAAGCAAGCATCCCCAGCAAACCCCAACGCCAGGTCGTAACCTTCTTTTCTCCAATTCGTAAGGGGATCTTGATCAGTGGAATTGGTGAAAAAACCGCTGCAAGTAATCCAACCAATCCGCTCAGCAAGATTGCTCCTGGCACACCCGCAAGCCACATAGCCAATGGTGCCATCAATGCACCGATCCCAGAACCAAACAAGTTGGCAGCATAAACTAAATTGCTTTCCTTTCCACTTGCTGAAAGCGCGGCACCAATTCCAAAACCAGCACTCAAAAACGGCAAAGTTAAGGCCAGGTAATAGATTATGAAATAAAATATCTGCCTGCGTTCCCAGGCAATGCTATAACTGTCAAACGGCAACAAGTTTATGATCACATAAGCTACCGCCACACTCCCAGCAAAACCAGCGCCGGCAAAAACCAGGTAACTATCGTTGCCATTTTCATCCCATTTCTCGGTTAATTGAAGGTGCTTACGGATAACTGGCATCACGAATAGTAAAGTACCACTGGCTCCAAACCCCATTAGCGCCAGGCTAACGACTAAGAATGCAAAGTGATAATACTGAGCAACCGCCAGAAAACGCGTCAGTGTGCTCTCAAGCATAAGTGTGGCTGCCGCCAGCGCAGCCACACTTAGATTGGATCTGTGTAAAAGTCTGCTTACTTTCATCTCCTCAAAGCTCTACGTACCCTCAGCCACCAGCGTTTCATAAATCCCACCCGTTCATCAGAAATCAAGTGGTGGCTGTATCGTGCCTCCACAAAGGTGTCCGTCATTGCCGAGAGGTCTTCATTAACCTCCGGCAGCGCCTCTCGTAACGTCTCGCCATACTCATAAGGGGTTTGCCAAGCTTGCCGCCTAAATCCCTTTTCACGCCCCCGTCGTACAAGTGCCAGATAGAAAAAGAGTATCTTTTGTCGGGGGGATAATCTTCTCAAGCCGGCAAATCGTCGTAATCCCTGATCAGTATCCAACTGTCTTCTCGGTAGAGTGCGTAATCCAGTCTCGATTCTCTTGCTGATGGCGGAGTTGACTCCTCTCAACCATGCGATAAATCGCTCCCAGAATCCCTGAATCTGCGACCAGCCGGGTATCTGTCGTAATTTCGCTAAAAGTTCCTGGTGTTGGTTTAGGAATTGATATACAGAAAAGATAACCACACTAACGAATACCGCCCAAAAAAGTATTGACTTAATAAATTCAAGCCAGGGTATTGGAGTGGTGTTCAAGTTGGTAGGTTCCGGAGGCAATGGCCTTTTTGGGATGATGTTGGTAGATTTCGTGTCTCCACTATGCAAGCCAAGCAGCGATAGTAACAATAGAAACAAGAATATCAACGCCTCCCATAGGAACAAGACGATTGATATCAGCAATTCTAGAATGTAATTCAAAACCGCCAGAAAACCGAGGGTATATCGGGTGGGTAAGCATATTACTAACCCGCTAACCCCAAATAAAAATAAAATACTATATACTGCCCAACGAATGCCGATATTTTTACCGATCTGAAGATGTTGATGACGCCAACCTGCCCGTAAAATGGCAAACTGGGTTTGGCTCATCAGCGCTAGACTAAAGAAGAAATAAAGGAGGATATTGATCGCGCTGGGGTGTAATGGACCCTTGGTTACTCCTATCGATTGTAAGTCGATGCGTATGAAGGTTGCCAAAATAATCATCATCACACCCAGGAAAAATACTCGGGTTACCAAATTCTCCCGGGCGATTTGTCTTGATAAACCAGATCCTATTGGAATTTCCCCATCCAAGAATGATTCGCCCACTTCTAATTCCCCCAAATCGTTCGCAAACAATCCACTTATGATCCAAATCAGAATTACCAAAAACGAGACCGCCAGGTATTCTCCAGAGAAGAAATTGCCGATGAAATCCTCTCTCCATAATGATAGATCCAAAAATAATTGAGTCGGGTCTCTCAGTATATACAGAAGGACTTTTACCGCAAGAAGAATTACCACCAATTCACTTACCCGAAACACAAGCCACTCGAGACTTGGAACGGTCAGATTCCTGGTAGCCCTTTTGGTGTATAGCGCATCTAAGGACACCAGGAATGCAATCAAGGGCAAATACCAATTCTCCCAATTGGGTGCTAAAACCTGGGCGAATTGGGTAAGGGATATCATAAAGCAGGTCAGCATAGCGCTCACCAGTAAATTGGTAACCAGGATCGCCACCCGTTCATTGGTTATAAACGATTGTCGGATGTGCATATCATCCATTATCACAATCCTGAGGATTTTCTAGCGCCAAATATCTAAGTCCTGCTCGTTTAGAAAATGGAAAACAGGGAAATCGAAACGCGCAGCATAATGTCGTATTTCTCGTAATCCTGGCACAGGACCACAAAGTACTATCATTGCCCCCAAACCGCCTCTGCGAGCATTGAACAACTCATCGAAGGTTGCTTCATCGGCGCCTCCTGAAATCAGGATTAAAGTAGTCCCCCAGGAGAGATCGGGAATAGCATGTTGAATCATATCAACCGATGACCTTTGCTCCGATGCATCGATACGCGCCAAGACCTCCAACACCCTTATCAAATGCCCGCGCCCTTTACGAGGTGGTAAGGCTTGGGTACGCCCCTTATTACCCAATGGATCGTTGCCGTTTGTCACCAACCCAACGGATTGCTTTTGTCCCACCACCCAATTCGCCATCGAAGCTGCCACGACAATCGCTAACTCAATAGCGTAGAGCCGATTTTTCTGTTCATAATCTGAACCATTTAAATTCAAGAAAATGGATGTCTCCAGCGCAATCGATGGCTCATATTGTTTGACCTGCATTCTCCCAACTGCAGCAGATGCCTTCCAATCCACCCTCCGCAGGGAATCACCTGCCACATAGTCCCGCTTTCCCAAAACCCGGGCCGGATCTTCAAAGATTGGCTGTTTGTGCCTCAAATTGCCCATCGGTGACCGGGAAGGTACATTCACATAAGAGAGCGGAATAATCTTTGGATATACCGTTAGGTAATCTGGCTCAACCTGGTTTTGAAAGAGGTTCGATAAACCCAATATGTCCCCTGAATGCAGCATAAGTGGACCAATGCGGTAATATCCACGTTTTCGTGCAAGTAAATCATAGCTCATTTTAAGACGTTCCCGTGATTTCATACTGGCGACTTGCCGATAAGAATTTGGTACCGCCAGATCCACTGGAAGACTTTCGTGAAGATACATCCATACCACCGGTAACCAGCTGTGATTGGTTATCTCTAAATCGACTCTTATCTTATCCCCCAAAAAGGTATGGGAGGGATAATTGCGGCTGACTTTCAGATTCTGCAAAGCCTTACGACTCCACCAACGACCCACCCCGTAAGCAATTATCAAAAGATATAACAAAGTGAAGACAAAATCCTCCCTTAAAAATGCAGCGAGAATTAACAGGAACGCGATGATCGGGAGATATAATTCCATGATAGACCATCAATCTAACTTACCTAATTCTAAAGGAACCTTTCCAAGGACATCTTGTAAGATTCCTTTTGCTGTTCGACCGCGAAGTTCCGCTTCTGGACGCACAATCAAGCGATGGATGATTGTTACGGGCGCCAAATACTTGATATCATCTGGGATGACATAGTCTCGACCTCGCACGGCTGCCAAAGCCTGGGCGGTTTTATACAAGGCTAGACTGCCCCGTGGACTGGCTCCTAAAGCCAGGTCAGGATGTTTTCGCGTCGCCGTAACAACATTAATAATATAATCTTGCACGATGTCCTCCACGTGGACCTCCCAAACCATCTTGCGCAAGGTCATGATCTTTTCCCCATCCACAACCTGGTTTATTTGGGTGATTGGATGCTCCCGGCGGAGATTGTCTAGGATTGCCTTCTCATCACCTGCTTCCGGATAACCCATTGAAATCCGCATAAGAAATCGATCCAATTGCGCTTCCGGAAGCGGGAAGGTGCCTTCATACTCTATTGGATTCTGGGTAGCTAGAACCAGAAATGGTCTTGGCAGTTGCCTGGTAACCCCATCTATTGTGACTTGTTGTTCTTGCATGGCTTCCAACAACGCTGATTGTGTCCTGGGTGTCGCCCGGTTAATCTCGTCAGCTAAAAGGATGTTGACGAACACGGGGCCCGGTCGGAATTCAAACTCAGCAGTCCGCTGGTTGAACACTGATACTCCGGTTACATCATTAGGCATTAAATCTGGTGTGCATTGTAAGCGCTTGAAAAGGCCTCCTAGGCTGATTGAGATTGCCCGAGCCAGCATGGTTTTGCCCGTACCCGGAACATCTTCGATCAGCACATGTCCCTCGCATAATAGCGCTACCATCACAAGCTCGATTACCTCCCGCTTACCGATGATCACCTGCTCAACGTTGTTCCTAATTTCTTCGGTAAATTCTTGGACTTCTTTCATAGAAAAATTCTCAGCCTAGTCGTCAAGATAAAACCCAATCTTTAAATAACTTTACAATATCTTAACTCAAAAGGCAATAGCTTCGATCTTCGAGTTGATAGAATCCTGTAAGATCGGCTAATCGACAGGCGCTTTCAAACAAGTGACCGTCAGCCGTTGAGCCTGCGGGGTGTCGCTGGTATCGGTAATCACGGACGATCAATTAAGCATCAGATAATCGACAATCCTACAAGCAAAATATAAAAAAGATAGAGGCCGTCAGGCCTCTAATTATCTACCATATCCGAGTCCAACAGGAGGCTAAATCCCATTGTTATGAATCAATCATTACCCTAAACTCTCATCCTGGCTACTATTGCTCGATGAGATCGATTATAACGTCTCTAAAATCATGCGCCCCTGCGATGTCGGCAAGTAAGTCAAGGGACCTTGAGGGACAAAGTTGTCAACTTCCAGATAGCCTGCGTCCATATATTCACACATCACTTCAAACGGTTTCTTTCTGGCCACCCACTTCTCGACTATGACAATCCCATGTCCTGGTAATACCGTGAAGACCACCTGGCGAGCATCTTCCGGATTGTTTAACGACTCCGAGCGGGAAAATGCAGCCTTGATCGCTCGTGCCTGGGCTTCTGTGGAACAGGATACTGGATAATGATAATATGGCACATCCAGCGAAACATGTTCAATTTTCTCTGGGTCGAAAGACCTCACCCCCCGGTGCCCGTGCAATTTAGAACGTGCGATCGGGACCTCGTCGTTCCAATCCCAGTCTGCGCCCAACGTTATTTTAGGTAGCAAGCTGTCCATGTCCATCAATTCGACAGCTTCTGATGAGGGCGAGTCGTTTCGCTTTCCTTCAACATGTCGTACCAATGCGCCCAAGCCATCCGCTCTCACACCCACGATCACTGCTAATTCATCGTCAGTGAGATTGTCCTTTTCGATTGGGCGGGCGTTTCCTGTCACCGTAGCTATCAAACCATCTACTTCTGGTTCCCAGGTTGCATAGCATCCCTCACTGTACTGGCTGGATATTGCATCGTGGATCGCTGGAACATGCGCCAGGTTAGCTACCTTGACCATTTCAGTGAAGAAAGCGCGTGCACCTAACTCGCGTCCGGCCTCGCGCATAGCCATTGGCGTTCTCAATCTTGACCACACCTCGGATGGGATCAGGTCACCTATCACCTTGTGGTTGGTTACTTCCTTCGTACTAGCCGCGGTGGCGATACGGTTCATGATGTCTTCGTAGAAAAATTCGCGGTCAGAGGCATCAGTTCTCGGGTGAGCACCAACTAAGTCAAAAGTGTAGGCTTCCAAGGGGGTATCGTCACCCACTACTAAGATGTTTCGGATGCTCATCGCTTGGGTCTGCACTAATCGTACCAATGCCAGTATTGGACCGCCTCGCTGTCCCTGTTCATATAACGTTCGGTATGCCTCTGGAGCCATACCCGCAAAAACAAAGTCCTCCGGGTCTGGAGGATCCTTCGACAAAATCGAGTCGAAATTATCCAAGGTGTCCTGTAATTCTTGGGGGGATATTTGAAGCAAAGTAAATACGATGGGGGAATGTTCTAAATTGAAGCGCCTCCGCCCTGTGAACAATAAAGCCTCTCGCCATCGCACTGGTTTCCCAAATGTTGCCGTCGTGATAATGACATCGGTTTGATTATCTGGTTCTTCTTTGATTAAGTGACCCCCGTGCCGGAAATGGCGAAGAATCCCATCTGCAACTTCATCCAATAATGGAGTAGTTGGACCAGGAACATATGCCACAGCTATTTTACGTAACCATGCATGGACAAGAAGACTCGCATGGGAGAAAGTTTCTGTTGGTTTCATATCGCTATTCCTCAGAAATTATTTGTATTAGACGGGTCCAGGTTTATCCTTGCCCCTGGTACAATAAAGCCAACAATAAGTGGTTCTTTTCGGCTAATTTTACCCGAACATTTACCATTTGAACAAATAAAAGTTATTCTCGAATTATTATAGCCTATAGGAGGATATTAAAAAGAGATGACCGAATTGCTCTACCAAATGGACAGCTATTTACAGTCCTTTGATGCAAAGATCACGGGTGTGGACAAAGAGAATAATGGCATTATCCTTGACCGGACAACTTTCTACCCCGGTGGTGGCGGACAACCAGCTGATAACGGCACCCTCACAATCGGAGATGAAATTTATACGGTTAAAAGAGCTCGAAAATATGGGCCGGATGTCCTCCACATCATAGATGGCGATATACCCTTGCCAGAAGCCGGTACCGTCATCCATGGGCAACTCGATTGGGATCATCGCTACAAACTGATGCGCACCCACACCGCCATGCATATCCTGTGTGGGGTGATCTTCCGCGATTATGGCGCCTCGGTAACCGGCGGTGATATGGAACCACTAAAAGGTCGCATGGATTTCGAATTCGAAAGTATGCATAAGGATTTAGTCCAGGATATCGAGCAAGCTATCAACCAGGAAGTCAGCAATGCTCGTGACTTGCGCGTTGAAATCCTTCCGAGAGAGAAAGCCTTTCAGATCCCCGATCTAATTCGTACCAAAATCAATTTACTCCCAGAAGGCATTCAACAAGTCAGAGTGGTTGAGATCGATGGTTTAGACCTCCAGGCAGATGGCGGTACCCACGTAAAGAATACCGCTGAGGTAGGCCAGATACATATTATCGATTATAAGAGCAAGGGCAAAATCAATAAACGCATCTATGTGGAGCTTGACGATTCCTGAATTTCAAAGCCCTTGTAGCGATCTACTTTAAAGGAATCAATCTCACCTGACTGGCATGATATCTCCCCTGCATGCGCTGGTTTTGATACCGGCTTTCAATGAAGAGCTCTCCATACAAAATCTTATAAGAGCTATCCTTTCCTACTTTCCGGTGCTCGTTGTAGACGACGGCTCGACTGATCGAACTGCTGATTTAGCAAAGGATGCCGGCGCTAAAGTTATCAGCCAGCATCCCAATCAGGGCAAAGGAGCTGCCTTGCGTACGGGATTCTGCCATGCTATCGCTGGCGATTACGAAGCCGTCCTGACTCTGGACGCAGATGGACAGCACGATCCCATTGAGATTCCGAAATTTATCGATTGTTACGTAACTCGCCATCCTGATTTGATTATAGGCAGGCGCGATTTCACAAAAATGCCTGCCGTTCGCAGGCTAGCGAACACCATTGGACGCTTGAGTTTTTCTTGGGCTATGGGCCAACCGATTCATGACAACCAATCCGGCTACCGCCTGGTCGGTCGTAAGTTGTTGGGCGTCCTGGTTTCCAGCGAAGAAACAGGGTTTGAATTCGAGGTAGAAATGATCGTAACCTGTGTACGTTCAAATTTCTATCTCGAATGGATCCCTATTCGTACCATCTACGCAGATGAGCGCAGTCATATCGTGCCGTATCGCCATGTCGTTGGATTCTACCGGATGGTTTGGCAAGCTCGCAAGCAAATGCGCCGCTTAGAGCGGTTATGACCACAAACATTCTCCTGACAATTGCTCCCAGGGAGGCTTTCAAATGACAGGCCTTTATGGCGGTATTGAAGCAGGCGGGACAAAATTCGTTTGCGCGATTGGGAATGGACCAGGTCAGATCCGCGCAAAAACTCAATTTCTCACGACCACGCCAGATGAAACCATCCGGCGCGCCATTGCTTTCTTCAAAAAAGAGGCTGAAAGTTATGGCCAGGTTGAGTCTCTTGGGATCGGCGCCTTCGGACCATTAGACCCACATCCCGGTTCAGATCATTACGGTTACATCACTTCCACTCCCAAACCTGGCTGGGCTAATACTGATTTTGTTGGAAAGATAAAAAATGCCCTGTCGCTACCGGTTGGTTTCGATACAGACGTAAATGCAGCTGCTTTAAGTGAAGCCCGCTGGGGTGCAGCTCAAGGGTTGGATAATTTCATTTATTTGACTATCGGCACTGGCATTGGTGGTGGGGGTCTTTTCAATGGTAAGCTTGCTCATGGTCTGATACACCCTGAAATGGGTCATATTCACCTGCCGCATGATCGCGGATCTGACCCTTTCCCAGGGACCTGCCCTTATCATGGGGACTGTTTCGAGGGACTTGCCTCTGGTCCCGCCTTGATGGCACGTTATGGGCAACCTGCTGAGCAACTGCCACTTGACCACCCTGCCTGGAATCTGGAAGCCCACTACTTGGCCCTAGCTCTAACAATATACATTTGTACCCTGTCTCCTCAAAGAATCATTCTGGGAGGTGGCGTAATGCAACAAAGCCAGCTTTTTCCGATGGTACGTTTTAAAGTTCAAGCGATACTCAACGAGTACATCCAGGCAGAGGAAATCATAAGAGGTATCGACACCTATATCGTCCCACCAGGCTTGGGTTCCCAGTCTGGCGTTTTAGGTGCAATCGCTCTCGCCATGCAAGCTGCACAAGGATCTTGATAGCCAAATCTCATGTCCTCACTCGAAGATTTATTTTTATTAGACCCTAATTTTATCTTCCTCAACCACGGCTCCTTTGGTGCAACGCCCCGCCCAGTCTTCGAAATATATCAGGCGTGGCAAGGAAGGTTCGAACGTCAACCTGTCCATTTCATCACTAGCGAGCTGATGGAACATCTCAAGCAAGCACGCTCTACCCTGGCGAATTATATTCATGCTAACCCGGATGATCTTGCCTATCTTACAAATGCTACCCTGGCGGTAAACTTAGTCGCTCGCTCTTTGAAACTCACACCGGATGATGAAATTCTGACCTCTGACCACGAGTATGGAGCCTGTGACAACATTTGGGAATTTATATCCCAAAATACGGGGGCTAAATATATTCGCCAGCCCATTCCCCTGCCATTTTCTTCTCCAGAGGAAGTCCTCGAACGCCTTTGGCTTGGGGTTACCCCTCAGACGAGGATCATCTTTATAAGCCATATCACATCCTCCACTGCCCAACAATTTCCTGTTGAAGAAATTTGCAAAAAAGCCCGGCAGAATGGCATATTAACCTTCATCGATGGAGCCCATGCTCCAGGGCAGATAACCGTCAATCTCGAGCACATTTCAGCAGATTTTTACACTGGTAATTGCCATAAGTGGATGATGTCTCCAAAAGGAGCTGCCTTTCTTTATGTCAAACCTGAATTGCAATCTAGAATAGATCCCTTAATCGTGAGCTGGGGTTGGGGGAAAAATTCACCGTTCGAATCTGGCTCTCCATTTCTGGATAAATTGCAATGGAGTGGAACAAAAGATCATTCCGCCTTCCTCTCAGTACCAGCTGCCATCCAGTTCCAGCAGGAATACGACTGGGAATCTGTTCGTCAGGGCTGCCACCAGCTTCTCCATCAAGCCTTAACCCGGGTCAGTGAACTGACTGGGATTAAATCGCCCTATACGAATGAATCTGGTTCTTATCACCAGATGGGGGTCGCTCCGCTTCCATTCATCCCCGACTTGCATTATTTTAAAACCCGTCTCTATGATGAACACCAGATCGAGATCCCTTGCATCTCTTGGAAAGAGCATCAATTCTTGCGCATTTCAGTCCAGGGCTATAATACCCAGGAGCATATTGACAGGTTAGTCGCGGCTCTCAATGAGTTGCTACCCCAAGTTATCCCTCCCGCTGGAGAAAAGGATGGTAAATAAAACTGCTGATGTCGTCATCTGTGGTGCGGGCATCGCTGGCGTCTCAGTAGCATACCATCTGACTGTCAACCAGGGATTGAGAAACGTGATACTGGTAGATGAGCGTCAGCCGCTTTCGCTCACCAGCGATAAATCCACGGAATGCTATCGGAACTGGTGGCCAGGTCCTGATGGTGCCATGGTGAGTCTTATGAATCGAAGCATCGACCTCATGGAGCAAATGGCATACCATAGCGGTAATATTTTCCATCTGAATCGCCGCGGCTATTTGTACATGACCGCTGATCCCGATAGAATCACTATTTTCAGGCAAAATGCTGAGGTAGCCAGCAAATTGGGTGCCGGACCGTTACGCCTATATCACGGAAACAATACAGACCCGGTTTACACACCAGCGACGACCACCGGCTTCGATGACCAGCCGAGCGGAGCTGACTTGATTTTGGATCAAAATCGGATCCATTCCTTGTTCCCCTTCCTGGACGATCGCATCCTGGCGGTTCTGCATGTCCGTCGCGCCGGTTGGCTGAGCGCCCAACAATTAGGCATGTATATGTTATCAGCTGCCCGGAATCACGGAGTTGAATTGATTAATACCAGGGTGGAAAAGGTCGATATCTCCAAAGAGCGAGTGCGATCTGTAGGATTTTCTGATAAATCCATGACCAGTATTTCAACGAATAGCTTTATTAATGCAGCAGGGCCATTTATAAAATCCGTAGGGAACTTGGTAGGCGCAGATCTTCATGTCTATGCTGAATTACATGCAAAAGTGGCTTGTAGAGATCCGCGCCATGTCCTGCCGCGTAACGCTCCCCTATTGATTTGGTCCGATCCTCAAAGATTGGAGTTTTTTGAAGAAGAGCGTGCATTTTTGGAGTCAGACCATCAGAATAGCTGGTTGTTAGACGAATTTCCACCCGGTTTGCATACTCGACCTGAAGGCGGCTTGGATAGCGAGATGATCCTGATCTTGTGGGCTTACCATACCCCCTTCGTGGAACCCCTCTGGCCTCTATCCATCGATCCCCAATATCCCGAAATCGTCTATCGAGGCTTATTCAGGATGCTGCCAGAAATGAAAAGTTATATGGGAAAATTTCCGCGCCCCATCGTTGACGGGGGATATTACATAAAAACAATCGAGAATCGCCCCCTCATAGGCCCAATGGAGGTTGAGGGCGCTTACCTCATTGGAGCTCTTTCAGGTTACGGCGTGATGGCTGCCTGTGGAGCCGGTGAACTCCTTGCTGCCCATATTGTTGGTAGTCAACTGCCGGACTTTGCCGCGGCATTTTCTCTTGATAGATACCAGGATCCAGGATACAGCCGCAGATTCGATTCATGGAGAGACATAACCCAATTGTAGATAGTAATCGATGAGCCTTAGATGCGCACAGACGAATTTCTAAATGGAGCTAATGGGATGCAATACCAATCTTATGCATTCGGAAAAAACCACTGGCAGCTCGAGCCGGATTTGCCACATATATTGAAGCAATATTGGGGGGATTACACCGCAAACGAAAATAAATTGCTTGAATTCGGGCTTATTGCAGGTGGAGCAGCTTACGAGATAGCCCATTACGTTGATCGTTTTGCTCACCCTGTATTGGTGATGCACGATATGGATGGAAATAGAGTGGACCGGATTTGGCTCAGTTCCGCCCACTCAGCTATCCTTAAACAAATGGCTTTTATCAATCGTCCTCCTTACGAAGGCGGTTCCTGGCATCATCATTTTGCCTTTGGTTTTTTGCTGGCAGATCCAGGGTTATATTGCACCCTTATCGTCACAAACCAGACCGCCTATGCGATTTATAAATATTGCCCTGATCTCAAGTCCTGGTTAGAGCCTTTGCTTTCAGGTGAAGCCTGGGGTGCTACCTGGATGACAGAAACTCAAGGAGGCAGCGATCTGGGTGCCAATCTCACCATTGCCCACCGTGAAAACGGTTCCTGGAGGCTCCTAGGAAATCATAAATATTTCGCTAGCAACGCTGGTCTCGCTGATATAGCTCTGGTAACAGCTCGACCTGAGGGTACAGAATCTGGGCCAAAGGGTATTGCCCTTTTTCTCGTTCCGCGGGTTGATCAAGGTAATCACCTCAATTTCTTCGTCCGCCGTTTAAAAGACAAAAGCGCGACTCGCGCGGTGCCAACTGGGGAAGTAGAATTTCACGATAGCCAGGCTTATCTGGTTGGCCAAGCTGGTTTAGGCATCTACTATACCCTCGAGAACCTAACTGTATCGCGCCTTGCCAATGCAGTTGGAGCCATGGGATTGACCCGCAAAGCTCACCTTGAATCCCTTTTCAGGGTCCGCTCACGCACTGCCTTTAGTAAATTATTGGTTGACCACCCCTTGATACAATGGGATCTCACCGATCTGGCAGTTAGAACTGCTGGAGGGCTTTGTCTGGTATTTCATGCCGTTCAGAAATTCGATGAATCCTGGAAGGAAGAGCCGCCTTATACAATTGGCTATCATTATGCACGCTTTCTCTCCCACCTAGCAAAAAACCGCACCGCCAAACACGCCGCTGAATCCACTCGCTTAGCCATGGAACTTTTTGGAGGTCTCGGCTTCTTGGATGAATACCCGATTTCCCGCCTCCACCGTGAAGCCCTGGTCACAGCCATTTGGGAGGGAACCAGTAACATACAAGCCCTGGATATGTTAGAAGCCATGCATAAGAAGGGAGCACATGAACCCTTCCTGGATGAATTTATACCTCTGCTCCTGAGAATGAATATACCCGAGGCTCGATTGGCGCGCCAGACCATCGAGAATTCGCTTTCCGAAATTGCCAGATCCAATTCCGACCAGGCCCAATGGTTCAGCAAAGCCATTCTTACCAGTCTCGCCGACGCTGCTCAGGTAGCCTTGCTCTATTTATTGGCAGAGAGTGCAGGTGAACGTTATGCCAAGCTGGCATCCCTCTTCGCCCATCGCTTTCTGGCCAGGGAACCCTATCCCTCCTGGGCGCTCACAGATCAAGAAGTCTGGATGCCTTTGAATTAAGGGCGTATATCTGAATAATCAATTCTGAGGGGGTGAATCGCAAGCAGGGGAACCGGGTGCTTGTGTCGCAATTTCAGCATTGCTGTTCTCTTTACCGACATGCAGGGTCACGCACGCAATATCCCCCCAGTCCTCTCCCTTCCCAAGACACCGCTGGGCTTTGGCTTTAATTACCCAATCCCCCTCTTTATTAAACCTCAATCGCGCCCCTATGAATACGGGAACTTTTGCCTGAAGATCGCCCTGCCAAGATGGGTTGCCTTCGAGCAACTCAGCACCTTCTGGCAAATAAATACTCGCTATCGTTCCCGGTGAGTCAACTTTCGAGAAGATCATCATGGTTAAATCAACGCTTTCATTCAACTTTGGCACACGTGAGAGGGCTAGGCGTACTTCAATGGGTGAAGTGCCATCAGCAGGATCAGTATCAACAGGGACCCATTGATCAAGTTGGGGTGTATCGGTGACCATGCTTCTATTTTCTCTACTACTACAACCGTTTGAAATCAGTATTAAGGCCATCAACCAAATGATTTTCTTAACTATATGCAGTTTACAGGTCATTTGGATTCACCTCCAGATTACCAGTGTTTGATCCCTGTGTATTAGATGGTTGAAATCCGAGAAAATAAAAACCGGCTTGGTAAGGCCGGTTTCGCTATTAGCTCCACGATAATCTACCTACGAAAAATGTAGGATTAGCGACCAGTTTTGATCATCGCTTCATTGCTGCCCAGGAATACAATCTCAATATTTTCCGGAATATTGCTGGTTTTTTATAGTTGCCTTTACTCAACCTCAATCAGTGGGCTTGTAGCAAATTTCACCTACTATACAAGAAAACGAAGTAATCGCCGGTTTGTTACAATTATCTACAGAATAAAAAATCGAAAATTCGATAAAAAATCAAGGCATACCAAGGTTTTTCATTGATGTGCCGTTGATCATAAGCTACTCATCCGACCAAGGATAAGATGGATTAGGTTGTAACGCTTGTGCTCAAAAAATCGATATGCTTTTCCTCTTCTTAGTGATTCGAGATTAGGCCCAAAATCATATTTATTGGTATCGTCCCGATAAAGCTACTTCTAGCTTCATGTCTCGTTTCACTTGTCGAACAGGTATTCGTAACATTTTCAGCATCTCAACCAACTCATTCGTACCTGCAGCGCCATTGAAGGAAGCCGCATCGATCAATACCGCAATTGGGCGTAGCCCGCGTCGCAATAAATAATCAGCTGCTAAAGCTACCTCCTGGTGAACGGACGGGGTAATTATCACCACAGCACTACCCCGAGCAAGATGTTGTGCCTGGATTTCCACCAACCCATGAAGTGGCAGATTTCCTTCTGCCCTTAGCATTGCTAATGCTTCTAGGATTTTGCCTAGCTGGCGCCCTCCTCGCTCTGGAGGCAGCAAGCTTAACAATTGCCCAGCACTGACAAAACCTAATGCACGTCCTTGTTGTAAATAATAACGCGCCAGGGAAGCTGCGATACTGACCCCATATTCCTCGGTTGAAGGGGGTAAATCGACTCGAGAGTCTCGCTTCCACAAGGATTCAGCTAGTAGTGCAGATCTATCATAAGGCAATCCCGCCTGATTATCTTGAGTCGAATCTAAGAACAACCATACATCCCCTTGAGGATCCAGTTCAAATTCCTTAGATATCAATCGCCCCCTCCTGGCTGTGCTCACCCAATGTATCCGGTTTAAAGGATCACCAGGCGCATAGTCGCGTACACCCGCCGCATTGGCAGTCACTTGTGGAGTACGCCGGCGGAGCGATTCCCCTCCCGGCATCAAACCAGGTGGACTGATAAAAGAACTGATATCAACCATCATCGGATAAACCAGCAGTGAATTGCTTGCTGGGATCAACTCGCTAACAGGGAAAAGCCCAAATGGATCTCCAGACTCCAACACCGTTGGCCCTAAAGAAAACACGCCACGTTCTACCAATCGCGTACGTGCCAAGTATGTGCGCCCCCGCTTTCCCTCGATCAATGCGAAGACCCGCGACCCTTGAGATCCAGGTAAGGGAGATTCATCTCTTACTGCTATCCACATTCGTGGTAAACGATTAGGGTTATCGATTTCAAATCGTTCCTCGAAGATCTGACCTACTTGGGCGCGCAGAGTGCGTGCTCGTCTGCGAAACCTGAGACCTCGTAAGGCCAGCTTTGCCCAAAACCAACTTGATACCATTAACAATGCCGATAAATAACTTAAGCGGTAATATAGCTGCGATCCCGAAACAATCCCAGCAAACACGCTGAGTACCAGTAGAATCAATACAATTCGCTGACCGGTCGTCATACTTAATTCTGGAAAGTAAGATCTCCTCCTGGCACTGCGACCGTGTCTAAAATCTCTTCGACAACTTGTTCGGCAGATAAATCTCTCAGGCGAGCTGCTGGTCCGAGGATAACGCGGTGTCCGAGCGCTGCTCCAGCCAGAGCCTTGATATCGTCCGGGAGCACATAATCCCGTCCCTGCAATGCCGCTCGTGCCTGACCTGCCCGGTATAAGGTCAAACTACCACGTGGGCTGGCTCCCAGGTAAACCTCCGGATATTCACGCGTTCGCCGAGACAGTTCCACGATATATTGTTTTACGGGTGAGGCTACGAAGACTTCCTTCACCGCCTCCTGGGCTTGCAATACCTGTTCACTTGATATGACGCTCTCCAGCTCCTCAATCGGGTGACGGAACTGTTGGCGCTCAAGCACGTTAATCTCCTCATCGGCTTGTGGATATCCCAAGCGGACCCGCAGTAAAAAACGATCCAATTGTGCTTCTGGCAGAGGAAATGTTCCCTCATATTCGATGGGGTTTTGAGTAGCCAAAACCATAAAAGGGTGCGGTAGGAGATGAGTTAATCCATCAACAGTAATCTGTCTTTCATCCATCGCTTCCAGGAGCGCGGCTTGCGTTTTTGGCGTCGCCCGGTTTATCTCGTCAGCAAGGACAATCTGAGCCATAATCGGGCCTGGCCGAAACTCAAAATCACGACTTACCTGGTTAAAGATCGAAACCCCGGTTACATCGCTCGGCAACATATCAGGTGTAAATTGAATGCGGCTGAACTTGCAGCCTAACGAACGTGCCAGGCTGCGGGCCAGCATGGTTTTGCCAACACCAGGTACATCCTCGATCAACAGGTGACCTTGGCAGAGTAAACTAATCACCGCTAACTCTACCGTCGACCGTTTACCAACAATAACTTTTTCTATATTTTCAATAATTGTGTCTGAAAAATCTTGCACGAGTGACATATCGTTCTCCTACGATAAAGATTTAGACAATATAATCCTGCTGTTTGAATGCGCTTTATCGTTCTTCTGCGCTTGAATTAACCCACAAATAGCCTAACCCCAACCATGCAATTATACAGATAGCCAATCCAACGTAAAACCAGATTGGACGATAGGCTAAAGTTACCTCATGATTCCCCGAAGGAATACTCACAGCCCGGAATAAATAATTCGCTCTCATGATAGGGATTGGTGTATCGTCGATCCAGGCTTTCCACCCAGGATACCATACATCGGCTATTAACAGAAAACCAGGATATTTTGCTTCTATCTCAACTTTTAGATCATTGGGGGATGCAGACGTTGTTTGCACGGAGGCACCCCCTGCATCGAGGCAATCGGGGATTTCTATAGGCGTGTCTGCTTCGAGTACCACTTCGCTATTAAAATCCATCTTTCCGTTCAATATCCGATCTAAAGCTTGATCCCCATTACTAGCCAATAAGCCGCAAGATAGCCATCGAATCCGCGGATAAGGGTCCCCTATTTGAAAATATATCCCGAATGGATGGGTATTATCCACATTTTCTACTATTTTTACACTCATAAGGTTCAGTAATTCAGACTTAACCTGTAAAGATGCTTGATCCAAAGCTGATATCCATACCTGGTATCTTCCTGGCACCAAGGGATCGAAATTGCTTGCCGTCGGTATCCCGTCCAGGAGAGACAGATTAGGTAAAAAAGTGTCTCGCAAATTGTCCCAACCAGTGAAGCTTTCGGGTGGGGCAAATGTGTTTGCGCGAAAAAAGCGAGAATATTTAAGAGCATCTTCACCTTCAGGAAAAATATACAGGCGTTCGTCTCCCAACAATGGTTTAATTTGTGATATTGTCCCAGGAACAGTGCGATAAAAATTCCTGTCAACTCCTGGATTCTGGCCCCAACCGGCAATTAACAGATCTGCCGCTACGAATATGTTGGCAGCCCAAAACCACCAGTTCTTCCTTAGCCTGCTTTCCTCAGAACTTTCAAGCGGTGCGAGCGGGGCAGTTAGAATCAGAATACCGGCGCCTACACCCCACACGCCGGTCATAGCCGTCGCTTTCAGAAAGGATGGCTTAATCGCTTCAATAATGTTTTCAGAAAATATTGCGGCCAAGCCTGCCCCAAATGAAATTGCGATAGCACCGGCGACCCCCAGGCGAGTCCAATACAAACCCTTGCCTGTAGGACGTTTTAAGGAATTCGCACCCATGCCGGCTAGCAGAGCTAAAGCAAATTCTGCCCAAATTGTCCATCTGGTGGGCGCCTGAAACATGGAAAAGGTTGGTACATGCTTGTACAGCCACGGGAAAATAGGTGTGTTCTTACCCAAAGCCAACAGAAAAGAAAACAACATTACAATCAATAAAAAAGTTTCCAATTTAGTTGGGTTGAGTTCCGCATGAGACAATTCGTGGTCCTGCAAATGTCTCTTCTTTATTCCATTGTAGACCGCTATCATAGCCAATATCAACGGTAATAATCCCACATAAATCGCATCTTCCCAATAATAACCATAACCCCAATAATCACCAGTCGCCGGATCACCAAAAAGTTTTGGTGCTAGCACAGTCAGGAAGCGCCACGGCCAGAAAGAATATGTCATAGCGAATTCGTAATCCACTGCTTTAGCACGTTGTGATACCAGCAAATATTCGGTTGTTGGGAGTAGCTGCACAGCCGCTAGCAAAATCCCTGATAGGATTACAAATCCTAACCAACCCCACATTGACGCCAATCGATGGATGTACCCGAGTAGGTCTTTAAAGGTTACATTTGAGAGAAATGGTGTTCTTACTGAAATATGGCTATGCGCTTTCCCCTGTATTCTTGTAGACCTCTGCGTTTCTCTCTCGGCGAAAGTCAGGTACCCACCCCAAATTACTGCCAGTACAAGCGTGTACCAGCTGGTTTGCGCATGCCCCGCCAGCAATTGCATGCCTATACTGGGGATCAAAATCAGTACCGGCTTCTTCATTATCTTCTTGAAGACATGAAATGGGATACCAAAATTCGTACTCTTGGTTTTATTTTCACCTGCAACGCCGACTTTTCGCTCTCTAGCAGAATTTATTGTAAAAACAAGCTCGGTAACACCTAGGATTATCCAGGGTAACCATGCAGAAGTTGCATTTATACTGAGAAAACCCGCTCGAGTAACCAGGTATCCCGAAAGGCTGAATGACAGCCCACAAATTATCTGGGCTAGTAGATTCAACCCCAATCGACGGGCAAGCAACGCCATACCCAGAGCTGCCCAGCAAAGGTGCAACCCTATCAGCATGGCTTGTCCCCAGGCGATCAATCCTGACCCACCCAACCCTCCCAGTACCAGGTACATCCAGTTGGGGGGGTAGAACAATGCGGATTGGTAATTGGCGAGTAACGGTGCGCCCATCCCTAAAAGGGGATTCCATAAGGGCAAATGTCCCGTTCGCAGAGTTTCCCAAGCCCATGACCACCAGGGAACAAACTGCAAAGAGGGTGTCCCCCAAAATAAAGCCCGTCCTGTTAACAATATTGGAGACAATAAGACAAATGGCGTTATGATCAGAAATAGATAGGGCAGGCGTAAGTTTTTTCTAATCATGTTGAAGGCATATTCTATCAGATCAGAGGGTTTTTATTGGTTTCGAATTGATTGACATCTAAGATATCATGGATTTGGATAGTATATCCCCTCCTTCACAATATTAAGTTTAGAACTTATGCAGTTGGTGGGAGGATAGGGGTGTTTGGGCGGGCGTTGCCCAAACACCCCTGATTTTCCCCTGAACTGCGTAACTACTAAAGTTTTCAAGATGGTAATTCACTAAGAATAATAATAGTGATTTAATTGGTTTGGATCTTGGGGCAAATTACTGGACCAACATGGTAAAATCACCCCAATTCATCCTGCGCTTAATCCTTATATAAGATCGACTGGCAAGGTTTTTTCCACACCCTAAATCTAGGTTAATTCTTCTGCGATTATCATGATTCCTTCTTCCTCCATTCCTGCTGTTTTTATCTTTTCATTCGTTGTTGGCTTTGGAGCGGTTATCTCACCCGGACCAGTATCAGTAGCAATCGTAAGTCAGTCCCCTCGACGAGGTTGGTTTACCGGGCCATTAGTAGCCACAGGTCATTCTCTCCTGGAACTGCTTATCGTTATACTGATTGCTTTTGGTTTATCTGCAGGTTTAGCACATCCCACTATTCAAACAGTTATTGCTTTGCTCGGCGGGGCTCTCCTCACCTGGATGGGTGCAAAAATGGCATGGGATTCGTGGCGAAAAAAGATCGGGTTGCCGGGTAAGAATTCCGAGTTGGGGAACATGACCTCAAGACAATTAGTAAGTTTGGGCATGGTCGCCACGGTTAGCAATCCGTTCTGGTATGCATGGTGGGTGACCGTGGCAGCTGGCTATTTAACCCAAGCACGTGCATTAGGTGTGGCTGCATTAATCGCTTTTTACCTCGGGCATATCTCTGCAGATTTTGCCTGGGATACCACCCTTTCTACCATAGTTGCAAGCGGTCGGCGCTGGATAACTGATGGGATTTACCGTGGGCTAATCTTTGTTGCCGGGGTTTTTTTGATCTATTTGGGATTCGTTTTCCTGACTCAAGGGATATTGTCTCTTTCTTGAAACCACTACCACACCGATCGTAAAGAGCACCAGACCGATATAAATACTCATGGGGCGATAGCTAAAGATCACTTCATGGGTACCCGCATTAATTTTCACCGATCGCAAGATCTGGTCCGTCACCCTGATATCGCTTTCTTTCCCATCTACGTAAACCCGCCAACCAGGATAAGCGATTTCTGAAATTACCAGAATCCCGGGGCCATTAGCTTGGATCGAGATGCGGTTAGGGCTCCGAGAGGTGATCATGGCGGGAATAATCCTTCCTCCTGCTCCATTTTCGGATTGTATCCAGGCTCTGGGCAGTTCCATTAAGTTTTTATAGAGGCGCGTATCCCCAAAACGAGCGATCAAAGCTAAACCGTCACTGGTGATATCGTATTCAGCTACCAGGTAACCTACATTTAGTAATCCAAGCACCTTGGAATCCGGGCGATAAGCCGCGTTGGCTACATTGGGATCATCATCCCCAAAAGGTGGCAAGGTAACGCTGTATCCCGCTTCCGGTATGCCACTTGCCGCTTGCATGAATTCTGCGTACGATTTCAACTGCAATGGATCTACCCCATCTGCCAGTTCAAGATGTTGCAGAGCCGCGGTTTGTTGTGGGATGCTATAAGAAGGCGAATAAATCCGAGAGCCATTTGCTATTTCTGCGATATACCTGGCAACTGCTTGTTTTTCCTGAGTCACCGCAACGACTGTATGGGGCTTATATGCGGATAAATCCGAATAGCCCCAATCCAATAGACCAATCAAACCTAAACCTGCTATACAAATCTTTAATGGCAACCTGCCTCGAAGGTAGAGGAACAACCAAGTCAGGCTTAGTAGAATCACCAACCCGCCCCATCCAATGTTCAAGGGTAAATTTCCCATTAACAACCATATCCCTCCAGTAAGTGCGGTCACAAACCCAGCTATTGCAAACAAAGTGAGACTGATAAACTTCATATCTGCAGTGGTTATGCTCTTAATCATTTGATCGAGCGTTATACAAGCCAATATGATCAAGGAAAAATCTGTCAGGAAGAGGGCTCGCGCAGGCACTCTCAGCAAGTTGATCCCGGGTAATCTTGTCAGGTAAACCAGAACAGGCACTTGAGATCCCAGCGAGAAGACCAGTGTGATAAGAAATACTCCTATCCAGAATTTGCCTTGCGACCTGGTTTTTTTCCATAGCATACCCAATAACGCCAGAATTAGGATAATAGCCCCTGGATAAAACGTCCATTCTTGGAAGCCGCCAAAGATAGGATAAATTAAACCCAGCAACCTTTCTGTTGGCAAGGAATAAACCAAGACATCCATTGGGCTAAGATCGGCGCGGGTGCTCAGATGGGTATACTCGAGTAACGGAAGCGCTAACGGAGCTGCCAGTAATATGGCCAACAGGGCTTGAGTGGTCAATCCCCGCAACCTCGATTTGGGATTATGCACCAGGATATACCCAACCCATAACAAACCTGCATAAACTGCCCAGCGTGGATCAGCTAAGAAGGTCAGAGCCAGGATTATCCCAGGGTGTAGCAGGCTAGCAGAAACTCTGGTCAGCTTCCCGGCTTGCCAAAGAGCTCTATCCCCGGACCCTCTTAAAGACTCTGCCAGCAACAACCATGGCGTCCATGGCACGACATAGAGCAGGGTCAGGTGACCCGCCCCATAATGGGCAAACAACTTCGGTAAAGATTCAAATGCTAACGCCCCCAACAGAGAAACAGTTTTATTTACGCCTTCCACCCGAAGCAGGTAATAGATACCAATGCCACCCCATAGAAGATGGATCATCACCATGATGTTGAATCCGAACGGAAGCGGGAGCAACAACGCGATCCAGCCAGGTGGGTACCATAATCCCGACAGAGGGTTTGCCCCAAACGGATATCCGCTTAGAATAGTGGGGGACCAGAGAGGAATCGTATGCCATTCAAGAATCGAACGGCGCAGGAAGATTGCGTTGGGGTAATGAGAGACGCTAATATCCGAATAGAGCGCCTCGGCAGATGGATATGGGAAAGATAGGATGTCAGGCAGGATGAACAATATAGGCAGGCATAACAGCCAAAGATTTGAGAGATGACGCAGCCTGGTCCAGACTCGGAGGAGTAATTCTTTCCAATACCAACCTGACAATTTTTCTCGAATCATCCAATGGTTACCTGACTACCTGATATATCGCGACTTGATTGTTATGGTAGACCTGGTCAAACCCGGCGAGACTTACAGGACCTCCCAATGCCCTCTCCCGCGGACCAAGATAGATAAAATCAACTACGGTCATAATCTCTACATCTTCTTGAAGCGGCTTTCCTTGGAAAAACCGGATAACAGCTGCCTGGTTCTCTTCTGCTTCAACCGTTTCAAATGGATGACCATAAACCACACCCCTGCCTGTACGTGCAGGAATAAATAATCCGGTATTCGGGCTTGCCAGGATTACCGCATCCAGAGGCGTGTTTTTTTCAATCCATTCCATGGCGGCACTTTCATCATTTGTCAGATAAAACAATTCACTATGAGATGGTATGCCTTGTGCCGAGATAGTCAGGAGGAGCAAGTTGGTAGGTAATGAAAATAATAACAACAGGACTCCCAGAATCTTTAGCATACGGGGATTTACGGCAGCCATCTGCCAGAGCCCCATTACAGCCAGACCAACCACTGGGATGTAAAGGCCCATCATAAACCGTCTCTGCAATCCAAAAGGAATATACAGCAGCAATAAACTCAGCACCATCCAAACGGCTAATAATCGCTCTGATCGTTTCCCATTTAGCCTCATATACCAGATTCCCCCAAGAGCTAACAAAATCGCTGGAGAGAGTGACAATACCAGATCCCAAACAGGAGGCGAAGGGGTTAAATTTTGTTCGTTCCATCCGGCTAATTGTGGATTCGTTCCCGTCACCCATAAATAATACAACAGCATGGGACCACCACCTAATGATATCCAGAAAACCTTGTTAATAGCCCTGGTGACCGCCTGGTAACCTGGATATGACATGGATATTTTTTGCCGGAAATTTTCCAGATAAATACCTAATTCACCACGGCGTAACATCCCTCCCATATCCCAAAGAATCATGCCAGTCATTATCGTGAGTGCAATGATCACACCAAATGGTGATATGATGGCCAGAATTAACGAAGCCATACTTATCACCCAAGTATGTTTCCATCTTTCCCAGAACGATAACGCAATTGGAATTTCCTCGATATCTGTCTGCCTAGAAGGCGTAACCATCCACAAAAGCAACGCTATTCCCAGTGGAAAATGAGGGTTACTCAGAGCAGATAAATAAGGGTAGGTTTCTGAAACCCAAAAATCTGCGGTCATACCCCCAAATAGTAGGCTAATCCAACCTAATCCCGAACCGAATGCAGCCAAGCCAAATGCCAATGGGCGAAGTGTTGATGGAACACTTAGGACATTAAAAAAGTTTTTTATCGCTACCAGCATTGCGAGAGCTGCTCCAATGCGTGTGAGGTGATACGTCAGGATTGTCGATAATCCCAGGATGCGGGACAGGTGCCCGAGAAATAGATAGAAAAGAAAAATATAGGCACCGTCTCCAGCATTGACAGTATAAGGCAGTTTGAAACGCCAATTTCCTTCCCACCCCTGATATATCTTGGCCAGATAGCTGTTACCATCGATCGGGTTGACCAGGAAACCCTCGAAAACGTAGCTGGAGCCAGCTGCTAAATACGCGTAAACAAATGGAAGGGTTATCAGGAGTATAAAGGCTACACTTATTGCCAGATAAATCCAGGAAATTCTTGAGGATGGCTTAAGCACCGTTTTCATGATCACTTCTTATATGCAGGATTTGTATCTGATAAAACAATAAGGATCGAGCGCCTCGAATAGCCGACCTCTCCTCTAGAAATTTTGAGAATTACTAATTAGTAAACGGGATTAATATACAATCCTAAAGATTGGGTGTCAAGCAACCACACCCCGGTAGAGAGGCTTATTCACTCGAGCTTTCGAAAGTGTAAACCATCTCTCAATTTTCAGGTGCGTATTTATTTGCTATCTTAAATTAATCTAACAATTCCCTTGCCTTCCAAGCCATCCGCCTCTATAATCTCCAATATGAGCCAGCCCTTTAAGCTTTTTCGCCTCCAGCAAATTGATAGCCAACTCGATCGAGGGTGTGCTCGTATGAGAGAAATTAAAATTGCCCTCAACGAAAACACCCACTTACGAAAAGCACAATCCCAATTAGAAAAAATTAAAAAATCACTACAAGAAGCCAGCAAATCTCTTCACATAGTTGAAGGAGAAGTTCAAGCTCAACGATTAAAAATTGAACAAAATGAAGCTGCCCTTTATGGTGGAAAAGTACGTAATCCCAAGGAGCTCCAGGATTTGCACCAGGAATCCCACGCGCTTAATCGCTATCTAACGGTGTTAGAGGACCGGCAGCTCGAAGAGATGCTCGCTTTGGACGAAGTCGAGGAAGTCCAGGCTGAAGCTAATGAGCGTCTAGAGAAAATCCGGAAAGAGGTGGCTGAACAAAATGCCAAATTGACGGAGGAGAAGGCTGCTTTACAAAAAGTACTGGAGCGGCAAGAGATCCAGCGCCAGGTGGCTGTGAATAGTATATCGCCTGAGGATCTGCAATTGTATGAAAATCTTCGTAAGCAACGTAATGGCGTTGCCGTCGCAAAAGTAAGCGACAATGCCTGTTCGGCCTGCGGCTCTACCCTTAGCGCAGCTCTACTGCAATCATCCCGGTCACCCAATCACATCTCTCGCTGCACAACTTGCGGGCGTATCCTCTACGCGGGCTGATCTTCCATTAATAGTTCTGATATGGATCGCTTCTTATTTTGGCTTGGATTACTCTCCGGAATTCTTCTTTCTTGGTTATTTGGAAAGTTGCGTCCCTTTCTTTCAGACTTTCTGAATAGCGCAAAAAGCAGCATCCAACAAGCTCGGGATAGTTTACAAACCGGTATAGAAGCGCACTATCTTTTAGACCTTCAAAATTATGCCCAGCGGCTTCACCTGGCTGCCTCGCTTTTTCCCTTGGATAAAGTCTTAATTGAACCTTTACTCTTGGCGCCTCCACCACCCTTCGAGCCAAGCGGTGAAGCTCCCCCATCAGAGATTACCAGTAAAACCCTGCCGTATTTACCCGATTGGCCCGAATTGGTCAGAAATTATGGCGCTGATACACTTACCTTAGAAGAGGCCTTAGGAGCAGGCGCCAACCTACTGCTCATCGGCAGACCGGGTTCCGGTAAAACAGTTGCGCTCGCTCACATGGCTACCCAGCTAGCTCGGCGGAAAGCCTCCGAAAATAACCCGGCGGAACGCTTGCCTATTTTAGTGCATGCCTGTGACCTTCAAATCGCCAACCCTATCCAGGACGATCCGATCGTTGTAATTGGCAGAGCAGTCTCACTGTGGGTCTCCAGATTCACACTTGGTCGTGTTCCTGATTTATTTCACCAAGCGTTCCAAGATGGGCGTGTTTTACTATTGCTCGACGGAATGGATGACCTCTCAGTACCAGAGCAGCAGAAATTCGAAGAATTTCTAGGTCGCTTGTTAAGAGAGTATCCTTCCATAAGCATGGTAACATCCACAATCCCAGAATTTATCGGGGGGCTGATGAATCTCGGTTTTGTCCCTGTACCTATGGCTACCTGGAACGAATACCAGCGCTTAGAATTTCTAAGTAAATGGGATAAATTATGGCAGGAGCTCGTTTCCTCCCAAGAGCAGACTTCCAAGCAGGCAGTGGATCCTCTAATCATAAAAAGTTGGCTGGTTGAGGAAAGGTTGGCGCTTTCCCCTCTTGAATTCACATTAAAATATTGGGCAGCTTTTGCCGGGGATTCTCTAGGTTCAAGTTTATTTGATTCTTTACAGGCTCATCTACGTCGAATGGCTGCGGGGATACCCGGAGCTCTCAAGGTCTTAGAAATTCTAGCAGTAAAAACTCTAACAACCCAAACTAGTTCATTTACTACCACAGAAGCGCACACCTGGATAACTACAGGGGATCAACCAAATCGCTTTTTTCCCCCGGATGGTGCCACCAACGAGTCAGGAGCGCCGTCCGAAGAATCGTTGAACATCAAGGGGATCAATGTCTCCCGGGTACTATCAGACCTGGTCGGTAGAGGATTGTTGGTGGAGCGGCTCGATTCTCGATTCAGCTTTGGCCACCCACTGATTGCTGCTTACCTAACCGCATCTAAATTCGAACATGCTCGAGATCTATCAACAATCACTGACCAGCCCGAATGGGCTGGCAGGAATCTGACCCTTGAACTACTTTCAGCATTTGGCGGACTTTCAACGCTTTCGTCTCAATACTTGCAACAAACCGATGATCCTTTACTTCGCGGTCCTCTTCATTTGGCCCGTTGGATACGACATGCACCCAGCAAAGACCCTACAAAAACCCAAGTTCTTCGCTTCCTGGCAGATTTAATAACGAGTGAGGGACTTCCCCTGAATCTGCGCGCCCGCCTTATAACTTATTTTGTTATCTCAGAAGAGCCAGGTTCGGGTGCTTTTCTACGCCAACTACTATCAGCCAATAACCCCGAAGTGCGCTACCTGGCGGCCTTGGGTTGTGGGTCTCTTTGCGATTTACTATCTATTGATCAATTATCCCTATTGCTCAAAGACCAATCCCCTCTAGTGAGCCACGCGGCCTGTTTAGCTCTGGTAGCTATCGGCGATACACCTGCTTTAGAAGCTGTTGCTGGTGAGCTACTCCACGGAAACGACGACATGCGCCGCATTGCGGCTGAAGCCCTGGCTAATCACCCGCAAGAAGGTCACCCTGTCCTACAAGAAGGCAGTGTTGTTAAGGACTTCCTTGTCAGGCGTGCAGTAATATTCGGTTTACAACGCGTAAAGGAACCATGGGCTCAAGAGATTTTAAGGAAAATGCAAGATCAGGATGGCCAATGGGTGGTCCGTACTGCTGCTACCCAAGCGCTTGCAGAAGCGACACGTCCTGATCCCCGTATTCCAAAACCTCCTCAACCCCTGAGCGAGGTACCCTGGTTAATTTCATTTGCAGCGGAGCATGGTATCGGTATTTCTCCCCACCAACAATCCATGGAATTATTGCTTCGGGTCTTTGAAGAAGGCTCTCGGGATCAGCAGTTAGCTGCTCTCGATATTTGTCGCTACCGCGGGAACGAAACTATCATCGCAAACATCTACCGGGTTTATCTCAAGAGCCATGGGGAGTTGCGTGAGACCGCTCTTGATACCCTCTGGTACCTATGCGCCACAGGTCTTCACCTGCCTCTCAGAAATCAATACAACTAGCTGCGGTTCACCCATCACCTTTCATATGATTGAGGATCCGCCGGTTTGCAGATTCTGCATCTAAATCCAGTATCGAGATCAATTTGTCCCGAGCTCTTTCCCCTGCAACGATCTCGATCTTAGATTTAGGGACTTCCAGAATTTCAGATAGGTATTCGATCAAGGCTTGATTGGCTTTACCTTCTATAGGTGGTGAGGTTAGTCTGATTTTTATGGTGCCATCATCCATGACTCTGGTTACTTCGTTTTTCTTTGCCCTTGGAGTAACCCGGATAGCCAGTGCGATGCCCCTCTTGCCTCTATGCAATTTGAAATTTCTCTCAGGCATATTGGATTTTGCTTCTATAGCGATAATATCAAACGGGTCAATAAATACTCAACTAATTGTATTACAACGAGCAGGATTATAGGACTGAAATCGATCATGCCCGTGTTAGGCATCACCCGTCGAATCGGCATCAACAACGGTTCAACTAAGCGATCCAAGGTTTGCCTTATTGGATGGAAGGGGGACATGAAATATGTCAATACAACATCGATAATTACCACCCAAGTGAGCACTGTGGCAGTCAGTTGAATTATTTGAAGAAGTAAAATCATGATTTAATCTTTCTACCGCCTTTCTAATTGTCGCGTACGCCCATTATCGCTGTCCCGATGCGGACTATAGTAGCACCTTCTTGAATAGCCACCTCGAAATCCGCACTCATACCCATGGAAAGCTCAGTCCAATCCCCGTGGATAGAATTCTCTGTTAGATAATTTCTGAGGCGATTTAATCGTTTAAAATAGGGTCTAGCTTCCTCAGGGTCGTCAAGGAAAGGAGCCATCGTCATTAACCCACAAACATTTATATTTGGCAATCCCAATAGTTGATCTAACTCGGCTAGAAGTTCGTACCAATGATCCTCTTGAGAGGCCTGCCAACCATATTTCGTTTCCTCCCCGCTGACATTGCATTCAAGCAACACAGGAATTTTCCGTCCAAGCTGTTCTGCGAAGTGATTTATGCGGCGAGCCAATTTCACACTATCCAAAGAGTGGAGATAGCTAAAATTTTCACATACGCTACGTGCTTTACGACTCTGCACGTGGCCGATCATATGCCATTCGACCTCCGATTCCCGGGATATGACCTCAATTTTTGGGAGCGCTTCTTCAACGTAGTTTTCACCTAAAATTCTTGCTCCAGCAGCAATAACAGCCTTTACTTTCTCGAGGGAGTGTCCTTTCGTAACCACCACCAGGCGGATATCGTTTGGATCACGGCTAACTGATTGAGCAGCGGTTTCAATTCGGTCCAGAACCCGCTGATAATTCTGCGCAATTTTCTGCTCTGAGGGGCTGTACATGATCATCCTCAAGACCCCCAATATTATACAACCAGATCTTAATTACCCCTGCAAAAGAGAATATGAGGAAACCTTGAAATGACTCCTGAGAGCAATCGCTTCACAGAGTGACTAACACCCCAAATCTCCCCGTTCTACCCTTTTCAGCACGGTGGGAGTACCAATCATCCAGATGACAGGCAGTACAAATTCCCGATTGTTCGATTTCTTTAACACCAGATCGTGCTAATAGCAAAGCATTGGCACTCCATAAATCAAAATGGGACTTGCCGTTAGTGGTTATCAATAGTCCGTCAGCTTCAGACCCAAACGCTTGCTCTACCAAACCTGCCACAACCTCACCAATTTCATAATGGTGTGGGCCAATCGACGGTCCAATTCCAGCCAGGATATCCCGTGGATTACTCTGATATTTCGTGCTCATCGCTTCAACCGCTGACATAACCACACCATTTATAGTACCCTTCCAACCTGCGTGCACCAATCCTATCACCTTGTGTATTGGATCATACAGCAATATTGGCACACAATCCGCGAAACGCATGAATAAGGTTACCGTTTTTCGATTGGTAATGATTGCATCGGCCTTTTCAAAAGGTTTATCTGAGCGACGGGCTGAATCAGTACACACGACTTCGTTTCCGTGCACCTGCCACACATCGTACATTGTGCGGGGATCACAATCGAGGGTTTGCAATAACCGCATTCGATTGGTATGTACTCGCTCAGGATCATCACCCACGGTTCCCCCGACATTAAGTGAAGCCCATGGCTCCGGGCTTAATCCGCCCCGCCGGGTGAAAATAGCATGATTCACCCTGGAGTCTTCCAGGGATTCAAAAGTGTAATACCGTACAGCGTCGCGTTGGTGTAAGTGCATCGTTCAGATAGAAGTACCCACGCGTTTCTTTACCTCTCGAGCTTCACTCCGGATTCGTGCAAATTTCGTCGCCATGTATTTGCGAGTATCTAGCATTGATTCCTCCACGAGAGGGTAGCCAAACCATGCCGTCGTTATGCCAAATAACGCTCCCGTTAATGTGCGCAATAATGGCGTGCTTTCCCGGTACGGCAGTAAATTTAAAGGCGGTATAAGGTTCAAGGGCGGTTGGCTGAGGATCTGGCTGAATCCATCCAACCCTATTGGAACGATCCCGATCAAGATCCAAATGTACCAGGGTAGCGGTTTGATCCGTTTACCGGTCAACGAAAAGACTAACCCAAAAAGTAAGATGCCCCCATAGATAGCGACGTCTCGTTCACATAATGCCACTTTGAATCCCAGGGTTGGGTTACCGATAAATTCTCGGGCTGCCCAAATATCCCCTTCGTTAATACCGGTTGCCACACCAAATGGGATCAGCCCTTGCACACCCGCTGCTGCCCGTGGATAAACCGGCTGTTCTCCGAAAAGAAACCAAGACCGGAAGGCGAATTGGTGGCAAACCGCGCCATAAGATCGGTATATTAATCTGGCGGGTGTGGACACACCTGCATCCATCAAAGTAGGAGCAAGAAATGGTAGCCCCAGGTATAAGAAAACAAATAAATTAAATAACGTCATGTAGTGATTTGACAGCCAGTAGGAAAAACGATCCGCATTGCTAACCGACCATCCGAGTTCTAGATGTCTTTGGTACTCATCCCCGTTGATGGTGGTAAGATGATTCACCCGGTCCACCGCAGCTGATAAGGTCATTTTTAGATCATCCCGCGTCATGGGAGCAATTAATCGATACGGGCCAACCTCAACCACAGGAACCTCCAAACCATAAGCCACCAGGAGATCGCGATTGCCATCGATATCTACTTCGACCAGGCGATGGGGAATTTCCGCTTGCAAACTGGCCAGATCCGCTTTGGTTGTTTCACATAAGTGGCAATTTTCTCGTAAATACAGAGTAACATTAATCATTTATTTAGTCCTACCTGAGACAAATAACCGTCTAATTGACTCCTGGTCATCAATCCGATATGTTCCACCTGAACTAATCCATCCCGGTCCACAAGGTAAGTAGAAGGACATCCTCGAATACGATAAAGGCGTTGCACTTCACCTCCATGATCTAGTAATACCTTGAAAGTTAATCCTAGCTCCTGGATGTAGGGTTGCACCTCTTCCTTCGTTTCGTCGAAATTTACAGCCAGAACGATTAAATCGGGTTGGGATTCTTCATAACGCGATTGTATCGTTGGCATCTCTATTTTACAGGGAGCACACCATGTTACCCAGAAATTAATAAGAACAGGTGTACCTTTTAACTGGCTGAGACAAATCCTTTCCCCTGAGAGAGACTCCAATTCGAAATCAGGTGCCGTTGAACCAACCGAAGGAGCAATAGATTTACCAATTCCCAGCCCGGTTGCACCAACCCCGATCGTAACCCAAAAGATGAGACCTAAGCCGGCACCTATTATAAGACCGGCTAGAACGATCAGGGTCTTGGATCGCTTCAATTCTTTCGACCTCCAAATTGGCTACAAATCATCTCAAACAGAGTTTTCTCATCTTAGATGTGGCAGAGTCACCACAGATAACACAGCTCTCCCCTTATTTAATTACTTCTAATCGCTGCCGCCCACATGCCCCTCACCTATCACAATTTCTTGATCGCCTCCTAATCCATCCTGCTCTACTTGCCCGTTCTTATTATCCTTGGATTTAATCAACAATGCTGCAGGCAAAGCTATGACAAATAGTGCTGCTCCGAAAAACCACCAATCGTAGAAATTTCTCCCCTTCTGCCGAGCTACCGCAGCAGGTATTAACCCCAGCAATGTCAAGGCGATCACACCGATCAAAATATATCTGCCCACCCGAATCTCATCAATTGCACCGAAGAAAGAACCCAGATTTGCCAATTGCTCAAAGCGCCCGAAAAAGAGCATGGTGCCAATAACCAGCAAGAGTACGCCCATGCTAATTTCCACATAGTGCATCAATTTCCCATACCTTTGAATCACGGTCGTCACTAAAATAATTTGAGTGGCTGCTAGTAAAAAAGGTATCGCTAACCCCAACGAGTAAGAAGCCAGTAATAATCCTCCCTGTGTGATTGATCCGCCACTCATGGATAATGTAAGGATAGTTCCCAAGACCGGGCCTACACACGGAGACCATCCCGCTGAAAAAAACACACCCATCAATCCTGAGGAAAGGTAACCCCATTTCCGATCAGGCGTGACCTGGTGACGAATATCGTACGCCAAGAAAGGAATGCGGATTACCCCGGTCATGTGCAACCCGAAGATAACCACAACAATCCCTCCTATCTTGGTCAACCAAGGTCGTAGGTCGAACAACAAGCTTCCTAATGCGGATGCTCCCAATCCAAGCAAGATGAAGACTAGGCTGAATCCGATAACAAAGGCAATCCCGTGACTCAGTGTTACCCATCGGTTGGACTCACCGCTCTTCGCCGAGGAAACAGAACGTCCACTCAGATAGCCGACATATGCTGGCACCAACGAAAATACACACGGTGACAGGAAAGAAGCTAGGCCAGCTAAGAAAGCTAGACCAAGCCCAAGATTACCAGCATTCATTAACCTAATCTCCTATTTATATAATTTAGGACTTACGCAGTTGGTGGGAGGATGGGGGTGTTTGGGCGGGCGTTGCCCAAACACCCCCGATTTTCCCCTGAACTGCGTAACTACTATAATTAATACTCCCGAACTCGAACCTGTATTTAGTCAGGTTCAGAGCTAATCTACAACGATTACCTTGGTACTTCCAGCCCCAGAGATCGTTATGTCACCACTGGCAAACGGCACAATCGGCCTGGTCCACCTGAAGATCCACTTGGCATCTTCCGGTCTTGCGTTTACGCAACCATGCGACATCGGCTCACCAAAATTATTATGCCAAAAGGTTGAGTGAATGGCGACGCCTTCACCAACAAAAAGAGAGGTCCAACCGATGCCATGAAGATCCCATCCCTCAGCGTTGGTACCTCCTGCCATGTGCACTGAATGTAATTTCCGCCATATCGGATAACCATTACTGCCAGCCGGCGTCACCGGGGTTGATCCCGATGAGATGCCCGAAGATATGCGGCAGAAATAGACTTCTGTATTTCCTTCATAGCACGAAAGCGTTTGCCCCTCCCAGCGCGCATCAACCACCACCCTCTTATCTTCTACCTCGGGATTAAGCGGTGTTATCTCTTCTGGCGTTAGCACTCTAAATGCCTCCCCCGGAGCCCAAAAAATATCACCAGGATTGCCATACCGCTCGTTAATACGATACCAAACCTGACCACTCTCATCTGTTTTCAGCTGGTCAACCCATAATATCTGGCTAAAATATGCCCGGGGTGGCAGGTCATGGTCCAGCCGATACTGCAACCAATGCGAGCGCGCAGGAGGATTAATCAAGGACATATCAGCCCATGGTACCGACACTTCTACCCACATACCGGATTCTTGGTCATACGAAGGCAAGCTGGTTACCACTTGATTAGGCTGGTTTCGCACTGGCTGCAAGTAGGGCGACCAAATATACCCTTCAGGAGTTTCCACAAACCGCTGGTTGTTCCTTAAAGGCCAAGATCCAACCGTTTCCCTAAGCCAGGGTACCACCGCATCTTCATATAAGACGCCTACTGTCTCAGAATTTATGTCCGGGCGAGCCTTGATATCAACCATACCGACACAGATCCTTCCTAAACGGTCTGATTCGGGAAAATCAGGCAATTCTAAAGCGGATCCAAGGATTGATAATTTCCTTTCCAACGGAAGGAAAGTTAATCCAGCCATTAGCATGGATGATAACTTTATAAAGTCGCGGCGGTTTATCGCTTGATGGCTCATTCAAAATCCTGATATCACAAATCTTTGGAATCTTACGGTATTTCGCTTGTAGTGATTTTACACCTGCACTTACACCAATTAAGCATAATCGTAAAGGAATATTGGGTCAATAGCCTGAATAAGTTTACTGATTAATGTTCGGTTTGAATCCTCGATCAATTCTGTTGAGGTAAATCCAGTAAATCAAGGATTTCTTAGGCACATACCTCTTCTTAAAAAGATACGACGCACCCACTAATGGAGCAACCTAAACAAAATCGGACAATTTGCTATATTAATGTCACTCTAAGCCGCCTAAGGAAGCGAAGAGTCCATGTTACGACCGTTTCAATCGAGCAATTCGGGGATTCTTCGGTCGCCTTGCTCCCTCAGAATGACACCTTGCCATGTCAATTGTACGACTTCAGTCTGATTCGTCAATTAGTTCATAAACGGCGCGTCGGACAAACTTTAGTAGTATTTTCTTATATTTCAGCCACAAAATTTCGTAGCCTGAGGCTGTTGCTAACCACGAAAATACTGCTAAACGCCATTGCTCCAGCAGCCAGCATGGGGTTTAGGAATCCGACCGCCGCAGCCGGAATTAGGATGACATTATAGAAAAATGCCCAAAACAGGTTCTGCCTAATGGTGCGCAATGTGTTGCGAGATAAATCGATTGCTCTCGCCACACCACGTAGATCACCACTGATCAACACAATTGGTGCCGCGGCAATCGCTACATCGGTTCCTGTGCCGATAGCGATGCCAACTTCAGATTGAGCGAGAGCGGGAGCATCGTTGATGCCATCCCCAACCATAGCTACGACATCACCTGAGGCTTGTAATTCTTTTATCTCAGCCGCTTTATCCCCCGGTAGGACTTCAGCCAGCACTTTGTCAACCCCAACCTGTTTACCGATCGCTTCCGCAGTTTGGCTGTTGTCTCCTGTTATCATGGCAACCCGCAAGCCCATGCGGTGCAGTTCTGAGATAGCTTCTACCGACCCATCCTTTACTGTATCAGCCACCCCAATGACACCCCGCACAACGCCATCTACGGCTACCAACATAGCTGTTTTCGCTTCACCTTGCAATCGTTTTACCTCGGGTAGTAAACCGTTTATAGCAATATTATGATCAGACATCATACGTAGATTGCCCACCATGATGCGATACGCATCAACCTCCGCTTCGACCCCATAACCAACCTCCGCATTGAACCCTACGGGTTCGCTGAGAAGAAGTTCTCGGTCACCTGCTTCAGCAAGAATGGCTTCACCCAAAGGATGTTCGCTTCCTTTTTCTACAGAGGCCGCTAATCTCAAAAGTTCAAGTTCAGTCAAAGAGCTTGGCTCTTCATTGATCGGATCACCTGCTTTACCTTGGATGGTTCGGGTTTTTCCAACAGCCTGGGGTTCACTTATAAACTTAGTTGATAACCGGTTAGCCTCTGCTTGGCTTTTATCGAGGATGATATCGGTTACGGCAGGTTGTCCCCGGGTAATTGTCCCAGTCTTATCCAAGACCACGATGGAAATTCTGCCGGCTCGCTCCAAGGCTTCTCCCGATTTGAGCAAGATTCCGATCTCCGCACCTTTTCCTGTGCCGACCATTACTGCTGTTGGTGTTGCTAATCCCATCGCACACGGGCAGGCAATCACCAATACGGCTACCATATTGATTAGAGCGCGCGTAAACAAGCTGATATTGGCATCTAATGGAAGCGGGATCAAAAAATACCACACCAGAAAGGTAATGGTTGCGATCGTGATAACCGCCGGCACAAATATGGCCGAAACCTGATCGGCTAACTTTTGGATAGGGGCTTTGCTTCCTTGAGCTTCTTCAACCAGGCGAATAATCTGCGCCAAAGCCGTTTCTTTTCCAACCTTGGTGGCTTCGAATTTTAGTAAGCCTAGCTTGTTCAGCGTTGCGCCGATAATTTGGTCGCCAGGACCCTTTTCCACTGGCAAGGACTCCCCAGTAAGCATCGATTCGTCGACAGCTGAGCGCCCTTCAATAACGGTTCCATCAACCGGAACTTTTTCACCGGGTCTCACGATCACCAGGTCACCTACCAGCACCTCTTCAACTGGAATCTCGATCTCATCGCCATTCCTGATTACTCGTGCTTGTTTAGGCCGTAAACCCATCAATTTCTTTATCGCTTCGCTGGTATGACCCTTTGCACGCGCTTCCAGGAACTTGCCAATTTTTATCAAGGTAATAATCACCGCAGCGGTTTCGAAGTACACATGCCCGCTTATCAATCCGAACACAACTGGAATTGAATAGAAATATGCCGTCGATGAGCCCATGGCGATCAGAACATCCATGTTAGCTGATCGATTACGTAAGGATTTATAGGCGCCTACGTAATATTGCCAGCCGACATAGAACTGAACGGGTGTTGCCAGGATAAGCATCAACCAGTTCATCCAAGGTGCCTGGGCAAGGCTGGCAGGCAACAATCCAAAATCTCGTCCCATTGAGAGTAAAAAGAGCGGGATGGTAAAAATCAAACCTACGGTTAAATAATGTTTTTGTTGGTTGATTTCCCTTTGACGTGCTGCCCGTTCAGCATCTTCTACCGCCCCGCCAGTTTCCACTGCTTCGAACCCTGCCTTTGTTATTGCATGTCGGATCTCAGATTGGCTGATGAGGGTGGGAACGTAGCGAAGTCGAGCGCGTTCTGCGCCGTATGCCACGTTTGCTTCTAAGACCCCCTCTAATTGACCGAGCGTTTTTCCCAGGCGACGGGCATCATTGCTATCACTCATGCGATGAATGATCAGGTCAGCTTCTCCCAAAGCGACATCGTAACCTGCTCTTTGTATACGTCCAATAAGATCATTTAGACCAGCCAGATTCGGATCAAACTCAACAGTCGCCCGTTCTGATGACAGATTTACAACTGCTTGCTTTACACCATCCACTTTCTTTAGGTTACGTTCCACAGTTGCAACGCAATTGGCACAGGTCATACCAGTTATCGGTAAGGTATATTGTTTAATTTCAGCCATCAACACCTCATAAAATATCGCATACACACCTAAGGTTCCACAAGATCGGTTTAGGAAACCTCGGGAGTAACCTTATGTTCAGGAATTCTTTTTTCAATCTATATGCTAGAGCATATCTTTCCTATGTCATTTTTATTATTTATCCAAATGATCCTTGGCTACCCCACCACCGGGTAATTTATCTCAACCAGGAGCTCTTTGATCTGATCTTCTGTCGCTGGAGATCCGAAAGTAATTGTCGCTTGTTTTTTCTCCAAATCCGCCATGACAGATTGCACTCCTGATATATCCAATAATTCGGTCGTGATGGTGTGTACACAGTGACTGCAAGATATATTTGGTATTGAATAAGTAACGGTTGTCATATCCGTCTCCTTACAAAATATATTGGGATATATTTACAACATATCACACTAGGACGAAATGGCTATAATCATGCTCTCGTTGCCGCTTTAAAAACATCAGTTATTTCCGTAAGCACGCGTTCCCTCTCATCGGGATCATCCCCTCGCACAGCAGTGATCAGGCAAGAATGCAAGTGGCCTTCCAGGATTAACGCGCTGACTTTATCTAAAGCAGCCTCCACTGCCTGGATCTGCCGGATAACATCAATGCAATAAGCACCCTCTGCCACCATGCGTTCAACACCACGCACGTGTCCCTCAATATTCTTGAGTCGTCGTAATGCATCCTCATTTTTCATAGAAATTCCTCCATGACCCTACCCCCACGGGGGGGGTATATATCCTAATCATATCCAATAAACTGCTTTTTGTCAAATTAATGTTGCATTAACAATCCCCCACTCGCTTTCCATCGGAGGCTCTTGATTTTTCGTTTCGCTTTAATAGTGGAATTATTGGGAAAGCGTTTCATCAAAAGCGCACGTAAATTCCTCTCTGCTGACACGCCCTACCCATTGGTTTTATATATCTCCAATTGCGTTTAGCAGGATGAAATGGGGTCGGTAGCAATAATCAAGCGCTTGTCTAAAATCTCCTGTCTAAAATCTCCTTGACAGCCTTGCTCTAAGTTAATACACTTATAAACAGATTCCTGCCCAATCAAACCTCGATGTACTGTTAGCTCGGTTTCTTCAGTAACTCAAAAAGTTTTACCAACCAAATGATTTCGTTATTTTCTCGACACTGGACATGGTTTTCACTCTTAATCTTACTCCTGGGAGCATTTTGGATAGCAATCAGCGCCATCCCGCCCGGTAGCCCCACTGTAAGCGAGATTTATGGACCTCGCCAGGGCTTTCTTGCTCCAGATTTTACGCTACAAACCATCCAGGGAAAAAGTATCACCCTATCAAAACTTCGCGGACATCCGGTTTTAATCAATATTTGGGCCAGCTGGTGCCCTCCCTGTCGCGCTGAAATGCCAACACTGCAGCGGGTCTATCAACAGTACAAGGAAAGTGGCTTAGAAATATTAGCTATAAATGCTACCAATCAGGATAGTCGTTCTGGTGCGCTGGCATTTATACAGCAGTATGGATTGACCTATCCGGTATTAATGGATACCTCGGGAGATGCGTCGACTGCCTATCAGATTCGCTCGCTTCCAACATCTTTTTTTGTTAATAGCAAGGGCAACATCCAGGAAATCGTTATTGGTGGACCAATGTCAGAAGCGTTGCTAAGAGTCCGGATTGAATCATTACTCGAGGAGCAGCCTTGATGTTCCCCATTATGCAGATCGGTCCGTTTGCCATTCGTGTTCCCAGCTTATTTATCATTCTAGGATTATGGTTGGGATTGTCATTCGCAGAGCGAAAAGCGCCATCACGAGACGTCAACCCTACTACTTTATACAATCTCATCCTTATCTCGCTTGTCATAAGCATAATTGGAGCGCGCCTCCTCTATGTAGTCAGATTTCGATCCATTTTCACCTCAAATCCTCGAAGCATAATATCTTTCAATCCGGGATTACTTGACCCACTCGGGGGTGTTGCACTCGGGTTAATAGCTGCATTGATTTACGCTCAATACGTAAAATTAAAATTATGGCATACCTTAGATGCGCTTACTCCGTTATTGGCTGTCATGGGTATTGCTCTAGGATTAGCTAACTTGTCATCCGGCAATTTCTTTGGCTCACCGACCAATTTACCCTGGGCTATTCAATTGTGGGGAACCTATCGTCATCCAACACAAATTTATGAGATAATTCTTGCAACGATTATCTTGGCAATTCTTCAAGCATTTTGGCGCAGGGAATCTGCTCCTGGAATATTTTTTTTAAGCTTCATTGCCATGAGCGCTGCCAGTCGCTTATTCTTAGAAGCCTTTCGAGGAGATAGCGTTCTGGTCTTGAATGGTCTGCGTCAGGCTCAAATCATCGCCTGGATAATTCTAGCCCTCAGTTTATGGGGCATCGGAAAATCACGGAACCAAACCTTTACGTGAAGAACAATACCAGGAGTATTTACAATGACAGTTGAGATAGGCTTTGAGATTCACCTGGACAAACCTTACGAGCAATGTCTGGAAATTGTCACCGAGCCACTGAAAGCAAAGGGCTTCGGCGTATTAACCTCCATCGATGTACAGAAAACGCTTAAAGCCAAACTCGGCGAAGATTTCCGCCAATATTTTATCTTAAGAGCATGTACCCCTTTTTTGGCTCATCGCGCCCTTTGACAAGATCCAGTTGTAGGTTTGTTGCTCCCCTGGAACATTACCGTGGAAGAAGATCAAACTGGTGGATCTTTGGCAAGAATAGCGGTCCCTGAAGTGATGTTGAAAGTTGGCTCTCTGGGGGAAGATGAAATCCTGAACGAAGTCGCCCTTGAGGCCCGCACACGCCTCGAACGGGTTGCGGGCTCCCTGCTTGCATCGTGAATGACCTATAGCATTTTTTATCCCATCTAGAGGTAAAAAGGATTATGGACAAAGTATTTATCAAGGATTTGTTAGCACGCGGTATTATCGGTATTAATGACTGGGAACGCAAGAAACCTCAGGATATCCTTATTAATATTGTTTTATTCGCAGACTTGCATGAAGCTGGAGAAACAGATAATATCTCGGATTGCGTCGATTATCGCGCAGTTGCTAAGAAGATAATGACACATGCAGAAACTGCCCAGCGGTTAACCGTAGAAGCGCTTGCTTCAGATATCGCCAAAATTTGCCTCAACGATCCAGGCGTGAAAAAAGTCAAAGTGAAGGTTGAAAAACCTGGGGCGGTGCGTTTTTCGAGTTCAGTAGGAGTTGAAATTGAGCGCTCCAGGGGAGAATGAAGAGCAGGAGATTTATATCGGGTTGGGATCAAATATCGAACCCGAAAAGAATCTGCCTCAGGCCTTAAGCATGCTAAGCCAAGTAGTGAAGCTAAAATCCCATTCGTCCGCCTGGGAAACTCCCCCGGCTGGGACGGATATCGGCCCAAATTTTATTAACGCAGTTGCTTTGATCTCCACCGATTACACGGCCAACGAATTGCGGAGGCAAGTACTGCGACAGATTGAGTCTCAATTGGATCGCGTACGTACTTCAAATCAAAACGCGCCCCGTACCATTGATCTAGACATAATCATCATTAATCAACGGATTGTGGATCCCCACATTTGGGAACAAGCTTATTTAGCCATTCCTCTGGTTGAAATTGGTGTTGATTTAATAAATCCGAGCGAAAACGAAACCCTTTCTCAAATCGCTTATAGACTCGCCCACCAGACCTCCATTCAGCGACGACCAGAGATATTAACGAAAAGGGATCTGATTAATGATTGTTTAGAAACTTAGCGGGCTGGCGCCACGAGATATATTGTCGAGGAACTCTTGTCGTGTAGCAATGTTACTTCGGAAAAGTCCATGCATTGCCGAGGTAGTCATACGAGCTTTGTGTTTTTTCACCCCCCTCATCATTGCACACAAATGCATGCCTTCTAATACAACAGCTACTCCCCGAGGGTTGAGAACTTCGTCTAGAAAATCCGCTATCTGGCGTGTCATACGTTCCTGTAACTGCAAACGCCGTGCGTATAGATCAACAATCCGAGGGATTTTTGAGAGCCCAATTACACGCCCTCTGGGAATATAAGCCACATGTGCTCGTCCCAGAAAGGGCAACATGTGGTGTTCACACAAGCTGTAAAACTCAATATCCCTGACAAGCACCATCTCATCATAGGTTACTTCAAATATGGCGTCATTAATTATGGCAACAGGATCAGTACGATAACCAGCCAAGAGCTCGGTATACATCTGCGCAATCCGCTCTGGAGAACGCTGTAAACCTTCTCGCTTAGGGTCTTCTCCAATCGCGATTAAGACTCGTTCCATCGCCTGTTCGATAGCTGCTTGGTCAATATCATTTTCCGAGATTAGATCAGCCAGTTTATAGATTATGGGGTTTTCATCTGTCATAAAAACTACTCCCTAATAACTTTAGGAGAAGTGTAATTCTAATCCCTATCAAAGTCAACTAAAGTACTATTATTGCTTGCAATACCAGGAAAGCCTGTCTAAATATAACTTCTAAGAGAATTAATAAGCGGTAGAGTTGCCTATCTCTGCCGCTTAACATCGTATATCTTCGCCGCTTGATTAACCGATTTCAGGTTCAATCAAACCATATGTTCCATCTCTACGCTTGTAAAGGATATTTATGGCATTTGAACCTACATTGAAGAATACAAAGAAACTCTCATGACCTAGCAGACTCATTTGCTCAATGGCTTCCTCCTCATCCATCGGTGCAACACTGAAACGTTTTCGTCGTGCAATCACTGGAGCAGGTCTCTCTTCTTCCTCTTCAATGATCTGTGACAGAGCAACCTCTGAAGCCGGCCTGCCATCCCCTCGACCACGATTCCGTTTACCTTTGAATCGTTCAATCCTTCTCTGCATCTTATCCAATGCAGAATCTAATGCCGTAAAAATGTCATCAGCCCGCTCTTCTGATCGCAGTATAAATCCCTTACCACGCACTGTTATTTGAGCTACCTGCCGATCGGCAGCGCTTCGAGCAGATTTCACATAAGCGAGATCAACCCGAATTTCCTCAATATCGCTGAGGTAACGATCAAGTTTGGAAATTTTCTTCGAGGCATAATCGTTTATCCGATCTGTAACCTCTAAATTTCTACCGTAAATTTCAACCTCCAGCGCCATAATCGATCCTCCTGTATTGTTATAGTAGACACTTAAACTAAATGTAGGTCCAGGCTTAGCGCCAACCCGCTATAAAGATTTGCAGTAAGTTGGCTTTTTGAGCGCAAATGTGCCCAGAAAACCAAGAGGCCTAATTCCTCCTTGATGGTCAGAGTTGTTATCTTAAACTGACGCTTTCTTGGCTACCTGGTTGATCCTGAAACGATTGACCAGATCGATTCTTACCGGCTCTTGCTACAGTCAAGCCATATACTTTCATTGCTCCCGCCTCAAGCAAGGCAACCGAACATGCCTCTAATGTAGAACAGCTCGTAGTGACATCATCCACCAGCACAACGTTTTTACCTGATACCAACTCTGAATTCCCTTTAAATGCACCAGAGACATTTACCCGCCGTTGATCGAGCGAAAGCCCCACTTGCGAACGAGTCTCACGGACTCTTTTTAACGCCCTGGATCGATAAGAAATCTTGGTTGCCAGAGATAATGGCCAGGCGATCAACACAGATTGATTATATCCACGCTCTTTATGACGTGCAACCCCCAATGGAACCGGCACCACGATATCTATTCTCCAATTTAATTCTTTCAGATAATTTATCAGAGGCCAGGCTAGCGCTTCACCCAGACCAATATCCCTTTGATATTTCAATTTATGTAATGCTTTGCGAATCGGTCCTTCGAAAACCGCCCATGATCGGAGCGCTTCAAAGTGTGGTCGACCCTTTAGACATTGGATACACAAACCGGTTTCCGTAATTATTTGACCGCAACGATCACAGATTGGCGGTGATAACACTCGGACATTCTGCTGGCAATCTAAACACCAACGTTGTCCCTGACGACCACACCCTCCACAATGTGGAGGGTAAATCAAATCTAGGCTCGCCCAAATCCATTGGTATATACGATAAACCGGAGGGACCGGTTTCGGCATTTACTACCCCCAAAAATGAATAAGCCCTAGAATCCGAGGATCCCACTCAAGGCTGACCGCATCAGCATCAATATCGCCGGCGTCAGTAGAACAATACAGATCGACGGGAAAATGAGCAATGCCATCGGGATCAGCATTTTAATAGGAGCTTTATGGGCTTCTTCTTCTGCCCGCTGGCGGCGTTTAATGCGCATCTGGTCTGCCTGAATATGGAGGACTTTTGCCATGCTGACGCCTAATTGTTCGCTTTGGATCACAGCTGCCACAAAGCTAGTCATCTCCGGCACACCCATCCGATCAGCCATGTCTCGGAGAGCATCTCGCCGCAACTTCCCTAATTGAATTTCGCGTATCACCCTTCCAAAGCCAATCGCTAGTTCATTGTCCCATTTTTCATAAACTTTAGCCATAGCAGCATCAAAACCTAATCCGGCTTCAACGCAAATCGTTAACAGGTCCAGGGCGTCTGGCATTGAATTTCTGATTTCTTTTTGCCGTCGTGAGATCTTTCCACTCAACCAAAGTTCTGGCAGGAAAAATCCAAGGATACCAGCTGGTATCCCCAATAAAAGTCCGCGACCTTTTATGAAACTACCGGCAGGAGCAATAGCCGCTAGGAATAACATGAAAATCCCTAGAACAATGCCACCCAGTCGTAACGCCCAAAAGATCGTAGGATCCAACCCTCGAGGATTACCAGCCAGCTCGAGCTTATGGTCGGTCCCTTGAATGGCATTCTGAGGGGTAAAACGCAAGGCAAATTTACCCAGGCTACGAGCAAACGGCAAGATAATTCGCTCCGATAATGGTTGCGATAACTCAATTTCTTCGAGGGAAGCTTCTTCACCCCGCGCAGCAAACTCTGCAAGCCGTGTAGATAAGGGGTCATCTTCCCTGGTATCCCGCAAACCGACACCAATCAGAATTGCTATCACCGCGATGATCACAATCACGATTAAGATCAATACCCAGAACATAATGGTCTCTCCTAGATCACTCTTTCTGTTAAACTTCGATCTGACCGATTTTGTTCATCGAGAAATACCCGCCAGCAATCATCAGTAGCCCAAATAACAAAACAGGGATACCAATTAACCTTGTGTCCTCTCCAAAGAACAACATCATATAAGGTCGGTTCAAAATCCACAATATTAAGGCAATAATCGCTGGCATCAGGGACAGGAACCGGCCTGAATACATAACCTGGGTTGTCAAAACCCTGATTTCTCCTTTAATGCGTACCCGCTCTCTAATAGTATATGTTATCGTGTTAAGAATTTCTGCCAGGTTGCCGCCGACTTCCCGCTGTACGTTTATCGCCGCAACGGTCAGATCAAGATCATCACTGGGAATCCTACGCAAGAGATTGTCAAGGGCTTTTTCCATCGGGAGACCTAACTGCATCTCCTGTACAACCCGTCTGAATTCATCCGATATTGGCGTTGGCATTTCTCTGCTTACGGCCTCCATAGCTTGCATGATGGAATACCCCGCTCGCAAACCATTTACCATCAAATTGAGCATGTCAGCAAGCTGATCACTGAAATGGATCAAACGATTCGACTGCTGGCGCCGTACATAGAATCTCGGTATGAACAACCCAAACGCCAAACCGAGAATTCCGAAGAGGATTGATCGCCCTCCGATCAACCAGGCTATAGATCCAACCGCTAATCCAGCGAAAAGCATCAGTGCAATGTATTCTGCCGGTTTTAATTTGATGTCCGCCCGCGCTAACACTCGAGAGATATCTGCTCCCCACTTATAACCCTCTAAGCGGGTGTTTAGCCAGTCGCTTAATGGGTTTGCTTTTTCTCCCTCGACTTGGAAGGAAGTCTCTTCCTGGAGGTAACGTCCGAGACGATCCTCTAATAGGGATCTTTCACTTGTCGCTGTGATAATCACGCCGACGAGCAAAAGAACTCCGGCTAAACTTCCTCCTGCAATAAGTATAAATTCCATGGCTTACATCCTTAAGCTTAATACCTTCTTCGTTCTCCAATACCAAAAATGGATGGGGGCAAATGAATACCAGATCCTTCAATTTTATCCATGAATTTTGGTCGTAATCCGGTCGGGCGTAAGCGACCGATAACTTTTCCTTCTTCAAGAGAAGTTTGTTCGAACAGGAATAAATCCGTCATTGTGATAACTTCGCCTTCCATGCCACTCACTTCGGTGATATTTACAATTTTCCGGGATCCATCGCGTAGTCTTTCCTGGTGAATGATCAGATCAATGGCAGACGCAACCTGCTCGCGGATCGCTCGTTCAGGCAATTCCATACCTGCCATCATTGTCATTGTTTCGATACGGGCGAGCGTATCACGGGGTGTATTGGAGTGTGCGGTTGTCATGGATCCATCATGACCCGTGTTCATGGCCTGTAACATGTCCAAGGCAGCGTCATCCCGTATTTCTCCTACAATAATTCGATCAGGACGCATACGCAGGGCATTGATCACTAACTGCCGGATGGTGATCTCGCCTTTGCCCTCAATATTGGGTGGACGTGATTCAAGGGTAACGACGTGCTCCTGTCGTAACTGTAATTCCGCCGCGTTCTCAATGGTAACGATACGTTCATCCGATGGAATGAATTGGGAAAGGATGTTGAGTAATGTGGTCTTACCCGAACCGGTCCCCCCGGAAATAACAAGATTCACGCGTGATTGCACACAAGCTTTTAAGAACTGCAGGGCTTCCGGAGTGATGGTCCCAAATTGGATCAATTGGTCCAACGTGATCGGTGTTTTGGCGAATTTTCGGATCGTCAAGACCGGACCAACCAACGAAATTGGGGGAATGATGGCATTGACACGTGAACCATCCGTCAGGCGCGCGTCTACATATGGGCTGGATTCGTCTACCCGCCGACCAAGAGGAGCAACAATGCGATCGATTATCCGCATCACATGATCATTGCTTTCAAACGACACCGGCACCCGGAATAGTTTTCCACCACGTTCTATATATATGTTTTTTGCGCCGTTAACCATAATTTCAGTGATGGTCTCGTCTTCCAGTAATGGTTGTAATGGTCCGAGCCCGAGAATTTCTGCGGATATTTGCTCAAAAAGTCGGTGCCTTTCTGGCCGGGAGAGAATAATATTTTCTTCAGCTAGCACTTGCTCGAATAGCTCTTGGATTGTATTCCGCACCTCATTTACTTTAGAAATATCCATGGAAGGGTCAAGCTCAGCCAACAGGCGATTTTGAACCCTGACTTTTAAATCTGTGTAGGTATCTTTCTGAGAGCTAACACCCTGCGAGGCCACCCGGCTTGTGCGAATATTTATCAAACTCGAATGCCCTTCATCTTCACCATGATCAGGTGCATTATTGGCACCTTGCCCCTGTTCGATCCTCTTTAATAAAGACATTTCTTACACCTCGTTAATTCCTCTATGTTTGACTATTTACCGTTTTTAGACGCTTCATAGGTCTCTTCTACAGATTCCAATTTAGTCAAGCGTTCACGCAAGACTTCCGCCAGGGTGAAAAAACTTTTGGCGATTGGCCGAGATCGATCTCCTAACATAATCGGCAATCCTCGGTTAATGGATGGAACCACCACACGTTCTTCCGCCGGTAAGGTCGCCACGATCTCGTATTTAAAATTTTCACTAATTTTCTCGGGCGTTATTCCAATGCGCTTATCAAATCTATTCATGACAAATAATATGCGTTCTCGCTGAATATCAAGCGCATTCGCAATATCCAAAAATAAACGAGCATCTTTTATTGCTGGAATATCTTGAGTGGTCAATAAAATCACCACATCACTTTCATCCATCGCTGCTATTGAAATATCTGTAAGTATGGAAGGTGTATCGACCAGGACATAAGAAAACATTGATCGCAAATACTTCAAAACCTTGCGAAATTGATCACCTGTGGCGCTGTCTGCGTGCTCTGGATTAAATGGAGCGGCAAGGATTTTAAGGCCAGATTTCGCATGGCTTATTAATACCTCATCTACTATTTCCGGATCTAATTCATCTGCCCGAGTGGTTAAATCGATTACACTGTTTTTCCCTTGCTCGTTTAAGAATACAGCCACATCACCAAATTGCAGATTGCCATCCACAAGAACGACAGGGGTTTCCTCATTGTGCAAAGTCACTGCGAGATTTGTTGCAACCATCGTACAGCCTGTCCCACCTTTAGGGCTATACACTGCGATGACCTTGCCGTAGGTTACCCCCTGAATTCCCATGGAGATTAACCCACCTGATCCGATTTGACTTGTGTAGGATGTCCTTGATTTTTCAAGCTCCTGCTTTGCCATTTCACCCGCCCGCAGGACGGCAGAAGTCAGCTCATCTACGGTAGGGGGTTTGGTGAGAAAATCCCGCGCGCCAGCCAACATGGCCCGGCGCATGTAGTTGGGATCTCCTTGTACCGATAACATTATAATCTGGCAATGAGGCACATCTTTATGAATGATTTCGGTTGCCGTGATGCCATCCATATCTGGCATATTAATGTCCATAATGATGACATCAGGCTTGATTTCTTTGGCAATCTCTATGCCTTCATGCCCATTTCTGGCGACCGCTGAGACCTCAACTTCATTTTCAAATTGAAGCAGTTTGCGAATATTCTCGCGCGTCTCCGCAATATCGTCAACGATCAAAACCCGAATTTTCTCACCTTCACCCATAATGAATCAGCTCCAAACCATCACCAAGAGGTCAAAATTCTATGGCGCTGGGGTTGCCTCGACTGCTGGGAATACTTCTGGGAGAACATCAATGCGTGGTTCAATACCATACGGTAGTTTCACCGGGACAGGTATATTATACTGCTTCAACAAGAAATCTAAGGTTGCCGCATCTGTCTGAACGCGAGTGTCGTCTCCCGCACTCCGCAATGCCAGAGTTAATCTAGCCTGACCGGTTGCAATCAAGTAGTTTAAGGTAACCGCATCCTGTGGCGTCACAATGAGCGAAATGGTTTGTGGTATTTTGGGTTCAGGCGTTGGCTGGACTTCAGCTTGTGTTTCTGTAGCTTCTGTTGGAGCGATCTCCACAGGGATCGAGGCTGTTGGGGTTGCCTGTTTTGGTTCTTCCAGAGGAAAATCACCAACACCGAGAACAATGGCATCTTGAATCAACGATTGACTTACCAATCTGGGGCGTTGTCGTTCGGACGGCACAATATATAAGGTCTGCTCCAAAAGCGGATCAATTTCGGTTCTGCCCTGAACTCCTCCACTGGCTGGCGATTGTGAGTTTGCAGTTAAAGTCGACGGCCCACCTTCACACAAACATGCTGGTCCTGGTCCAATCACTATGGCTGTGTTATTCGGTAATATTGACTGGTAACCTGTATCTAGATCAACAAATGAGAGACTTACGATGACATTTACATGGTCTCCGGCTCGAGGGGCGTAGGATACGCTGCTCAGCCGGTCAATCTCGATCGATACCGCCACCATTCCTTTAGGAATCAATAAAGCTGCATTGGAGCCACTAGAAGAGATTTGTTCAGTACTATCTGTCACCATGGCAGATGTCATGATCATGTTCGGTTCCAGATCAACTCGTGCCCGGCGTCCTACAACCGTGGCAAGCTCCGTAAAATAGCCCTCGAATAACAAATCCCTTGGTATGGGAATCAAACTTAACTCTGTCTCATTAATGACGTTCCCCCGAGGCACATTTTGAGTGGCTACTACCACGTCAACCATTTGGATCGGCGTTGGGGTAGCCACCACAACTGGTTGCTCAGCTGTGGGCTGAACAATTTTAAACCAAATTACTGCAACAGCAACCAGCCCAAGTATTAAGATAAACGCTAAATAGAAGAAAATTCGACCTCGACGCATGATAGCCTCCCAAAATAGATTGTAAAAAATTATATCGATGCAAACTAATTGCTATCATACGCGTTCCCAGATAAAAGTCAAGGTACCAGGGGGCTATTCACCTTAACAAGTATGATAGTCAGCTCAAATGCTAAAATCCTTTGCATGGAAAGAACTATCAGTTTGCACTCATCTGTCATTAAATCAATCCAGCCGGGTTCGAGT
>DAOUET010000058.1:0-37073 GCA_034430155.1 Anaerolineales bacterium
GTTCCTCGAAAATCTCCCATTCCAGCTTGTTTGCTTTCAAATAAGCCAGAGCTTTCAAGTGGCTTTCCTGCCAGGAAGTCAGCAGCCCTCCGAAGGCAATCATCCTCATCTTTGCTCCGTTCCGGATAAAAGTTGCCGTAGGACCGTAACCCGTGCTGGCTAAGCTGGCTGAAATGGTGTGTGGATTTACCTCGAATACTTGTGATAACCAGTTTGTCATACTGTCTACCGTCCAATCCTCGTCGTTGAAATCCCCTTCGAAGATCATGGCTTTTCCGTCTAGCCTGATCCGCCAATGGTTGCGATAGTTCGGCTTGGGATGCAGGTTGTTCCTGCCTAGCCCTTTTAAAGCCGCGAAAAGCATATCCCTTTGTTCCTTGACCATCCCTAAATCTTCTATCCCGTAATATTGCCGGTTCACGTTATACCGTCCCCAATGAAGCCATGTCCGCATCGCTCAGCGCCTTGGTCCAGATCGCCACGTGCGCCAGGTAGCCGCTGAATAAGTTTGTGTCGATGAAATCCGCAGCAAGTCTGGTCCTTGTTCCGTCTAGTCCACCGCACGCCCAAGCCCCTAATCCGCTTTGTCCTTCTTCAATCGGTGATCCGTTGTAATATCCCTTCACCAGGTCACCGTTTTTAGTCCAGGTATATCCTATGTGAAACCAATCTGTGGTTTCTATTCCCAGTATTTTGATGTATTTACCAACTCCACCCGACTTGTATTCGAACCTTACTTCGTTATTCAACGACCATTTTGCAAGATATGCATAGTTTCCTGCATTGCAAAATAAGCGTGTCAAAGCTCTCTGAATCCCATCCGTCCAAACTCCCACATTCGCCACCCGCATCCACATCGAAATCGAACCTTCTTCCCCGTTGAATGCCGCGCTCAAACTGTCTGTGAATATCTCGCAAGTATCGTTTACCCCATCGAATAAAGGCGCGGTGTGCCCGTCTCCGATCCCCGTTTGTCCCAGGGTTGCCCCTACGTAAGTTCCGTCTCGCGCCGCCGTGCCTTCGTAATTGTCAGCGTTTACCCCCGCGGCCTCCCATAGCGGCCAGTATGCAATCAGGTTAGCTGCTTCCATGGCCAGTATCTTGTCAGCATATTCGCTGCCTTCTTCTGCTGCCTTTGCATAGAGGGCAGGTACGATCATTGAAGGTATTAATTTGGATTCATTCATCTCGTCATTTTCCGCAGCCTTTTTTTTTAAGAAAAATATCCCTTTCTCAGCCGGTTTCTTCAAGAATACCGGTAAAATCCTGCAGCTCATCAGTTTAGAATATGGTGGGATTATATGTTTAGTTTTAGCCATGCAACCCCTTCGCCGTTCTCCGCAGAGTCGAGGTAAATGGATCCCAGGTTTCCAACCCAATCGTAAATAATCACTTCAGCCGCAGCCAGTTCTAAACCCGAATCCGAGGCCACGTCCGGGGTCCCATCGTTCCCTACGTAAACCAGGCCTGCATTTGCTGCCAGCGCCTTTATCATGAGAGGCCCGTTTATCTGTATCGTCCCCAAAGCAACAGCCGTTCCCGCTGCGGCAACCGTCTTTTGTCCACTAATTGCACTCATTTAAGCCTCCTTGATTTTCCAATCCGTGTTTATCTTCGTTTGCTTTCAATATCCATACGAATCGATATCGTCCATTGGATCCTTGCCCTGAACGATTAAGGTTTTCCCGGTTACGTACAATTCTTGTTCGTCCAGTATTGCGCATAATGCCGCCGATAATATCCAGTCATCGTGTACCAGTTCGCCCGTTGCCGGATCGCGGGTCCCGTCCGGCACTGACCAGCGCAGGGTTTTATTTTCCAGCGCTTCGTATTGTGCGAATTCCAGTTGCAGCCAGAATTCGGAACGGGGATCCTGGTCGAATTTCTTTCCTGTAGGTAAATAATCCTTGAACCGTCCCGTATCGCAAACTGCTAAGAAGTTCCAGCCAAGATCGCTTTTGCTTTTCGCCGTGAAAATGAACGGCAAAACTTTTCCGGGCAAAGATCGATCCAGAAAACTTGCTAGCCCGGCCCCAACTCCGGTTGCATCTATGATAATGAACCGTGGTTTCCATAGTCCGGTCAATGCTCTTAATTGTGCGTAAATGTTCGTGTGCGAGGTTCCTATCCATTCGCGTCGATCCATCACTTTGTAGGTTGGCGCTTTAATAAGGTCGTCTTTCAAAGTATCCAGATCTACTTTGACGATTGTTAAAGTGGTGGCATCTCTGGCCGGGTTTCTCAGTGTATCCCGCTCCAGATCCGAAATCATGTCGCTGGCTCCTTCATCCTCTCCCCCCACGTCTATCAAAAAGGCGTAGATTTCCTCTTCGATCGGGGTTTGTTGGCGATGGTGATTTCCTTGCATCATCGCCAGCCGTTCGCCAGGAAACATCCCTCCTTCTGCGTCGATTTCTTCTGAGAAGAATTGCGTTTTTACCAGTGGATGGTTTCTCCCTAGTTTCTTTATTTGCTCTGCTACGAATTTTTCATAGGCCGGCACTTCCGCCGCCACGTCGTTAGCGTCGATGGTGAATACTCTCTGTATGCCGTCCTCTTCTTGCGCCTTACGCGCCGCCCGCATCTCTCTCGCCAGTAGCGTTCGAGAGGTCCAGGCAGTTCCCCAAAAAATACGAGTAGCATTCGTGGATGCTGCCATTGGAGCAAAATCCTTATCCCATTTCGTAATTTGAATGTCCTGGGCTTCATCACATGATAGTAGCAAATTTGCTGTGGCTCCCACTACGTTTGCTTGTGGTCCACCAGAGAGAAAGTAAATTCTCGCCGATCCAATCCGGTATATATATCCCTGCTCCTTCTTCCATGAATTTCTCGTTACAAAATTTTGATTCAAAACCCTCTCTAACCTTCTCATGGCATTCAGGCTTTGTGGTTTCCAGGTCGGTGACACTTTCACAATCTCCTTGTCCACTTGTGAGCACAACATCAGCAGGAATGCTTCGATGTGCCCTTGCAGTTCGTTCTTGCCCGACTGGCGCGGGTACATCACGACAAATGTTAATCCCTTCCCGGCTTTCACACTCTCGATAATGGCCAGCGCCACCCTTTCCTGATAGCCCCTCAGGGTCACCTCGCTGCCGATCCGGCAAAAGGCCAGGATGCTCGCTAGTATCTGTCTGATCAGTTCCAGGAAATCCACAATTCATGGTCTTACCGGTCTTTAAGAAGCTGGGCTGGTTCTCACTACGCTAGGTCCCATTCCTCGGTCAGCTCCCTGACAGCCGCGCTGATTTGTGAATTGAACTCCTCCCGTAATGGACACTCTTGAACCAGTGAACATCCTTTGCACCTGGCCATCTCCCGTCTTAATTGGCGCATAGTTTCCAGCAATTCCTGGTGACGCGCCAAGACCTGTCTGGCTTTTTCCAAAACTGGGCACTCAAATCCAGGATCAGTTGGCGATTCCATCCTTCACTTGTGACCCTTGCCTGGCTGAAGGAGATCACGCCAGAGACATACAGACCCATCTCCGTACAAATAGAGCCGGTCCGACTCCTGAAACCACTTCATCTGTTTAATTCCTGGCTCCCTGTAGGTTTTTACGCAAGCCGTTCACCCGCGGGGAAAGCCGGTATGTGGATTGGTTTGCCATAATCGCCAACACCAACGACCAGGTCAACTGCACCAGTCCGGGTTGATCACATGTCACCGTGAGACCTAGATGAGCCCGCCAGTTCGTACAGGCCAGGGCGTAAACGCTGGTGCAGGTCACCAACAGCAGGGCAAGCATGATCAGCCGTTTGAGTTCCTCGCTCAAAGGCTGGTATTTCTTATAGATCCCCGGTACATAGGAGAAGATCAGCGAAAGGATCGCGCCTGCGATCGCTGATAATTGTTCGGCTGACATAACACCCTCCGTTTCACCCGCATTGCAGGCTTGACAAGCTTAGGAATTGTTTGCTGATGACCTTGAATTTAGCACATTTGTTCTAGTTTTACAACCGTTCTGAATGAAAATCCCCCAAAAATACCCCCCATTAACCCCTTTGGCCCTCCCGGTTTAACCCCCACGGTTAACCAGGATTATTTCACTTAAGGCGGTAATTCCACCTAAAACTGTCCCGCTGGCGTGCAAAACACAAGGGTGACCGCTGGTCTCGACCCTGGCTCTTTCCTGTCATAGCGACAATTCACCTTAAATATATTTAAGCTTTCCCTACCCTACGTGCCGCTTTGCAGTAGAATAAGTAGGAAGTTTAATGTACCTAAAGGAAATTAAAAATGAAAACACTGCTATTACAACTTGATACGGATAAATTCGCCAGCACCTTTGACCGTATTACTGCCTACCAGGCCGGCATCGATCACGTGCTCAGTTACGGCGATGTCAACGTGGGCGATGTGCGTGGCCTTATGCATGGCGTGATGTTCACCCGCCCGCCTGATGATTTACGTGAGACGGCCATCTTCATCGGTGGCAGGCGCCTCGACGTCTGTGAACAGATCCTGGAAGCCGCCAAGAAGGTCATGTTCGATCCATTTTGTATCTCAATGATGCTAGACTCGAATGGATGTAATACCGCCTCGTCCGCCGCAGTAGCTCTGATCGAACGCCATCATGATCTGCGTGGCGCTAAAGTGGTTGTCCTGGGTGGTTTTGGCCCGGTCGGATTACGCTCAGCCCGCTTGCTGGCCAGAGACGGCGCCCACGTAATTGTTACCAGCTTACCCCGCCAACTGTTCGCCGAAAGCTGGAACGAACTACGTTATCGGCACGACCTGGGTTTGGCCATGGCTCAATCACAGGAGGATGGTTTTGAAATCCTGCAGGCTAAAAGCCTAACCGATATGGTCGCTTCCCTGGATGGAGCCATAGCGGCCTTGGCAGCCGGACCTGCTGATGTACAGTTGCTGGCAGAAGATGACTGGCAGAATAATCCCACCCTTAAAGTTCTAGCCGATCTCAACGTTGCTCCTCCTCCCGGCATCACCGGCATTGACATCCACATGCATGGTGAAAAGCAGGATGGTCGCTTCCTCTTTGGCGGATTAGGCATTGGCCGGTTTAAAATGAAAGTGCACAAGTCTGCCCTGGTGCGCCTCTTCGAGCAGGAAGTCGTCCTCGACGCCGACGGCATCTACACCATCGCTAAAGAGCTCTTGAGCAAGCCCCACAGCTAAACTTTTATATTATGGATTAATCGTCATCTTCAGATTATCTGTGAGGTTCTTCTAATCACAGGCAAGACTCGCGGCATTTTCAAGGTGGCATTCCTGCGGATATTAAAGACTCCAGTACAGACCTGCACCCTGGTTATATTCTTTAGTAGTTACGCAGTTCAGGGGAAAATCGGGGGTGTTTGGGCGGGCGTTGCCCAAACACCCCCATCCTCCCACCAACTGCCTAAGTCCTATTCTTAAGAAGTTCGCAACAATACTCTTCTTATGGTGGGTCGATGGATAGCCAGCGAGATCACCATCATCGCCATGCTCATCAACAAAAGGAATGGAGGCTTGAAGATCACCCCCGATACCAGCCCGGCCGTAAGGAAGTAGGCGTGAAAACCAAACGGCACCCACAAAACCAGCGAATCCACGGGATACAGGTAGAACCTGGGTTGTAACCATACGACCAGAGATAACGCCGCCCCCAATGTCAGGAAGATAGTAGTCTGATACCAGTTTGCCGAAACCACGTCGGCGATCAGCTTGTTGGAGCCTACCACTCCCACCAGCCCTACCAAAATGGCGCCTACCGGACCCAACCAATGCCCGCTCCAATTTCCCCTGCGGGTCAGCAACCGCAGTCCGAAGGAGAAAGAAAAAACCACCCAAAACCAGGCCCAGAAGTTGGCGTAAGGCACCCCGAAATACTGGGCCTTAAATCCCAGACCCCAGTCCCACATTCCCAGCCGGATGGCTAGGGCGTCCATCGACAGATCTATGTTCAGAGCCAGCAAGCCATCCAAGACTGGTCGGGCCCACTCGGGCGTGCTGGAGGCGTCTGAAAAAAGTCTGGCGGAGTAAATGATCGTACCCCAGGCTACTCCTACCATCAGCGGCACCTGGCCTATCATCAGGGTAAAATGCCCGTAGTGATAGGCATGCAGCTGCTGGATGGTAGATTTTTCCAGCAACAGCCCGAAGATCACGCCAGCCAGCAGCTGCCATACGACCGGAAAACCCTTCCGCCAGGCGTGCCGCAGGCATAGCCCAAAGGAGACCAACACAACCAGTTCTAAAAATAGGAAGTATGGATTTAGCAATATTGTTCTGGTCCAGGTCCAACCGGCAGGCAATTGAAATCTGAGGCGGGCGCTTTCAATAACACCCCCTATTTCTCCTTTCTCCTTTCCATCAGTTCCAGTTTGAGGTGGGCGATGCGCAGCAGCTCGTAACGATCATCTTCCGGCAGTTTCGCCAGAAGGTAGCGCCATTCATCTAAATCGACTTCTTCCAAGGAGGTATCTGGCAGCAAGCCGGCCTTGCGGAAAACCGCCACTGGGGGTAAATCCAACGCCTGTGCCAGGGCCTCACATGCCGCCCACTTTGGCAGCGAACCCGCACGCGCCCGGCTGATCACCGAATGAGAAAGGCCTGCCAGCCTGGCCAATTTGTTATCGCTCCAGCCGCGCGCCAAAAGTTGCCTGTCAAGCCATTCAATAAAATCCTTGGCGTGGTTAGATGTCATTTCGCTCCTCGTGCAAGATATTCCGCTAGAATTGACCGTGAATGATCATAATTTTACCTTACTAGCCTGCCTTCCCGATCTTCTTTACTGGTATGATCCAAAAGGTTGAGGGGTATACTGAACATGCTAATAAAAATGGTCTGTTACAGCTTAATTCCTGAAAAAGATGTTCATATTTAGCTGGTAAGCCATGTCTAAGCCGAGTTCAGCTCTCAACAAACAAACCTGGATCAGACGTTTTCGATCCTATTTAGGTCTGGAACGGAATATTCTCGTGCTGCTGGGAGCGATCCTGCTGCTTGGATTGGGCGAAGAGTTATGGAGCAGCTTTGTACCCAAATACCTGGAAGCGTTGGGCGCCGGGGTATTTGTTTGGACGGGATACCAGGCGATTAAGGATCTGCTTGACGCGGTTTACCAGTACCCGGGTGGCGTGCTGGCTGACCGGCTGGGCAGGTGGCGGTTGACCGCGGGGCGATTCCCTACGATGCCCCGGAGGTAGAATTTGGACACCGGGATGGGAAGTGCTCCTTTGAGACCATCTTGGAAGCATTTGGCTTGACCGATGGTGGTCTACTCCGTCTGGCAGAGATCGTGCATGCCGCCGACATCGCCGCAGACCGGCAAAAAGACTCTATCGCCCCTGGTTTGGAAGCTATCGCCAGCGGCTATAGCTTGATCTTACCGGATGATCAGGCTAATTTAGCTGCTCAATTTCCACTATATGACGCCCTGTATGCTTGGTGCCGGCTGCAAGTGGCCAAGAAGTAAAAGCGTGATAGCCTTCAAGATCAACTAATCTTGCTCAATGTTGAACACCAGGCAAGCTACCGTTTAGAGCAGGTCAAGTGATCCAGGTCTTCTTTCACGAGATTTTTCAGCTTTAGCGGGTGAGTGTTGGAGGGTTCTTTCATGATTCAGGTCAACCAGGATATAATGACCCCAACCGTTACACCGGTAATTAAAGATCGTGATCGGTAAACTTAACCGGTGTCACTGTCGGAAGAGGTTTGAACGAAATCAGAAAATGAATTCATGCCCAATGGCGAGCAACTCCAGCAAGACCTCATCGACCTCTTCCAATAGGCTGGTAAGCACCACCACCGGGCTTTCATCGAAACTGATGGCGATGACCACGATTGGCCTATCTGGTCTATTTACGAGCGCCGCTCGCCAAACTCCTTGGCGCTCAATTCACGGTCAGCCAGCTGGCTGACCTGCTGGTAGTCGCCGACCATGAGATGAGTAGACAGGCCCCTGAGAAGGATTGGCCGGTTTTTTATGCAGACTTCTTCCTGGACCGTTACCCCTGATTTGTCCCTTAAACCCTACGACATACCGGTCCATTCCAACGCATCTAATATTTATGCCACCAGGCTTGTAACCTTTTTCACATAATTGCATCTAAGTTATTGAGAGTACTTCCATTTCACGCGCCAGGTGTGTGAACCACAGGAGTCGAGCAATGCCTATCTTTGAATTTGTATGTACCCAATGCGGCCAAAACTTTGAGGAGCTGGTCCGTAGCGCCAGCTCAGCGACCGAGGTCATCTGCCCTACCTGCCACAGCCAGCAGGTCAAGAAGAAAATCTCCACCTTCGCTTCCAAAGTGGTTGGTGGGGGCGCTTCTTATTCGATGAGCCCGGCGTGCAATACCGGCAGCACCTGAGGCATATGAGTCAAACCCATCGTGAGTGGGCCAAGAGGCAAAAGAGCTCTCCGGGAGCTCTTTTTATTTCTCATCAGCCAGGGTCAACAATTTCACACCCTCCACCTGCTGGAAAGTCGCTCCCTGGCTGATTGTGCGTAAGGCTGAGGCCTCATCCAGCACCCGCGTACCCGAAATAATGTCGGCACCATAATCGAATAAAACCGCCGAAAGCGGCGTGCTCGGCCCCAGAACCAGCACCATTGCACTTGGTTGGCATAAATTCAGCAATCCATCCAGCGTGTGGTTGATCAGCGCACTGCCGGTGATAGCCACCACTTCCGCTTGGGGGATCAACTTTTCGGCAGCCTCGGGCGGGTATTCACCCGCCAATGGATGTCTCTCGATCACAAATAACTCCCCCACCGCCTGGCGTAATTTCGGGATGAAGGGAAAATGACCCACCACCACGACCGGTTTGCCAGGTCCATGCTCGAGAAGCACCTCCAGGGCATTTATTTCAACCGCGGTCTTTTCATCCACCTCTAATAGCGAGTTTATTGCTGCCACTCCCAGGCTGGCCTCTAAAAGATTATCGGAACGGGCGAATTCTGCCAGCTCTCGAGCGTTGAGTGTGTGTAAACTCCCCACTTGCCGGACCCTATCGTGACCATGAGGCTTTTCCCCCAAAATGGTTGAGGCCAGGCCGCAATAGCGGCTGCAGACAGCCGTCCAGTGAACGCCAGTCAAAATCGCTCGTATGGGAGCATCTTCGTGCAGACTGGCCAGCAAATCGTCGATTATATTCATCTCGAAGATATTTCCTGAATGAAAAACTATGTGGTCATCGATGGTTGTTAATCGCAATCGCAGTTAGAATACCAATCTAGTGAGCTGGTAAACAGCCACACCCGCGCCCAGAGAGATCAGCAGCATTAAAACCAGGCTGAAAGCCAACCATTTCCATTGTCTTGTCTCTTGCCGGATGACCACCATGGTTGCCGCGCAAGGGATAAAAAGCATCTGTACAACCAGGAACGACAGGGCAGCCGCGGGGGTCAGCGTTTTAGCCACCTGCCCAGCTAAGCCGATTGAATCTTCCCCCATACCAAACAGGACACCCAGAACGGCAATGGTGTTTTCCTTGGCAAGGAAACTGCTTAATAGAGCCGTGATAACTCGCCAATCGTCCAACCCCATCAAGCGACCGACAGGTTCCAGCCAACCTCCAAGCGCTGCCAAAGGACTATTGCTCACATCTCCGCCAGGGGATGAAAGCGCCCACACAGCCATAGAAACCAAAAGGATAATAGTGCCTGCCTTTCGAACAAAAGCCCAGGTGTTCTGCCAGATAAAAATGAAAATCGATCGCAGGCTGGGAATATGATAGAGAGGCAGCTCCATGATAAAGGCGGTTTGCATCCCCTTAAAAATTATTCGGTGGATAAGGATCCCAGTTATCGCCAGGATCAACAAATTGCCGGTTACCAAGCCCCAGGTAACCAGCGCTGCTCTTTGACCAAAAAAAGCGGGAGCCAAGAAAGCCACGACTGCCAACCGGCCTGTGCACGGGATCAATGGTGCCAGTAATATGGTTAATATGCGCGCCCGCCGGTCGCCTATTATGCGGGTGCCCATCACTGCCGGTACGTTGCAGCCAAATCCCAGAAATAGCGGAAAAAAAGAACTTCCGTGTAATCCCATCCAGTGCATGAAGCGATCCATGACATAGGCACAGCGAGGCAGATATCCGGTTTCTTCCAATAACCCCAGGGCGCCAAAGAAAATTGCCAGGATGGGTATGAAGGTTAAAACGGTTCCGGCACCTGCGATCAAGCCGTCAACCAGCAAACCAGAGACCCAGGTCGGTGCCCATCGAAACAGGATCTCAGTCCCTTTCGCCAAAGGCGAAATAAAATACGCATCCAGCCAATCCACCACAGGCAACGCCAACGCATAGGTCAGCCAAAAGACCAGCGCGAAAATCCCTATCAACACAAGCACACCCCAAAACGGGTGAGTAACGATGCGATCCAACCTATCGGTCATCGTGATCACCCCGGTTCTGGGGCGATCGATGGCCGCTCGGACCATACGCCCAATCCATTCATAACGCCCGCCGGCAATGTCCAGATAGGCATCTTCGTGCTGCAAGATAAGTCCATGGACCTGGTCCCACACCTCGGGCGCTTTTTGCCTTACCAGCGCAGTTATTTCCGCATCGCCCTCCAATAATTTAAACGCCACCCAATCTTCGGGGTATGGTGGTGGAATCTTCCCCGCGACCAGATCCTGCAGCGCGGCAAGTATTGGCTGGTGATCCGGGCGGATATCCGGCCGGTTTGGATTATAAGCTAAAGGGTTCTCAGCCAGCCTCAGAGCTGACTCCATCAATTGACGTAACCCCTGGTTTTTTGTGGCTACCAGGGGCACCACCGGGGCGCCCAAAGCTGCCTCAAGGACGTGTGCTTCTACGTGGATGCCTTGTTGAGATGCCACATCGGTCATGTTCAAACCGACCAATACGGGTACCGGAAGGATTAACAATTCAGACAGCAAATACAGGTTGCGCTCCAGCGCGCTGGCATTCACAATTACGATGATCACATCTGGACCTTCGTGAATAATGAAATCCCGGGCAATCCGCTCCTCTTCCGAGTTGGCGGTCAGGCTATAGGTACCTGGCAAGTCCACCAGGCGTACCTTTCTACCATTCTGGATGAATTCGCCGGTTTTTTGCTCGACGGTTTTCCCAGGCCAGTTACCCACATGTTGGCTTAACCCGGTGAGCATGTTGAACACGGTAGATTTTCCGACGTTCGGCTGTCCGGCCAGAGCGACTGTGATCGATTCCTTGGCGATAGGGTTCAAATTACTTCCACCTGTATCTTGATGGCTTGCCCACGCCCGAGTGCCACCCGGGTATCACGGACTGTCACGATCATGGGACCATGGCCAAAATTTTGAACCACTTTGACTTCGGCACCCATGGTGAAACCTAAAGCAGCCATGCGACTGGTGAAATCCTTCCCACCATAAAGCTTGCGAACGATGATACATTCACCAGGTGGTATTTCATCTAATAGCTTTAATCCTTGACCCTCTGACAATTCTTTATTGAGGCGGTCATGACGGTGTCTTGATCTTTGATGGCCTCGATGGGTGGTCTTCTCAGAGGTCATCATAACCGGTTTGAACCTGTGCCACCAGGATAATCGTGACCGGTTTCTTTTATTTTTTTCTTGCCAGGCTCTTAAGAACCTAAAAAGTGAGGGAATCTTCTTCTCGTCAGGCTTTTTCATAACCGTCTAGATCTTTGCTCATCATTTGTGATCGGTTTAAGATTTTCTTCTGGAAAACGGGCGGTACGCACCGTCCAAAAGAGGCTTCCGTAACGCCGCACCACCTGTGCCCGTCTGCTGGCTTCTAACTCACCTAAAGCCTGGTCTACTGCTTCGGGTTGCCAACGCCCCAAGGCCCTGACCAGCTGCTCCTGGCTCATGGGGTGGCGAGTGATGATGTTCAAGATAGCTTCCACGACGTTTTCATCTCCTGATAGATCGAATTCACCCTCAGCCGGGTGCACTACTTCAGCGACATCACCCAGAATTCCCATCGCCCGCAGCAACCCATCCTGGTCAGGCAATTGCACCCATGCTTCCGCCGGCGGGCGGGTGGGCAGGTTGATGTGCACCTGATCAGGCTGGATCCTTTCCAACCTACGGGCGATCTCGGTCAAGCACGCTTCCGAATCGTTCAAACCTTTGACCAGCATGACTTCTACCCAAAATTTGCCGTGGTATTCCTGTCGGAAAGCTTGCAAACCCTGCAAGAGACGCTCAAAGGTCAATTCCGGCCAAGGGCGGTTTATTTTCCGATAAAGCCTGGCATTGCCTGCGTCCAGACTTGGCAAGACCGCATCCGCAAGGGATAATTCAAGCCTGACCTCAGGCAGGTAGAGAAAGGCGCCATTGGTTATGACCGCCACTGGAAGATCGCTAAGTTCCTTCACCTGGCGGATCAGCCAACCCAAGCCTGAATGTAAAGTTGGTTCGCCTGAACCCACAAAAGTGACCCAATCGATTTCACCCGGGCGGTGATCAGCCAAGGCCTGCTCCACTTCAAGCAGGATATCCTGGCGAGGATAATACTCGCGGCGTTCGTGGACCAACGGCACGCTGCGACCCAATTGGCAGTAAACGCAGTTCCAATTGCAGGTCTTGGGCGGGATGGTATCAATTCCCAAGGATTGACCCAAACGGCGGGAGGGGACTGGACCAAATACGTATTTCATAATCTTGCGAATCTCAAAAGCGCCTCCCTCATCGCATATCCTCCAACAGCTGGTGGAGGAATTTGGTCAATTCTTCGGATTGCAGGTAACCAACGATTTCGAAGTCCTGTTCTGTAACACCTTCGACTTGACCCACAGCTTTCTGGATCTCTAACGAAAGCGGTACTGCAATGGGGCATAAGGGTGATGATGGTCGAAACTTATAAGAAACCCGCCCTTTTTCATCCACGACCAGGTCTTCAATCAATCGCATGTGCACGACATCTACGCCTGTTTCCGGGTCAATTACCGACGAAAGTCGTTCCAATATCGCACGGCGTAACTCTTCAGGATCGCTCATCTTGCCGCTTCAACTTGACATAAGCCTGCGACCAGCAACTGCCAAATATTTTTTATCGCCTGGCTGGCTGGAGCATCAGGAAAATAGGCTGTCACAGACTCACCATGGACCATCGATAGGGTCACACTATCATCGAATGGAACCTTCCCGAGGACTTCTACGCGGTTCTCCAGGCAAAAGTCTTCGATTTGAGCTGCGCCAGATAGGTAAAGATCAGCCTTGTTGATACCAACCACGGTTGGCACGCGAAAGTGGTTGGTGGTTTGTAATACACGCCGGGCGTCATGGATCCCAGCCACACTGGGTTCGACCACGATCAATGCCAGATCAGCCCCCGAGGCAGCCGAAATCACCGGGCAACCAACCCCTGGAGGTCCATCCACTATCAGGACTTGAGCGCCATGATCCAATCCAAATAAGCGGGCTTGTTGTTTTACCATTGTCACCAATTTACCGGAGTTCTCTTGGGCTGGTTTGAGGGCGACATGGATTAGAGCTCCATAGCGACTATCGGAGAGATACCAGTGACCAGCCATCTGGGGCTGCATGCTAACGGCTTGAAGCGGACACTGGTAAAAGCAGGCTGCGCAACCATCACAGGCGAGCGGGTCCACTTGATAGCTCAACCCTTCCTGAGAATCAGGCGGTAGAATCGCCTCAAACCTGCACACCTGCTCGCAGACACCACAGCCATCACACAGGTCCGCATCAATAACCGCGGTTGAGTCACCTATAAACTCATGCTCTTCCAGCATCTCAGGGTTCAATACCAGCTCGAGGTTGGCTGCATCTACATCGGCATCGGTTAATACCGCCCGCAAGGGAAAAGAGCCGGCATATGCCAGGTGGGCGAAAGCAGCTGCAAGGCTGGTTTTACCGGTTCCGCCTTTACCACTTAATATCACCAGTTGTTTCATTCTAAATTTCTCTGGTGGGCAATAAAGTACCTACCACATTTACCTCTCTAACCCGGTTTTCCACGTTGCCAAGCACGGAAAATCCCCAGGATAAAATTGACCCTTGGGACAGTTTGCATGTAACGCCGGTACTCATCCCCAAATTTCTCAACCTCGTGCTGATCTGCATTCAATATATCGACATACATCAGGATCATGGCCGGCGCTCCCAACACCACTATCAACCAGTGTTGGCTGATCAGCATCAACCCCAGGTTGAGCAATATCCCGGCCAGATATTGTGGATGGCGGACAATTGCGTAAAGTCCACTGTCAACCAGAACGGTTGTATGCATATAGCTCTTGCCCTGAGGGACTCTCCCTTTTCTACGAAGGAAATAGACCGGATAAATTCCAAAGATCAGCGAAACCGCCCAGACCATCCAGCCAATCACCCTGAGCGCTGGAAGTCCACTTGGGTTATAGAAAAAGAAGAATCCAATGAATTGGGTTACCGTCAAGGCGCTCCCTATCGATGAGAGTAGATAGGTCCTCCAACTTCGCACTTCTGGAGAGCTGCTCATGTATGCACGCGAATCCTTTCTATCGTGTCATAATGGGTGGAACCTATGCAAGCTGCGATACTGGAAAACATTTGTTGAAAGTGTTCGATATAATCAGGACGGATCTCAACAAGCGTCTTCCCCCGCGCCACCCCCCCCCCGCGATAGCGCGCTCGAAAGGGATAACCATCAGCACCGGAACGCCGGCCGTATCGCAGAAATATTCGATTCGTTCATAACCCGATCCATACCGGTTAATTATCACGCCCATGTGGATCTCCAGCTTTACCCCTACCTGCACCGCCAGCTTCAAATCGTGTAATCCGAAAGGCGTGGGCTCACTGACCAGCAGTAAAAATCAGCGCCGCGCAGCGTTTCAACCACCGGTCACGATGTGACCGGTGGAGCATCCCGGATCACTACCTGATTGGGTTGAGGTTTGACCCCTCCTTTTAGCTGGCGGATGACAGGCATTGCCATCGGTTCACCCAGATTCAGGAGGCCTCGCGCCAGGGTTATGCCATCCTTCGCCTTGCCCAGCTCCAGAACAAGCATGATCCTCGCAACCTCGCTTATTGCCCCTTCCGGACACATTAGGGTACAGCTGCCGCATCCGTGGCATAGCTGTTGAAAAACCAGGGTGTTCTTACCAAGCACAGCAATAGCATGGTACTGGCACACCTCCGCACACTTGCCACAGTAATTGCACCTGGCTTTATCGACCTGCGGAATCAGTATGCCTACCTGCTGGCGCTGTTCAAAGCTGGGCTTCAAGAAGAGATGGGCATTGGGGGCTTCCACATCACAATCCAGGTACAATGGCCCAATCGCAGCCGGCGTTACCCGCTGCGATTGGGTTGCTAGGCTCAACGCCAGGCTGGTGGCAACCGTGGTTTTTCCCGTGCCGCCCTTTCCGCTGGCAACCGCGATGATCATTTGCTCCTCTTAGCCTGCACGGCCGTGATCGCAATCACCTCATATTGGCGCATTCACCTGCTTGAGCTGGTGCGCCTTGAAATGCTCGATGACCTCCCGGGCAGTATGGCAGCTACCAAATAAGTACATCGAAAGCCCACTCGCTGCCAGCGCCTGATAAGCATGTGGTCCGAAATCACCGCTAATGACTGCCTCAACTTTCTGGGTATTGACAAATTCAGCCGCTTTGATTCCGGCTCCGCCTTGAGCATTTAACCCTGGGTTTGGAATTGCCTGCCATTCGAGTGTATCCGGGTCGACCAATAGCAAGTAAGCACCGCGTCCAAAGCGTGGATCTACTTCTGATTCAAGCGTTGGAGCGGCGACGGGAAGGATAATATTCATCGCACCCTCATTTCACTCGCGGATCATTCTTGTCCCACATTTCGGACAGGCGATATCCTTGCAGGGCTTGCCAGCCTGGTGGGATACCTTGTAGTTGCACTTCGGGCAAATGCAGTTACCCCCCGGTCCGGAGCCTGGCTTGTTGCCACCGCCTCTACCTCCTCTGACCCGGCCTCCCCCAAGAGATATTCGTTTAAACATAGTTCACCTCCATAATGAATAGTTTCCACTGGTTAGTGCAGGCGGTCGACCTGGTCGACGATGCTCCCCTCGAAATAAGCCATGGCGGCTTGGTCGATATCCTGGATATCTGTGACCACTGGTTTGATGCCGCGCTCCACCATGCTCAGGTATGCTCCCTTACCCATGCCACCACACAGCAGCGCATCACAGTCACTAATCGCTTCTGACATGCGCATGTGGCGATCCTGAGCTCCTGCTCCCATTCCATGTGGCTGGTCAGGCATTTCTGGTTCATGCGGCTGATCAGCGAATTGAGCGTGACCGAGTTTATTGCGTAATTCACGCAATACGATCTTGCCGTCATTGATCGTCACCACCAGATAATAGGGCGCTCTTCCGAAATGTTGGCTGATGTTTTTGCCATCCTCCGTTATTGCAGCGATTTTCATTGATTTACCTCCAGACAGGTATGGGATAGATTAAGCATTGAAATTATGAGAACGGTGTCTGAACAGCAAAACATAGCTCAATAGGATTAGTAGCAGCAACGGCAGCCAAAATAACTCCGGATACCACATGATCACCGGCTTACCATCCACTTCGGAGGATGGGGGGATCACAATTTGGTTTTGATCGTTTGGACCTGGCGAAGGTGGTGGTTGAGTGGGTAGTTCGGCAGCCAACGGAACAAAACCCAGGGTCATTCCAAAACGCTCCGCTCTTGCCTGGTAGTGGCTATCGTGCCACTCGCCCTGCCCGAATTCTGGATAGGCGACTTGGTGGCAGGTATACCATGAGGATTTAGTCGAGTTATCGACGCATTGCGCCGAAACCGGGTCTGGTTTGGCCAGCCAGAACACACCGCAAGCCACAAGCGCAATCGTTGCGATCAGGTTAGCAAACCGGTTAGTTCGTGACATGCCAATCGCCTTCCCTTGGGTAGTTCGGGTCCATTAATTCTGTGGCTAAAGCGTACCAAAAATAACGGTGAAGATGCATGACAAACCAAGGTAAAGCTATGCTGATCCAGGGATGAAGTGGCGCTCAGTCGGCCGGTCTCGTTCATCGCTGGGGACAAGCACCAGCAACGAGCGAGATCTCGAGATACCCACATTCAGCCAGCGATGGGGGAGATGCGCTTCGAATAACAGGCTGTCTCCCGGCTCTAACAAATATGCACGACCTTCGATGGTATAGATAAGGCGACCTTCTAAGCAATAAATAAATTCATAACCGGTGTGGACGATAGTATCTGTTCCATTACCGGCGTTAGGTTCCAGGGTCAATACGAAGGGCTCGATAGATCGAGCGGACATACCAGCCCCTAAGTCTTCTAAAGTCCCCTGGTCAAAAGTTGCTCGTGGCCGATTACCAGCTTTGAGGTAAGCGATATTTGTTTTAAGCACGCTGCTCTCGAAAAAGGCGGTAATAGGGATAGCAAGCGCCAGAGATATTTGTTGTAAAGTACTGACGCTCGGAGAGCTCTTACCATTTTCAATCAAGCTGAGGGTATTGACGGCCAGGCTGCTTTTTTCAGCGAGAGCCCGAATGCTAAGTCCCCGTTCTTCCCGCAACCTGCGCAAGCTAGCGCCGACGTCGACATCCTCCGCCCCACCAGATCCCTCCAGCGGGGATGTCTCAATCTGAGACTGGTTTTGCCATTTCAACCCCCGGCGTCCTCCGGAGGATAATCTCTTTCTCGGCATGAAAACACTCTCCCACTATAATTAATAGTTCAACTAATATTATAGTTACTATCGCCTTCATGTCAAGTTATTTCAACCAATATTTTAGTTGTCTATACCGAATATCGAAAAATCCGTGATTTCTTCATCGATCCCGTCGTCAAAATACCTATTTAAAGGATCGCCCCGCAACAATACGTCAGCAATCCCCCCCAATTTCTCCCCCGACTGGGGCAGGTTGTAAACTCTCCCCCCATTTGACATGCAACCTAAAGGAAGAATTACTTGACTCTTCATCTTTGCTATTCTATACTGTAAAAGTCAATTCAGCCGGATCTTCCTACAGGTGGAGATCAGGGAGGCCAGCAGTGGCACATTCCAAAAAAGTGAATCTCAAACTCTCCCTGATAGCAGCAGTAGTTTTGCTGCCGGTTTGGCGCGTTTATGCCCACTTGCCATTGTCTGTCCACCTCCAGCAGCCCCAGATAGGTGAACCGGTCGTCTCCCATGACCACACCGATACGACGCTGTACTCAGGCTGTGGTGACCAGATCGTCCCAGCTTTTCAGGAAGCCTATGAACAAAAAGTCGTCGATCTGGTCAACAGCACCCGCGCCGATAACAACCTGCCACCTCTCAAACACGTTCCCGAACTCTCCCAGGCGGCTCGCTACCAGGCTGCCGACATGGTCCAGGATAATTACCTGCATCACGATACCTATGACCGCATCAGTGGGCAACTGAAGTTCGTCTGCGACTGGTTCGACCGGGTAGGATCGTTTTACGGGGACGAGCCTTATTATTGGTTGTCTTTAGCTGAAAATATCGCCGGAGGACAGGCAACCCCTGCTCAGGTCATGAGCGATTGGATGGGAAGCGGCGATCATCGCGCCAATATCATCAGCACCAATTACTGGGAGATAGGTGTAGGATATTACGCAGGGGGTGGGGATTATTCCCATTATTGGGTCCAAGACTTCGGTTTGCGAGAGGGCCTCTATCCCTTAATCATCAATCGTGATACAACCACGACCGATTCCCGCACGGTCAGTCTGTACATCTATGGTGACTGGGAAGAGATGCGGTTGCGCAATGACGATGGCCCCTGGTCTCACTGGCAGCCTTTCCAAAACGAATTCACCTGGTCCTTAGGTCAGGGGATTGGAACCCATACCGTGACCGCCGAATTACAGGATGGCCAATATACCGTCTCAAGCATAGACGATATCTACCTGACCGTGGACGATGGCACTACGGTGATCGGCAATCTACCCGACGCTCTCCACTTCATTTACAGCATACCAGACCAAGTGTTGGGGCCGGCTTCCTGGAGCGTCACGCCTCTCAATATCACCGACCAAAACCCACTGGCCTGGTCGTTAACCACCCAGGGTCAATGGTTTAGTGTCACTCCCAGCCAGGGTACCACTCCTGACTCGTTTATAATCCAACCGGACAAATTTGACACCAAGCATCCCAATACTTATATCGGAAAATTTACGTTGGTAGTGGACTATCCCCCCGGTGTAGAAGGCTCTCCCCATACCACAGTAGTGACCCTGAAAGTGGTCGACCAAGAGGTTTTCCAGTTGTTCATACCCTTGATTCTAGGTGAGTAAATCAAACAGATCAACGGCTCAAAGGTGACTCCTGGCGAGTCAATCAGAAAACGCGCCCCTCTCGCAGGGAGCCCACCTAATGCTCCGTACCCATCACCACCACGCCGTTGCGCCCAGATTCCTTGACTTTATACATCGCCTGGTCGGCGCTGCGGATCAGGTCGCTTAAGGTACAGATCTCTTCAGAGACACTGCTAACCCCCAGACTTACTGTGATATTAACCTCTCCAGCATCAGTATGGACCGGATCGCTTACGACGTGCTGGTGTAAACGCTCAGCCACTTGGTAGGCGGTCTTGAGATCACTTTCTGAGAGCAAGATTACAAATTCCTCACCGCCGTAACGACCGACAATATCCACCGACCGGGTATTGCGCTTGCAACGGTCAGCCAAAACCCGCAGCACCTGATCCCCATTGTCATGGCCAAAACGATCATTAATCTGCTTGAAATGGTCGATGTCTAACATAATTACCGAAATCGGGAAACCAAAGCGCAGGGCGCGGTCTGTCTCGCGTTGGCCGAGTTCGTACAAACCCCGCCGGTTATACAGACCGGTAAGATCATCGGTAATTGCTAGTTGCTGCGTGCGGATATAGAGCCGGGCATTCTCCATGGCAATAGCCACCTGACTGGCAAACAGCGCAGCCGCCGGCAGGTCTGATTCTTCCAGATCCTTGCCCCACATCATCAGAACGCCCAGCACCTGCTCCTCAGCGATGAGCGGTAGAAAGATGTTTTTGGTTTCGTGGGTTATTCCGACTATTTTAGAAATTCTCCTTCTAATCGAACTTGGCAATTCGGGTTGGGCAGATGAGAAGAACGGTATCATATCTGCCGAGTAAATTGCCCGTCGATCTTGTATGACCGCATGGAATTGAGGAAAATTCTCAGGCGAAACGCGATATTCCCGCGTGCTCATGCCAGCAAGCTTCTCAACCTGGGAAATTATGCCCGATTCTATTGACAGGTAGCATACCTTTAAATTCTCGCTTTCTTTTACTCGCAACGCGATGAGACAGTAAATGCCAAGTTTTTTCAGTTCCGCTCCCAAAGTTCCCATGACTTCATCTGGATCGGCGACCGATTCGATCTGAGAGGCTACATGGCCCAGAGCCATGATCAAACCGTTTGCCCGAGACAGCTGGGTTGTCCTTTGGCGTTGCACCTCCAACGATTGCATTTTAGAAATTGCCAGCGCGATCTGACCGGCAGCCTGTTCGCACAAGCTGATCTCATCCGGGGTGAATTGATGCTCTTCAATAAAGCTGATCATCGCCGCCCCTAATTTTTTACCATCTGCGATCAGCGGCAATGCCACCAAACAACCCTCGAGTGATCGACCCGCTATACCTGGGCTTATGTATGGCGATTTAGATATATCCTCGACGATCAGAACTTTTCCGGCTTTTAGGACCGAAGCAGTCAAAGTAATTTCTCCGGGTTTTACCGGCAAAGATGGGTAGATCTCACGACAAACCCCAAAAGCTGCCATCGGGATTGGCGCCCCCTTGGCTGGGTCCCATAACGTCAGGTAAGCACCATCCGCGCCGATCAGCTCACCCAGTTTGTCAGCCAATCGCTGCATCATGCTGGGGAGATCGGGTGCACTTATAGCCGCATGGGTAATATCGTTCAACAACGCCATTTGGCGAGCATAACCCTGGACCTCTCCGAAAAGGCGGGCGTTTTCGATAGCTGTGGCTGCCTGGTCTGCAAAAGCTTTTAATCGCTCGCCATGCTCATCCGAGAAGAACCCTTCGGTAGCGCTGTTCAAGTTAATAAAACCGACCGTTTCACCTTTAATCAATATCGGAGCGCCTGCATACGAACGCAGCCAACGAGATTGAGGGAAGTCGACCCAACCTGGGTGATTGCGGGTATCCGGGATGACCAGAGGTTGTTTGGTCTCAGACATCTTACACAGCGTGGGTGTATCCGCAATCACCAAGCGTGCCACCGGACCAGTTGTGCTCGGACCACCTGCCTCATAACCCTGAACCCGCACGGGATAAGCGCTGCCTGCCTCCACCAGCATAATCAGAGCCGCGTCGTGAGGCACGACCCGACCGATATTTGTCAGGATACGGTCGAGCACGCCGTCAAAACGCAAGGTGCTGTTGAGCGCCGCGGCTACATCTCTCAATGCCTCCGACAGTATGCGCTGCTGCCGTTCAGCCTCTTCGGCTCGCTTCCGCAAGCTGATATCTTCCAGGCTGCCCTCATAATAAAGCACCTCTCCATCGCCATTGCGTACCGCCCGGACAGAATCCCGCGCCCAGATGGCGGTTCCATCCGACCGGCGTAACTGTAAATCGAAATCTCGCACCATGCCGGTCCGCTCGAGCAACTGGCTTTCCTTATCACGATCATTCGGATTCACATAGATATGGCCAGCGCTAATGGATTGAAGCGATTCCAGGTTAGCATAACCCAACATTTCGACCAGGGAAGGGCTGGCATCCAGGATTTTTCCGTCCGGTGTGGTGCGATAAAGCCCTACCGGTACACCTTCAAACAGGCTGCGGTAACGTTCTCTGCTCTGCTCGAGCTCCTGCTCGGCCTGGACTCGCTCGGTGATATCCGTATTGGCAATCACTCCTCCCTGAACGAAACCATCGTCCTTCATTAATGGGTAAAGCCGGGAAAGCATAAAACGGCGGGAGCCGTTCTTAGAACGGTAGGATAGCTCCAGGTCGTTATAGGAGCTGCCTCTTTCGAATACCTCTACCAGCCGTTCTTCAATCTTGATACGACTGGTCTCATCCCAAAGCAGGTCTTGATAAGCCTCACCAAGAATCTCGTCACCGTACTGTAAGGTTTCACTGCAGGCTTGGTTCCAGCTCTGGATCTTTCCAGACTGGTCGATGGAAAATATGGCGTTCGGAGAGTTTCCGACGGATTGCCGGTCGATTTCCAGGTTAACCTGCAAGGATTGTTCGCTCCGTTTATAAGAATCTAATTCTCTTTTAAGCTCTTTGCGCAAATCGCTCAAGCGTCCGATGCCCATACCGGCCGTCAGCAAAGCTACAAACCCCCAAATACCGCCATTTCCGATTAATTCGAAAAAATCCTGACCGCCCTCCAGATGAAAGAGCGAGAAATGTAACCCAATGACCACCAGGCTAGTGACCAACCCCCAGCGCTGCCCAAAGAAATAGCCTGCAAGCACCACCGGCGCTAGGGATAACAGCATTACCTGGCTATCATGTGGATCAGCGATAATGTAATACCTGGAGATGAAAAAAACAATAGCGACCAATATCAAGATGGCCTGGATCTGCCTCGAAATGCCATGCCAGCGCAGATCAGTCCAGGTGTGCTGGAACCGTTCAAGCAGGGTTGTAAACCCATTTTGGAGCTTCCCCTTGCCTTGGAGGTTCTCCCGTTCGAGCACTTTACGCCTCGCTAATCGGGTTATCGGGTGATGGTGTCCGTGGGTACCTTTCAAGCCTGCGGTAAGCAGCCTCCAGCCCCACCCGATAACTCATAAATTTTTGTATCATTTCCATTTTTTGCAATAAATTATAATTCGATGGGCATCATAAATTAAAAGACCCATCTTGGCAAGATTAAAACCTGTCAAAAACGAGATGTTAAAATTTTTGTTAGGTCTCTCAAAACATATTGCAGTTAGGCAGGCTTGGTCCGCAGGTCGGCACTTAGCGGGTCAGCATCATGGCAGAAGAATTGGTAATTATTCTTGCCGAGCTCTTTAGCGCGATACATGGCTGCATCGGCGTTTTTCAGCAAATTTTCCGCGTCATCGCCATCTTCCGGAGAGATACTGATGCCTATGCTGGCTTGGATATAAACCTCCTGGTGCTCGATAACAAAGGGTTTTGAGAGAGCTTCCAGGATTTTACTGGCAACCGCAGCAGCATCTCCGGTGCACCTGATCTTTTCCAAGATTATCCCAAATTCATCCCCCCCAAAACGGGCTACCGTGTCGCTCCTGCGTATGGCAGCCTGTAATTTGGCAGCCACCCCCTCCAATACCAGATCCCCTTTAATGTGCCCAAAGGTATCGTTAACATTCTTGAATCTATCCAGGTCTAAAAATAACAATCCTATCTGATGGTTGTTACGTCTGGCGCTCTCCAAGGCATGCTTCAGCCGGTCGTAGAACAGGGAACGGTTCGGTATTCTCGTCAGCGGATCGTGGGTTGCCAGGTAACGGAGTTTCTGCTCGGCTCGCTTCCTTTCCGTGATGTCGTGGTAGAGAGCTAAAATGCCGATCTGTTCTTGGTCAACCAGTACCGGTACGCCGTATATTTCGACGTCAACCGGTCTGCCATCTGCCCGCTGCCGCCGGGCAATCTTGTGGATGGTATTCCCCTTGAGTACCTTGTGAGTATAAATGATTGCCTCATCCCGGTTCCTCTTGTCAGTGATCAAATCGTCCAAATCTCTACCAATGGCTTGCTGGCTGTTATATCCAAACAAATTCTCAAAAGCCGGATTGATCGATATGATCTTGTGATGATTGTCAAGGGAAACTACCGCCAGGGGGGTATTGTGTACTAAGGCTTCAAAGTACTGCTTCTGGGTAGTTATTTCCAGGGTGCGACTGTCAATGCGATCCTCAAGGGTAGCGCGCCCTTCCTCCAGCTCCTGGTTTTTCTGAATCAACTGGTTTTGAGTGAGCTGTTCCCGCTCTTTAGATATCCGGATGGCTTGCATGGCTATGCTCAAGATCAAAGCGGCCAGCATTAGGGCGATCACCTGGAAAATTAGCCTATGTTCAGCTAAGATCAGCATGCTGGCAGTCGGCAGAGCCCCCACCCTTTGCAGGAAAAACAATGAAAGCACTGAAATGCAACTCAGACCGGCAAACCCATAAGCATAACGTTCTCCAGCCAGTAAACCAGCGATAATTATTACGATAATATAGATTGGAAGGGCAGGGCTTTCTAAGCCTCCATGCAGATAAACTGCCACGTAACTTATCACCAACCAAATTGAAAGTGCCAGTTGGAGTGTCGCCAGTTTCACCCGGCCATAGTGCAAGGGTAGCAGGCACAGGCTTACTAACAGTTCCGTGAATGCCATAACCTTCCAGAGGGTAAGAGGCATTCCAACTGTGCTGGCAATCACCAATCCAGATAACAAGTTAACCAGCAAAGTGATCACCAAGGTAGTCCTGAGGGTAACCGCCTGGCGTGATCGCGCCGAATCCTCAAGAACAGATGGGGTGAATATTTCTTTCAAGCGATGGTACATAAAAAAATCCTAACGAGGGTCTTTCTCAGTAATTTGCCTGGTTTGGCCTGTATCGTCCTAGCAAGAAATCCTTCAGAATTTGAGCATATCCGTATATTCTCACAACGGATTTCGACTTTGCTGAAGGAAAATGTTCCAAAGTCAATTAGAGCAGGACTTACGCAGTTGGTGAGAGGATGGGGGTGTTTGGGTGGGCGTTGCCCACCCAAACACCCCCAATTTTCCCCTGAACTGCGTAACTACTATAGTAGTATATCTGCTATTTGTCCTTTTAAATTGATATTTCCATCAGAACGCTTCATTATTAGGCAGTGGACGGTTACACTTTTGCAAGGTCATCCCGGCAGTTGTCTCAGACCCCCGAATTTTCATCCTCACAGGTGCCAATCCTGAGTAAGTTCCTGGATGGCTTGTTGGATGTCACGTTCCCACTTGGAAGCGCGGTCTATTTCCAGAGTCTTTTGAGTACGCAGTAAATTTGCCAGACGCACTACTGCCATACCCATCAACGAGACCATCCGCTCGTGCTGCTCCAAGGTCTGGATTTCATCAATCCAATCTGCCAGACGTCGTATCAGCGAGCGGTACATGGCGATTTCCTGGCGGAGACCTTCTTCACTGCTATCGGGCTGAAGGCTGGCCTCTTGAGCAGCTTGCCTTGCGGTTGGCAGAGAGATATTGGCGTCGTCTCGATCTTCCATAATGGTCACTTCAATATAAGTATAGCACAAATGTTCTATGACCGCAAGCAGTTAATTTGGAATTTCTCACCAGTTTGTTTTTGACTTTAAACGACCCACCCCGCCATGAGACCCAAGTATCACTTTCCTCTTAAAATCAGATATACTAATAACACCATTATCTTCTTCCCAAATTTCGTCACCAAAACCATGGATGAGATATATTTTCTGATATTGATCACAAAAGTAGAGACAGAGGTATTTCTGGACCATAAGCATTTTTCAGGTGAATATGATGACCGCTAAACCGTACAACCCGTTTGTGACCGCTCAAAACCAATTTGATCGCGCCGCTGATTTACTTGAGTTGCATCAAGCCAGTCGCGATTTGCTTCGATATCCCATGCGAGAATACCGTTTCAGCATTCCTGTCCGCATGGATGATGGGGGTGTGCAGATATTCCGCGGCTTCAGGGTACAGCATAATGATGCCCGCGGCCCAGGCAAAGGAGGCCTCCGTTTTCACCCTCAAGGGACCATTGATACGCTGCGAGCTCTGGCCATGTGGATGACCTGGAAATGTGCGGTGGTCGATGTTCCCCTGGGTGGAAGTATGGGTGGGGTTATCTGTGATCCTCACAACTTAAGTCTCTTAGAGCAAGAGAGGCTTTGCAGAGGCTGGGTCAGACAAATCGCCAGGAATGTTGGTCCGATTTCAGATATTCCTGAACCGGACGTTATGACCAATGCCCAGCACATGTTATGGATGCTGGATGAGTTTGAAACCATCCATGGAGCCAAATACCCTGGCTTCATAACCGGCAAACCAGTCGAGATGGGAGGCTCGCTTGGCAGAGAGGAATCAACCGGATTTGGGGTTGTTATCGCTTTGCGAGAGGCTTTGAAAGAGTTGGGGATTGAACCCGAGGGCACCACCGCCAGTTTTCAGGGGTTTGGCAGCGTTGCCCGCTATGCTATTCGTTTTTACCAGCAAATGGGCGGCGTGGTCAGTTCTGTCTCGTGCTGGAACCAGGAGGATGAAACCGCATACACCTTCCTGAAGCAAGATGGCATCGATCTCGATGAATTGGTCGCCATTTCCAACCGATATGGGGAGATCGACAAGCACCGGGCTCAAGATTTAGCATACCAGGTCTTGCCGGGTGAGGCCTGGATTGAGCAAAAAGTTGACATCTTAGTTCCGGCTGCTCTGGAAAATCAGATCACCACCGAGAATGTGAATACCATCAATAATCGCGTCCGAATTATTGCCGAAGGTGCAAACGGGCCCACCACCCCTGAAGCAGAGTCTGTTCTGCGGGAACGTGGCGTTCACATCATCCCCGACCTGCTAGCCAATGCTGGTGGGGTCATCTGTAGCTACTTTGAGCAGGTACAAAGTAACAATAACTATTACTGGCAAAAAGATGAAATCTTTGGACAACTCGATGTAAAGATGACCTCCGCTTATTTGGATGTGTGGGATTTTGCCAAAACTCATGGGTTCAACCTACGGGATGCTGCTTACGTCATCGCGGTTGATCGAGTTGTCCGGGCTTGCAGCGAACGTGGATGGGTGTAAGGCGAAGATAATAAAATGGTCAAAACAACTCAGGATTCGTTCAGTCAATCTCCTGACCATGTCTTTTTCGGGTCGAGCGGTGCGTTTCGCAAGATTGGCGCAGGCTCCCTGGGGGGTAAGGCGCAAGGATTGGCATATATCCACGATGTACTTCTCAACGAATTTCATTCTGATGAATTTCCAGAGATTCAGGTAAAAATACCCGCTATGGCGGTCATATGCACAGACATCTTCGAAAAGTTCATGGCGCGCAATGACCTCTATAAGGTTGCTTATGCTGACCTCCCCGAGAATCGGATTGCCTTGGCCTTCCAACGGGCAGATTTGCCGTTTGAAGTACTCGGTGAGTTGCGTAGGTTGATCGCTCAGGTACACACACCTTTGGCGATCCGGTCATCCAGCTTATTGGAAGATGCCACATACGAGTCATTTGCGGGTATCTACGCCACCAAGATGATCCCGAACAATCAATACGATGTCAACACTCGCTTCCGAAGATTGGTTGAGGCGATCAAGCTGGTCTACGCCTCCACATATTTCAAAGCAGCCAAGGATTACTTGAAAATAACGAACCACCACCTCGAAGATGAAAAGATGGCTGTCATTATCCAGGAAGAAGTTGGCAAGAGGCACGGGGACGGATATTACCCGGAGTTATCAGGTGTGGCGCGCTCCTACAACTTCTACCCGGTGGGACGGGCGAAACCCGAAGACGGGGTCGTTCACCTGGCCTTAGGGTTGGGTAAAACCATTGTTGATGGTGGCATATCCTGGAGTTATTCGCCGGCTTATCCCAAGGTCGATCCCCCTTCTCGGTCTGTCGAGGAATTACTTAAACAAAGCCAGACCCAATTTTGGGCGGTAAACATGGGAGATCCACCGGATTACAATCCAATCGAGGAAACCGAATATTTATTACTAAAGGATATCACGGTGGCGGAAGCGGATGGCACGCTGCGTTACCTGGCATCCACCTATGATCCTAACGCCCGGCGGCTATCTATTGGTCTTGGAAGCAAAGGACCCAGGGTTCTTACCTTTGCACCGCTCCTGGTTTTGGAAGAGATCCCGATCAATAAGTTAGTCGCTTCTCTCTTGTCCATCAGCGAGACGGCCCTCGAGGGTCCTGTGGAAATCGAGTTTGCCATGACCTTCAACCCACCTCGCTTCGGCTTTCTTCAAATTCGGCGCATGGTTGTGTTTAAAAATAAAGTCGAGATCACAGAGCAGGAGATGGCTGGCGATAATGTCTTATTGGCCTCTGAAAATGTGTTAGGGAATGGCGTAATAAAAAATGTTCGAGACATTGTTTATGTTCAACCCGAGCATTTTGAATCCAAATTTACGCGCGCCATTGCTCTGGAGTTGGCCAAGATAAACCGGAGCCTGGTCGATGCAGGTCATCCCTATTTATTAATCGTTTTGGGCAGACTGGGCACCACCGACCAGTGGTTAGGGATCCCGATCAACTGGGGGCAGGTGTCAGGAGCCAAAGCGATTGTAGAAGCGACAAAAGAAGATTTTAATGTGGTCCTCAGCCAGGGATCGCACTATTTCCACAATTTAACCAGCCTGGGGGTATGTTATTTCTCTGTTCCCTTTTCAAGCAAGTATAAAATCGATTGGGATTGGTTGAGTAAACAAGAGATCAAGGAAGAAAGCCAACATATTCGCCATGTGAGACTCCCGATACCGTTGACCATCATGGTCGATGGGTGCGGAGGCACAGGCGTGATCCATAAATCATAAGGATAGAACCATGAGCAGCCAGGATAAACCTATCGATCGATTGGTCCACGATCTACAAGAGAGGGCTAAAGAACTCAATTGTCTTTATAAGGTTCAAGAGCTTTTGAGCAATCCAAAAATCACTGTCGATGAAATTTTTAAGGGCATCATCAAGGCTCTTCCCCCTGGATGGCAGTACCCCGATATTTGTCAGGCAGAGATAATTTTTGAGGACAAGACTTTCCAGTCACCGAATTTCAGGAAAGCCCCCTGGGTGCAGAGTAGCGATATCCTTGTTCAAGATGAACCCATCGGGCGCGTCAGCGTTTATTACTCCGAAGAGAGACCAAAGGAAGATGAAGGCCCATTTCTTAAGGAAGAAAGAAAATTAATCGATACGATCGCAGAACAATTAGGGTATTACATTTTAAACCAGCAATTGAAGGAAGTCTTCGAAGAACAACGCAAATCGGAGAAGGAGCGTAAAGCAGAATGGTGGGTTATTCTAAACTTGCTCAGGAGAACCGACCCGAAATTGCTAATCCAGGTATCCAGGAAAATGATTAATTTCCTTTGCTGGAATGGGGTCCCGGAAGCTGAGCGATTATTGGAATATTTTAGCCCGACCTACCGGCAGGAGAGCGAGGTATTAGAGGTTAATCGGCCTTATGAGATTAAAGCAGGCAAGGATGCGCTGGCCGTTAGTGACGACGTCTTTGAACTGGCTGGCAATTACTTATCCGAAGAGACCGTCCTCGAGAGTATCCACCAATGGATTAAGGAAGAACAATCGGATTTTTTGATCAATGTCCTGGTGAACCCTGGTTCTTCATTGGACGAGATAAGCACTGTAATTGAACGATACCATCGCTTAGCGCTTCAAGGGCTGGAGCTTTCCGGACCCCGGGAGCGCAGTGTTCGGGTGTCGCTCATCCGCCGTCTGTTGAACGATCAACCTGAGTTCATCGATATCGCCATGCGATACCTTGAAGTAGTCGATTTTATCGATCTCTTGCAACACATCATCTATCCTGTCGGTAGTCATGGGAAAGTGGGCGGTAAGGGTTCTGGCCTCTTCTTGGCCATGCAAATCTTGAAAAAATCACGTAGAAATGGAGACTTGATCCATCAGGTGCGCATGCCTAAAACCTGGTACATCGCCTCCGATAACCTCTTCTATTTCATGGGGTACAACGGATTGGAAGATATCGTTGAACAAAAGTACAAGGATCTGAACCAGGTACGCCAGGAATATCCTTACGTCGTGCACGTTTTCAAAAACTCATCCTTGCCTCCCGAAATTGTAAAGGGCCTCTCTTTGGCGTTGGATGACCTTGGGGATGTTCCCTTGATCGTGCGCAGCTCAAGTCTATTAGAGGATCACACCGGAATGGCTTTCGCTGGTAAATACAAGAGTCTCTTTATCGCCAACCAGGGCACAAAAGAGCAACGGCTGAAAGCCCTCATAGATGCGATTGCAGAAGTTTACGCTTCCATGTTTGCCCCCGACCCAATCGAGTACCGCATTGAACATGGCTTGGTAGATCATCACGAAGAAATGGGCATCATGATCCAGGAGGTTGTAGGCGCAAGGGTTGGACACTATTACTTTCCAGCTTTTGCTGGGGTCGCATTTAGTTGTAATGAGTCCCCCTGGTCAAGCCGTATCAAACGGGAGGACGGTTTGGTGCGCATGGTTCCTGGTTTAGGTACCCGGGCGGTAGACCGACTCAGCAACGACTATCCTATATTGGCTGCGCCTGGCCAGCCGGGTCTGCGAGTTAATACCTCCTTGGATGAGATCATCCGATATTCTCCCAGTAAAGCCGACGTGATTGATCTGGAAACCGATTCTTTTGAAACCGTTGACGTACGCGCCTTGCTAAAAGACTTTGGCCAGGAATATCCTGGTATCCAGCAAATGGTTTCAGTTTTTTCGCAAGACCATATTTATCAACCCAGAACCCTCCGGATTGATTTTGAGGGTGATAATTTAGTGGTCACATTTGAAGGTTTGTTATCTAACACATCTTTTTTGAAGCAAATCCACGCCACCCTGAGCGAACTTCAGGAAAAATTCATGCACCCCGTGGATATTGAGTTTGCTTCTGACGGAACAGATTTTTATCTGCTGCAGTGCCGCTCCCAAAGTTACCGGGAAGACAGCAAACCTGCTTCGATCCCAAGGGGCATCCCCGCAGGTAAAATCGTGTTCTCAGCCAATCGATATATATCCAATGGAACGGTTTCCAATATCACCCACATCGTATACATTGATCCTCAGAAGTATAGCGATTTACCGGATTACCAAGATTTGATTACAGTGGGTCGCATCGTTGGCAGGCTCAACAAGATCCTGCAAAGGCGCCAGTTCATTTTGATGGGGCCTGGACGTTGGGGCAGCCGCGGTGATCTGAAGCTGGGTGTGCGGGTAACTTATTCGGATATCAGCAACACCTCAATGTTGATCGAGATCGCACGCAAACGTGGGGATTATGTGCCCGATCCTTCCTTTGGAACCCACTTTTTCCAGGATCTTGTGGAGGCCTCCATCCGCTATTTACCGCTTTATCCGGATAATTCCGCGGTCCTATTTAATGAGGAATTTCTTACTGCCTCAAAGAATATCCTGGCGGATATATTACCGGAGTTCGCCGGTCTTTCTGAGGTGGTCAGGGTGATAGACATCCCCAATTCGACGGGTGGTCTGGTCTTACAGGTTTTTATGAATGCGGTTGCTGGAGAAGCCATTGCCATCCTGACGGAGCCAACTGAAACGTTTGAGATTGATGTTGAGAAGGGGAACGGGCATATTCATCCCAGACTAAGGGAGGACATCCATTGGCGATGGCGACTTCAAAGTGTCGAGAACATCGCCGCCCAGCTCGATCCGGAGCGTTTCGGCGTTAAGGGGTTTTATATACTTGGCAGCACTAAAAGCGGCACTGCCGGACCGCAAAGTGATATCGATGTCTTGATCCATTTTCAGGGGACCAAAGCCCAGCGAGGTGAATTACTCACCTGGCTGGATGGTTGGAGCCTGAGCTTGAGCCAGATCAACTATATGCGTACGGGATATAAAACCGATGGGTTATTGGATGTCCACATCATCACGGATGAGGACATCGAAAAACGTACCAGTTACGCCATCAAGATCGGGGCAGCCACTGATGCTGTCAGGCCGCTGGCACTGGGTACTGCCCTGAAGAAAATCAAAAACTAAAGCAGTTCTCGCCAGGCGTTTTCTGGCGTCTCCGGGTCAAAGCGCACCAGGGCCAATTCGGGCCCATCATGGGCCGCTGAAAATAAATACGTGCGCCCGATCCGGTCTTTCCACGAACCGGTTAGCTTGGTTGATTCATGGATATGCCCGTGCATTGTGATTAGGGGTTGGTGAGTCTCGATCAGCCTTTTTACCGCGATGCTGCCGAGATGCAAGTCCAATGGTACGTGATCAACCATCTGGCCATTCAAGGCAGCCCGATCTAAATTGGTTTGATATGGGGGGGTATGGAAGAGCATGACCGCCTTTGAAAGGTCATCCTTTCCGACCAGGTTTTCCAGGTCATTTTGAATAGTGGCGTATTTGGCTTCGTTTTCAGGAATGGGGATCGAATGCCAACCTGCTTCTGGCGGAATGCAGTCCGGATCCACGTACCGGGATACGTCATACTTTTCCCAGTCTTTCAACCGGAAGGGGGTTGGAGGCACATAGGCGTATCCATAGACCGTGAACCCCCCAAACCCCACCCTTTTTTCATGGATGTAATCCCAGATACCCTCTGGTTCTGCTTCGATAACCTCCTTTTCTTCTTGGCGAAAGTCATCATTCCCAAGTATCAGGAAAACTCGAGGATAAGCGCTCCCTAATCTCTCCTTCAACTTGATGAAGCTTGGCAGCAAAAACCCCTTGACGAAACTTCTACCCGGGATGGAATCTTGAACGCCCGAGGTCAACCCCGAGGGGAGCAGATCACCTCCCAAGAAAACCGCCGCGGGTTTTTCTCCTGCAATCGCCTCGAAAAGCTTCTGATAGTGGTATAGTTGACCGTGAAGGTCAGAGACAAAAAAACAGATAGCCATAGGTATTGGTCATGCAATTATATGGGTACCAAACGTCGAATTCCTTTACGATATTATACGCCCCACTAAGAAACCCTATTACCCTTGCAGGGTCTAACACCATGAAAAGCTCTTTAGAGGTCCCTAATCTACACCTCCAAACAAACGATTGTCATTCGATCCAAGAGACCGGTTCGCAGCTGTCATTGCGATGAGCCGCCCAGTGGCGAAGGTGCAATCCGCCCCTCCGCAGCTGTCATCCCGATGAGCTGCACACCCTCGCAGCTGTCATTGCGATGAGCCACGGAGTGGCGAAGAAGCAATCCACTACTCGATTGCAGTTTTCTTCGGGCGAAAGAACATCACCCTCGCAAAGACAGCTGAATTTAAGGGTTTTCTGATTACCTCCGAACTTTTTTCTCAACTTGAGACGGTATATTTGCCCCGCCAGGTATTGTATGCGATAATAGGAAGAACTCCTTAGGCAACCTTTTTGCACCCCTGATGATGCCTATATCGAATAGCCATGAAATCGAGCGCTTGAATAGAGAACTACACGCTCTGACTGAAGTTGCTAAAACACTCACAAAGCCGCTGAACTTGCCTGAGTTGCTAGATGCGATCATGGCAAAACTGATCGGTGTGCTTGAACCGGCGGAGGTTGGCGCAGTGATGCTCTGGGATCCCTCCGCGGGTTTGTTTCGTCCCGGAGCAGTTTTTGGTTATGACCTCGAAATCTTGAAAGAGATCGGTTTGCAAGCTGGTGAATCAGTCACCGGCAAGGTATACGAAAAAGGAGAAGCCCTACTCTGGAGCTCACCTGAGGAGGTCGCTCGAGCCATGCAAGACATGCACCCGGATAATCGAGCGGTGATGGCTCGCGCCCTGGGGGTCAAAAGCTTGCCGCGTTGCACCCTGGGGGTACCCATATCCGTGGAAGACCAGAAATATGGGGTGCTGGTGCTCGAGACTTTGGAAGGTCCAGCTGTTTTTGACAAAGAAGACCTCCCTTTTGTGCAATCTCTGGCGGATTTGATCGCCCTGGCCATCGACCGGGATCGCCTGGCAACCAAAGCTGAAGTTGTCCGGGAGGCGCGCGAGGCTGAGCGTTTACGCTCCGAACTGATGGCCATGCTCTCCCACGAACTGCGCATGCCCCTGAGCGCCATAAAAGGCTATGCGACCGCCCTGCTTTTGGAAGAAGTGGATTGGAGCCAGGAAAAACAGGTCGAGTTCCTTCAACAAGTAGATGAAGAGTGCGATAATATGCAAGTGATGCTTACCGACATCTTAGATTCATCCCTCATTGAGGTGGATCAACTCTCCATCAAACCTGAGCCGGTGCGTTTGCACTATATTGCCCGGGACGTCTCTGAAGAGATCAAGCATCGCACGGACAACCACCGCATCATCGTTGACCTGTCTCCCCAACTCCCCATCGTGATGGCTGATCCCAGCTGGGTGAAGCAAGTTTTTCGAAATATTCTGGATAACGCCGTCAAGTACTCCCCCGCGGGGGGGTTGATCGTCATTCGGGGAGAAGCTCGCACCTCGGATGTAGTGGTTAGCATCGCGGATCAGGGCGTAGGCATTTCCCCGGAGAATCTGATCCCTTTATTCGAGAAATACTTCCGCGTCAAGGCTTCCACCGGCGTTCACGTCCCAGGCACCGGCCTGGGATTGCCGATCGCTCGTGCGATTGTAGAAGCCCATGGAGGCCGGATCTGGGTTGAAAGCAAACAAGGACAAGGCACTACCCTGAGTTTCTCCTTACCGCGTTTGAAATTACCAGAAAGGGATGGTAAATAGGATATGACAGCATGAACGAAGGGCGAATTTTGATCGTTGATGACGAACCTAAACTGGTCCGCCTGGTACATGAAGTACTCAGTGCGGTTGGTTATGAGGTTTTAGCTGCCCGGAGTGGTGATCAAGCCATACAAATGGTGGCCCTCGAACAGCCCGATCTGGTACTCCTTGACATCATCCTGGTTGGTGAAATGGATGGGTACCAGGTGGCCCGGCGCATCCGGGAATTCTCCAACCTACCCATCATCATGCTCACGGCGAAAGTACGAGAATCGGATATGTTGCGAGGGTTTGAGGCCGGTGTTGACGACTATATCAAGAAACCTTTTAGTTCCAAGGAATTGTTAGCCCGCATCCGAGCGGTATTAAACCGCATTCAGGCCCAGGCAGCTGCTAATACCATGACGGAAATCGTCTGTGGCGATGTGCGCATCGATATCCCCCGCCGGCGGGTCACGGTAGGTGACCGAGATATACCGCTCACCCCCACGGAATACAAACTACTCCACGAACTTGCCCTCCACAGTAACCAGGTCATGCTTCACGAACAATTACTCACGGCGGTTTGGGGTCCTGAGTACCGCCAGGATTACGATTACCTGCGTTCTTATATCCATCTCTTGCGCCGGAAGCTGGAACCCGACCCATCCAACCCGCGCCTCATCGTGAGGGTTCCCGGGTTCGGGTATATGCTTGAAACTGAGAACCATCAAAACTAGCTCCCTCTCCGGTTAACTTCAAATCATAATGGCGGTTGGGGATCGATTTCCGCGGGGAATGTAGTAGATAAACCTAAAAATTAGAGATATTTAATATTCAGCCAATGTTTCCCGAAATTATCGCAATAAGTATTATAATCTCTTAATTCCTGCTAAAGTCTTTGTAATAAATTTGACCGGTTAGTCATTGTCAATGGGGGGACACAAACCCGGACCTCAGGGATGCATCTGTAGGTACTTATATTATTTTGGAAATAATATGGGGACATTTATCCACGGCAATACTGGAGGTGGTCTGGCTGAATTTCGCACCAAATTCCAACCAATTCATACCTACCAATCTTATTTGCGCGTCCAAAGAAGCGCACACCAATACCCAAAGGAGACCAATATGACCAGTAAATTAGACGTTGTAAGAACATGGTACGACGCAGCATGGGCCAATCCGCCGTCGAGCATAAAGGAAGCGAACGAGTAGTATCTCTCAGACGACTATCAAAACCTCGATAAAGACGGTAATGTTGCGATGAACAAAGAGGCATTTATCGGCATGGGCTTACTTATAGCTGCTGCATTTAAAGACATTAAGGGGGTGTACTGTGATCTTCGCGAAGAGGGTGACGGTGTCATTATGAACTTTCATTTCGAAGGGACCCATACGGGCGATCTTGACCTCTCAGCGATGGGCCTGGGCGTCATCCCGGCCAGCGGCAAAATGATCGTGTGGCCGGAAGTCAGCGCAAAGTACATGGTTGAAGGCGATAAAATCGTAGCCAACCAAGACATTACCGCTGGTACAGAGTGGTTCTTGGCGCCACTAGGCTTTTTTGTATCCTGGCGGTCAGGTGATAACCCATCCTGGGTATTGACTTATCTTTGGACAAACAGGAGTTTGCCCGGTTTCTTCTCCTTGATCCAAAAGCGTCCCCGGGTTTGTCCTTGATCGTCCCCAAAATGCCCAATTGCAATTAGAGTAAATCGGAAATCCGCATTACTGTGTTGACCCCACGATAAACAGAAACAAATCCCAATAGGTATTTTATTTATCAAAGAGCCAAAGTAACTTATTTTTCTTAACGCCATTTGGTTATTGATAGATCACTGAGGACGTCGACCCACGTCGGCAAACGAATCGGTCGGTTGGATACCGAGTTAGGTTGCGAAGGTTTACATTGGATATAAGCGGATATTAGAAACCTTCGATCTAACCAAGACAACAACGATGACTAGTAAAAGCGCGATTGCATGCACGACCATATTGCTGATATCGCCAACCTCGAAATGCAAAGTATTCAGCAGTGTGTTCATCACCCCATGAAACATAACGACAAGATAAAGCGACTTGCTCAAATAATATAGAGCCCCAATGGTCGTCCAGAGCATCACGCCGGAAAGAATAATAACCGGCGATAAACTGTAGGAGATCTGATGCAACAGGACGAATACCACGGCGGTAGTTAGAATTCCCCAGATCGCTTTAAATCGTTCCACCAGTCTCCTCTGTACGTATCCCCTGAATACGACCTCTTCGCCAAAACCCATTATGAGGTAGAGAACGAAATTCTGGAAAAAGATCGGAAGGCTTACTCCTATCATTGATATATTCAGCGAAGAACCGGTGGAGCCAAGGATATACCCAGTCAATATGCTGGCGATGAACAAGAGCAAAGCCAATATAGTGCCTAGTAGAATTACCGGAAGGCTATTACTTCTCCACTCCAGCCCTACTGTTTTCCATGTGAAACTCGACTTTTCAATTACCTTTACCATAAACCACACGATCAGAAGACCCATGAGCCCACTAAGCGTGCCAATTGCGGTGGAAAAAACTGGATCTTCAAAAACGATGGTATTCGCTCTTTCAAGTGCGTTTGCTTGTGTCATACCGTTTCTGACCAAAAAAGCAGTGAATAAATTGTTAGGTATAAAACGGAGAAGAACTGCAGCGGCTACGTAGAGCAGAATGATCAGTATCAGTCTCCATGCTAACCTGACCTCACCGGAATCATTCTTGATGATAAACATTATCCTACTTCCCTTTTACAAGCAATTCGAAACAGCAACCCAACG
>DAOUET010000059.1:0-73859 GCA_034430155.1 Anaerolineales bacterium
TGAGTAAAAAATACCACAATGCGGGCAAGGAATGGGTTTGGCAGTATGTCTTTCCTGCTTCTCAACGGTCCACCGATCCGGAATCGGGTGTGGTGAGACGCCATCATTTACATCCCAGCGCAGTGCAAAAGGCTGTCTGGCGCGCTGCTCAAAAAGCGGGATTAGACAAAAGAGTTACTCCACACACTTTCAGGCACTCCTTCGCGACCCACTTGCTCGAAGCTGGCTATGATATTCGCACAGTCCAGGAGCTACTCGGTCACAAAGACGTAAAAACCACCATGATCTACACCCATGTGCTCAATCGTGGACCCAAAGCCGTGCGCAGCCCACTGGATGAGGTTTTCTAGATTTAGCAAAAAGGCAAAAACCCCCGGTTTTCTCTCGGTAAATTCGACCAATCAATTGGCAATTCCGCCAGCTTCTCTCGCTGCTCGAATCGATTTAACCTAAAGAACCGCGCCACCAGCTGTCGAGCAACTTGAATTCCCATCTCCTGGTGGTTTTTTCACCAAAGGTCAAATTCCTGAATCAAAAAAGAGCGGATGAAGCGCTCTTCTTTGATAATGCCCCCAAGGGGAATCGAACCCCTGTTTTGGCCTTGAGAGGGCCACGTCCTGGGCCGCTAGACGATGGGGGCTAGCAGCGGGGAAATTCTACCATGCTCCCATACCCTCCGTCAACAAAATCGAGAGCCGCGGTTCGAGAGATACCTGCTGGGTTATAATTCTGATTTAGGAGCCTCTGGTGATAGTCCTTTCCACCTCAGGCCAAAATAGATTTCGCATATGCCTCCCTTTTAAAGGAGCGGTATAAATTTTAATGTTATCTTCATGACCACCTTCGAACTGTGTCTGGCCTGGAATTGGGAATTTGACGCTGATTTTGTCAATCTGCTCGACACAGCTTGTCAGGCCAATAACCTGTCGTTGTTGCAAATCAGACCCGACAACCTGGAGTCCATAAAAAACCAGTTGTCCAGGGGTGAGATTTCCTGCCTGTCCTTCTTTGATCGAGCCTCCGACGAAGACGATCGTTTTCTCTCTATAGTCCATTGGGCGCGTCAGCAGCAGGTTTTTCGCATCAATCCCTACCGCCTGGCGCGGCGAGCCTGGAATAAAGCCACCATGTACTTTGAATTCATCCAAGCCGGCTTGCATACCCCCCACACCATCGTCCTTCCACCTTACCGGTTAAAGCCCCTCCTCCCACCGGTTGAACTTCACATTTTAGGGACCAGCTTTGCGATAAAACCTGCCCATGGAGGTGGCGGTCAGGGAGTAGTCACCGAGGCGACCAGCTGGGATCAGGTGCTGCAAGCCCGCCAGGTTTACCCTGCGGATCATTACCTGCTCCAAGCCCATGTCGTCCCCATCAGCCTGGGGCCGCGCCAAGCCTGGTTCCGGGTGATCTACTGTGCTGGCGAGACCTACCCGTCTTGGTGGGACCCATCCACCCATGTCTACACGCCGGTGACAATCGATGAGCGCCGCCTCTACAACCTTGAGGTCTTATGGCAAATCACCGGGATCATTGCCCATACCTGCCAACTCGAATTGTTCTCCACCGAAATCGCTCTGACCCAAAATGACCAGTATAAAGTGGTCGATTACATTAACGATCCTATCGATCTGAGGTTGCAGTCCAAAACGGCTCAGGGCGTGCCAAATAACATCGTGGAACGCGTCGCCCAACGCTTGGTGAGCCTGATTGCTGAAAACTTACCGGCAGTTAAAGATTAATCCCCCGCCTTCTCATGTCCCACCTCTACCCAGAATCGCCTCCCCCCCTAACGGAAGGGCAAATAGCTCTCATTGAAAGACCTCTACACGCCAAGATCTTTCTAGAAGGCCCGGCTGGTTCTGGCAAAACCACCACTGGCGTCGAACGCTTGCTGTACCTGATGGCTTCCGGGGTTCCCGCGGATTCGATCCTGCTGATCCTTCCGCAGCGTACCCTGGCCCTTCCTTATTATCAGGTGTTGCGACACCCGGGCGTCCTGGCCGGTGGTGTAGTCACCATACTGACCATCGGTGGCTTAGCTCAGCGTATGGTGGAATTGTTCTGGCCGCTAGTAGCCGAGCAGGCTGGTTTCGCGGACCCACATAAGCCCCCAATCTTCCTCACCCTGGAAACTGCCCAATATTTCATGGCTCGCCTGGTACGCCCCTTGCTTGAGCAGGGTTTCTTCGAGACGGTTACCATTGACCGCAACCGCTTATACAGCCAGATCCTGGACAATCTCAACAAATCTGCGGTAGTCGGTTTCCCCTACACCCAGATTGGCAGGCGTTTGAAAGCCGCCTGGGTGGGCGACATCAGCCAAGCCCGTGTGTATGAAGATGCCCAATTCTGCGCCACCAAATTCAGGGAACACTGTCTGAACAACAACCTGCTTGATTTTTCCCTACAGATTGAAGTTTTTATAAAGTTCTTGTGGTCGCACCACCTGGTTCATCAGTATCTGGTGACAACCTACCGCCATTTGATCGTGGATAATCTCGAAGAAGACACTCCGGTGGCGCACGATTTGTTGACTGAATGGCTGCCCAACTTTGACTCGGCCCTGTTGATCTTCGACCAGCAAGCCGGGTATCGTTCTTTCTTGGGAGCTGACCCGGAGAGCGCCTCCGTGCTAAGAAACCTGTGCCAGGAACAGGTCCTGTTCCAGGATTCTTTTGTCACATCCCTCGAGATGAGGGCTTTCGGAACTCGCTTAGGGCAAGCCCTCGACTCCACCCAAAATGCCAGATTCCCCAGTCCGCTGAATATCCCCGCTGATGGTGATAGTTGGAGCCTCTCTGAGATCGCTCGTATCCGCTCTGTGATGGCTTATGAATACCATCGTTACCACCCAGAAATGCTCGACTGGGTCTCTCAGCAGATCGCCGCTTTGGTAAATGCGGAAAACGTCTCCCCCGGAGAAATCGTCGTGTTGGCTCCTTTTCTCAGCGACGCTTTGAGGTTCTCGCTTACCAACCGCCTTGAAGCACAGGGCATACCAACCCGCTCCCACCGCCCATCGCGAGCCTTGCGCGAAGAGCCAGCTGCCCTGTGTTTGCTGACCCTGGCAGCCTTGGCGCATCCTCACTGGGGGATTCGGCCTACTCGGTTCGACGTGGCCTACGCCTTTATCCAGGCTATCGAGGACATGGATCTGGTGCGTGCTCATTTGCTCAGCGAGATTGTCTACCGGACAACTGAAAATACGCCTACCCTGACTTCTTTCGACCGTATTAATCCCTTCATGCAAGACCGCATCACCTTCGTGCTGGGCGAGCGCTATGAAAGATTACACACCTGGATAGAGCATTATCGTCAAGACCCTGAGCAGCCGATCGATAACTTTCTAAGCCGTTTATTTGGTGAAGTGCTCTCCCAACCGGGCTATGGCTTTCACCAGGACTTTGATGCCGGTGAGGTGGCTGCCAATTTGATCGAGTCAGCTCGCAAATTCCGCTGGGTGTCTACCAGCGATCTGCTTGAGCAGGGGAAAACTCTGGGGCAGGAATATGTCGAGATGGTGCGGGATGGTGTGGTTGCTGCCCAATATATCCAAAGCTGGCAGGTACAACCGGAAAACGCCGTGCTGCTGGCCCCGGCCTACACCTTCCTGATGAATAACCGCCCTGTCGATTACCAGTTCTGGCTCGATATCACCGGACGTGGCTGGTCTGAACGGCTCTACCAGCCCCTGACACACCCCTATGTGCTCAGTCGACACTGGCCTGATGAGGCCTTATGGACGGATATTCACGAATTTGAAGCCAGCCAACAGGCACTCCTGCGCTTGGCGATGGGATTGGTTCGCCGTTGCCGTCGCGGCATTTTCTTTGGATTGAGCGAATTAAGCGAGCAGGGCTACGAACATCACGGGCAATTGCTCAAGGCTATCCAACGTGTCTTGTTGGATTTGCCGGGCGATAGAGGCTCTGCATGACCTTCAAGCCGCGCCCCAAGCAGGAAGAAGTGCTTGACTACCAGGGCGGTACCATGGGTGTCTCCGCCGTACCCGGCAGCGGTAAGACCCATACCCTCTCCATGCTGGCTGCAAAAATCATCATGAACGCCTGGCTTGCGGACGACCAGGAGGTCCTTATCGTCACGCTGGTCAATTCCGCGGTTGACAACTTCGCCCACCGCGTGGGCCTCTTCGTCGAGGAAAGCGGCTTACTGCCCAATCTCGGCTATCGCGTACGCACCTTGCATGGCCTGGCCCATGATATTGTCCGTGAACGCCCGGCTCTGGCCGGTCTGTCCGAATCCTTTCAAATCGTCGATGAGCGCGCGGCTGATCAAATCCGACGGGACGTATCGCTGGCTTGGTTGCAAGGCCACCCCTCCACTCTGGACGGCTATCTGAACCCCGACCTTGAGGAGGGCAGGCTGGAGTGGGTACGCCGCGACCGCCTGCCTGATTTGGTGAGCGACATCGCCTTAAGTTATATCCGCTTCGCCAAGGACCTCCAGATCACAGCCCCACAACTGCACCAACAACTTGAATCCCTGCCAGTTTCACTGCCGCTGGCACAAATGGGTTGCGATATCTACGCTGACTATCAGCGCGCCCTGGTATATCGCGGCGCGGTAGACTTCGACGACCTGATCCGTCTGGCATTACAGGTGCTGGAAACCGATCGAGATTACTTGGCAAGGTTGCGCGATCGCTGGCCCTATATTCTGGAAGATGAAGCTCAAGACAGCAGCCGTTTACAGGAGCAGATTCTCAGGCGGCTGGTGGAACCCGGCGGAAACTGGGTCCGCGTCGGAGATACCAACCAGGCCATCTTCGAGACCTTCACCACTGCCAGCCCCGAATATCTGCGAAAGTTCCTGGAAGAAGCCGATTTCCAGCGCGAGCTGCCTAATTCTGGACGTTCAACCCAGAGCATCATGGATCTAGCCAACCATCTGATTAAATGGACGCAGTACCATCACCCCCAGGAAGCAGCTCGCCGCGCCCTGGCCTCCCCCTATATCCAACCGACCCCTCCTGGAGACCCTCAACCCAATCCCCCTGATAATCCCGCCGCGGTGCGTTTTATCTCCAGGAAATTGACTCCCGCAGATGAAATCCAGGCTGTGGCTGACTCACTGGAACACTGGCTGCCGGGTCATCAAGAGCAGACAGTGGCGGTCTTGGTACCGCGCAACCAGCGTGGCTTCGAGCTGGTTAACGAATTGAAGCGTCGCGACCTGGATTACGTCGATAGCCTGCTGCGCAGTACCACCTCGACTCGCACCACAGCCGGTGCGCTGGCCAACATTGTGAATTATCTGTCAGATCCTCAATCCCCCACCAAACTCACCACTGTTTATCGGGTATGGCGCCGCCATGACCAGGCTGATCAAAGCTCCATTAACCGCTACAACTCCGTAACCAAATTGTTGCGGAAATGTCGCCAGGTGGAGGATTTCATCAGACCGCGCCCTGACCGGGATTGGTTGGAATCGCTGGAAATCGGCTCAGACCAAACCGAGGTGTACCATGAGCTGCTCGAATTTCGCCAGATGGTCCAACGCTGGCAGGGCACTGCCCTTCTGCCTATCGATCAGCTCATTCTCACCCTCGCTCAGGATCTCTTCACCGAACCGCCTGACCTGGCCATCGCCCATAAATTAGCGACGATCCTGCGCCAGGCCAGCAATGCCCACCTGGATTGGCGGCTGCCTGAACTTACCCAGGAATTGGCCGTGGTAGCCAGGAACGAGCGCCGTTTTCTAGGCTTCAGCGAAGACGACACCGGTTTTGATCCTGATAAGTACAAAGGTAAAGTCGTGGTTGCCACCATACACAAGGCTAAAGGGCTGGAGTGGGACCGGGTATATCTGACATCCCTCAACAATTATGACTTCCCATCAGGCATGCCCTCAGACACTTACATTTCCGAGCGTTGGTTCGTGCGGGATAATTTAAACCTGGAGGCAGAGACGCTGGCACAACTGCAGGCTGCTTTTTCCATCGATGAATACTCCTGGTACCAAGAGAGCCAGGCCAGCCAAACCGCCCGCCTGGATTACGTATCTGAGCGTTTGCGTTTGCTTTATGTAGCCATCACCCGCGCCAAAGAAGAGCTGATCATTACTTGGAATACTGGTCGTAGAGGCGACCGGCAACCTGCTGTCCCTTTCTTGGAATTGCAGACTTTCTGGGAAGCTACTCAGGAGTTGAAAACCGATGACCTTACCGAATGATTTCCAATTCAGTCAGGCTAGCCTGCAAGATTATGAGGATTGCCACCGCCGCTTTCAACTGCGTTATCTTCGCCGCCTGGCCTGGCCAGCCATCTCGGCAGAACCCGTTATCGAAAATGAGCAGCATTTACAAATAGGCTCAGAATTCCATCGTTTGGTACAACAATATCTGCTGGGTCTATCTGTTGAGCGATTATCCCAGTTGGCCGGGCAGGGTGACCTCAAACGCTGGTGGAACAATTTCCTTGAATACACGCCAGCACTGCCGGGTTTCGGTGACACATCACCCGCCAAACCTCTGGCCGAAATCTCTCTCTCAGCCCAATTTAAAAGTTGTCGGCTGGTCGCTAAATATGATGCTCTTACGCTTTCCAGCGACCATTCCGAAAAAAGGGCGACCATCTTCGATTGGAAGACTTACCGCAAACGACCAGGCCGTCAATGGCTGGCATCCCGCCTGCAGACCCGGCTTTACCCCTTTCTGTTAGTCCAGGCAGGTAGCTATCTCAACCAGGGCAATGCAATTCAACCTGACCAGATCGAAATGGTTTATTGGTTCGCCGATTACCCCGCCCAACCGGAACGCTTCTCCTACCGTTCAGCGCAATACGAACAAGACCGCGCCTATCTTTCTGGTTTGTTGCAAGAGATTGCCGCTCGGGAGGAGCAAGCATTTGACTTGACCCCTCACGTGGAGCGCTGTCGTTTCTGTGTTTACCGTTCGCTCTGCCAGCGGGGTGTCCAAGCCGGCTTAATAGAGCAGCTGGAGGCCGATTGGGTACCAGATATAGGAACAGAAGGAGCCGTTTCTGATTTCGATCCGGACCGTGCTTTAGATTTTGAACAAATCGCTGAAATCGAGTTCTGAATGGTAACTCCACTTTTATATTCATTAGTAGCTACGCAGTTCAGGGAAAAATCGGGGGTGTTTGGGCGGGCAACGCCCGCCCAAACACCCCCATCCTCCCACCAACTGCGCAAGTCCTATTCATGATAAAAGTAATTTTGCAAATTGAATGTCTTCATGAAAACCTGGGTCGAGCCTGATCAAGTCAGTGTTCCAGCAAAGCTTCAAGGGGTCCTTGGCGGGCATCCGCTGGTAGGAGAAATCCTGGTTCGTCGTGGGGTTAAGGACCATCAATCTGCTGAAGCCTTTTTGGACCCCAGTAAATATACCCCCGCATCTCCTTTTGAATTGCCGGGAATGCAGGCAGCTGTTCAGCGCATCTGGGATGCCATCCGTAAAAACCAGCTCATTGGCGTATGGGGGGATTTCGATGTCGATGGGCAAACCGCCACAACCCTGCTCGTCACAACGCTAAAGGATCTCGGTGGCAGGGTTATCTATCATATCCCCGTCCGTGAGACCGAATCCCATGGCGTCAACCTGCCCAAACTCAAAGATCTCATTGACCAGAACATCAGCTTGCTTGTCACCTGTGATACCGGAATTGCCGCTCATCAGGCAATCGACTTTGCTAATGCCCACCGGGTGGATGTGGTGGTGACCGATCACCATGATTTACCTTCCACTTTGCCTGCAGCCCGTGCACTGGTCAATCCTAGGCTGCTTCCAAACACCCATCCCTTGGCGAATTTACCCGGAGTCGGTGTAGCTTACAAGCTAGTCGAAGGGCTTTACCAACAGCGAAATCTATCCGGGCCTACCGGTGCTTTTTTAGACCTGGTTGCCCTAGGGATTGTTGCAGACATAGCCACGCAGCGTGGTGAAACCCGCTATCTGCTCCAGCGAGGTTTGCAAACTTTGCGGACCACAGAGCGTCTGGGTCTTCAAGTCATGATGGACCTCGCCGGACTAGAACCCGGTAATCTTACTGAAGAGCACATCGGTTATGTCCTTGGCCCTCGCCTCAATGCCCTCGGTCGACTATCCGACGCAAACCTGGCTGTCGAATTGCTCACCACCATTGATTTGAACCGGGCGCGCATCCTGGCGCATGAATTAGAGGCTTTGAACGCTCGCCGCAAATTGCTTACCGATCAGGTATTTCAAGCCGCGCTATCTCAAATCGAACGGGATCCCACTTTATTGGCAGGAGCAGCCCTGGTCTTGTCCCACCCCGCCTGGCCATCCGGGGTGATTGGAATTGTTGCCAGCCGGCTGGTAGAACACTACCAGCGCCCCACCGTGCTGATCGCCGCGCCTCCAGGCGAGATGGCGCGGGGTTCGGCGCGGTCCGTTGAAGGCTGCAATATCAGCGCTGCCATCGCCGTTCAAAAGGGGATGTTGATTGGTTTTGGCGGGCACCCTATGGCTGCCGGATTGTCCCTTGATCCTGAACGTATCCCTGAATTTCGCGGCGCCCTTTCCAAAACAGTCCAGCAGATGCTCGCTGGAGTCACACTCGAACCAAAATTAGGAATCGATGGCTATTTATCTCTCAGCGAACTTACCCTGGATTTGGTCAGAGATTTCGAGCGTCTGGCGCCTTTCGGTCCCGGCAATCCCTCCATAATCCTCATCAGCAAAGGAATGGTCTTGAAAAGTCATACCCTGGTTGGTAGGAACGACGAGCACCTGCAATTGATTGTGGAAAGCCCGGAGGGTTATCCCCATAAGTTGATTTGGTGGAATGGTGCCGGTTGGTCGCTGCCCCAGGGAAAATTTGACCTGGCCTATACGGCACGTACCAGCAACTTCCGCGGCCAGCCACAGTTGCAGATTGAATGGATTGACTCACGCCCGCTGGAAGAGCCTGCCATCCAGGTCATGCCTGAAGTGCCTCGTATCAAGGTGGTGGATTATCGCCAAAACCCTCAGCCCAGCTCCCTCCTGGAAGGTCTGCGGGCCGCAGGGAACTTGCAGGTCTGGTGTGAAGGGCAAGCCAAAGCAGAACTTGGGGGGCAAGATCGCTATGCCTTGACCGCTTCTCAGAGATTGGCGATTTGGACTACTCCTCCGGATGCGGGCGAATTGCGCTTCGTTTTGGAGCAGGTATCCCCCCAAACTGTTTATTTGTTTGCAGTACCACCGCAAACCCAGGATCTCGAATCTTTCCTAACCAGGTTATCGGGGCTGGTTAAATACGCCCTGAATTTAAAAGGCGGGCGAGTAGCCCTTAGCTCCCTGGCAGCCAGCACTGCTCAGCGAGAGGCCAGCGTTCGTTTAGGCATAGCCTGGCTCCAAGCCCGTGGCTATATAAAATTGCTTGCTGAAGACGAAGATGAAATCCTGCTGAGTTCAGGTGATCAAGCAAGTCCTACTGATTTACCCAGGATCACATCCCAGCTCAAGTTATTGTTAAATGAAACCGCAGCTTATCGGACTTACTTCTCCCGCGCTGAGGCAGACGCCCTCATAAACTCGTCCTGAAGAATCGATCTGTCTCGAGAGTCCCCAATTAATAGGACATACTCAGTTGAAGGATTTTCCTTGAGGTCTGGATTGGTGAAACCCGCCCGGGCTTTTTTCAAGACCTCTATCTGAATAGCTTTTAAATAAATCCCAGGCCACCATTTTGCGGTGACCTGGAAGGTCGAATTATGAATAAAACGGACCGCTTCCCCCATTATCTGGGAGATGCCAGCAGCGTATCCAACACCGCCTTGGATTTTTGCTGTACTTCGGCGTGCAAACTCTCACCGTGGGCGTCCATTGTTACCACCGCGGGGAAATCCTTCACCTTTATCACCCACATCGCCTCCGGTACCCCGAACTCCATCTTGTAAACCCCCAATACCCTTTCCACCGATTTTGCGATTAGTGACGCAGCCCCGCCAATAGCATGCAGGTACACTCCTGGAATTTCTTGGCAGGCTGCCAAAGTCTTAGGCCCCATTCCACCCTTACCAACCACTCCCTTTATTTTGAAATGGCGCATCACATCGCCTTGGTAAGGTTCTTCCCTGGTACTGGTGGTGGGACCGGCGGCTACAAATTTGTAATCCTGCGTATCCAAACCCGCCACCACCGGACCGCAATGGTAAATCACTCCACCCTCCAACAAGGGCTTGAGAGCCTTATAAATCTTCAGGTCGTCTCCCTGCGGGGCTCGTATTTGCTTGATGAAAGTCTCGATCATCCACTTATGGGCTGCGTCCCTGCCTGTGACCATGATGCCAGTTAGGGTTACTGCATCGCCCACCTTCAGGCCAAGGATGTCTTCATCGCTGATGGGAATGGTTATTTTGCGCATCTCATTCTCCCATTTCACTCGTATTTTATAGTATCGCCAGAAACTATCATCCGGCGGCGGCGATATGCCCAGCACATATACGAAACCGAGACAAAGTAACTGGCAGGTAGACGGTGGAGGTTGCTGATTTTGGTCCCCAAAAGGGTAGTGTTCCCACCAAAACCCATTGGTCCGATGCCTAATTGGTTCGCCTCCGCGGTTAATTGTCCCTCCATTGTAGCAAGCTCAGCATTGGCATTGGGTTCGTCCAACCGGCGGAAGAGCACTTCTTTGGAACCGTAGAAAGATGAACCGCGATCACCGCCGATGGCTACGCCCAGGATACCCGGGGCACACCCTTTTCCTTGGGCGTTATAGACGGCATCCAGAATCACCTTACGCACTCCCGCCAAGTCCCTCCCGGCCCCCAGGGCGCTGTTCGGTAAAGAGTATTGCGCACCGACGTTTTCACATCCCCCACCTTTCAGCATTAAATCGATCGTGAGTGTTTCGCCCTCGATTTCTTCGAAATGAATGCTGGGAAAATGTTTGTCGCCCAGGTTATTACCGCTGTTCTTACCGCTCAGAGCGTCCACTGCGTTTGGTCGCAAATATGCGTGGGCCGTGGCCTGCGCTACGGCAGACTCGATTTGCTCGCGCAGCTTACGCGTGCTCCACCCTTCTGGTTGATAAACGTAGAAGATCGGTGTCCCTGTATCCTGACAGATCGGAGTGGAATCCTGGCGTGCCAACGCCACGTTCTTTAATATGGTCTCTAAGGCACTGCGCGCTGCCGTACCAGGCTGCTCCTGCTCAACCGCCTGCTGCAAGGCTGCTTCGACATCCGGAGGTAGATCAGTAGCCGTCAGGCGTATCAATTCTAAAATATGTTCGCTTAGATCTTGCATGCTTACCTCCATAAATACGAATAGGGCACCGGTTGCACCATGAATGGCATTAGAAATGGTTGCCCTCTTCACCTCTGTCCTGCAAATCCGGCTTTCCACTTAACGTTATCTTACCTAATATTCGGACAAATGCGAGTGACAAAGCGCCTCTCTGCGGGCGACTAACGTAATTGAATCGCCCTCATCAATTAAAAAGCGCCCTCCTGAACATTTTCTCAGAAATCCATCTTGCGGGCGCCATCAATTTAGCTATCAATCTGGTAGGATTTTGGCTTGTTCTTAAACCTGCCTACTTCCCAATTTTTCGAGCAGGGAGTATAACATCACCCCTGTAGCGACCGCCAGGTTAAGCGAGGTCGTACTCCCACGCATCGGCAAGCAAATCACCTCTTCGCAGGTTGCCGCCTGCTCAGCTGTCAGGCCCTCCCGCTCGCTGCCCATCAACAGGATCAAAGGCAGCTGATAGCTACTGACCTGGCGGTAATCGCGCTCTGCATGGGCGGAAGTGCCAAAAAGATGGTAAGCATGATGCTTGCACCAGCAAACGAACTCTGTAAAAGTAGCCTTGCCGATCGGATGCCAAAATAAGGTGCCCATGCTTGCCCTGACCGCGCTGGGATGGTAAGGGTCGGCGCTGCTATCCAGCAACAATAACCCGCTGGCACCAACCGCGTTTATCGTGCGTGAAACCGCCCCAATATTTCCAGGGTCTTGGGGAGCCACCAGAGCAACCCCCCAGGGGAAATTACCAGGATTGAGATCTTCCAGGGAAACCCATCGCTGTCGTGCGACAGCCAGGATACCTTGAGGATTTTCTTTATCCGCAATGGATTCGAATAGGTCCACGGCAGTGGCATAACAGGGCAAACCGTCGTCGGATAGAGCTCGGATGAGTTCCTGAGCATATTTACTACTCAGTAGATTGGGGGCGTAAAAGATCGCTTCGATGCCAATTCCGGCTTCCACAGCTTCCCCCACGTGGTGAATGCCTTCCACCACAAACAAACCGGTCGCTTGGCGATGCTTGTGCCACCGCAGGGCACGTACCTGCTTGATCTTCGAATTGCTACGGCTGGTGATCAATTCAAATCGTGTTTTTTCTTTAACAAACTTAGGAGCTTCGCCCGCATTTAGGATAGAACAGTTAGACCATCCTGACTCGCAGGAGGCTTACTCTCTCCGAGGCACCCAGGCCATAATGGTTGTCCCCGCACCTGGAGAGGAGTTAATCTCAACATCCCCACCCACCCTATGAGCCCGGGTATGCATGTTCGATAGGCCATGCCCCAAGGTGACGCTCATCTTACGCAAATCAAAACCCATACCATCATCATCGATTTCTAAAATAACGCGATTATGGGTAATCCATAAGTTCAGGTTGACTTGCTGCGCGCTTGCGTGTCTGGCGATGTTTGCCAAGGCCTCCTGGCAGATATGGAATAAGGCAGTGGCGTTAGCGGTCGGCAACGTTACCAGGCCATCTTTCGGACCAACAATTTTGGCGAGCGCTGATGAATTGGCATTGAATTCAGCAATCAACTTTTCTATCCCCGACATTAAATCTTCGCCCCGAAACTGTCTCGGGCTCAGATCTAAAATATATGCCCGGATATCTCGAATAGCATTGTTTAACCCATCGATACCTTGCTCGATCTTGACCTGAGCCATCTTGGGGTCTTCGTCTAGGGTATGCCGGGCAATATCCAACGCCAAACCAACAGCATAGATCGATTGTATGATGCCATCGTGCAGATCCATGCCGATGCGTTCGCGTTCTTCGAGTACCGCTAGACGCTGTGCCTGGCGATGCAAACGGGCGTTCTCTATTGTGATACCAGCCCAAGCACCGATGGACATGAGCAGATCCAACTCGCGTTTGTCGATGTGGCGCTCCTGGCGAGTTGCCACACACAGGACGCCAACTACCGTTTCCCGAACGGTGAGCGGAATGCACGCCAGGCAGCGAAAACCTGCCTCTACGACCGCGTGGCGCAGGTAACGCACATCGGCTTGCAAATCAGTACTGACAATTGGCTTACCCGATTGTGCTACGATACCGATGTACCCTTCGCCAAAATTAAAATGATCCCGCGTCCAGAATGCTTCAGCTGCTTCACCTTGGTGTAGAGCCATGCGCAAACCCTGCCGGCCCTCCTCTCGAAGGAATATCTCGCCAGCCTCTACCCCCAGGTGTTCAATCACCCGGGTCAGGGTTAGTTCCAGTATTTGATCGACCTCTGACGAGTTGGTTAGGGTAGCTGCCAGCTGGTTGACCAAGGCCATATCCTCATTTCTTCTGGTCAGCTCGCTGTCACGCTCCACCAGTACTTTATATAGACGGGCATTATTGATCGCTACAGCCGCATAAGCGGCCAGAGTCTCGATCACTTTAGCATCGGTATCGGTAAACTCGAAGTTATCGATCTTATCGGTAAGGTATATTTGCCCTAACAATCGATCCCCCAACATAATAGGTACTCCAAGAAATGAGCGCATCTTGGGATGTTGGCCTGGAAAACCGACCTTTCGGGGATCGGCGCTGATTTCTGGGATGCGTATTGTGTGGTGCTCGCGTTTTATCGCCCCAATCAGTCCCTTTCCGATCGGCGGGCGACCCGTCTGGTCGATCTCTTCTTGAGTCAGGCCAACCGGTATAAAGCGAATCAGGTTTCCTTGTTCGTCATCAACGCCTAAAGCCGCATAACGTGCGCCCACCTGATCGCGCGCTACGTTGATGATGGTTTCAAGCGCATTTTCCATCTTTAAATCGCGAACCAACTTCAAACTGGCCTGATGGAGAGCTGCCAGTCTTTCTTCCAGCTGCTCACGTGTTAGTACAACCATAGAGGATACCTCACCGCACTTATATTTTACCCCAAAATCATCCAATTCGTACGATCCTATTGGAATAAAACCCAGTAGGAAACCGGTTCCGGGTAAAATCTGCTGATAACCCTCATCTCTTTCGCATTTATCAGGTAATTCTTATATAATCTTAGTGATCTGATAGTTTTTGCGAGCGATTATAGCTATTAATATTTCAGTTAGTCTCACAATCTTGGAGCAAGAGAGAAAGATTTCGGATGGATTCAAAACCCACCTCAAGGTTACCTGGATTTTACAACCTCACTTTACTAGAACGACGCCAGCAGCTACTCCAACACGCTTTCTTGACCCCAGATGAATTGGCTGCCTTGGGAGGAGAAGCCGGCCTCACTGTTGAGCAAGCTGATCACATGATCGAGAATGTCATCGCTGTGCATGGACTACCTCTAGGTCTGGCCCTCAACTTCCAGGTAAATGGGAAAGACGTATTGGTACCTATGGTGGTGGAAGAACCATCTGTGGTTGCGGGAGCCTCCTTCATGGCCAAGTTGGCTCGGGCAGGTGGAGGCTTCTTTGCCCACACCAGCGCCCCCGAAATGATCGGCCAAATGCAGCTGCTGGATGTACCCGATATTCATGCAGCGCGATTGGCCTTGCTGGAGCAAAAGGAACGCCTACTGGCAGAAGCATCTAGAATTGATCCTATCCTACAACGCTTGGGAGGAGGGCCGCGCGATCTGGAAGTGCGTCTTATAGAGCAGTCACCCATCGGTCCATTTCTGGTTGTGCACCTGATCTATGATGTGCGGGACGCCATGGGCGCCAACGCCATCAACACTGCTACCGAACGGCTGGCTCCTCTGGTAGAATCCATCTCTGGCGGCCGGGTTCACCTGCGGATTCTCTCCAACTTAGCAGATCGCCGCCTGGCGCGCGCCCGTTGCACAATTCCTCTACCTCAATTGCCTTTTGATGAATATCATGCGGAACAAGTGCGGGATGGTATTATTGCAGCTTGGGCTTTCGCGGCTGCCGATCCATACCGGGCAGCCACCCATAACAAAGGCATCATGAACGGCGTGGATGCTGTGGTCATCGCAACCGGTAATGATTGGCGCGCCGTGGAGGCCGGCGCCCATGCTTATGCCGCCCGAAATGGGCGCTATACCTCCTTGAGCACCTGGGGATTGGATGAGGCTGGGAATTTAGTGGGCACGCTGGAAATGCCCTTGGCAGTCGGCATCGTAGGTGGGGCAACCAAAGTGCATCCCAGCGCTCAGGTCGCCCTCAAATTAATGGGAGTGAGCAGCGCTCGGGAACTGGCTGAAATTATCGTTTCAGTGGGCCTGGCTCAAAATCTAGCCGCCTTACGGGCTTTGGCAACTGAGGGCATTCAAAGAGGCCATATGTCCCTGCACGCCCGGCAGGTAGCTGTCGCCGCTGGCGCTCAGGGAGACCAGATTGCTCGTCTGGCGGGGCAAATGGTTGCAGAAAAAAAGGTGCGCATCGATCGCGCCGAGGAAATTTTGGAAAATTGGAAGGTGGAAGGTAGCTGAAAGCCTTGACAAAGCCTCATCCGGCTCTCTGGGCTCATCCGAAACAACTGCTGAAATCTTGAAAGGGCCGCACATACGCATTTTAAGGATTAATCTAGGGTGTGGGGTGAGTGCACTTGGCCTTAAACCCCCCAGAGACCTCTGACTGTATAACTACAAAAGGTAAAAGTGATATGGATATGAATCAGGAAGAAAACAGGCGACCAATTCTTCTTAAACCCTCTAGACCAGTTGGGATCATTGGTTACGGGTCTTACATCCCTCGCTACCGCCTTCCGGCTACCGAGGTTGCTCGCATCTGGACCGACGGAGAAGGTGGTCTCCCTATTAAAGAAAAGGCGGTAGCCGGTTTGGACGAAGACGTAGCCACCATGTCCATTGAAGCCGCCCGCAATGCGTTAAGTCGCGCCGCCATATCGCCCGGCCAGATCCGGGCAGTTTGGGTCGGCTCCGAATCTCATCCCTACGCCGTCAAGCCCACTTCTACCATCGTAGCGGAGGCGATTGGCGCAGTGCCGAATGTGCAGGCTGCCGACTGGCAATTCGCTTGTAAAGCAGGAACAGAAGCCATGGTAGCTGCAATTGGTTTCGTGGGTTCGCAGATGGCCGACTTCGCCCTGGCAATTGGCATGGACACCGCCCAAGGCCGGCCTGGTGACGCATTAGAATACACCGCCGGTGCGGGTGGGGCAGCCTATATTCTCGGGCCGGCTGAAGAGGCTTTAGCCACGATAGATGCCACTTATTCATATGTCACAGATACGCCCGATTTTTGGCGCCGGGCGTACCAGAAATATCCCGAGCACGGACAACGCTTTACCGGTGAACCGGCTTACTTCACCCATATCACCGAAGCCGCTAAAGCCTTGATGTCCGCCCAGGAAACTACCCCGGCTGACTACAAATACGCCGTTTTCCACCAACCAAACACCAAATTCCCTCAACGAGTCGCTGGTATGCTGGGTTTCTCCAAAGAACAAATCGCCCCTGGGTTGCTGGTGCCTTTTATCGGCAACACCTACGCTGGTGCAGCCATGATCGGCCTGACAGCCATCCTGGATGTCGCCGAACCCGGCGACCGCATTCTTCTGGTTTCTTTTGGATCGGGAGCAGGATCTGATGCTTTTGACCTGCAGGTGACGGAAAAAATCCTGGAGCGTCGCCAGCGCGCCCCTAAAACGAGCGACTATCTCGCTCGCCGTACGGAAATCGATTACGCCACCTACACCCGCATGCGAGGCAAATTGGTGATGAAATAAGCTCACCCAATGAAAATATATTTCCGGGATAAGATCGGCCGACAAATAAGGGAAATCAATAAAATTAGATAGAAGTAGATTATGAGGGAGACCCTGAATATTAACACGATAATATGGAGGTTGCATGACTGATGTAGTCATCGCTGGCCTGGGTCAAACCCAGGTCGGCGAACATTGGGACGTATCATTGCGAGAGCTAGCCCTTCAGGCTATAGAAACCGCCCGTCAAGATGCCGGAGGCCTGCAACCCCAGGCTTTAGTGGTCAGCAATATGCTGGCGCCAAACCTCTCCGGTCAAGCCCATCTGGGTGCTCTGATCGCTGACTTCGCTGGATTAACCGGCATTGAGGCCACCGCGGTAGAGGCGGCCGGCGCCTCGGGAGGCGTCGCTTTACGCCAGGGATATCTGAGCGTTGCCGCCGGCGCCGCGGACGTGGTGCTGGTCGTAGGGGTGGAAAAGATGACCGATAAAGTCGGAGGGGAGGCTGAGGCTGCCAATGCGACTGCGGTGGACAGCGACTACGAGGCCATTCAAGGGCTTACTCCCAGCGCCCAGGCGGCCCTGCTCATGCGTCGTTACCTTCATGAGACTGGCGCCCCGCGGGCCTCCTTTGCAGGTTTCCCCGTCAATGCCCATGCCAATGCAGCCAGTAACCAATACGCCATGTTTCGCAAAGCCATTAGCACAGAGACATACAACCGTGCCGGAATGGTCAACGACCCGCTCAACTTGTTCGATATCGCCCCCAATGCCGATGGCGCCGCTGCAGTGATAATAACGCGCCCCGAATTGCTGCCACCGGCTTTTCCACACCCGTTAGTACGTCTATCAGGATCCAGTGTGGTTACTGACACGCTTGCCCTCCACGATCGCCCCGCTCCACTGGTCTTTAATGCTGCCCGTCTTTCGGTCGAACGCGCCTGCCGCCAGGCTGGCATCTTGCCAACAGATGTAGATCTGTTTGAACTGTTTGACTCCTATTCGATTTATGCCGTTCTCACCTTAGAAGCGGCTGGATTCGCTCAATATGGTCAGGGATGGAAAATGGCTCAAAAAGAGCAGATCAGCTTGCAAGGTTCCTTGCCTGTCGCAACTTATGGCGGATTGAAAGCGCGTGGCAATCCCGGTGGTGCCACAGGCATTTACCAGGTGGTCGAAGCCGCTTTACAGCTGCGAGGTCAGGCCGGGCAAAACCAGGTACCTCATGCGCGCTACGCTCTCGTGCAATGTCTGGGAGGTCCGGCCTCCACCGCCGCCTCCCATGTGCTAGAAACCCTCAATTAACCCAATTTGATAGCTTCTGATAGTTCTCGTGCGCTAATATAGTCGCAAGGTAGTATTTGATCAGGTAAAGTAATAGTTGTAAGTAAGAATTTTTTCGTTTAAGGAGAATGTCTTCATGGAAATACCCCGACATTGGCGTCTAAGAAATCAACGATACAAATTGGTCGGTGAGGTGTGTCCGCATTGCCAGGCTAAGCTGTTCCCACCCCGGGATGTTTGTCCGGAATGTGGTCAGGAAGCTAAAACGCTTTACAATTTCAGTGGGCGTGGCGAGGTTTATTCTTATACAACCGTATATGATGCTCCCGCTGGCTTTGAAGATAACGCTCCTTACACCGTGGCATTAATCAAACTTGAGGAAGGCCCTTTGGTAACAGCCCAGATGACAGACCTGGGTGGACAAAAGGTCGATATAGGTACTCCGGTGGAGATGGTCACCCGCCGCCTGAAATCAGACGGGGACGAGCGCGGTTTAATTGTCTACGGGTATAAATTCAGACCGGTGCTTGCCAAGCAGACTGCCTAAAATTCAAAAATTCGTTTATAGACGGACCCTCCCCTACACGCGTTCAATGGGAGGGTCTCTTGATTCTCAGGGGGACCTCTAAGGGTTCTCTCGCACAATGATTGACGAACTGGAACCCCCTGGATTAGCTTCGACACTTTGACCGCCCTTGACCAGGGTGCCTTCATAAGATCTAGCTCCTGCGCTTACCTTCCAACCGCTCAGGACAAAGGGCAGTGGGCCGTCAGCTGCGATCCATTCGCCATGATATTTGCGGGCGATATGCACATTTGTGCCGGTAGCGTTGCCCCCCTGGCAGGAAGGATGCCCGATAGGATCATCCTTGTTGATGTAAGTGCCTGGTGTCACCCGCTCCTTATCGGCGATGTGAAAATAAATCAACACCCAGCCGGTCTGCTCGAGTCCATCGCCGTCAAGATCCAGCGCAACAATATTGCGTTCCGATCGGGTTACCATTCCAGATGCAGAAGCAGTCACCCATGCCTTTGTATCAGAACATGGAGGATCACCGCTTACCGGTGAGAAATCAAGAGCTCCGGGTGGACTGCCACTATCCCAGGCTTTGTGGGGTCCTCCGGTAAAACTCCAGCGTTCGCCGCTGGGAAAAGGTAGCTCCAATTCCGGCTGGTTAAGCCCCGGCGTAAGCAGAGATTCAACCGTGGCAGCTCTCTCCCAAGGATCTGCGACCATGCGCTCATACAGTTCTAGAAAGCCATCAGATCCATATAAAGCCTCTAGCCAAAGGGGCGTTTTGTAGAATTTTGAGAAAAGGTATTGCAGGGCAACCGATCCGGCGTTCAATCCTGGACTCAGACGAGCCACCCGCCCATCCGGAAAGGTTAAAATCGTAATCGTTCCAATTCGCCAGCCATAATAACCTATCCCTAATTGCTTGGCGGAAAGCAAGACTTCTTCATAGAGACCTTTGTGATCGGGAAGGTAGAATCCTATCGGGTATTCCAGATCCTGCGGGTCTGTTGGTTGGGCGAACAACCAATGTGAGCGGTATTCAAGAAAAGCGAGAAGGAGCCTGGGGTTTATCGAAGTATCCGTAGCCACTCTTTGGATGATCTCGGCGGCGGTGAGGTAGTCTTCATCCACCGTCTCGCCATAGGTGCTGAGAAACCCACCAGCCTGGTCGATAAAAGAGCGGATATCGAAATCGATCGCCGAAGGCGAATTGATCACATCGCTGTCTGGCAATAGGGCGCTGGGGTAAGGAGTGTATCCCAATTGATCGGGAATCGAAAGTGCTTGACCAGGTTCCATGAGGCTCTCAGCAGGTATTGCCTCTGGAGAGCTGATTTGGTCTGGAGCGACCCCAAAACGCCGGGCTACTGAGAATAGCGTATCTCCGGATTGAGCAAAGTACAAGGAGACCGGTGCATTTCCTTCCCCTTCGAGGGTCGGGTTTGGAGCCGGCAGGGGAGTCCCGGGGGTAGCGGTGTGGAGCCCTTTAAAAAGCATTGGATTGAAATCTGAAGTGGGGCTGGGGGAAGGAAGCAGGGTCGGTGAAGCGGTCATAAATTGCGTAGCTCCTCCAATGTGACCGCCTTCGCCCTTGGGGAGCTGCGTTTTAGAGGCTAGAAGCGGGAAATTGCAGGCTACCATAAGAATAAGCCACAGTATTAGCGCGCTGTATGCCAAAGGTTTGAAGGTTGATCTGCTCATCGATATCCCTGGCTGGCTTATTTATCGAACCAGATCGGGCGGTGGTAGGGAAGGCTTGAGTGCCTGAACCGGGTCGGTCATGTCGTTTAGCATCTTTCGACCGAGTTCTTCCCCATAGACGACCAAACGCGGTATTTTGCTGGCGTCATCCATCTCTATTGGCTTGTTTAAGTCCACTTGAAAGCGACGGAAGTCAAGCTCTTTGAAAAGAGTCTTCACCAGGTGAACCTGCTGGTCATCCGCGGATTGGAGAAATGCATCCATCACCGGACCAATCCACTGCCAGGCATAATAGCCATCTGCCTGTCCGCTCTCGAATTTGTAGGGGCTGCGACCCGTTCCTAAACTGATCAGGGTAGTATCAGCCAGATCCCAGCCAAGACAAAAAAGGAGCTCGTAAGCTGCCAGGTAGCAGGGATTGGCATAAGAACCCACACCGCCATCGACATATCGGCCTGCCACGACGGGAAAATAAGTGGGTACAGAGCTGGAAGCCATCACAGCTTGTACTACAGGCCAATATTTGTATTCTTCCTTCCAGGGTTTTACGAAGCGGGTGCGGTTGGATTTCAAGTCAAAGGTCGTGATGACCAGGTCGGTTTGAGGATCGCCCGCCCAAAAATCTCCCATCACCAGGTCACCAAGGTATTGTCGCAAGCCTGATTTTAGCGGTTGACTGGCATAACGATAACGGCTGAGCGGCCAAAGCCGGTACCGCCAGGTCTTTCTAAAAATAATTCCGCCCAAATCAATATATAGCTGGGTCATCTCCTTGGCGGATAAGCCAGTTGCAACCCCGGCTGAGATGATAGAGCCCGTCGATGTCCCTGCTGCCAACCGGAAAATTTCATAAACCGTTTCCCCCAGGTATTCCTCTAGCATCGCCAGCGCCCGAGTGGCGATAATTCCCCTGATCCCACCTCCATCGATAGCTATCGCAACGTTCTTACGAAAGGGCCTCATGAGAAAATTCCTCCATCGGTAAAGCCCAAGGATATTGAATGCAGTCTACCACAAGTTCCTATCAATTCTGAAGATGAGGCACTTTACCTAAGAAGTCATGGGGATAATAGTTAAACCTCTTAGGCCTCTTCTTTGCCAAGTATTCTTCTTCAATGGAACCGGGACCGATGAAATAAAAATGAGTAAAAGCATGATGTTTTAATCTAGAAATCTGTAACAAAACTGGAGACTGTTCGTTCTTATAGCTGAAATAAACTATATTAAGTACAAATTAAGTCGGTTATAATTGGTATTAACCAAGGAGAATTATCTCGGAATTTAACCGGCACATCCAGTAGACGGATAAGAAATTGGGAGCGATGATCTGATGACGATCATTGGTTGCTTTGCTCATATATAGATGAGCGAGTCATCAGGGAGCTAGTAGCGAAACCGGCCCAGGCGGCCGGTTTTTATTATCAAAGGTCATTGTTGACCCAATATCATCTTACCCGATCCATCGCAATCAACAAAAGGAGCTTCCATGGCAGCAAAAATCGGTATAGTACTCAAAAGAATGGCCGGTATAGGCTATATACTAGGGATCGCCTTCATAATGGTTGGTTTGATCCTCTCCGCGCTCAATACCCCCGCCAGAGCTGCATCTGGAGCGGTCTGGACCACCAGGGAAACCTGTGGAAATCCGCAAAATGAAAACCACTATGATGTTGGCGACCATGTATATCTCAATGGTGCTGGTTTTGTTCCAGGTCAATCGGTCTCCTGGAATATCAAAGGTAGACCTGGTGGCGCAAGTGGCGATCCCGGACAGACGGTGGCCTCAGGAACAGTGACGGCTGATTCAAATGGGGAATTCTGTTTCAACGCTTACACGATTCAACCGGATGATTGGGGAGAATACAAAGTCACTGCAGAAGGCGCTGAAGGCGATAATTACCGGGTCGAAGGAGCGCCTACTGCAACGCCAACGGCTACCAATACTTCAACGTCCACGATGACGCCTACAGGTACCTCAACCAGCACATCAACTGCCACAGCTACCGCCACCAATACTCCAATTCCCACTTCCACGGCCACAGAGACGGGCGTCCCACCCACAGCCACGGAGACGAGCGTTCCACCCACAGCCACAGAGACGACTACAACGGTCCCTCCGACGGCGACGAAAACGATCGTGCCAAATCCGGTTATCGATACGCCTACGCCAACCCAGTCCCCAACAACCGAGCCACCCTCCACACCGGAACCGACAACACCACCCAGTAAACCTGAGCCGTCGGCCACACCGACCAAGCAGTCCGCACCTCCCGCCACCTTGCCCCCGCCGACCCCTCCAACCAGTTCGACTCAACCATCTCTCCTTATCCCGGTCACAGGCGCTGACTTCGCCATCGCAGGGCACGGGAATCAATCGGATCTCACCTCACAACTTTTGACCAACCTTGGGATTGGATTACTCGGCCTGGCGCTTGTGTTTCACGGTATTAGCAGCCGTCTGAACAAAAAGTAAATTGCCTACAGAACGATGAAATTAAGGGTGCATCCACTTTCCAACTTGGGTGCACCCTCTCAATCACTATTCCAACAATCATCAGGATTTCCACCGGTATGAGAAGTCGATCAATGCTACGTTTGAGGTTGAGCCATTGGATTATTGCCCTGGGATTATTGCTGGTATATACCAGCACTTCCGGCATGATTTCCGGTTTAAAGCCCCTGCTTTTTAACCTATTTTTCAGCCTCCGCGAACAGGTAACCTTTACGGTACCGACTTTTTCGAAAATATCTTTACTCATTTCCCAGCCGGTTGATACATTGCGGCTCGCTGGGGAAGATCAGCAAGAGCCGCTATCAATACCTGTGACAGCTAAGCAGATCCAGCCTATGGATGAAACCCTACTGGCAAAATCGAACCAGACAGAGAACGCCTCCACCTTGCCGGTTGTTATAGAACCCGAAATCCCCCTTCGGCTGGTCATTCCAGCAATCGACCTGGATGCTCCCATCGTCCCCGCGGAAACCTACTTTGAAAAAATTGGGGGTAAAGATTACCTGCAATGGATGGTGCCCGACCAATTTGCCGCTGGCTGGCAAAAAGACTCGGCGCCTCTGGGAGTCCCCGGCAATACAGTTTTGAACGGGCACCACAATGTTTATGGCGAAGTCTTTGGACACCTGGTGGATTTAGAGGTCGGGGATGAGATCATTGTCTTTGGGACCAAGGACCAATACCATTATGTGATTACCAACAAAATGATCTTTTCCGAGAAGTACGAACAGATCAATGTGCGAATAGACAATGCTGAATGGATACTACCTTCGCAGGATGAGCGCCTCACGCTGATCACCTGCTGGCCTTATATCACCAACACTCACCGGTTGATCATTGTCGCCAGGCCGGTAATCAGTCCGTGGTTAATCCACTACACGCAATAATATTTAGTTGAAGTACACCTTGTTGTGGAATCCAAACTCCCCTATCACTTGATAGGGGAGTTTATTTATACCAGCTTTTTTCGATCTTATATTGGAACGAGCGGTGTAGGCTTTTATCAATCAGACTACCTATCACAAAAAGCCGCCCCCAAGATGCTTGCCCATTGGCTTCTATACAGGTTTGAAGAACCAGGCGTTCCCCAGGGCCGTAGATTTGCCCAAAGAGCTGCTCGACGGATAGCTTGGAATTTGGGTTGTTGATCTCGATGAAATTTGAATAAGGGCTGTTTGGGCTAAGAGCTTGGAAGTATTTGATATCGGTGAGTAGATAATATTTCAGGCTGCTATCCCCATAAACCAGGATCACTTCTTGCGATTGCGTCAACAGAAAGAACGACCCACCCGCCAGATTATTGTGGGCTAATAAACCAATAGTGCCATATTGGCTTGCTAGGCCAAACTGGGTGACATATCCGGGTTTGTCAAGGACAAAACCTGGCTGGTTTGAGGGCTGTTGCGCTACCGGAAAAGCCATGACTCCCGGAACGTAAACGCCGACCAGGGTCTGTGCGTTTCCATTTTTAAGATCTCGAACAAAGTCGTATAAATTGGGTACCTCATCACTCTCGTGTAAATGGTTTTCTTCTACAAGCGGGTATAAGGCCGCGTTTGTCGGAAGTTCAACTGCCCTGGCGCTGGATGTCTGGGCGGGAAGCCCTCCAGCCACGACTAAGGCTATGATAATTACAATCCATATTCTGAGGATTAATCTCAGATGGGGGGGAACAGTTTTGTAAAAAAACGAATTGCTGTTAAGAAAGTTCATTGTTGGCACCGATGTTGTACAATCTTTATTGCAGTTATACCATATTATAAATTATTTATTACATGCTAAGGTAGACAATTATGCAAGTAATATTTAATCTATGTAGGACTTACGCAGTTGATGGGAGGACGGGGGTGTTTGGGCGGGCAACGCCCGCCCAAACACCCCCGATTTTTCCCTGAACTGTGTAACTACTACTATGGTTATTCGAAGGCCTGCGCTTTGGTCAGATCATAATCTCGGTCCCCTCCAGAACAATGGGCTATGAGTACCAGGAGGGCTCTGCCTTATAAAATCGTCAAAAAAAGCCTTCCCAGGAATACATTCCTGGGAAGGCTTTCTACTTGGACTATCTACGGCATTAATCGCAAGGCGTACAGGGTTTCAAGAGGCTACCTAATGTCGTTCTTTCGTTTATTGGATGGCATTTTCGCTTAACCTTTTGCAGGTCTGAATTTCGCTGATGGATAATACCTTACTTTTTGGTGGTTGCCTTTTTAACCGAGATGTTGTAAAGTATGAAAGCTATGGACAGTCTAATTTTCGAAACCTACATTTCTGTCGATGTTGAAACTGCTGGCCCTAACCCCAGCGAGTACTCATTGCTTACCATCGGGGCCTGTACCATCGGGAACAACCCGCATACCTTCTACGTGGAGCTTAAGCCTGTCAACAATAAGATGACGCGCGAATCATATGCGATCCACCGTTTGTCGCTCAAGCGCCTGGCTGAACGCGGTTTACCACCCAAAGAAGCCATGACCAGCTTTGAAAATTGGCTCAAAGCAGAAGTACCTGAGGGACAAAACCCTGTTTTTGTGGCTTTTAACGCCCCCTTTGATTGGATGTTCGTCAATGATTATTTCCACCGTTACTTGAAAAGAAACCCGTTCGGTTACGCTGCCCTGGACTTAAAAGCCTTTTACATGGGTCTGACCGGCTCGTTGTGGAAAGAAACAGGCATGCGCGAGGTCATCTCCCGCTATCTTGGTGACCGACAGCTCACCCATCACGCCTTACGCGATGCTCTTGACCAGGCAGAGATCTTTATCAAATTGCTTGCAGAAGTTAGAAAAACAAGAGACACCAACGAATAAAAGGAGCACATCCTCATGACCAATCCCCGGCAAGAGAGTTCATCTGAAGATCTGGAAGCCATCCTCGCATCGGCCCGCCGGCTGGGCGTCGAAATCGATGAAGAAGAGGCCCTTCAATGGTTAGTTGCGATGGCTGCCTCGCACACAGAACATGATGATGTGGTGGTGGATGTCAAAAGCGGCGTCTTTGGGCACCGGGTGACCATGCTTGATTTCAGCCCCAAAGATCTCGCCCACTTCCGCCAGGTCGGAAGTCTGGTTGAGTTTCAAGATCAACCGGGCTTGGTGGAAACCGCCTTGGCCTTATCAGGTTCAGCAGCTCAGTCAAAGATTCAGAGCTACCCGGGTGATGCCGATTATTTTGAGCGCGTCAATATCCACGCTGAAACCCGAGAACAGGCCTGCCGTATCCTGGCGGAGCTTATGCAGGATAAAGCTCTGAGCACTGAGAAAGGATCAACTTACCAGCTCATCGAGGTCAAATTCGGCAGCTTCCCTTATGACGTCGTCATTGAAGAACACCTCTACAATGCGGGCTCACCTATCTCATGGAAACCCGGGGAGATCCGAGCCGGTCAGATTCAAGTTTCCAAACCCGACGGTACCCCCACCACCTTGCGGTGGGATCAAGTCGCCTCTGACCCGGGCTGGTGCAAGCTCGATTGGGTGATTGCAGACCCATTGCGGGGACAACTAGCCAATGCCAGCAATATGCTTGACGTTACCTGGGAAGCGCCCGATGGTAGTATCACCCCGCTTGATGGCTACCTTGATCCTTATTTTCAGGAAGTTTACTTGCAGGCCGAATCCGTGCCAATATTTTCCAAGCTCGCCCGCCATGTTTCAGCTGACGCATTGGACAATTACGTCGAGCAGTTAGAGAAAGAAGTTAATAAATACCTGACAAAGGATGTCAATTACGGGAAAGCCGCCAAACGTATGTACAACGTTTTTCGCCTGACCGGGCGCTACCAGGAAGCCGCTTTCTTGCGGGAACTGTTTGACGAACCCACCACCATGCTCTACCAGGTCTGGTCTTTGATACGCACGATCGATGATAGCTGCAATCCCGAATCGAGCATCACTATAGAAAATGTAATCGCTCAAGCGGACAATCTGATCTTATCTGTCGTCCAGGCGCTCGAAGGCGAACAGGAGACCGAAGTGGTGCGGCGTTTGCTGCGCCTGCGCGATAGCCTGACCCGCCAGCAGACCGACCAGGAACTGACTCCCGAAGCCGAAGCCGCCCGTGCAGAAGTGATCGCCATCGTCAATAACTTCTTCTACGAACGGCTGACAGCTGTGCCTGCCATCAAGGATTATATGGCAAGCTTTGCCAAGCACTAAACTGGCGCAGTGAGCTTATTACCTCTATTGGGGCAATCCAAACACCCCCGATTTTCCCCTGAACTGCATAACTACTATATTTAATTCTTCTTGTTTTATTGGTTTTGGTTCTTCCGATTCGAGGGTAACCTTGAGGTCCTCATAATTGGGGATTGGCATTTGATCCTTCAGAGTGACCTTCACATCGCTGGGGACAAGGTTCTCCAGCTCGATTTCATAACCTGCACACCCAGCAAACGCGCCCAGGCAGAGCCGCTTGCAGCTGCCCTTATCGAGGCGGCGTTGATATTTAAAGGCAATTCCTAAATTTCCAGCTTGTGGGTGCCTTCTTCCAGGGTGACTGCCCCGCGCCGGTTCACCCGCGCCCAGTCTGGATATACGGTTACGGCAGTGATCGTCGTGGCAAGCTGTGCCATCTCACCTCCCGATTAAAACCCTTCCAGCTTCGATAGGTCTGCCACACCCTGGTTGAGCGCCGCGATGCGCTGTAGCAATCCCAGGCGGTTCTCTCGCAAGCGCTTTTCTTCGGTCATCACCAGCACCTCATCAAAAAAGCGATTGATCACGGGAATCATGGGCAGGAAGGCCTCGAAAAAGTCATCAACAGAACCAGGCGACCGTGCGGTTGATTCAGCCTGCGCCAGCGCCGCATATAGCTCCCGCTCTTCAGGTTGTACAAATGCACTCTCATCAAGGCTGAAGCCTTCACGCTGGTCGCGAGTGATGCGCACGCAGCGTGCATAAGCAGGCAGGATGGCGTTCCAATCAGGGCGTTTTACCCATTTCCCCAACGCCTTCACCGCCCGGGCGGCACTGGCCGGATTGGAGCCTTGATCTGCTAATACCGCCTCCACCACGTCATAGCGATGGCCTTCCTCCAGCATAGCATTGCGCAGGCGTGCAATGATGAAAGTCAGACAATCCTCCAGGTTCTCGGAACTCATCTCAACGGGTAACCTTGCAGCCGCCGCAGCCAACGCCGTTCTCAAGTTGAAACTGATATCCCAGGCGATCAGGTTGCCCACCAATCCCAAGGCAGCTCGCCGTAAAGCAAAGGGATCCTTAGCTCCAGTGGGAGCTAAACCAACCGCAAATAATCCAGCCAGGGTATCCATACGGTCGGCCATACCAACTACCAGACCCAGGCGAGTCCCCGGGACCATGTCGCCGGTGTAGCGTGGCAGGTAATGCTCGAAAATAGCCGTCCCCACTTCGGCTGGCTCGCCAGATTGGATGGCGTAATGACGGCCCATGACCCCTTGCAGTGAGGTCATCTCAATCACCATCTTGGTGACCAGATCAGCTTTACAGAGCTCGGCTGCTCGCTTGGCCAGGGCTGCCTCTTGGGCATCCAATCTCAGTTGATGGGCCAGATCCTCCACCAAATCCCGGATTCGGTGGGTTTTATCCAACATTGAGCCCAGATCCTCTCGGAAGGTAAGGCTATCCAGCTTGGGAAGGTATTCTTCGAGTGGTCTTTTTAGATCCTCGTCCACGAAAAAAGCCGCGTCGGCAAAGCGGGCACGAAGGACATGTTCGTTTCCTTCGATCACCAGGTCCAGGCCCTCTGCTTGGGAGGCCCCTACGGGTAATTGCATCGCCAGGTCGGATTTATTCGCAACCGCGATGAAATAAGGCAATAATTTTCCATCACGTTCTACCGGGAAATAGCGTTGGTGTTTCTTCATCACCGAAATCAGCACTTCCTTGGGCAATTCCAGATGTAAGGCCTCGAAAGAGCCACGCAACCCGATAGGTGCTTCTACCAGATTGCTGACTTCTGCCAGAAGGGCCGTGTCTTCGGCTATTTCGCCACCCACAGCCGTGGCTAAAGCCTCGATTTGAGCCTGTATAATTTTCTGGCGTTCTGCCAGCTCCAACTGAACGCCTTGCTCCCTCAGGGTAGGGAAATATTCGCCGGGATGGCTGACTGTGAACTCCGGTGGCTCTAGAAAGCGCAATCCCCGGGTGATGTTAGCGGATTCTAGACCTGCGTATCCAAAAGGCACCACCTGTTCGCCGTAAAGAGCCAGCAACCAGCGAATCGGCCGGGAAAAAGCCACGTTGCTGCTGTTCCAACGCATGGATTTATCGAAACGCAGTGTTGCAATTAACCCGGGCAGCCTTTCAGACAGTACCTCGGGTGTAGCCCTTCCCTTTTCATGCACCACTGCGATGGCATAATGCCCGCCGTCCATCTCACGTATTTCTAGATCGCTGACGGTCACGCCCTTGCTTCGGGCGAAACCTTCAGCAGCTTTGGTAGGCTGACCATGCGAATCGTAAGCCCGCTGGGCAGGAGGGCCCTTGACCACCTGTTCGAGGTCCCCCTGGCGCGCTGCCAGGTCATCGACAAAAACAACCAGACGGCGCGGCGTGCCCATGACATCAACCTTACCATACTCCAGGCGCAGGTCACTTAAGAGGGCTGGGAAACCTTGCTGCAGCTGTGCCATTGCATTCTCCAAATCGCCGGCAGGTAATTCTTCGGTGCCGATCTCAAGCAAGAAAGGAGCGGTAGAGGCAGCCATAGGTTCCTCAGAGACGGCCAGCGCTTGGCCCGAATTCGGCTGGCCTTGTTCTCCTGCAATGGCGCCTACCGGGGATTCGCTCAATAAAGGATATTCCAGATGCTGGCGCTGTTCCAGATACGCCTCAGCCACGCGGCGGGAAAGATCGCGCATCCGGCCAAAGAAAGCCTGGCGCTCGGTGACGCCGATCGCGCCGCGTGTGTCCAGAATATTGAAAGTATGTGAGCACTTAAGCAGGTAATCGTATGCTGGCAACACTAGGTTTTGCTTCAAAGCAGCTTCCCCCTCAACTTCGAAGAGATCGAACATCTTGCGCATGCGCTCAACATCGGCGACCTCGAAGTAATACTTGCTATGTTCTTGTTCGCCCTGCAAGTTAAGCTCGCCGCTGGTTGCAACTTCGTTCCAGCGTATCTCAGTGAAACCACCCACCCGCTGCAAGGCGATAGCTATGCGGTCCAGACCGTAGGTGATCTCTACTGAAACCGGGTCTAAAACAAAACCGCCCGCCTGTTGAAAATAAGTAAACTGGGTGATCTCTTGACCATCCAGCCAGACTTCCCAACCTAAACCCCATGACCCTAAGGCGGGTTGTTCCCAATTATCTTCGACAAAGCGGATATCGTGTTTATGAGCATCGATACCTAGCGACTCTAGAGAACGTAGATAGATTTCCTGGGGGTTGCCCGGATCGGGCTTCAGAATGACCTGAAACTGGTAATGCAACTGCATGCGGTTCGGGTTTTCGCCATATCGTCCATCGTCAGGTCGGATGGATGGTTCGACGTAAGCCACCTTCCATGGTTCTGGGCCGAGAACCCGCAAAGATGTCGCCGGATTCATCGTCCCCGCGCCAACCTGCAGGTAGTAAGGCTGCCATATCAAACAGCCCTGGTCAGCCCAAAAATGTTGTATGGTTAAGATGATCGATTGAAAATCAAGGGGTTGATTCATAGAAGGTAAACGTGAGTTAGGATTGAAGATTGAAAGTCCTCCTCCGAATAATGACCGCAAAACGCTCTCATTATACTTGTTTTCATACCAGGCACACCCCCACTCCCCCAGAAAACCGAAAACCCCAGCTTGTCAGCACCAACGGGGTGCCACCAGCGGGGTTTGGTTATCCAATACCGTGCAAATCAACTTTACAGTGTCAATTGAGCTCGCCGGCCAACTCCTTCTCAATCACCTGCTGGAAAACCTCAAAGGGCTGGGCACCTACCAGAGCAATGCCATTTATGAAGAAAGTCGGCGTCGATCGCACCCCCAATCTGGCCGCGAACTCAAAATCGGCGTCTACTTCATCTTTGTATTTCTCATCTTGCAGGCATTCATTAAACTTGCTCGTATCCAGCCCTAAATCTTGTGCATATCCCTGGTAAGCCTCACTACTCAAACCGCGTTCCATGCTGAATAATTTGTCCTGATATTCCCAATAGGCGCCCTGCTCATTGGCACAATCAGCAGATTGAGCTGCTGCAGCTGCGTTGTTGTGTATGCTGCTGAGCGGGAAGTCGCGATATACTAGGCGCACCTGTCCAGCAAAGGCCTCCATCAGGTGCGGATAGACTTCATCATGCCATTTACGGCAGTAAGGGCACTCAAAATCGCTGAATTCAACGATGGTGATGGCAGCATCGGCAGGCCCAATACTGGGATCGTCATCCACCGACACATCATAGCGCGTGACTTTTTGCGTTGCAGTTTGGCTCTGGTCGGAGGATTGAGAAGCTGGCGTTCCGCTGGAAGCTTCCACGTTTACCGGCGCTGCCGCAGCCTGGCGGACGGCCTCAGCTTCGTAACCACGCCCCCACATCAGGTAGCCTACACTCAGGCCCAAAACAAATGCCAAAGGTAGCAGCACCGCGTAAAGGTGGGTACGTTTGAATGTGATCGTGTCCTTGGCCTCATCAGAGGAGGATTCCTGCGCGGCTGGGGAGGTCGACTTCTCATCCATCATGGGGGCGATTATAACACGGAGTTACCGGGTAAGCTTTCGCGCCCACAGGTCTCCCTCGTTCAACCCTCTGCTCGGGATCACTCGCGGATGTTGGCTACCACTGAATGGATGCCGGTCGCGCCGTTTGGGTGGGGCGTTGCCTTTTGGGTTTCCTGCAATGCACCGCTGTCGTCGTAAGCCCGTACCCTGAAGGTGTGTCGTCCCGAATCAGACTGCCAAGAATATCGCCATTGCACCCAGGTCAAAGGGCTAAGGGGAGGGTCTCGCAACTCGGCCTCTTCCCAGGATCCTTCATCCACCTGTACCTCAACTTTGCTGATGCCGCGCGCTCCAGCCCAGGCAATACCCCCGACCGGAACGATGCCGGTCTGCGGGTCTTTGGCATCCACTGCCACAGCATCGATCACAGAAGTGGTTTTCGGAACGGCCTGTTTGCTCCAGCCGCGGTCCACCCAGTAACCAGCTCCCTGGTGATCGATGGCCTCTATGCGGGTGATCCACTTGGGTTGTTTCATACCATAATGGTTGGGGATATAAATGCGCAGCGGGAAACCATGCGCGACGGCCAGAGGTTCTCCGTTCATCTCGTAGACCAGCAAGGTGCGCTCGTCCATAGCCTCTTCCAGGGGGACGCTTTCATAGAAACCATCGGCGGCTTCGATGGCGATCTCCTCGACTCCCGGCTTGAGGCCAGCTTCTTCCAGGATGTCTTTCAAGCGCACGCCGGTCCACAAGCCAGTGCTGATCAGGTCGCCACCAATCTGGTTGGAAATACACGAGAGCGTGATCACCTGGCTAACAGATGGTAATGAGCGCAACTCATCGATTGACAGGGAAAGTGGTTTATACACCAGACCCCCAAATTCCAACCGCCAGGTTTCGGAGTCAAGTTCCGGCGGGCGTGTATTGATATCGATACGATAAAAATCTTTATTGGAAGTCAGCTCCGGCCTGGTGCCCGGTACGGGTTCAAAACGAGCATCTAACACATCTTGAGGCGGTGAAGCAGCCGGGCCTGAGCTCTCGCCAGCCCCAGCCATTTTGCTGGTTTCAGTCTGTTTGCCGTTTTCTCCAGAACTACGTGCTTGCGGTAATAAGCTGACTCCTAATGCGCTCACCAGCACGGTGAACGACCCCACCCCTACCAGATAAAGGAACTGCTGCCGCGATAAACCGGATTCGGGTACCTCAACCGGCTCCGGCGTAGCGCTTTGGATGATACGTCCTAAAACCACTCCCCATCCCAAGAAAACGAGCGCCAGCCACAAAATACTAATTACCGCTCCCGCCGCCGGAAAACCCAATTGGGCTTCAAAGAAGACCGTAATGATTAAAAGGATCAGACCTCCTATAGCGCCAAGTAATCTTAACCGTTCTGGCTTGCGCCTGCCTAGAGCTGCCAGGGTGATCCCGAAAACGGCCCCACCTGCCACAAGTTGTACGATAGCGATAGTCTGCTCTACCATCTTAGCCACGGCTGATGTAGGGCCAATGTCCAGGCGTATGATGAGGGTCACGATCGCATCAATCCCAAAGGTGATCACGCCTCCTGGGAGTGCCCGCGTCATCCAATCGAAGATGTCAAATGGCACGAATGGCAAAGCAACCAAGCGTTCCCCAAGATATGTCAAAGCAATCACCGTCAGTGCGGTGAAAGCCCCCCATAACCCACCTTTTACAAGCGATATTTTCCGCATTTAATCAACCTCCAGGAAAGGATGAAATCTTTCTACAAAATGCCATCATGGATATGGTTCGGCTAAAAGCGTCTGGATAGCGGCCTCGATCTCATCATAACGGCCTTCTCCGATATGCTTATAGCGGATATCTCCTTGTATCGATTTTAAAACACATGGAATTCGAGAGCCAGTGGTCTGTAGAGCAGTCCGCCGTCGCCGCAGTAGTAGCAACTGAGGTTGTTCAGTTATAACCGCCATTTTTGTGTCCAAAAAATGGGGCGCAGTACAGGGTACCATATGTCTACTAAAGAATCTCACTATGTCGTTATCTTCCATAAATTCCCCACTTAAACAAAAAAATTAGATAAAGATATCTCTGTACGAAAGATTTGGTCAAGAAAATGGGCGCGGAGGGACTCGAACCCACGACCTCACGGATGTGAACCGTGCACTCTAACCAGCTGAGCTACGCGCCCTGGAGTATTCACAACCTCCCTTAAAATATATTTGTGTTGTCTACGGTAAAACAACACTCCAAGAAGTTGTGTGTTCTTTAGATTTTATCATAGCCGCTACTTCTCAGCAAGAAATGGCCTCGAAAATGAATTTAGTTCACCTCAATAAAAGTCGATAATATTATAATTTGGGTAATCGGAATACCTAAAGGTCCATTCAGGTCTCCCGATCATTGTAAAACTGCCCCATCTATTATTGGATACAGTGTAAATTTATCTGATGTTACGGGAAAATAATTTATATACACCCCATACAAGATGTCTTATAAAAAAAAGCCGAACTCCCTTAGGGGGTAGGGAGTCCGTTGGGAGGGGCAATAACCTAATCCCGGGTACTAAGTTATTTCATAACTCTGCCGACTTTAGCCTGTAAGAAAGCTCATATGTAATATAAATACTAAACGCGAGCCCAATCACTAATTGAATTCACTTTAATTCTATATTTTGCTCGTCTAGGACTACCATCAGCATTTCTCCACCCAATTTGTGCGTCACCTGATAACCACTTCTCGTTGATGGCACGATCTATCTGTTCTTTGTTCTGCAAGAATATCATCAAATATTCGTGTAATTCAAACGCTGTTTTCCTCTTTCTGGATAGTGCACCGCGGGCAATACGTTTTTTCACATAATCCGATTTTCCTCCTTTTAATTCCTCGTGCCACTTGTAGAAAGATCCATTCTCATCGTTATATATTGCCCTACCTAAGGAGATGATAAATCCTATACCATCATTTTCTTCAATGCAACTATTGACTGCTTCACAGTCATTTAAAATCGCCCATAGGTGACTTGAAGAGTTCAATATATGGGATTTGAAATCCCAAACAAAATGTTTTTGATAGTCAAGTGTAGTATTTCCGTATTTAGGCCCTTCTCCTCCTCCAATCTGATCGACCAAGGTTTTTCGTCCTTTATACTCGAAATACCAGCCGACCCATTCCATTTGCCTCCAGTTAAAATTAGCCTTCTTCAGTTCCAAAATACTTTGCTTTCCATCCCACAATTTTGGAAGATACGTTTCTAAAACATTCCTGATATATTGGGCTTCTTTTATAACCCCAATTCCCATTGTTTGGGCTCCTCTTTCATCTCTTTCAAGACCTTATCTAGGGAGAACCTCCCGCGACCGAATTCTTTCGAAAGTTCATCGATAACCCTTCTTTTGGTCTTGAATTTGTTACTGAGGGTCTTGTACCGCTCATACACCTCCAATTTCTCTTCTTCATTCCAGGGTTTTCCCTGGTTTTCTAAATTTGGCCCCACCGGCTTCTTCACTTTATCAAGTAAATTGCCGGGTATTACTTTTTCTATCTCTTTTGATTGATAATCATAAGCCCTTTGACTTATTTCAAAACCAGTTGCGAACCGGTTTAACCCGATCGCGACTTTAGCCGTAGAAAAACCTCCTAGGAAAAGATCACAAACCAAGTCTCCTTCATTGCTACTGTAGCAAATCATTTTGGTCAACAAAGCAGTTGGCAGCTCGTTCTTGTTCTTCGCTTTTCCAGGCTTGTACTCACGATTTATGATCCACACGTCTTCCCGGTCCTGGTAATTCATCCTGCCCCCATTTACGGATTTTTCTAAGGCGCCATAGCGCGCATAGGTATTGAAAGTATGCGTCTTGCCGGGTTTCTTGTAGAAGAGAATGTGATAATGCGAGGAGACATACTTCGTTTTCGTATATACTCCGAAGTTAAATTTCCAGATTATATGGTTTAACTCTTCCAATTGTGTTTCTCTCAACGCTTTCAGGATGGAAAATAGATTGGTATAGCCGGAGACAATATAAATACAACCACCAGGTTTGAGTATTCGTTCGGCTTGCTTTATCCATTTATGGCTGAATTCTGAATACTCTTCCACGGGAATCTCGACATATCCATCGATGACGAAATCCTCTTTTCGGTTGTAGTGCTTATGTAATTGATCGCCGTTGATGCCATAGGGCGGATCGGTAACGATTAAATCCATCGAATCATCTTCAAAATACTTATTGCACCCTTTGATACAATCTTCATTGTAGAAAACGTTCTTATTATTCATATGGCCAACCCGAGTTAATCTTTCGAATAATTATTGGTGTGAATATAATGAATTGTTTTAACCAAATGGATTATTTGTTCTAATTATACATCAGTGATATCAAAGATACAATTGCCACTAATTTACGTGTTTGTAACATTGGCGGTAGGTGAATTTTTATACCCCATTTTTGGGTAGTAGAATGATCGAAAACGTGGTGAGACACTCCACTATGCATTCCAACTTGAACGCAAATTTGCCCATTTCGCCCCACTATTTTCAAAACCCACCGTGTATGTTACAGTCACTAATTTACGAGTTTTCGAAGCAGGTCAGAAGAATTAAAATCAACCAATCCAACCAGACTATATTTTTTGATTACTTCACGCTGAGTTTGTATTTTATAATATATGGTACAAAGCGTTTTGGAACCCTAATTTGTGATCCGCCTTTACCAGATGGTTTTCTTGAGAGGGAAATATCTATCAATATCTGTTGTTCAATTTGTTCGGGATTGCATTTTTGCATAAAAAATAGGCTTTCCGACGCCGGAAAACACAGCATTCGCCCAGACTTAAGTGACCCTGACGATCAGATCTCTGCATGTGGGGCGTATTTTTGTGGGCGGAATAGGACTCAAACCTACGACATCTTCTGTGTAAGTAAAGTGCTCCAGCTCATTGCAGCGGGCGTCAACCCCCCAAGTTCGCAGCCTCGATCCCCGGCCAGCTCTGGATGGGGTCTGTGGAGCACACCAGGTGCATGCCGGCCTCGGCAAAACGCCGGTAAGCCTGGTCAGCTTGTTCGGAATAATCGACCACCCCCGGCACCACCACCGGTGAACTGCAATCCTCTAATAAATAGATCTTCTCGGCCAGGTTTTCATGGCGGGTTTGAATGTCCGCCAGCAAATCTTCGAGGGTCCAGGCGACGCAATGGCTTTTAGCCTGCCCGGCAACCACGATAGCATCCAAATCCAACACTTTCTGGATGAATCGATAGCTCTTGTGATCGATCTGCTCGCCGTCAGGACCCTGTAACACTTCCGGACCGACTGCAGAATAATGTTCGCTGAGGGGATTACGTCCCTTAATAATGAAATCAACCTGGCTTTGGCGGGCGATGGTGTGGAAGAAAAAAGCTTCCTCGACCGAGGCGACCAGGGCGTGACCGATGCCGCCAAACATGGAATGGTACGGCCAGATGGTCAGGTCATACTTATGGCGGCTGGCGAGCTGCCCGGTGTAATGCTCCAGATATCTCTGCCCGTATTCGGGCGTGACGCCCAGGCTGGGCGCCACGCCCGGGTTGAATTTCCAACGACCCTGCCTGATATCATCAGGGGTGATCAGGGTCAAGGGATCAGGGTGCTCTCCCCGGGCGTCCACCAGAAAGATGGCATGGAAGATCTGGATGGCCTGGTGGGTATCCATCGTGGCGGTGATTTCCGTGATCAACCCCAGATTGCGATAGATGAATTCAACCAGGCGACGGTTATCATCGACAGCGCCCATACCGGTGGGACCGGCGACAAACAATTCGAAGTCAGGCAGGCAGAAGGTGTTCTGCACATCCACGGCAAATAGCCCGATCTTGAATTCATCCTGGGCGGCAGGTGTGATGCCATGCTGCTGAGCCCACCGGCTGGCGGCCTGGGCGCGTTCCTGGTAGGGCACTTTCCACACTCGAGCGATTTTTTGGGGGTCGTAATGAGGGGGAAGGGGTAACCCCGGAAATGAGTTTCTGGAGGGCATAGTCTCTCCTTGGTTATGGCTATATGCAGGCAAAGGTCAAAACATTAAAAGGTGAACCCTCTTAGTGTTTATCAGACACACTATATCCGATTCCATTCTCGCGCCTTTCAGGGAGGTGTCAAGTTAGAGGTATTAATGGGTGCATGTCAGATCAGGGCGAGTATGCTGACTACCTCCAGCCTGAGGAGGGTTTGGGGTGTTTTGTGGCAAGGCGTCGCAGGCCAATCGCAATCGCTATAAAATAGCCAAGGTAGGCGATCACTTCGGTAAGGGAGGGATTGGCGTTATAACCAAACAAAGCTTTAAGCAACGATCCGAAAAGGGAATTCTCATCCAAGATAAGGTTGATGTCCCATACATGGTCAATAAGCGCGGGAATCCAGCCCAACTGGTTGAATTCATGAACGCTGAGAGCGACCAGACCGGCGGCGAAAAGGATCAAAAGAACCCCGGTGACCTGGAAAAAGCGCCTCAAACTAGGGAAGCGCCCAGGCTCTGCAAAATGATCGCCACTAAAAGGCTGATAACCGTCGCGCTCGACAAACCAGCCCAAACCACGACGTTTAGTTCAGAACGGTTGAACTTGCGCACCGCACCGATGAGGATACCGATAATCAGGGCAGCTTCAAGCCCTTCACGCAAAGAAAGCACGTAACTGGGAAGCACGCTAAAACCTCTTTGTCAAGAAATTGACGGCATCTGTGAGACTCTGGAATTTTCTCTACATTTAAAGTAGTGAGTGGGCACTAAAGCGGCTGGTTCGTAGTTGGGAAACCCTGGCGTCGCGACCGGGATAGCAAGGTTCAATCGTGCCCGTGCCCCTCTGGTACGTCAAACTGCTCTGCTCCCGGCAGTTTACTGGCCAGCTGAGCTGGTTTGTGGATCAGGACCGGCAGATGTTGAGGGCAAATCCAATAGGCTGCTCCCTGGTAGGAGAGCCTTATAAGCGGCACCTGATCCGCATCTTGCTCACAATATAAACAAACCGGCTGATGGTCGACCATATTAACACCTCTAATAGGATATAAAACGCTTAATAGTGAGCTGAACGAAGATAAATATTTTAGGACTTACGCAGTTAGTGGGAGGATGGAGGTGTTTGGGCAGGCATTGCCCGCCCAAATACCCCCGATTTTCCCCTGAACTGCGTAACTACTATATTTATCAGGCTATCCGGGGTCACAAGCCAGGCTTATCTTGATCTATATTCCCGGGCTAGGAGAGAAAAGGTCGAAAAGCGCAGTCCTGCGAGGGATGGGTATGCAGGACTGCGCCTGGCTTGGCCTTAAAAAATTTCAATATAGAAACATGGGTTTACCTTCAACCGAACGCAGCTTCGGGCGGTAGCTTTCGACGTCATAAAGCTCGTCTACATCTACGCGTTTGAGGCTTATGGTGACCGTGTTGGCGGGTACATGCGTGTATCTGCCGCCCTGCAAGGCAACCATGTATCCAAATTGGCGCTTGTTGATCAAATCCATAGCCATATTGGCATAATTGGTCGCTACCATGAGATCGAGCGAATCAGGGGCGCCGCTGCGCATCAGATAAGCCACCTGCTGGTATATCGTGCTGAGGCCGGTGATCTCCTTGAGAGCATCGGCAGTCAGCACCCCGATACCCCCAAGCTTCTTATGACCGAAAGAATCGGCCTGACCATACTCGATTATCTTGCCGCCGACAAAACGAGCGCCTTCGGAAATCGTCACGATGGCGTAATGACTGGGGTTACCGAGGCGATCCTCGACCAGTAAACTGGCCAGCTTCTCGGGGTCGAAGGGCACCTCGGAGATAATGGCGCGGTCAACCCCGGCCAGGTGGGAGGCTATCAGACAAGTCTCGCCCGAGTTGCGTCCGAAAAGCTCAACGATACCAAGCCTTTCATGAGATCCAATGGAGGTGCGCAGCTGGTGAATGATCTCAACGCTGCGGCTGATGGCAGTTGAGAAACCGATACAATAATCGGTGCCAAAGACATCGTTATCCATGGTTTTCGGAATAGCAACCACCGGAAAGTTTTCTTCATGCAAGCGAGCGCCGTAACTGAGGGTATCATCTCCACCGATGGGAACCAGCAGGTCGATTCCCAGTTGGTCGAGCACCTCAAGGACGTGGGGGGTAAAGTCCCGCAATTCTTGATCGTTACCTACGGTACCCCTTTCGAGCAAGAAGGCGGGGACCTCTCTAGGGCTCACTTTGGATGGATTAGTCCGGCTGGTATGCAAGACAGTCCCGCCAGTACGATCAATTGTACGAGTGTTCTTTTTGTCTAACGGTAAGATGCACTCCCCGTGGGAGCTGGGATCGGCGTGGTTGTAGCCCAAGAGACCCCACCAACCCCGGCGGATGCCCAAGACTTCATAACCTTCGTCAATTGCCCGGTAAACCAGGGCTTTAATACAAGGGTTGAGGCCGGGCACGTCGCCTCCACCTGTCAAAACACCTATACGCATAATTAATGCCTCCTCGGTGTACCCAAATTCTAGGGAATATAGATCCTTTAATCAGCGATCCGCCAGCGCGGGCGCTTCATCCAGCAAAGCCAATTCACCTCGCCGATGGTGGAGCCAATCAAACTCAATAAAAATTGGGGAGCCAGGTCTAATTTTAACAGACAAATGGCAGTCAACGGGAAATGACTTGCCTCTCCAGCCTGAACAGCTCTGGGGTAAATGGCTTCCCCAGCCACTTACCCGCCAAGCTGCCAGAGGCGGATGGCATTACCTGAAACTACCAATCGAGGGATCCTTGCTCGGCCTGCTTCTACTCGCTGGTCATGATCAACAAGGGCTTCATTTCGAAGCTTTTATAATGAGGTCGCAATCGCTCCTTGTTATAGAAAACATCTACATCGACGACTTTTTTCTTGCTTGTGACGATCTCAATGGGAACATTATCGTAGCGCCCGTTCTTCAAGACGACCAAGCGACCATCGAGTTTCTTGATGACCAAATCCAGGGCTAAATTCCCGTAGGCCATAGGAACGATTGAATCGATGGCATCGGGATCGCCGCCGCGCACCATGTAGCCCAGTTTTTGATTAATGGTGTTGACCGGTTTGGCGTTATTATACTTAGGGGAGAGCTCCTTCAATTTCGCCGAAACAAGGTCGCCAATGCCACCCAACTTCATATGCCCGTAAGCGTCCGCCTCGGAGCTTTGAAATACCATTTCCCCACCCTCAAACATAGCCCCTTCTGAGACGATCACTACGGCGTACTTGCTGGGGTTTTTATTGCGGTCGTAGATCAACAAATCAGCCAGCTGATCGATGTCGAAGCGATACTCTGGAATGACGCAGCGATTGGCGGCGCCTGCCATGGTCGGGAGCATGGCTGTGAAGCCGGCATAGCGCCCGAAGACTTCCAGAATCAACAATCTCTCATGCGAACCCGCTGAAGTCCGCAGGTTGTTGGCCATCATGATGGTTCTGGTGACACAGGTGCTAAAACCGATACAGTAATCGGTTCCAGGCACATCGTTGTCCATCGTCTTTGGAATGGCAATCACCTTGATGCCTTCCTGGTATAACCGTACGGCATAGCTGAGGGTATCATCACCCCCGATAGGAATGAGGTAATCCACTCCCAAATAATCCAGGTTTTTCAATACCTCGGCTGTCAAATCGTTGACCTCATCGGGATAGCTATCCTGCAAACGGTCTGGAACACTAGCTTTAGGCATATTGCTAGGCCGGGTGCGCGAGGTGTGCAGAAAAGTTCCTCCGGTTCTGCCAGCTTTGTTGACGATCTCTTCGGTAAGAACCTGGAAATTATTGCTGTTATCAGCCTTTGGGTCACGGATGATGTCGACGGCGCCGGCCCAACCACGCCGTAACCCGATCACCTGGTAGCCTTCCCGCAAAGCCCTAATGGTGACAGCTCGAATGGCAGGATTTAATCCCGGCACATCTCCACCCCCAGTTAAAATTGCGATCACACCTTGAGTCTTTATTAGATTCGCCATAAATTACAACCCTTTCAGCCTTTAGATCCAGGTCGGTTCTACATAAGTGCCAAATGCACCTTTCATCACCGCGATTATCTCGCTAAGAGTAGCATACGATCGCACCGCCTGGAGGATATACGGCATCGTGTTTTCAGTTCCCTGGCAGGCGAGGCGCAATTTATCCAAAGCCTGCCCAACGGCGCCATTGTCGCGCTCTTCCCGCAGCGTTTCGAGGCGCTTGACCTGCCGGCGATAACCCTGAGGGTCCATCTGAAGGATTGGGATCTCATAGGGTTTAGGGTCTTGATAAGCATTGACACCAACGATCCTGCGAAGGTTGCGATCGATCTCGCGCTGGTAGCGATAAGCCGCGTCGGAGATCTCGCTTTGGAAAAAGCCCTTTTCGATAGCCGGGAGCACACCCCCCAGCTCTTCAATACGACGAAAATAATGGTAGGCTTGAGCTTCAATGCTATCGGTCTGAGCTTCCACAAAGAAGGAGCCGCCCAGCGGATCGATGGTGTTGGCGACGCCCGATTCTTCGGCCAGGACTTGTTGGGTGCGCAAGGCAACCGTGGCAGCATGTTGAGAGGGTAATGCCAGGGCTTCATCCATGCTGTTGGTGTGCAAAGACTGGGTGCCTCCCAACACAGCAGCCAGGGCCTGGATGGCCACGCGCACGATGTTGTTCTCAGGCTGCTGGGCGGTGAGGGAGACCCCGGCCGTCTGGGTGTGGAAGCGCATCAACCAGGAACGCGGGTTTTTGGCGCCAAAGGTCTCTTTCATCTCGCGCGCCCAGATTCGCCGGGCAGCGCGGTATTTGGCGATCTCTTCGAAAAAGTCGTTGTGGGCGTTAAAGAAAAACGACAAGCGCGGGGCAAAATCGTCGACCTGCAGGCCGCGTTCGATAGCCCAACGCGCATATTCGAACCCATCCACCAGGGTGAAAGCCAACTCTTGAGCCGCGGTCGAGCCGGCTTCGCGGATGTGGTACCCAGAGATGCTGATAGTATTCCACTGAGGGACCGATTGAGAGCCAAACTCAATGGTATCTACCACCAGGCGCATGGATGGTTCAGGCGGGAAAATATACTCTTTTTGGGCAATGTATTCTTTGAGAATGTCATTCTGAAGGGTACCGCGCAACCGCTCGGAGCGGACGCCCTGCTTCTCAGCGGTGGCGATGTACATCGCCCAGATAATAGCCGCGGGGGAGTTGATGGTCATGCTGGTCGAAACTTTTTCCAGGGGGATACCATCCAGCAAGATTTCCATATCCCTGAGCGATGAAATAGCCACCCCACATTTGCCAAACTCACCTAAAGATTCGGGCGCGTCGGCGTCATAACCCATCAGAGTGGGAAGATCGAAAGCGATTGACAAACCGGTTTGCCCCTGTTCCAGCAAATACTTAAAACGCTGGTTGGTCTCTTCGGGGGTGCCGAAGCCGGCGAACATCCGCATAGTCCACAATCTACCGCGGTGCATGGTGGGATGGATGCCTCGGGTATAGGGATACTCTCCAGGCAGGCCGAGATCCTTCAGGTAATCCATACCAGCCACATCCAGCGGGGTATAGAGCCGTTCAATCGGCTCGGATGAGGTGGTAATAAATTGATCTTGCCTTTCGGGCAGGCTCACCAAGGTGCGCTGAAGGGTAGTTTCTTCCCACTTCTCCATTTCCTGGCGGAGCTGCTCGAGCTTTTCACGATCGTACATGGTTTACTCCTATGGCTTAGGGTTGTGGTTCGATGAATAACCTTTTGTCGAACAACCCACAGCGCGAATGACAAAATTATAGCACGCTGGATTTCAGCCGAGTGAGGAGATCGTATCGCGCCCAAAAGCGAGATGAATTAAACCGTTTTTTCAATCACATTCAGGGCCTGCTGGAGCAGCTCCATATCTGCCTGGGAGCCCATATGCCCCAAACGGAAGACTTTCCCGCTGAGAGCCCCGTAACTGCCCCCGACCACCAGGCCAAGTTCCCGGAAGCGGGCATCCAATTCAGGCCAGGATATCCCCGCGGGCAGGTTCACCGCCGTGACGGTGGGAGAAGGCAGGGCATCTCTGGCCGGATAAAGGGACAGGCCGATATTCTTCAGTCCCTCCCGACAAAAAGCCGCCACTTCAGCATGGCGCTGGAAGCTTTGGGGTAGTCCTTCGTTTAAAAGCAAGTCGGCGGCGGTGGCTAAGGCAGCCACGCCGTGCCAGTAAGGCGTATAGGGAAAATAAAAATCCTCCTGGGCGCTCTGAAAAGGCTTGAGGGCATCATAACCAACGTAATTGACCTGATCGATGATCTGCCAGGCTTTTTCACTGACAGCCACAAAAGCCATATCTGGGGGCGCGGAGAGGCATTTTTGCGAACCCCCCAGAGCCAGGTCGAGCGACCATTCATCGGTCAAAACGGGAGACCCGCCCAGGCTGGCAACCACATCGACGTACAGGAGCGGAACAGCATGCTCTCGTTTCAACTTACCGAGTTCAGCAAGCGGGTTCAAGGTGCCTGAGGGGGTCTCACAATGAACTACGGTGATCATCTTGGGTTTGAATTCGAGGATAGCCTCTTCAACCGCGACCCAATCGCTGATGGTCTGGTTGTAAGGATGGTCGATGGTGCGCACGGCAGCTCCAATCGACTTGGCCATATCGGCGATGCCATAACCAAAGACCCCCGTGGCAATCGAAAGGACCCGGTCGCCGGGGAGCAGACAGCTCTTCAAAGCTCCCCACAAAGCCAACATGCCTTCACCGGTCTGGATGGCGATGCGGTTTTCCGTCTGGAAGATTTTCTGGAGGCTGACTTCTGCGTGGTTGTATAGTTCTAGAAAGTCGTCCTCCAGATCTCCGGAGCCAAAATCTTGCTGGTACTGCTCCAAAACTTCAGGTGGCACCTTAACCGGACCGGGCACCATCGGTATAGGATAAGTTTTCATGTCGGACCTCGTAGCGAAAGGACAAATAAGCGGGAAGCAGGGATTGATAATCTTAACCAGCTTTAGCCCAGGCTCTCGTGCCTGGTATGAAGCTAAGTGTTTCCTTTCACCGAAGATTCTACCGGATTTCCAAGATTATGCGGTTTTCCCCCGAAATTTGGTTATTTTAGCCTATACCTATCAGGCACCTACTCGAGAACGAGCAATGCGAACAGGCCTGGGTCTAAGCCCAGATGATACTGGTCCTGGTTAACGCAGAACCTTTCTGATGTTTCAGCTGCTCGTTTTGAGGAGCTCTGGGAAGATCGATCTTTTGGTATGTTACGGCTCAAACCAGGCAAGGCCCGGAAGACTTTCACCCTGATGCGACTGCGCAGATAAACGGTAATGGTGACCAATAAGGTCAGGTAGAAGCCGATTACACCGATCTACACCCACAATGGATGGTAAGGTGAGAGGAAAGACACCAAAACTTGAGCGAGCGAATAGGGCAGATAACGGTCTGCCATAATAACGCCGATATGAAGAAGAATAAAACCGATGGCGAGCTAAAAAAAGAACTGGTGGAAGTCACAAGTGAACCAACCGTGTTGGATCAAATCAAAAACCTTACTGGAAACCGCCAGCCCCCAGGCCGTTGAAAGCCACAAAAGTACATAAGCAGTCAGCCCGGCAGCCCAGGTGATATACCCCATCAGTTGGAGGCTATCGATTGCGGGTTACTGCCTGGAGGAATTTGTACAATAATGAATTTAGCGGATAATTCAGAGAATGATTAGAGAGAATGGGCTTCCTGGGAGAAGCGAGTGCCAATCTCTAGGAAGCCCGTTACTACCGCAAAGCAGATTGTTACTGTTTACTGACCAGGTTGTTGGGGAAGGGTCCCCAAGGTCAGTTTGACGGTTTGCTGATTACCCTGTCGTAAGATCGTGAGGGTGACCGTCTGCCCAACCTGCGTGTTGTTGATCAGATAGGAGGAGAGATCCTCAAAGGTGTTGACCGGTTGACCATCAATGGCAGTGATCACATCGCCGCCTACGGGGACGGGCTGCCCATTGATGTTTACCTGGTTGTTACTACCCTGCAATCCAGCAGCTGCTGCTGGGCTGTTGGGGACTACATCAACCACCAGTGCACCTTTCTGCTCAGAATTCAGGTTCATGGCCTGGGCAAAATCGTAGGTCATGCTGGTTCCACTGATTCCAATCCACGGGTGATCGTAATGACCGGTCTGGATCAGAGAGGGCACGACTTGCTGGACAATACCCGAGGGAATGACAAAACCGATACCGGAGTTGGCATCCACAGGGGACCGGATAGCGGCCGTCACACCGATTACCTGACCCTGGTCGTTCACCAAGACGCCGCCCGAGTTACCTGGGTTGATGGCTGCATCAGTCTGGATGATGTCCGGTATGGAGTAGGTAGGCCCCGTCTGAGTCTGACCAGTTGAATTATCCAGGCCAACCGGGAGGGAGCGAGAGAGACCGCTGATGATACCTTCTGTCATGGTGCCCGATAAGCCGTATGGGTTGCCAATCGCGATGGCGATCTGACCCACCTTGACCTGGCTGGAGTCACCCATCTGGACGGGTTGAAGCTGGTTTGCAGGCACATTTACCTGGAGAACCGCCAGATCGCTGTTCGGATCAGCAGCAACCAAGGTGGCATCTACAGTATTGCCATCTGAGAAGGTGACCGTGATCTTGCTGGCACCGTCGACCACATGGTTATTGGTCACGATATGACCCTGGGTATCCCAGACAAAGCCTGAGCCCAATGCCTCTTGGGGACCTTGAGGGACGGGAGAACCAAACCCAAAGGGATTCTGTTGCCCTTGGCTCGAAGTTGTCGAGCTGCTATTCAGAATCACATCGATGTTAACAACCGATGGGTTGACATTGGTATAAATTTGCTCGAAGGTGTCTTGCAAGGTTGCCAAGGCATTGCTGGAAGCAGAAGATTGTATATTCACAACCGGTGCAGTGGATGCAACCGGGACACCGGTTGCAACTGGGGCAGACGCCTGCGAGACCGTCCCCAGGGATGCAGCCACACCGCTACAGCCTGCCATAAGTAAGACAGGCACCAGCAGCAAGGTGGCTAATAGTTTATATGATTTCATAAGAGTATCTCCTTTAGATTTTTTTATACTGATTGTTATTGGTTGTCGGTGGGTTCCGGTTCCTGCTACAATTCTCCCTGGTTAGGGGATTATGATCCAAAACCACCATATCAGCTCGTTGTAATGGGCAGTATAACTAATGAAGATGACAGCCAGATGAAAACGGGAAAATTCCTCCGAAAAAGGAAGGTTAACAGGGTTGTCATCTACCTGTCATCTTCCTGCGCTATAATGAAATCGTGATAGGAAGGGGTAGTGAGTCCACTGAAAAAATCCTGCGGGAAACCATCATAATGAAGCAGGTATGGTGAAGGCTTGACCCCCTCCTGCCAATGAAGCTTGACATGAGGTATTCCTTGAATGCTTTTTTGATTGTGAGAGTGTTCGGATACTATTCTGGTATGCTGATCACTTATGGAAATACCCTTCTGAAATGTCATTCTGAGGAGCCGGTGCTCTTTCCGGCGACGAAGAATCTCGCTTTTTATTCCGATTGGGGAGATTCTTCGTCACTTCGGTGCTGGAAAAGAGCGTCCAGCACCTCCGTTCCCAGAATGACATGGCCGAAAATTGGCCGACTCAAGTTTCCGAACGCTCATGATTGTATATAAAATGAGAGGATGAAAGCATGCGTATTTTGCTGGTTGAAGATAACCGCCGTTTAAACCACTCTTTGAAGATGAGCCTGATTGACGAAGGCTACGCGGTGGACTCGGCCTATGATGGCTTGGAAGGAGAAGAGCTGGCCGAGATATATCCCTACGATGCTATTATCCTGGATATCATGCTGCCTCAAAAAGATGGGCTGGAAGTGTGCAGTGACTTAAGGAACAAGCACATCAACATCCCAATCCTGATGCTGACCGCCCGCGACACCGTGGATGACCGCGTGCTGGGGCTTGACAGCGGCGCGGACGACTACCTGGTCAAACCCTTCGCCCTGGAGGAACTGCGGGCACGCCTGCGGGCGTTGTTGCGGCGCGAATCTTCGGATAAGACTGGACTGCTGATAACGGGAGATCTCACACTAGACCCTGCCACACACTTCGTGGAAAGGAATGGGAAAGCCATCCAATTGACTGCTAAGGAATTTGCATTATTAGAATACTTTATGCGCAATCCCAACCGGGTGATCACCCGTGAGATGGCAGAAAGCCATATCTGGAGTTATGATTTCCAGGCGACATCCAACGTAGTCGATGTATATGTCCGCCGGCTACGACGAAAAATCGATGACCCCTATGAAGTCAAACTATTCGAAACCATACGAGGGGCTGGCTATCGCCTGAGCAAACCCTCGGAAAAACGATGAGAAAATTTAGCACAATCATTCCAGAACACCTGCGAACCCTCCTGACCAGCATCCGTCTCCGGCTAACCCTTTGGTTTGTGGTAATCCTGGGGCTGGTGCTGCTGGTTTTTAGCGTATTCGTCTACACAATACAAGGGCGCGATCTAAGGCAACAAACCCTGGACCGGCTGGAAAACAAAATCAATCAAATTCAGTCGTTGAATGGGTTTTCCCACCTAGAGCCGTTTGAAAACCAGATCACCATACCGAATATTTCTCCAGAAACCGGTCCCCTTCTCCAACAGGAAGAGGTTCTGGCAGTGGTCGATACCAAGGGTCAAGTAGTTCAGAAGTACGGGCCAGTAACCAACAACGACGTCAACCGGCTGGCGGAAACCGGGATCAGCGGGGGAGCAGGGCAAGGGCCTTTTACGTATTCACTGGTTTCTGCCACGGCCACAAAACAGAGCGCAACTCAAGAATACATCTTCGTTGTGGCGCCAATCTCGATCAGTCATAACGTCATCGGTTTCCTGATCCTGGGCAGCCCGGTCGACCCAGAGGGCCAGCTTCACCGTCTAATTTTGACGCTGCTGTTCGGAGCACTGGTCGTACTGGTCATCGCCCTGGCAGGGGGGTACTGGCTGGCAGATCGGGCAATGCGACCGGTGAAGACCATCACCCAGGCCGCCCGGCAGATCAGTGAAACCGACTTGAGCCGCAGACTGAACCTGGGGAAGGAGGATGAGCTGGGACAGCTGGCGGATACTTTTGACCAGATGCTGGCGCGCTTACAGGCGGCTTTCGAACGCCAGCGCCAGTTCACAGCTGACGCCAGCCATGAGCTAAGAACGCCGTTGACCATCGTAAACCTGGAAGCCAACCGGGCGCTGACCAACCGGCGGTCTCCAGAAGAATACAAACGCGCTCTGAGCATCATCCAATCCGAAAACGAATTTATGACCCGCTTGGTCAATAACCTGCTGACGCTGTCGCGCATGGACGCCGGGCAAACGGTCCTGGATCTGGAAGAAATGGATTTGAGCGACATAGCCCTGGAAGTAATCGAACGTGTGGCACCAATTGCCGCCCGAAATGAGGTGGAACTTTCTGTTGGGGACCTGCCCGAACTCAAGATCAATGGCGACAGACAATACCTGAGCCAGATGATCACGAATCTAGTCGAGAACGCCATCAAATACACTCAGGGAGCGGAACGGCGCGTACGGGTGGAGACGGGCTGGGATCAAAGCGAGGATAAAGCCATGGGATGGGTGCGCGTGGCAGATAACGGTCCCGGAATTCCTGCCGAACACCAACCGCACCTGTTTGATCGCTTTTACCAGGTGGATAAAGCCCGCTCCCGCAATCACGAGCATGCCCAGGGGGGGGCCCAGGAAGGAGAGGCCTCCAGCGGAATTGGGTTAGGACTCTCCATCGTGCAGTGGATTGCTCAGGCACACGGGGGCGAGGTGATGGTAGAGAGCCAGGTAGGCAAAGGATCGAGTTTTGCGGTAAAAATCCCCCTTTTGGAGGTACCCACGACCGGGTAAGACTCTTCCTTTAATATCAGGGCGCAGCATGCCAGCATAGGGAAGCATACGGTATGGATGGAAAGGTCAGGTTCTATCTGCCAATATTCATCCCCGGTTTGCTCAAGAAAAATGTCCAGTAGCTTCCAAGCCCAGGGGTTATCGGGAGTCTCTCCAAAACAATTTATTTTCTCTATCACTTCTAAACAATTTCTTAATAACTTTGTGTTACCCTTAAAGGGTTGCAGATCTTGGCAATTCCTTTGACCGAGCGACTAAGAAGGGATAATTCCAGGAATTCTTCAGACAGCCATAAGACAAAACCAAAATTCGCTAATTGTTCCAATTATCTTTGAGCAGGAGATGCTATGTATATTGATCCTAATACTGGGGGAATGCTCTTCCAGATCCTGGCCATCGTGTTTGCAATGACTTCAGGGCTTATTTTATTATTTTCAAGCAAGATACGAATGTTCTGGGCTCGTTTAATGCGCAGGAGATCTGACCGATTGGAGGGCCAAGGCGGGAATAGCAACGATGAAGCTGAATAGGGCTTACACCACCCACATCTACATCTAAACAACCCAATATTGCCAGCATGCAAACCATTGTTCTTGGATTAGACGCATTCGATCCGGGTATATTTGAAAGGTTATATGAACAGGATCGGATGCCCCACTTGGGAAAGTACGTGGCGAATGGCAATTATGCCCGTCTGGCTGTTTCCAACCCGCCGCAAAGCGAAGTCTCTTGGACCAGCATCGCCACAGGGGCCGATCCTGGGGTTCATGGCATATTTGATTTTGTGCTGCGCGACCCGGCCACTTATTCTCTGATCCCCTCTCTGCTACCAACCAAAACCGATCTGTTCGGCACACAATTTATCCCGGCGCATACAACTCGAACCATCTTTGAACAGGCAACCCTGCAAGGATACCCGGCGACCACCTTGTGGTGGCCCGCCACTTTTCCAGCTCGTCTAGAGCTACCCGTTCAGACTATTCCGGGGCTGGGCACCCCTGACATCCAGGGTCGTTTGGGAGTAGGGGTGGTCTTTTCTCTAGATGGTGAGCTGGCTAAGGCAAAGTTCAAAACTCCGATCGAACCGCTCCAAAAACTCGGCGAGGATCGCTACCGCGGTCTATTAAAAGGCCCATCACAAAAGACTCGGCGAGGATCGAAAGAAACCACCCTCCAATTTCAGCTCGACATAATCGACGAAAACCGAGCGAGACTGACCTTCGATAAGGCCTCCATGCAGCTCGACACAGGGCAATGGAGCCCGATCTTTGAAGTTTCCTTTAAGGCAGGTCTGCTGGCATCTATCCAGGCTATTACGCGCGCCATGCTTACCCGAGTGGATGCGGAACCCAGATTGTATCTTCTACCGTTACAAATCCATCCTCTCCATTCACCCTGGCGTTATGCCACGCCGCCTGGTTTCGTTAGAGATACCTGGAATGGCTATGGACCATTTCTGACTCTCGGTTGGCCGCAAGATACCACTGGCTTAGAAGAGGGTTGGATCTCCGACGAGCAGTTTACAGTATTGTGCCAATCGATTGATGACACCCGCGAACGCATCTTTTTCCACCAGCTTGATCAATTCCAGGAGGGGGTATTAGCAATCGTCTTTGATACCCTGGATCGAATACAGCACATGTATCTGCATAGCCGACCAGATATCGTTGAATCCTGGTACTTGCATCTGGATGCCCTGGTAGGAAAGGTCGAAGCATCCATAAATGCCAGGAATGAGGGAAAAACACGCTTGCTGGTCTTATCAGACCATGGCTTCACCAGATTTGATTTCAAGGTTCATCTTAACCGTTGGCTGGTCGAAAATCATTATCTATCGCTCAAAGATGAAAACCAGGAGCCTGTCTTGAGCAATGCAGATTGGTCCAGGAGCAAAGCCTATGCCATTGGCCTGAACAGCCTGTACCTCAACTTAAAGGAGCGCGAAGGCCAGGGTTGCGTCATGCCAGAGGAAGTAGAATTTCTACGGGACCAATTGCGCCAAGATTTGACAGCCTGGAAAGGTCCGGATGGAAATGCAGTAGTACAACGCGTATATCTGCGCGAAGAGGCTTTCAACGGACCCTGGCTGCCTCACGCTCCGGACCTGGTGGTGGGATATGCTCCTGGTTACCGCGCCTCCGCAGAAACTGGATTGGGTAAATGGGAGGCTTCCTGTCTGGTCTCAAACACAGACCATTGGCACTCGGATCATTGCATCGACCCACAGGCCGTTCCCGGAGTGCTTTTTGCTAACACCGGTTTGTCTAACTTCCCTCACCCATCTTTCCGAGACATCCCCCCTTTGGCGATCGACAGGATCCTAGATCACGGCGGCGAACCAAGCCAGAGGCCGCCCAGGATTGACCCGGAAGACCAGAAAACAATCGAAGAAAGGTTGAAAGGGCTTGGATATCTTTAAACGCCGTGGAATTTCTAGAGAGGACCTGCTGCTGGTCTTCTCAGCCTGCCTGTTCCCGGTATACGTTTGGTCCTTTTACAATCTTTTCAATCAAATGCCAGCACTATTACTGCGATTGAACGTTCCCGATTTAGTGGGAGCGATTGCTTATGTGTTGGCATTTGCTTTGGTCGAGAGCGTTTTGTTCTTCCTGGTGCTCTCCGTTATGCTGTTGTTATTCACCTTCATCCTGCCAAAAAAACTATTCGGCTCCCATTGGGCGGCAATTGGCAGCATGCTGGCCATTCTGGTATCGGCTCTGGCCATGGTCATACAGCTCAATTATGATAAGGTCGTCCGTTTGAGTGAGAAACGGACCCTTTTCGGCCTTGCTCTCATTGCGCTAGGTTTCGTCATATACTATCTTCTCATCCTACGCTTCCCCAGAATTGAAAATGCTATCCAGGCAGTGTTCAGACGAGTATCGGTGTTATCCATGATCTATGCTTTGATTGGCTGCCTGTCTATCCTGATTGTGGTCGTCAGAAATATTTAACTGAGATATCCAGAGATGACCAAAAAAATCAGCCGGCGGGATTTCTTAAAATTAGCGGCACTATTGTCACTTGCTAATGTCCCATATCTGCGATCCCTCGACCAAATCGAAACCCAACCGGGCACGACCACCCAGCCGAACGTGCTCATCATCATTCTGGACGCCCTGTCTGCCAGGCATATGTCCCTTTATGGCTACCCGCGCCAGACCACCCCAAATATTGATCGCTTTGCGGAAAGGTCTACGGTCTTCCACAACCATTATTCTGGAGGCAGCTTTACCACACCCGGAACAGCCTCTTTGCTGAGCGGCGCCCTACCCTGGTCGCATCACGCCGTGAATCTGCAAGGCATGGTTAACGATACATTCGTCCCGCGCAATATCTTCAAGCTGGCACCGCCGGGGACATTTACGACCAGTTACTCACATAATCTCCTGGCCATCACCTTACTCTACCAATTCCGCAATTACCTGAACGCCTTGGGAATGCCTCGAAAGCTGGCTCTAAAAGACTTCGAGTATTCGGACCGGTTATTTAAGGACGACTACAACATTTCGTTTACCGGTGAAAACGTGATCTTGCGCGGTAACAAACGAGTTGCCGGCTCGCTGTTCCTGTCCTTGTTATTTCGCCAGATCAGTCAGGCTCAAGAAAAGCAAATCAACGAAGAATACAAACAAGAGTACCCCGATGCAGTGCCCAATCAGGATTACGTTTATTTTTTATTGGAAGATTCCATTGATTGGACTATCGAACAGGTTAAAACCATGCAGCAGCCTTACCTGGCTTACTACCATTTCCTTCCGCCACATGGACCTTACACTCCCCGTTATGATTTTATAGGCATGTTCCAGGATAATTTTTCTCCCCCAGCCAAGCCGGAGAGCTTTGCCTCCGAAGGATTCGACCAACCTACTCTCGATTACAATCGCCTCAAATATGATCAATACCTTGCTTATGCCGACTCTGAATTTGGGAGACTGGTGAGCGCTCTGGAAGGAAATGGCACCCTCGAAAACACCTATCTGATCCTTACTTCCGATCATGGGGAGCTATTCGAACGCGGCATTCGCGGCCACGTCACCCCGGTCCTTTACGAATCGATCGTGCGCGTGCCATTAGTCATCGCCAGCCCCGGATCGAACCACCACCAGGAGGTTTTCGACCAGACCAGCTGCATTGACCTTTTGCCAACCCTGCTGCATATCTACGATCAGACCATCCCAGAATGGGGTGAGGGTCAGATCTTACCAACTTTTAATGCCTCAAATTCCATCAGGGGGCGTACGATTTTCGCCATGGATAATAAGGGTAGCCCCCGGCATGGCCCCTTCACCAGTGGTACCTTCATGGCGATCAACGGAGATTACAAGCTGATCCACTATATAAGAGGGCAGGGGGAGACTATCGAAGATGAGTTATACGACCTGGCTAGAGATCCGGAAGAACTCGAGAACCTGATCGCAACCAAGCCATCGATTGCTGCCGAGCTGCAAGACCAATTGGCAGGAAAACTAAAACAAGCCAACCAATCCTATTCAACTCCACGCTAATCGATACCGGCCTAGTCCCCTTTGCTCTGCAAAAAGCCAACATCTTGCTGTTATGCATTCCCTTCGACTCAGGTCTGCTCTCGATTGGTCAAGCTGTGACGATTAAGTTGTTAGAGGCTGGTGTATATCAGTTTCGGGCAGCAGCAGATAAAGCAAAAAAGGGTGGCCAGAGGTTTCATGCCGGCTTCATTACCACTTCATGTGAACTTGCTAAAATGCTAATATGGTTAACGGTTGACCGTTCGAAAAATATTAACCCTAGAGAAGGAGCATACCAAATGAAACCTAGCCGATTTTTTACAATGATCCTGATTGCCCTAATGACCGTCGGGGCTATGGGGTTTGCCAGCACCCGATCTCTAGCCAGGACCCTGCACACTTATGAACCTCAGGTGCAAGCCACCAGCGTTGCGCCGCCAGCGGCGAATGCTGTAAACGATCCAGCCTCAGAAGCGGTCGGTGTGGAAGAGCCCTCCCAAAGTCCTGACAACGACGCTATCCAAGAACAGGTCGGTGATCAGATGGAAGATGGGCAACCCGATGGCGTCGAAGCGCCTGGTACAGAGAATGCAGGACCCGACGAACAAACCCCGAGTTATGCCGGCAGTATCTCGCTAGACCAGACAGCTACCGAAGGGATGAGCGAAACAGACGAGGCTGCCGCGCTGGCAGGGCAGGCCACGATCAGCGTCGACGAAGCCAAAGCCGCTGCGGTGGCGGCCAATCCCGGCACTACGGTGGTCAAGGCTGAATTGGATAATGAGAATGGCAGCCTAGTATACAGCGTTGAACTAAGCAACGGATCAGATGTAAAGGTGGACGCTGGTAACGGCGCCATCCTGCACACGGATATGGGTGGAGATAGCGAAGGATAAACTCAATCGCGGCCTCTGAATCCCAACTGCACCCCGGGAAGTTCCTGGGGTGCAGTTTTCCTTATGCGCTCATTTAATGTAGATTTCATCTTAGCCTGCTACAATCTTCACAAGCGTGGAAGGAGAAAAACGATGCGAGTACTGGTGGTCGAAGACGAGCGTAAGATATCCGCTTATGTAAAACGCGGGTTGGAAGAACAGGGCTACGCCGTAGATACGGCTTACAGCGGACCAGAAGCGCTAGATTGGGCCGAGGCAGCGCCTTACGATCTGATTATTTTGGATATTATGCTTCCCGAAATGGATGGGATCGCAGTCTGCAAGCAGCTACGCCAGCGAGGCGATCGAGTTTCGATCCTGATGCTTACCGCACGCGATGCGATCGACGATCGGGTATCCGGGCTGGACGCCGGCGCGGATGATTACCTGATAAAACCTTTCGCCATGAAAGAATTGATGGCGCGGGTGCGGGCGCTGACCCGCCGAGGGTTGGATGCTCCAAAATCACCTGTTTTGCAGATCTCTGATCTAAAGCTGGACACGTTGACGCGTTACGTGAAACGGGGTAACCAGGCCATTAAACTAACTGCCAAAGAGTTCTCTGTACTGGAGTGCCTGATGCGTGAGCCGGAGCGAGTACTTACCCGCACCATGATTGCCGAACACGTATGGAATTATGATGTCTACAACCAATCCAATGTCGTCGATGTCTATATCCGCAACCTCAGGCGCAAGATCGACGATGGCTATGAACTCAAATTAATCCACACCGTACGGGGAGCAGGCTACCGGATTTCTACCAAGGATGTTGATGAAGCCAATTAACCAGGATTCGTATTACGCTCTCGAAAGAACCGCGTTTTGGCGCACGCTCCGCTTCCGCTTCGCGCTCTGGGTTGCTTTGCTGCTTCTGGTTGTGCTGGCAGTTTTCAGCGTTTTTGTTTACACCAACCTGAAACATAGCTTGCTGAAGGCGGTGGATGACTCGCTGCGGTTGACTGCCTCCCAGGCAAGCACCACCGCGAATATACAAAACGGCCAGATCAACTTTTCCGAGAGCTTGCCAGAAGGGTCTTCGGTCACGGATTTGCAAGAACGAGGCCTGACTATTCGAATCCTAAGCCCGGCCGGGAACCAACTCGAAGGGTTTGGCCCTTTCAGCGATTTGCCAGTCAGCGCAGAAAGCCTGGCTGCTGCTGCAGCCCATCAATCGATTTTCTTTACGCTCAATGAACCTGGGGAAAGCGATCCGGTACGCTTTTACAGCGTGCCCATCATCGAAAACAATGCACTGGTCGGGATAGTGCAGGTAGTGCAATCCCTAGGAGATGTGGAGGACACTTTAGACCGCTTGCTAACTGCGCTTCTGCTGAGTGCACCCCTGCTGGTCGGTGTGGCTGGGCTGGGTGGCTACTTCCTGACAGCGCGGGCATTGGCTCCCGTCGACCAGATGACGCGAACAGCCAGAAGGATCTCAGCTGAAGACCTGTCAGCGCGTTTTAATCTACCGGTCACCAACGATGAAGTCGGGCGTCTGGCGTCAACTTTCGATAATATGCTCAGAAGACTGGATGACGCCTTCCGGCGTGAGCGACAATTCACTGCGGATGCATCACACGAGCTGCGCACGCCCCTGACTGCCATGCAAGCTATTATCAGCGTTGTCCGTCAAGAACGGCGCACTCCGCAAGATTATGAGCAGGCTCTAGACGATCTGGCTGAAGAAACCGACCGGCTAAGATCGTTGACCGAGGATCTGTTAAATCTGGCGCGGGGTGACTCTAATAAACCCCTCGAGTTTGAGGAAGTGGATATAACTACGCTCTTGTTCGATCTGAGCGATTCGCTGCGTACCTTAGCCGAAGATAAGGGATTGAGGTTAACTACTAACATCTCAGAGCGCATCACCATAACCGGCGACAGTGACAGTTTGATTCGTCTTTTCGCTAACTTGCTAGATAATGCTATCAAATTCACCTCCAAGGGCGGCATTATGCTATCCGCTCATCGTGCAATCGATAACATGCTGGAAGTCTCGATAACAGACAGCGGGGACGGTATTCCGGCTGAGGATCTACCCTACATCTTTGACCGGTTTTATCGAGTCGAGAAATCAAGGGCGGCGCGCGGTACTGGTCTGGGTCTGGCGATCGTAGCCAATATCGCTGAGGCTCATGGGGGTTCTATTGAAGTTTCCAGCACAGTCGGCCAAGGGACGACCTTCCATGTCCGCCTGCCGATCTCTTCCCGATCCCTTTCTCTTTAAAAGCATATAGATCATACATAACCGGTACTGAGCGCGACCTCCTGGCAGGGGGATATAGCCGGAAAGACAAAGCAACAACACCTCCAGGAGAATGGTTTGCCGGCAGACCAGCAGCCGCTTTCAATTCATTCGAGATTAAAAAATCTAAATCTTATCCTAATCACTTCTTCACATTTTCTAAACAACTGATTGGTATCCTTTGAAAGGATCCAATGAGGCCGATGCTCGGTCTTGGAAAAAATGAAATATCAATCAGAAAACAAGGAGTAGATGTATGAATAAATTTGTCAAATGGTCTATAGCGCTGCTTAGCGGCACAATAATCCTGGCCGTGGCTGCAGGTGTTGTGGCATTCAGTTTCACCTCAAATGCCAGCGCCAAAGCAGCCGCGGTCCTGCATACTAACATTGGTGTCATGAACTTTCGAGGCGGTCCGGGTTTCCCCAGCGGTAAATCCGCTGAAGAAGAAGCCCTGGCGAACGCACTGGGCATCAGTGTAGAAGAATTACAATCGGCCCAGCAAGAAGCGAGTGATGCCGCCATCCAACAGGCTGTCGAAAAGGGCTTGATCACCCAAGACCAGGCTGATGCTATGATCTTGCGCGGCTACCGATTCTCCTTTGGGGACGGATTTGAGGGTCACGGGGTTTTTGGACCTGACAGCGGCATCAATTACGATGAACTGCTGGCCAATGCTTTGGGGATCAGCGTCGACAAGCTCGAGGCTGCCCGCCAGCAAGCCGAATCCGATTTGCTGGCCCAGGCTGTTGCCAACGGTACGCTCACCCAGGAACAGGCAGACATGATCAAGGCGCGCCAGGCTCTGCAGAGTTATCTGGATCCGAACGCACTGTTCGCTCAAGCCCTGGGGATCAGCACCGCACAGCTACAAACTTATCGTGACCAAGGCATGACTTTGAGCCAAATCCTCGCTCAGGTCGGAAAGACAGCTGTTGAAGTGCGTGATGCCGAGCAGGCTGCTTACCAGGCAGCCGTGGCGAAAGCCGTTAGCGATGGCGTGATCACCCAGGCCCAAGCTGACCAAATCCTGGCCGGTGGTTTCAGAGGAGCCGGTGGATTTGGCTGCGGAGCGGGTTTCAGCGGGCACGGCGGACGTGGAGGCGGCGGGTTTGGCAAATTCGGCGGTGGATTTAACCGAGCTCCGAATTTTAAGCCGAACACCACACCCTCTGCGACACCGGGCAGTGGACTCTAATTAAACCCAGGACTACAGGATTGTATCTCTAGAATTGAAATCGGGAGCGCAGCCAAAAGCTGCGCTCCTCCTGGTAGTAGAAGAACGAGTATAGTTGTGGGTGGCAGGTCGCAAAATTTCCCTGCAAGCGCTATCCATGATTTAAAGTACACGAAAACCTCCAGATGATTAAGAAAATTATCGGTACAATATAATATGTGCCATAATGGTTATGCTTGCAGGACAGGTGTCCTCAATGGCCAGCATCGATGACCCGGTCACTCTGGAAATTTCACTGGTCGCTGCGGTCCAGTAAGCAGGAGGCGAAATGGCGAGAAGAATCCTGGTTGTGGATGATAAGAAAGAACTGCGAGCTTTATTAAAGCAGTACTTAACTCAAGAAGGTTTCGAAATCCTCACGGCCAGCGATGGACAGGAAGCCCTGTTCGTTGCCCGCCAGGAAAAACCTAACTTGATCATCCTGGATCTGATGATGCCGAATATGGGCGGGTATGAGTTTATGCGGGTGTATGCTCGGGAGGCAGAGACCCCCATAATCATCCTGACGGCCAAACTGGAAGAAAACGAAAAAGTGTTAGGGCTGGAATTGGGGGCAGATGATTATGTGACCAAGCCGTTCAGCATGCGCGAACTTACTGCCCGCGTAAGGGCCGTGCTACGCCGGATGGAGAAACAGACGGTCGAACAGGATATTTTACGGGCGGCTGATATCACGGTGGACCGGGTTGGACGAATGGTGGTGGTAAGCGATAGACAAGTAGAGCTTACCCCGTCAGAATTTAATTTGTTGGCGACATTGATGGCTGCTCCCGGCAGGACGTTTTCACGCCAGGAATTGCTGGAACGCATCCAGAAGACAACTTACGAGGGCTACGAACGCACTATCGACGTGCATATCCGTAATCTGCGCGCCAAAATTGAACCAGAAGCCTCCAGACCGAGGTATGTGGAAACCGTTTATGGCATCGGCTACCGCTTTGCGCCACAGCGCAAGTGATCAAGTAAGGAACTTATGATACGCTCACTGGCTTCCAAATTAACGCTGGCCTTTCTGCTGGTCGGTTTGACCGGAGCTGTTCTGGTGGCGGTCTTCGTCCGGCAGCGTACCCAACGTGAGTTTGACCAATTCATTTTGGATCAAAATCAACAAGCCCTGGTTAGTAACCTGACCGAGTATTACCAAGAAAATGGGAGCTGGAACGGTATAGATAGCGTATTCCGCCCTGGCAGGGGTGAACCCTTCCCTAACCCGTATGCCGGGGCACGCTGGGAAGTGCGCCGAGCTCTTTTCACCGTTGCAGATGCGAATGGGACGATAGTATTAGCAGGCGGGCAGGAGCGCCTGGGCCAACAAATTTCTCAGTCTAACCTGAACAAGGGTGTGCCCTTGGAAGTAGACGGTGAAACCGTTGGATGGTTGCTGTTTACACAAGTTCTGGAACGCTTTAACCCTGGCACCCCGGAGGGGAATTTTTTAACCAGTTTGAACCAGGCTACCATATTCAGCGCGCTGGGAGCCGTCGGAATCGCTTTGGTATTAGGGGGAATCCTGGCTTACACGCTGACACGCTCTTTGCGGGAATTGACCTCTGCCACACAGATGCTGGCAAAGGGGAAACTGGGCCATAAGGTCAAAGTCCGCTCGCGGGACGAGCTGGGTGTGCTGGCCGAATCGTTCAACCAGATGAGCGCTGAGTTAGCGCATGCCAATGATTTACGCCGCCGCATGACTGCGGATATTGCCCACGATTTACGCACCCCGCTGAGCGTGATATTAGGATACACTGAGGCCTTGAGCGATGGAAAGCTGCAGGCTACTCCAGAGATGTACGCCGTAATGCATACGGAAGCCCAGCGCCTCAGCCATTTGATCGACGATCTGAAGACCATCTCTCTAGCCGATGCGGGCGAGCTCCCACTCATGCCCCAGCTGATTGACCCGGGGGAGTTGCTGAGGCGCACTGCCATCGCGCACCAGGTCAAAGCCCAGAAGGAAAATATTGCGATCAAGGTGGATACGGCCCCAGACCTGCCCCTGGTGGAAGTGGACGTGGAACGCATAGCCCAGGTATTGGGAAACCTGGTAAGCAACGCGCTGCGCTACACCCCCTCAGGAGGTGAGATCCGGTTGTCCGCTCAAAGAGAAGACGGTGGAGTAAGCCTGCAGGTTACCGATACCGGTATGGGTATCGCCGTGGAGGATTTGCCCTATCTCTTTGAGCGATCTTTTCGGCGGGATAAAGCTCGCCAGCAGCCAAGTGGTGAAAGTGGTCTGGGCCTGGCTATCGCCAAATCGCTGGTAGAAGCCCATGGTGGCACGATTTCGGTTGAAAGTGCTTTAGGCACGGGGACAACTTTTAGGATCCATCTTCCAGCCAGTGAATGAATCATTACCTCTCAAGGATACGCCAACCCATCAGAATAAACCCTTCGCAGCAAGGCGCGCACACGTGCAACCAATACCCTGGGTTGGAAAGCTTCCACCAGGCAAAGATCCGCACCAGCTTCTAAAGCCATCAGCCGGGCCTCATCCTTAATCCCTTCACCCAATAAGATAAATTGTTCCAAATCGCACTGCTCACTTCTCGGCGCAGCCGTGTCGTCTGCATGTGGGGTTAGCTGTCAGTTGATTTGCTAAGGTTGTCACTTTTTCCAAAATATCGTTTTGAGTATATGATCAATCCTAAAGTAATTAATAACGGAACAGCAATGAGGCCCACAAGATGATAATCGTGAAGAAGGGTCAACTTGTCTAAAAATTCCATTTCATATGTTGGTAAATTCATCATTAGGATAATATCGGAAAAACCATGTCTAGAAAAAGACATTACAGATGAAATGGTTAGCAAAGAAACATATATCAATGAGCCCCACCAGGCCCATATTTCCAACCGGACTGTTCCATAAATCAGAATACCCAAAATTAGGATACAAAGAGAAATTATATAAACTGATTGACGACCAAGCATGATTTGTCTGAACATCGGAAACAAACTTTGAAAGAAAATCGCAATGTGCATCCCTGTGACCATGGTTACAAACAGAAGTAATAAGGCCAGTAAAGGGAAAGGATATCTTTCCGTCCAGTATCTGTTTGAATCGTGCTCTTCGAACACCGATCTGAGTTTTTCGCTTTTGTAGAACCAAAGTGCTAGAACAGGTAACAAAATCAGAAAGGTAAACGAAGAAACTCCAATTATGAACAATCGTACAAACAGAACATCTCGGCTAATTTCAAGTTTTAATGCCGATGGTATCAGCACAATCAAATTACCAACAAGCAAGATGCCTGCTCCTAACCAAAACCATATGTAAAGTTGGGTGAGAGTTAATGCCCAGCGGCGCAACTTTACGTGTCCAATTCCCACAGGTATGAATAAGGCAGCAATGATGTAATATCCAATATTCTGAACCACCAAAGCGGCAAACCAAAATGACCCTATCCCAAAACCATCATAGTGAAAACGACCACCTTTTGAAAAAAGATAGAAAACGAATATTTCTAGTGGCCCATAATATGCAGCAATTAAACCGACGATGATTAGTAAAACACCGATTATTCTCAGGAAATTGAGTATAAGCTTCTGCATTTGCTCATCACGATGGGCAGGTAGATGAAACCTCACCATTTATTGCCAGCTAACTTTTCGATTAAAAATCATGTCTGTATAATCTAATTTCTTAAGCAAAGGAAAGGGATGGTCGGATGGTGATTGCAGGAAAGCGCGGTCGCGCCAGTGCGGTCTAAATCGAGCAGACAGATCGTAAAACTAAATGGTATTCCAGCCATGGAGCCTGCTCCTTTCTCCGCCCCCTAAGGCGGATTCTTGAAATGTAGTATCTGGAACTACTATACAAGTTTTTTCCCCGCGATGCAAGAGGCGTGGCGGAGAGGCAGGCGTATCTTATGGACACTGCCTGCACTCACTTCACCAGGAGGTCGATGACGAGGGGGTTGGGGGCAGAGGCAGACTCGAAACTTCAAGACCTGAGAAAGAGCGTGATAGCGTGAAGGTAGAAGGTTCCGGAGAAACCCTCAATTGGGGCGAAGCAGATTGGTTCGCGTACCTGAGACCGGCGCCTCATGTTTTACTCCCAACCGCTTAGGGAGGTGGGGAGCGTCTGGGCTGGGAAACCACCGATACCTCCAGGAAGTCCACCGCTCCTGGCTGGCGCGAGCCATGGTTAACGTCAGGCCAAATCCGATGAGCATAACCGTGGTCAAAAAAAACCCAGCTTCCTCTATTGGCAGCCTCCCGATGAATATTCCGGTCGACTGGGCTGGGTCAATGGTCCAGGTACCGGAAGAAATGGCCAGTGAATCTGCTACAGATATATAAAGGAATACAGGCAGAACCGCCAAAGCGACAAGCTTGCGAAAATGCCACAAGATGTCCGCGCCGAAAGCGAATTGTACGCCAATGGCGGGCAGCGCCCAGAGGAGGATTAACGAAAAGTATGTCCCCGGTTTCCAGCCTGAGACGAAGACATAGACTCCCCCCATCCAGACCATTCCAAGGATGGTCGGTAATATGATGCGGATATTCCTTCCAGGTTTGAATTCTCCGGGTGGGATTAACCTGCGGGCGAGGAACCACCACCAAACGCCGGTTAGAATGGTCTCGAGAACGAAGAAAGTATATTCTTCTATCGGGACCCAGCCCAAGATCAACCCGGAGATGAGTTTTGGATCGTAATACCACACCCCTGTGGCGACCAGGTAGTTGTCCCATGGCGTAGTGTAGGTAACCGCCAACAGCACGTGCAAGACAATCGCTATCCAGATTGCCCGCCGGTTTTGGAATTCAGGGATGATTTTCCCACGACGCTCATACCACCACGTGATAATCAAGAAAATAATCAACGGGCCTGCCAGGAATTGGAACAAAAAACCGAAGTACGTCATGTCGATTTCCGGTGAACTCGCATGTAAACCCCAGGCCTGGGCTCCAGGGTCGCACCCATGTGGGCATGTACTTTGGAGTTCATGAGTTGAAAGTGAAAGGTCTGAAGAAGGCGGGCGAGGACTAAGCGTGCTTCCATTAGCCCGAACGCTGCTCCGATGCAAGCGCGCGGTCCTCTGCCAAAGGGGATATAAGCGAAAGGTGGTTGTTTCCGACCTCGTTCGAAACGCTGCGGCAAGAAAAGGCCAGGATCTTCCCATGACTCGCCATCGCGCTGGGTCAGGTAGATAGAAACCATCAAACGCTCGCCAGCAGGCACGAGGCAGCCTTCCAGCTCCATATCCTCAGCCACTAATCGATTTCCAACATGGATGGGAGGGTACAACCGCAGGGTCTCCTTGATAACCTGGTCGAGCAGGGGCGGTTGCCAGCCGGAAGCCGCCGACGACGGGAGTTTACCCTGTAAGGCTGTGTCGAGGTCGCTCTGAAGGCGATCATAGATATCAGGATGACTGCCAAGTAGATAAAAGGTCCAGGCCAACAATGCGGTAGAAGTATCATGTCCGGCAATTAGCATGGTCAGCATCTGGTCGCGGATTCGATCATCGTCCAGACCGGCCTCAATAAGGTGGCCTAGCAAGTCCGGTTGCCCCGGGTTGGCACGCCGGGTGCGGATGATCCCGAACAGGTAGTCATCAACCTGGCGAAGCGATCGGTGGAAACCAAGCCTCGGGATGCGCCGCGAGAGGATCCAAAACCCGGGAGAGATAAATCTAATCGCCTTAAGAATGGGCTTCCATAACCTAGGCATATCCTCCCAAAAATCCACCCCAAACAATCCCTGCATGACGATCAGCAGGGCAATACGGCGGGATTCCACCAACATATCCCGCGTCTCCCCGTCTCCCCAGGTGCTAGTAACCCGGTCGGTCTGCTGAACCATCATCTGAGAGTACTGCGGGAGATCCCCCGAGTGCAGGGATGGTTCCATCAGTTTCCGAAGGAGGTCATGCTCCTCCCCGTTCACCACCAGAACGCCACGCCGCAATAGCCTGGTGACCGGATCACCAGGCAGCCGCCAGTTGACTTTGTGGCGCTCAGTAACGAACACTTTGCGGGCCGAATCTGGTCCGCCGACGACAAACGGGTGGAATCTGGGCATGGGAATGCGGAAGATGCGCCCCAACCGGTGATACATCACTCGCAGGGCGCCAAGGATGGAGCCTTCACGCAGGATGGCGCCCAGGGCTTGGCGGCCAATTTCAGGGGTCAGTTCTGAGAGAGCTTTCATATGGCTTCTTTATAGGCTTGCATTAGTCCAGTCTCCATCGACAAGCAGGCGGGTTACGGCCTGCCCAATCCGTCGGAATCACCCCGGATTATGATATCAAGCAGGGTATCTTTTCTTATTTCCATTTCTGTTTCCATAGAATGGTCTGGTGTGGATTTAACTTCTTCGTTTTCTTACTCGATAAATGACAGCACCGATCACCGCCAGAAGGCCAGCCGTACCGGATAACAGGTATGGACCACGTCCGAAGAACAGTTGCACCTGCACCCACCAAACCGGAAAACGGAACAGGTCAGCCAGCTCAAAGACTTCCGCGCGGCCGGTATCCAGAACGTATTTACCTGGCTGACTTTCCGGGTTCCAGACGATCAGATAGTACGGTCCGGTTTCGGGCAGCAACATGTCAATGTCCTGTCGGCCCCAGTAATTGGTTTGGGTAAAGGGTTCAAAAAAATCATCGGTGACTTTGGGCAGAAAAATCAGGTCGCCGAGATCCTCGGGATGTTCGGGCGGGAGCTGGTCGTGGTCGGCTTCGGGGAGGCCTGGACCAAAAAGTACCATCGTGACGGCATAATTTTCAAGACCTTTAACCGCAGGGATTTGCATGCCTGCATGAAGTTGCTGACCCGCCTTGCCTTCGAAAGTGTAAACATCAACTTCGCCCGTTTTGAGGTCACGGTAGAAGGCGTAGGAGGTGCTTAGGTTTGGGATGACGGTGGTTGCTTCGTTACCCCAGATGGGATAGTGAGCCGATGCGGAAGATGTGGGCAGGAATGCGATAAGGCTGAATGCTACGAACAACAAAGTGCGAAGCTGATTCATTTCAGCCTGCTTCCCAAATTTGATGAAAATTTTTGCCGTTGATTTCAAGTTCGATGTTGTTATCGCGGTCAATGTTGAGTTTGCCAGTGTTGCCGGCGTTGTCGTTAAAGTTGAGGAAACCATAGGCGCGGATGCGCGTGCGACCGATGAGCGAGAGGGCGAGTTCGCTGGTGAGGACGCCAGTCAGTTCTGCGGTGTAATCGCCCGACTTGAAATAAAATTTTGACGGAGCGGGCATGCCGAGTCCTCGCAGGCCGACGGTGGTGCCAGTGATTTCTTCTCGGCCAGTGAAGGTGCTTCCGTCGGGCAGGGTGGCGATGTAGGAAATTTTGTTAGTCGGTGAACTGGATTCGAGTTTGGCTGAGACGAGCGCCCCCGTGTTGGGATCGGGTTCGGAGATTTCGTCGCCAGCAGAGTTGAAGCGCGGCTGATAGTAGGCGCGCCCGAACGATGTGGAGGCGGTCACGGCGTACATCGCGATGCGGGCGACGGCTTGGTCTGTTTTGCCATCGGCGAGCATGGCTGATACGGGCATGAGCCATTGGGTCTTATGCATGCGCCGGACGACGTAGCCAAGCAGGGTGATTCCCTCGGGCGGAAGTTCATAACGGGTAAGGTCTGTTTGGTACATTGTCATCTCCATTTAACGGAAGCAGGCTAAAGGCCAAGATTTAAGGCTGCGCTTAATCGGCGACAGAGACGGGCGCAGTTTGAGTCTGTTTAAACATGGAAATAATGGGGTGATTGTATATCGTCATCCATACATACACACTTAGTCCAGCCAGAACGATAAAGCTAAATAACCCGGGTGCCCAATTCCCGATACTGGCAAGCAGCACACCTCCCAGGGTCGGGGCAAGCACCCGGGTCAGGCTTTCAATAGACGTCGAGAGACCCAGGATACCGCCGATCTCCTGGGCGGCGACGGTTTTCGTCAGGGTGCTGGAAAGGATAGTATTCAAGAGACCGCCGGCCATAGCCATTGGAGCCAGGATGAAAAGCAGTGTGGCTACAGAGGGAGTTAGGGCCCACCCAAGCATGCAGAGCGCCATGATCGCCACGCTGATGGAAATCAAGATGTCTTCGCGCACTCGGCTGGTCAGGCGACCGATCAGATAACCCTGGGTGAAGACCGAGAGTATGCCGACGTAAGTCAGAATGTACCCGGTTTGCGTCGCAGATAGGTTGAAGCGGGTCAAAGCATACAGCGAGAAGATGGTTTGGAAGATGGCAAAGGCTAACCCGAAAAAGAAGCGTGTAATCAGTAACGAGCCAGTAAAGGGACGCTGGAGGGCGGTCACCAGGGAAGAAATGTTGATGCCTGTTTTTACTACTGAAAAAGCAGCGCGCTGGTCGAGGGTGAGGGATTCAGGCAGCCACAAGTAGACTATCAGCAGATTGGCTAGTGATAGCGCCGCGGCCGCGAAGGCAGGTACGGCGTAACCCCACTGGCTGAGAACCCCGCCAGTCACTGGCCCGATGATGAATCCCAGCCCGAAGGCTGCCCCGATCATCCCCAATCCTCTGGCACGGCTCTTTTCGTCGGTCACATCGGAGATGTAAGCCTGTGCCACGCTCAGGTTACCGCCGGTCAATCCATCCAGCATGCGGCTGGCGAACAGCATCCAGAGCGAACGAGCGAATCCGAGCAGCAAGAAGCCAATAAAAGTCCCCAGGATGCTGATAAGCAGAATCGGGCGGCGCCCGTAGCGATCGGAAAGACGGCCGAGCGAAGGAGCGCCAATAAGCTGCATGGCTGCGTAGGATGCGACCAACAACCCGGTCACAGTTCCATTGGCATTGAATGTATTTGCGAAGTATGGCAGTAGCGGCAGGATCAGACTGAAGCCGAGCAGGTCGATGAAGACGACCATAAAAATCGACGCAAGAGGTTTATTTTTCATTGGATGTTTTTCTATCAGATAATCAAGGTGAAAGTTGTCTGTTTTTGAGCAAGCTTAAAGTTCCGGTTTGCCCTTCAATCTTTGAATTATTTGCCTTCAATTGGGGGACGAAATGGCGCAGCCAATGGATAATCCACCGGCGCCGGGCGGGCCTTGGGATTGATCTGCATCCACATTAGCTTACCAATCATAGACATGGCGCGCCAGCCGCGCATCACGTGGTATTCGATGAATTCCTTCCGGTTGGTTTCGAGCAGTTTCACCAACTCTGCTGCCGGGATAGCCGGTGGGATCGCCAGCGCCTTGAGCACCATCGGCATGTTTTTCATGGTCTCTTTCACCCGCTCGCCGACAACCTCCTCTACCACCAACATGTCGGTCAGCATCATGCCAGGACTGAAGCCGATGATTTGGATACCGGTCCCTTTGTACTCGGCTGCCAGTGTGCGGGTATAGGAGGTGACCCAGGCCTTGCTCGCAGCGTATAAACCTGAAGGTGTGGCAGCTTTCAGATTTGAGCCACGCCCATAGATGTTTACGATCATACCCTGCTTCAACGGCAGCATCACGGACAAGGCAGCCTGGGTGCCATTGAAGACCCCCAGGCAGTTGGTCTTGAAGGTGAGCAGGGCTTCTTCAGGCGGGAAATCAATCACACTACCAGCCACGGGCGTGTAACCTGCATTGTTGATCCAGATATCGATATGGCCATTCCATTGGAAAGCCTTGCGGGCAAGCTCGTACACTTGATCCGCTACCGAGACGTCGCAGGCGTACCCGTAGACTGATCCCAGTGACTTGAGTTCTTCCACTGGGTTATCCGTCGCCGCCTGTGAACGCCCGGAAAGGACCACCTTCACCCCTACACGCAGCAGTTCCTGTGCAATGGCAAAGCCGAACCCACGGGTAGAACCGGTAACGACTGCTACTTTTCCCTTCAGATTATTCGTCATAGGTATTTCCCATGCAATTTAAAGTACTCTATGTCTGGTCAATGGGGACCTCCGGCAATGCGGTCCTTCCAAACAACTTCGTTATCCCTGAAACCGCCAGGAACATTCCATATAACAGGAATACGACCAGGTAGTCCAGCAGCGGGATGCGCAAGATCTCATGAATACTTGCCAGGCGGCCCATAAAAGCATATATACCGAACACAAGGATGATGTACGAGGCGCCTACCAGCCACTTCGTACGGGTGCTGAAGCCCAAGCCGTACATTTGGGTGAGCAAGATCATCGCGGCGAAACCAAAAGCGAACATGGGCCATAATGCGTTACCCTGCAAGATGGCTACCAGAACCGCGTGAATCAGGACAAATACTTCCAGGATGACTGTCCACCACTTATTGAGATGAGCGCGGTTGAAGATCAGCGCCGACTGGACGAATAACATAAACATGTAGAAAAAACCAGCCAGATGACCGGCCGTTCCCTCGGTTGGGTGGTACCAGAAGGTGTAAATAATCGCCCATGAGAACAGGTAACCGTGATATTCGCGAACGATCTTTATGAACTGATGGTGAAATTTGATCTTTTTCCCAAATATCAATCCCCGGCGAGGAGTTTCAAGAATGAGAATGACCATCAGTATCAACGCAACTGAGCCCAGGGCGGAGATTTCAGGTACATCCTGGGCAAGACCGTCGTACCATATGCGTGACTGCACCAGGTGCAGGAGAACGAAACTGACATTGGTAATAATCATCGCCCAATTGAACCAGCGCAGGTTGTTGGCATATTTGGGCTTTTCCCGTTTTGCCAGTGAAATGATCACCCAGGCGATCAAGTTGTGCAGGGCATAGCTGACCCAGGCTGTCAGGCGAGAAAGCGCTGTCGGATCAACCAAGCGCCATGGGTAGGCAAACGGGACGGTTTTTCCGATGATTTCAAAGCCAGCCAGCCCTTCCGCGGTCCAGGCAATGATGACGGTCAGCACTGCCGAAGCGAATATACCGGCCAATAGGATGTTTGGAAAGGATGACGAGTTTCTATTTAACACAGGTTATTCCTTTCATTGGTTGGATAAGGCCAAAGGCGTAAATCCTGGCTGATGGGTTGCCTCATCCTGAGTTATGTAGGAATCAATCCAATCGATAATGGGAGCGCCGGTCTTTCCCATCATATTCCTGATAACATGGCTGTAAGCAGCCAGATAGGGCATGAGCCTCTCCCCGGGGATATTGTGACCGGTGAGCAAATGTTTAACCCATTCCAGGTCGGCTTCCAGATAAGCAGGATCACCTAACTCCAACGCGGCAGTGAGTCCGTTGCCAAAGAAAGCGTTGGCCACATTGATATATTCGGTAGGCAGGTGAGCTTCCTGCAGGTTTTCGTACAAAGCGATCTCGATGAGCGAGCGCTTCTCCCGGTACAATCCAACCAACTCTTGATAGGTTTTATCCGTGCGTACCACGGTTGAGAATGGTGTGGGAGCGGAAACCAACCGTTCGATCGGCTGTACGGCCCCGTCCAGGCTTTCTCCCAAGAAATAAGCCGGGATGCGCTCACGTATTTTGGGAACCCGGTTGAAGATAAGTCCACCGTAGGCGATCGTGGCTTTCTGCTCTTGGAGGGCCAGAGCTGCGGACTGTAAAGTAGCAGCAGTGGTGAGTCGCTGCGCGGCGAGTACGATCAGGTTGGGTCGTATAGCCGCGGCGGTTTCCTCCAGCCGCTCGATGGGGACGCTGGCCCCTAAATAAACAACCTCCAGCCCTCGACAGCGCAGCAGCAAGCTAAGCAGCAAAACAGAGAAGGTGTGCCACTCGTCAGGTGGACAGCCAACAAGCACGGTTTGCTGGCGGGTTGGGCGGGGTGTGGCCGCGAGGAGCGCCTCAAGACGGCGGATAGCCAATTCAGAGGCGAAATGTTCCTGCTGGACGGTGACCTTGCCGGAATACCATTTTTCGCCAATATGCCTTAATCCAGATTGAAGAATTTCGGAGCATACGGTCTCAACCTGGTATAAGGCGAATCCTTGGTTTAATATCTCCACTGCCTTGATTTCATCAAAATCCAGGCTGGCTTCCAGCCATTTTTGGCGGAGGATTTCTATGGGTGTGTCAGCAACAGGCAAGAAGTCAGTAGCAGGAGGGGCGACCTTCGGTGAATATTCCGCCAGCGGGTCGCGCCCTGCATTGATGATCTCCTTCCATAGTCCAACTGCCCGGCTGATGCTAAGACCCTCCGCCTGTCGCGCTCTCAACCATTTCACCGTTTCGATATCGTACTCTGAATAAAGCCGTTGGCCACCGGGTGTGCGCTGGGGCATAGGTAATCCGTAGCGGCGTTCCCAGGCGCGCAGAAGGTCGGCCGTGAGGCCAGTCTCTTTCATAACGGCTTTTAAGTTATAGGCGGGGGTTTGGCTGATGATGGGCATCGATTACCTTCTGGCCGAAGATATCGGCTATACCTGCGTTGGGAGGGAAACTGGGCGGATGATTCGCCGCTCATTATACTGCCCGAATTCCTTAATTATCCTTTCAGTGGTCAGCTTTGCGGAAAGCAGCACGATCGGCAGCCCCGTTCCGGGATGGGTGCTCGCCCCAGCGAAGTATAGGTTCTTATAACGCGCGTGGCGATTCTGGGGACGCAGGTAGCCAACCTGTTTGAAGTTATGGCTCAGCCCGAAAGCAGCCCCTTTCTCCAGGTTGAATTGTTCTTTCCAGTCGAGCGGCGTATAGACGATTTCGAACTTGATGTGCTGATCGAGGTCTCTTACACCCATCTGGTTGGAAAGCCGCTCGAAGACAGTCTTACGGGCACGATGGACCATAGCATCCCAATCCTGGCCGCGGCTTGCGTCAAGGTGTCCCACCGGGAGGAGAACTACCAGCGTATCCTGACCGGTGGGGGCAGAAGATGGGTCGGTGCGGGCGGGCGCATGCAGGTAGAACGACGGCTTGGCGGGTAAGGTATGTTCGTTGAAGATGCGGTCGAATGAGGTTTTGTAGTCGCCCGCCAGAAAAACGTTGTGGTGGCCGATCTCAGGATAAACCTCATCCACACCCCAATAGAACATGATGGTCGAGCAGGTGTATTTCTTGTTCTCCAGAGACTTACCTTCGGCGACATCGGGCAGCAGGTTTTTGTAAATATAGGGTAGATCTGCGTTACCCACAAACAGGTCCGCCGTAAGGGTTCTCCCATCTTCGAGCTCTAGGTGGGTCACCTGATCTCCCTCTACTTTCAGTTGTTTCACCGGGGTGTTGTACACAAACCGGACGTCCAGTTTCTCGGCGATGGCGGTCAGCGTCTCGATGACCCGGTACATCCCGCCCATTGGATACCACACGCCTCCAGCCAGTTCCGTGTACTGGAGCAGGGAGTAAGTGGCCGGGGCGTCGTAAGGGCTGAGACCAAGGTACATATTCTGGAAGGTAAATGCGGCCTTCAGTCGAGGATCGTTGAAGTAGGAGCCAATATTGTGGTAATGCTTGGTCAACGCCTTAAGCTGGAATAACAGCGGCAGGTTGGCAGGGCTGAAGTATTGGAAGATATTGTAAAAATTCCGCCCAACGAACTTTTCAAGGGAAACCCGGTAATGTTTGTTGCCCTCGGCCATATACCGCAGAAAGCCATCGAAGGCGTTTTCCTCGATGGCATCCAGCTGCAGCTGCATCTTAAGTAGATCGGCGGTTAATTGCAGGCTGAGACCACCGCTAAAGCGGACAGTATAGGTCGGGTCGATGCGGCGTAGGTCGAGGTGGTCTTCCATACGCTCGCCCAGAGCCGCATAGGTTTCGGCGAACACTTCGGGCATCAGGAACAGCGTGGGGCCGATGTCGAAGCGGTGTCCATCCCGGACAATCTGGTTACATCGGCCTCCAGGCTGCTGATTTTTTTCGATGACGGTGACCTGGAATCCGTTCCGGGCGAGGCGAGCTGCGGCAGCGATTCCGCCGATACCCGCACCAATAACGATGGCGGTTGGTTGAGATGTCATGTTAATCCTCCGTAATGGATGATCTTATCTTTACATTTGAAAGGCGCGCGGTATTCAGTGCCTCTCACATTGGCTCATACATTCTGCAATTGATTCTTTTTCGTATAACCGAATGCACGCAACAGAGCAGCCAGTTTTAACCCTCGGCTTACAAAAGCACGCCGATTGAAAACATCAAAATCATGCGCTTCGATATCGTCCAGAATCCCCTTATAAAGAATGGCTGCGGCAGCCACGGCGAAACGGCCATCGGGATGGAGCAGGGCAATCCCAGGCATAGCCTCGGCATACAGACGTCGAGCCCGGGCAATCTGGAAGCGCATAAAGCCGCGCCAGCGCTGGTCCACCCTTGCGGCCGCCACATCATTTTCGTTAAGGCGAAAGGTGGCCAGCTCATCCAGGGGGAGGTATAAGCGACCAGCAATCCAGTCTTCCCCCACGTCACGCAGGATATTGGTGAGTTGCAAAGCAACACCCAACTTGATAGCATAGGGGATTGCTCCCTGATCGGAATATCCGGTGATATGCATGCTCATTAACCCCACTGTAGATGCCACACCATAGCAGTAAATCGAGAGGTCTTTAAAGGTCCGGTAACGCCGCTGTACCAGGTCACGCCCCACACCGTCTAGGAGCTGCTCCGCATAACGAAAAGGAATTTGATAGCCTGCCTGGACGTCAGCCCAGGCCGTGAGCACCAGACTGTCAGGGACCCTGCGCTCTCCCCGTATACCTTCGCGCAAATGACGCAGCCTGGTCTCCGGCTGCTCTACGTTCTCATCTGCCAGGTTATCGGCGGTGCGGCAGAATGCATACAGGACTCGCATGGCAAGACGCTTTTCTCCCGGCAACAGGCTGGTTGCCAGATAGAAGGAGCGGCTGTATTCAGCTGTGATCGCTTCGCAGGCTGCGATGGCTTCGTGTAAAACCCGGTCCTTCTCCCTCTTAACATCCGGCCTAAGTGCCTCTCTCGGGGTACCGAGGGCTTCCTGGGCGAGGGTAAACAGATGCTGTTCCCATGATGGAGTTGTTGATTGCAAGGTCAGGCTGCTCCTTTTAGTACTAATTTGATCCACAAAGTATACTTGATTGTCAATATTTTGTCAAGATTTACTTTGACAAAATATTGACTCTTTTTGGTATCATGCTATGATCCGGTAGTTGTGGATGAGTGCAAGTAGAAACTCGCAAATCGAACAGATCATCAGGGGCCTGATCTTCCGCTATTGCCATAGCGGGCTTCCTCGCCTAGGCGAACACTCCCCTGTCCCCCATGCCGGAGGCGATCAACGCTTTACAGTCCGACAGTCGTTTGCAGGTGAGCGAAGACGGCTGGATCTCTTTCCGGTCAGCCGGGATGGTGCTCGTTTGGTTTTCTTCTTTTGTACCTTTGGGGAGATTGTTAAACCTTGCGGGAAGCGCTTAGTTCAACGGCCGGGTTCAGGCGCTTGCATGCCAGCAAACCGATTTACAAGCCAAAGCCGACACCCTAAGCGTAGATTGTTTGAAAAACCGCAGCGGTAGCGAGTCGCCTGGAACGATTTGTTGGGCCGACCGGTTTTTGGAATGTGGCCCGAAAATAAACGCCCCCCTTTCAGCGTTGCCGTAACAACCGGGCCGAATTGGCGAGTATTCCCAAATCTGGTAGAGATTGGGCGGCGGCGGCGAGAATGGGTGGCAAAAAGCCAAATGCAGCCAGCGCAAGCCCCATTACATTATAAACTGCCGTAAAGACGAGATTCATCTTGACGACGCCCATCGTCCGGCGGGCAATG
>DAOUET010000060.1:0-8375 GCA_034430155.1 Anaerolineales bacterium
GCGGGTAAGGATGTCGACTCTGTGACCTAGCTCAGCTATGGCTAAGGAAAGCTGTTTGACATAGACCAGCTGGCCTCCGAAATCGGGGTGTTCGGTCCAGTAACTATCTCGGGGATCGAAATTGCCTTGAGGGTTTAGAAAAGCCAGATGCATTGGTAGCTTCCTGCGGGCCTGGTTCAGCTGCTCTTCCAGCTGAGCTGTTCAAGAAAAGCCTCCACCAAGCGCTTCCAGGTGAATTTTGGGATGGTCCGGTCATAAGCCTGACGGCCCATTTCCTTCCGTAATGGGTCATCGGCCAGCAAATATCCCAAGGCGAAACTAAAGCCTTGCACGTCATCGGAGGGAACCATGATGCCCCCCTGCCCGATCAATATAGGATCTTCATCTACCCCTGGATAGGGGATTTCCATAACGGTTTGGCCTAACAAGTACTCTTTGACGAAAGGGACCTGGGAGCTGGCAATGACCGGCACACCTGTGGCGGCCGCCTCCTGAGCGGACATGCCAAATCCCTCCATAATAGAAGGCGTGCAGTAGATATCTGTAACCGCGTAAAGGAAGGGCAGCTCATCCCAAATGGAACCCACCTGGGCGATGTGGCCTTCCAGATGGTATCCACGTATTAACCCTTTTAACTGTTGGGATAGCTCCACCTGGGAAGGATCAATAGAGACGACCAAAAGGGTTTTGGGGAAACGCTGGTGGATTTGACCGAAAGCCTCAATTAAGATGTCTTTCCGCTTGGTGCGGTCTGTACGGCTGATTTCAGTGATGATTTTGGAATCCCGAACTTGAGCTGCTGACAGAGGGGTATGTTGGCTGAGGAAATCCCAAATTGGGTGGTCAGGGGGAATCTCCCGGGGATGGAAGCGGCCCGGGTCGATACAGGGCGGCAGCCAGAAAAGCGGGCCGCCATAACCATAATCATCATTTAGAGATCTTTGGATCAGGGAAGAGGTGCTACCGATGCCATCCACCACGCCGACCAGTTCGATTTCGTTATCGATGCGCTGGTCGATTTTCAATTTGGCCCACTGCTCCGGAGACAGGTTGGATTTCTTTATGAAACCGAGTGAATGGGGCACCCAGATGTGTTTAACCGGATGAGGGAGGCTTTGCCGGTAGGATTCGGCGACTTTTCCAGCGTCCCAATAGTGAGAAATGATCAGATCGACCTGGGTCGGGTCGGCTTCCATCTCTTTTTCTAAGCAGGCTACCAGATTGGGAAGGCGCTCGCCCATATCTTCTTTGGGGACAAAGCGCTCCAAGCCGTCTTGCAAGTACAAGATCCGCTGAACACCGTCTTTATAATGCAAGCCCGCTCTCATCTCCCCGGTAAGAGGGTGGGTATAACCTCCCCGGTTAACGATGGTTATCTTAAAGCCCAGATCGGCTAAAGCCTGGGAAAATTGGTTGACAAACACATTTTGCCCGCCGGTATCCGGCAATCCAGGCAGGATGTCCCACTGGTGGATGCCATGGATGGTAAGCATCAAGAGGTGCGGCCTGGGGGAAGAGAGGAAGGCCTGGTGATATTGAGGGTTGTCTATCATTTCTGAAGACATGCGGGCCTCAGGAAAGATCCATCGGGTTCAAGCATCTGCCTGAACCACCTTCAAGCTCCCATCCGGATGGATGTGGACCTTCATAGGATCGCTGATTTCGCCGATAAAATCGCCGTTGGGGGCAAAATGGTGGACGCATAGATAAACCCAATCTCCTTCGGGATCCTGCACCAATTTTCCAGAATAGGTCGAGCCGGTCTTATCAGCCAGCAACTCTTTTTCCGCGGCTGATTCGAAGGGTCCCACGGATCCATTGGCGATACGGTAAAAAGTACCGGTGAGCGGAGGTGCTTGCATGGCTTCCAGGCGTGCTTTTGAATACATCTGATGGGTCGTGGAGAATAGCAGGTAATAACGCCCAGCTATGTTCACCAATTGGGGGACCTCCATATGCCCATAATCCCCGGGTTCGGTGATGGGTGGCAAGACCTTCCAGTGAACCAGGTCTTCTGAATGGGCTTGGGCGATGACTCCCCGGCCGTTAGCCGGTCCATAGTTTACCCGGGCGGTGATGAAAGCCCGGAAGGAGCCATCCAATGGGTCTTGGAAAACCCAAGGGTCCCGCCAGGCCTGGTCGTGCCACAGGTTCAGGTCAAGCAGCTCATACCAGGTGGGATTGGTGGTGATGAGGGGATTATTTGGATGCTTTTTCCAATGCAGCAGGTCGAGTGAGGTAGCCAATCCAATCCGTTGGACCAGACCATCCTCCTTCCTGCTACCGCCGGTGTAGAAAAGGTACCAAAGGCCGGCATGATGAAAAACGCTGCCGGTCCAGGTGGTGAAGCTATCCCAGGCCTGGGGAGTTTCCGTGCTGGGTCGTAGGTCCATTGGAAGCCTCTGCCAGGTGCACAAATCCTGCGAGACTGCCTGGCCGATGGTGGCATGCCAATGACGCAGGCTCTCATGGCCTAAGGCACGCGGGGCTTGCAAGAAAAATATATGGTAATCAGGACCGTCTTTAGCCAGCCAAAAATCCCACAACCAGTGGTCTTCCAGCCGTAATGTCATGGAAAAGTGGCTTGAACGCTTATCTGATAGGGTGATTTATTAATATAAATTATCCAATGGCTTCACTCCTTCAGCCTTTGATGCCGGTAGAAGCCACACTCTGGACGAACCACTTCTGGAACAACAGGAAGACGATCAATACCGGAATGGTGATCATGGAGGCAAAGGCCATCAAGTCACCCCAAATCCTAGGGTCTTGCCCGAAGAAGGTCTGCATCCCGACCGTCAAAGGACGGGCATCTACACCTCGGGTGACCATCAAGGGCCACATGAAACGGTTCCAGCTGGCTAAAGCTTGAAGAATAGCGACCGTGGCGAAGATAGGCCGGGAGAGCGGTAAGACAATGTTCCAATAGATGCGTAGAAGGCCAGCGCCATCAACCAGGGCAGCTTCTTCCAGGTCTTTGGGGATGTTGATAAAGAACTGGTAAAACAAGAAAATGGAGAAGGCATCGGCGACAAAGGGGATGATCTGCACGTGGTAGCTGTCCAGCCAGGTGGTAGCGCCGCCGAACCAGGGCAAATGATTAACCAACAGCAGCAGAGGCACCGCCACAGCTTCGAAGGGGACGATCATCAAAGCGACGATCACGCCCAGCAAGAAATTCCGCCCCTTGAATCGCAATCGGGCGAGCGAATAAGCGATCAAACTGTTGACCAACAAACCGCTTAATACCGTAACGAGCATGATCAAGGTTGAATTGAACAACAGTTTGCCGAATTCCATGCGACCAAAGACATCTGTGAAATTGACAAACCCCAGGTCACCGCGGGGGATAAAGGCATACAAGGAGCTCATATCAGACATGACCTGGGTTTCATTATTCTTGATGGAGGAGACGAACATGAACACGATGGGGAACAGGAAGAAGATCGCCAGGGCGGCCATCACCAGATAAGTAAGCGTATTGCGGATACGCTTCTGCATGCTAAAACCGATTCGGGAAGTTTTCGTGGCCGCGGTCATTTCACTGCACCTGCCTTTCTTCGCGCAAGAAGCGCCTCTGGATTAGGGAAACCATCAATACAATCAAGAAAAACACCACGCTTATTGCGGCGGCATAGCCTACTTTGAGCTGGCCCCAGCCCTGGTTGATCACATATAGCATGGTGGTCATGGAGGCATTTTGTGGGCCGCCGTCGGTCATCACTTTAACCTGATCGAAGAGTTTGAAGGCCAGGATAGTGGTCGAAATCACCACAAAAATTGTGGTGTTGCGAAGCTGAGGTAAGGTTATATAGAAGAATTGCTGGAATTTGTTGGCACCATCCACTTCGCCGGCTTCATAGAGGTCCGAAGGGATTTCCTGCAAGCCTGCCAGGTAAATCACCATTTGAAAACCCACCCCTTGCCAGATGGAAAGCACCATAATGGCTGGGAAGACCAAGCGAGTGTCTTTTAGCCAGTTGATATTGCCTATGGCTCCAAAGGAAACCGTCTTGAGGAAGGCGTTGATCATGCCTGCATCTGGGTTGTAAAGGAAGGTCCAGACGATCGCTACGACCACCATGGAGGTCACTACCGGGCCGAAATAAATGGTGCGAAAGAAATTCATGCCCCTGAGTTTTTGATTGACCAGGATGGCAAGCAGTAACGCCAGGGAAGTTTGGATGGGGACCACCACGATCACGAAGTAGAAATTATTTAGTAGCCCGCGAAGGAAAGCCTCATCGCTGATCAGGCGGGTGAAGTTGCGGAATCCGATTATCTGGGTTGGTAGATTAAGGTTGGGAACGAGACGCTGGTTGGTAAAACCTAAAACGATGGCCATAATGAAGGGTACCACCAGGAATACGATCAGCAGGATGATAGCGGGGGCCGAAAAGAGCCAGGCCAAAAAAGCTTCATTGGTTCGGCCGCTGATCGGTCTTTTATTTCCGGGAAGGGTTACAGCCATTGTGGTTTCTCCTGTGAGGATGAGGTTTTAGGGGTGGTGTAAAAGTGTTTGAAGGGCCTACTTTTACACCACTCCATCAAACGTTATGCTTGTATATTACCATCAGGGGTACGGGCTGCCAAAGTCTGCACCCTCCTGAGGATTTAGACTTGTAAAACGTGCCTAACTACTGCTTTAGCGGGTACCCCTGGTTGTCCTGGATATCCTGATCAATGATCTCAACTGCTTTGTCGAGCTCGGTTTTTACGTCTGCACCCGCCACAATGTTTGTGACGACATCGGAAAAGGCCGAAGTAATGACAGGATAAGCAGGTGTAACTGGGCGTTCTAGAGCCACACCACCCTGCAACTGCTGCACGAAAAGGTTCAAAGGGCCGCCTTCAGCATAAAGTTCGGATTTAGCAATGGCGCTCTTGCGAGCCGGCACGGCCCCGTTGGCATTGGTCATGCGCAGGATTTCGTCCGGTTGGATGAGATAATCCAGGAATTTCCAGGCGGCATCAGGGTTTTCGCAAGAAGTGGTGATGCCCCAGTTCCAGGAGCCCATGCCGGTTACGGCCTTATCGCCGAATTTGGGAACCGGGATTAACACCAGGTCATCGCCTAAGCCCTCACTATGGGGACCCCACATCCAGTGTCCTACCCAGGAAAGGGCGGTGATCTTCTTGGTGTAGAAGTCATCGTCGCCAGCCTGATCGGCATTGGAATAACCATCCTGGAAGAGACTCTGGAAGAAGGTCATCGCTTCGACGGATTGAGGGCTGTTGAGCACGCCATCGGCGCTCTGGTAATCACTGCGATCGATCAAATCGCCACCGAAGGATTGAAGGATGGGTGAGAAACCGTAGGTAAACCACTCGCCCGCCCCGTAGTTCATCTTGAAGTCAATGGCATACTCTACTTCGGGCAGGGCTTGCAGTTTCTCCATAGCATCCATGAACTCAGCTTTGTCCCAAGGATCAGAAATGCCGGTAGGTATACGCACGCCGGCCGCGTCCAGATAGGCTTTATTACCCCAGATCGCCAAGCCGGAGTCGAAAGTGCCCAGGCTGTAGAGTTTTCCGCCGTAGGTACCCTGACTGATGATGGAAGGCAGGAAATCTGCCTTTAGATCAGCGGAGACGAAATCATCCAGGGGTATGAGATAGCCTGACCAGGCATAGTTATACAGGTTTGGGCCATCGAAATCCAACAAGCAGGGCAGATCGCCTGCCAGGGCGGCCGCGTTGACCTGGTCGTTGTAAGAACCTTCGGGCAACTGGATGGCATTAATCGTAACCCCATTACCTTGGGCATTGAAATCTGCCACCTGGGCGTCCAGAGCATCGCGCTCTTCACCCTTGCCAGAGTGGAACCACACATCAATGGTGACGGGTTCTGCCGGTGCCATAGTGGGTTGTTCCTCGACTGGGGCGCTGGTAGGAGTAGCCTGAGGGCCAGCGCAGGAGGCGAGCACCATCGCAGTGATCACCATTAGCACTAAGATAAACCATGAAGTTTTTTTACTATTCATCTTTCTTATTCTCCTTAGATATTTTGGTTTGATATATTGAACAGAGTCGGTCGAGACGTTTGTCGGTCAGCTGAATTCTCCAATAGGTACCTCCTTTTCAAGGTGATGGCATAGAACGATTTGGTTTTGGGATTGAGATATCCCGTAGAAAGTTGGTATGCTCACTCCGTGGTGGGGCTATATTGTACGGCTTGAGCGAGCGTGCTGAGGGAAGCCCTCGTGGGCAAATGGGCAATCGGACCTAAAGTTCCCAGTTTGAACTCGGCCACGACCTGTCCGAACCGGGCTGATTCTAGAGGGGAAGCGCCACCCAGACAGGCGGTCAGGAACCCTGCCCAGAAGGCATCTCCAGCGCCGGTGACGTCAACTACTTGGATCGGGTTGGCGTGGATGTGATACTGGTCGCCCTGGCTGGTCGCCAGGAAAACCCCGTTGGATCCCTGGGTGATCAAAACCACCTTGGCGCCCCATCCCAGGAAAGTACGGGCATAATGCCTTAGGGCCAGACCAGGGCCGATCAGGCGGGCGCAATCTTCGATGGATGGTTTGGTGACATCCACGTACTGAAAGACATCTTGCAAAGTTTTTACGAAATCGGGTGTATCCGGCCAGTTGTTCGGGTGGTAATTGGGATCCAGGGTTACCAGGTTGCCTTGCTGGTGAGCGCTGCGTAAGGTCCGCAAAATTACAGAGCGGGCGGGTTCACGCGCCAAGGCGAAGGCGGAGGTATGCACCACCTGACTGTGGAGGGCTGCTGTTAGCTGGTCGTCATCCTGCTGCAGGAGCGCGTCTGCCCCTCGATAAATCGCGAAACTTGGGGTGATTGTGTGGCGGGTGTTGACCGCCAGGGTGGTCGGGGCGCTGGTGGTGAACTGAACATATTCGGTATGAACGCCGGCTAGGTTTAATTGCTGTAGGATATATTTACCGAAGCCATCCTGACCCAAACAAGTAGCGATGGCGGCTTGATTTCCCAGAAGGGCCATGGTCATGGTCAGGTTGGCAGGTTGGCCCCCCACAAACCGGTTAAACACGCTGGTATAGGCCAATGAGTCAGCGATGTTCTCTGAAATAAAATCGATGAGGGCTTCGCCGATGGCGAAGAAATCGAACATGGCTGGATCACGGGAGGGCATAAGGCATTCTGTAACCGGTTACATAATGAGCGAAAAACATCAGAACCCTTGATCTTTACTGGGCATGCGATTAGGCAACCCTAGGATGAAGTCATGAGAGGGGTGCGGTCGTTCCCCTGAGGATCAGCTCGGTTGGCAAAATCAACTCGATCGGTGTGGCGGGCGGTTCTATCAGGGTGGTAAGCAGCAGGTTGGCGCTTTCGACACCTGACTCGAAAAGCGGTTGCGCCACTGTGGTCAGATTCAGGTATTCAGAATCGCGAATACCGTCATAACCAATCACGGATAATTGTTCGGGCACCTGGATACCTAATTCGTGGGCTGCTTTCAACACCCCAATGGCATGCGTATCGCTGGCCGCGAAAATGGCAGTGGGCGCCTGGGAGAGAGAAAGTAGTTCCTTGGCTTTTTGGAAGGCTTCGCGACCACCCAGTTCACCCTGCCTCTGGTATTCGGGAAGGAAAGGCAAGCCGGCGCTGGCGAGGGCCTGGCGATATCCCTGGAATCGTTTGCGCATAGCCACAAAGTTGAAAGGATTGTCCAGGTAATCGCTGAGGAAGCCAATGCTGCGGTGACCAAGTTCGATCAAATGGGAAGTTGCATGATAACCACCGGCAACGTCATCTACATTTACCCGGGAAAGTTTGGAATGGGCTGCATCGAGTAGCACCGCCGGGATATTGGATTGTTGAAACCGTTGGATATGGGCGTCGCTTGGTTGCAGGGATACGATAATGACCCCATCTACCCGGTCGCGCCGGGACAATTTATTCAGGTAGCCGTCGACCTTCTGGGGCATCTCGACGCTGTATAAAATCAAGTCGTAGCCGCTATCGGATAGGGCGTTCTGGATACCGCGTAGACGTTCCACAAAAGATGGTAAAGTGAGAAAGGGCAGGACTACCCCGATGGTGAGGGTACGCCCCAAGGATAAACGCTGGGCGATGGGATTGGGGGTGTAATCCAAATCGGAGATGACGTCCAGCACCTTTTGGCGGGTCTCTTCGGTTACTAAGGGGCTTTTGTGTATCACCCGTGAAACTGTAGCTATACTCACCTTAGCTCGTTTGGCTACGTCTCTAATGGTTGCGGCCACTACACATCCCTGGTATTGATAAAGCTATTAATAGGGGAAAATAAATTGGTGATGTAACCGGTTACATTATAGCAAGATTAATATGGTTTGTCAAGTTTTGCTCGGGGGTTGTCATCCAAACTTCAAAAGTGAACTGTTTAAACTTGAAAATTAGGCTCG
>DAOUET010000061.1:0-14713 GCA_034430155.1 Anaerolineales bacterium
GCGTATGCTGTGGCTGCGTTCTCTACCTGGTGAAAGCCCAGCAAAGGGATGTGCAAACGGGTTGGTTCCCATTCTTGTAAGCCCCCCGATTCAATATAAGCGTCAACCATGTTCTGGTCCGAAGCCGGCCATACCAGCATCGACTGACCATCTAGTGAACGTGTCATTGGCGCAAACAGGTAATCCACGCCAACTTGGCACAATGGTGCTGAACGCTCTGTGGCGATCTCCTCAATCACCAGGCGGGCCTCGTCTTTTTGGGGAGCCAGCACCACCGGCACATTAGCTTTTATGATCCCCCCTTTTTCCCCCGCGATTTCTGCCAATGTATGCCCCAAGATTTGGATGTGGTCGTAGGATATGGAGGTGATCGCCGATACTACCGGCAAAACCACGTTGGTGGGGTCTAACCGCCCACCCAACCCGACCTCCACGACTGCAACGTCCACTCCTTGTAAATGAAAATATTGGAACGCTAAGGCCGTGCTGATTTCGAAAGTGGTCAACTTCGGGATACTTTCGATTTTTGGCTTATTCTGCTCTATCAGGGCAACCAGAGACGTATGCGGGATGGGCATCCGGTTGACTTGAATACGCTCATTAAAGTCGGAAAGATGCGGTGAGGTATACAAGCCGACTCTATAACCAGCCGCCTGTAAAGCGTTGGCGCACATCGCTGAGACGGATCCTTTACCTTTTGTACCAGCCACGTGGATAATCGGGTAATCCTTTTGAGGTTCCTCCAAAGCCTCGATAAATTGGTACATCGGTGCCAGGTCAAACTTTTCTGGAGAGTACCTCAAATTGCGAACCAGGCTGAAATCGATGTAGCTATATAGATAATCCAGGGCTTGCTGGTATTCAGACTCGATCTTCATAGTTCAGGCATTGTAACCGCTGGCACCCTTGGGTGCAAGAGCTGCAATATCTGGCAAGTTAACCATGGGAGAGAATTGTTTTAAGATACATATCACTTGCCACAATGGTTGAATCGGGTTATTATTTATAAAGACACCCTATTCCGCGCAATTTTTCAAACGCTATCTCTCCTCGGCATCAGGCGAAAAATCACCATGAAAAAAATCACCCTAGCGATCATCTGATGAGCTCCACTACTACTACTTCAAGCGTTAGACCTGTGCCAGGTTTCCAAACTAACATCACATCACGCCTGGCAGAGTTCCCCTGGTGGGGATTATTCATCATATTATCCGCCATCTTCCTGTCCTATAACTTTATCACAAATGCTAAGTACCAAGACATTATCGTTACCCTTTCCGCCGGTATCAAACTTACTATTGAAATCACCCTCATAGCCTATGCTTTCGCTGTGATTATCGGTCTGGCTACAGCCTTTGGCCAAGTCTCAAAAAATGTAATTATCAAGAATATCGCCCTGCTTTACGTACAGATCATACGGGGCGTACCCATCATCGTTCAGATTTTTTATGTAGCCCTAGTCATTGTTCCGGGAGCTATCTCACTTATCAATGCACTGGGGAACCAACTGGTGGCGCTCGGCTGGCTGCAACCAGATAATTTTCTGGTTTCACTCACTGCACGCAAAGTTGACTATGTCGTTCGAGGAATCATCGCCCTGGCGATCAGCTACGGGGCTTTTTCCTCGGAAATTTTCCGTGCCGGCATACAATCTATCGAAAAAGGTCAAATCGAAGCTGCCCATGCCCTCGGACTTAATTGGATAAAAACCATGCGCCTGGTTATCCTCCCCCAGGCCATCCGTCGGGTGCTACCTCCCCTGGGTAATGACTTCATCGCCATGCTCAAGGAATCTTCCTTACTCTCGGCGATTGGCGTCGGCGAAATAACCCAGCTGGGCAAGAAATATTCTGGGGCTTCTTTCCTCTTTCCTGAGACTTATAATACGGTTGCTTTCCTGTACCTCAGCATGACTTTGCTATTATCCCTGGGGGTTAAGACGATGGAAAGACGATTGAGCACCGAGGAGGAACATTAAGGTTAATTAATTGGTATCCTCATCAGGACACATGTCGATCCATATTTAGAAAAGGAGGTGTACGCCCACAATCACTAAACCCAAATCTATTATCTTGCAACTTAAAACTCTTCTGGAGGAGAAAGTACAAATGAAAAAGCTATACCTATTGGTCAGTATTTTGATCTTAGCCAGCGTGGTGCTCGGTGCCTGCCAACCGGCAGCCACACCCACGGTGGCGGAGCCCACCGTCGCACCAACCCAACCACCAGCCACCATGGCACCCGAGGCCACCCAAGCCATGACCTTACCCGACCTTGGAGGGCGTGAAATCACCATCGCCATTGAGAACGCCTACCTTCCATTCAACTACGTACGCTTGGATACGGGCGAGGCCGAGGGTTGGGATTACGACTTTATCAATGAAGCCTGCAAACGGCTTAACTGCAAACCGGTATGGGTCGAGTTCGCCTGGGACACCATGATCGCCTCCGTGGCCGATGGTCAATTCGACATGGCGGCTGACGGCATCACCATCACCTCCGAGCGTGCCCAGGCGGTGGATTTCTCCGAAGGTTATGTCAGCATCGAGCAGCGCCTGTTAGTGAAAATCGATGAGGACCGCTTCCAGAATATGGACGAATTTGCCGCGGACACCAACCTGCTGCTGGGCGAACAACTCAACACCACCAATTACACCGCCGCGGCAGACCTGGTCGGCGAAGATCGCGTCATTGCCTTCGATACCTTCGGTCTGGCTGTCCAGGCTTTAATCGCCGGGGATGTGGATGGGGTGGTTATCGATGAGGTGGCCGGTTTGGGGTACATAGGCGCCAACAAAGATCAGGTGAAGCTGATCGGACCGTCTCTTTCGAGCGATCAATTAGGGTTCATCTTCCCCAAGGGCAGCGACCTGGTGGAACCCTTTAACATGGTCATTGAATCCATGAAGGCCGACGGATCCCTGGACCAAATCAACACTAAGTTCTTTGGACCCAGCTTTGCGGTTGCCGAGTCTAATATCGGACCGGGTGCTTACGCAGAAGAAGGCATCGGTACCGAAGCCCACCCCATCAAAGTGCTCTTCGTCCCCTCGGTGGACGCCCAAGTCATCGTCAGCGGGGGTGATATTATGGCTCAAGCCCTCCACGACGCAACCGGTTTCTTCTATGATGTCAGTGTACCAACCTCTTACGTTGCCACCATTGAAGAGATGTGCGCCTCCCCGAGCGACACCATGGGCTTCATCCCCGCCTTCGGGTATGTGTTTGCTAACCAGCTGTGCGGTGTAGACGTTGCCTTCAAAGCCGTTCGCTACGGTTGGAGCGTTTATTGGACGCAATTCCTGGTGGCGCGCGATAGCGACATCCAGACCTTCGAAGACCTGGCTGGTAAGAAATGGGGCTATCCAGATGCTACCTCGACCTCTGGATATCTGGTCCCAACGGTCATGTTCCAGGATGCCGGCATTGAACCGGGTGAATCGGTTGAAACCGGTGGGCACAATCAGGCGGCTAAAGCTGTCTACGACGGAACCGTGGACTTCGCCACTACCTTCTACAGCCCACCACTCAAGCCTGAAGGTGAAACGCCCTGGGTGCCCGGACAGGATCCCGACATTCCCGCTGACATGATCGACAGTTGCGCCCTCAGTGAAGATGGCAGCCAACTGTTGTGCGAGGGTTGGGTTGTTCTGGATGCACGTGCCAACATCCGCACCGAGGCTCCCGATGTGATCCAGAAAGTTCGTATCCTGACACTTTCACCCGATATCCCCAACGACACGCTTTCCTTTGGCCCGGACTTCCCAGAGGATATGCGTATGGAAATCGAACAGGCTCTTATCGATTTCTCCCAGACCGACGCCTGGGATCAATCTATCGGCAGCCAAGACTTCTACAACTGGACAGGCATTGACCCAGCCACAGATGATGAGTACGACTTTGTCCGTAAGATGGTAGAAGCCAGTGGCCTCAGCCTGGAAGATTTGGGTCAATAGTTTCATCTTATCGATTTTGAATCAAGAAGCGGGCAGGCTTGTTCCTGCCCGCTTCACCAGACAGGTGATCGCCGATCTTAAAGAATGTAATCTTGGTTTCTCTGAAAAGGATCCGAACGGATAAGATCGGCTAAGCCTGCCTCGCGTCCTGTTTCTCGGTGGGCTTATCAGTGAACTGGATGATCTATCGAATAGTCTCTTTTTCAAATGCTCACAGTAAATAATTTGACGAAAATTTATGATGGCAACGTCTTGGCGCTCGATGATGTCAGCTTTCAAGCTAAAGACGGTGAGTTCCTGGCGATTATAGGTCTAAGCGGTTCGGGCAAATCGACCTTGCTGCGTTGCATCAACCGCCTGATCGAACCGACCTCCGGACAGATCCTTTGGGATGGTCGTGACATCACCGCCGCCTCCTCGGAGGAGCTGCGGACTATCCGCCGGAAAATTGGCATGGTCTTTCAGCATTTCAACTTGGTCCACCGCTCCTCAGTCCTTACTAACGTGTTGGCCGGTCGCTTAGGCTATGTCAATCCTGCCATGAGTCTCATTAACCGCTTCCCCAAAGAGGATATCGATAAAGCCATAAAACAACTCGAGCGGGTCGGTATTGCTGATAAAGCCCACCAGCGGGCTGACGAACTCAGCGGTGGTCAGCAGCAACGAGTAGGAGTTGCCCGGGCGCTTATTCAGGACCCTGAGATCATCCTGGCCGACGAGCCAGTAGCCAGCCTGGACCCGGTCCTGGCTCACAGCATCATGCGGTATCTGGAGCTCATCAACAAGGAAGATGGCGTTACCGTACTGTGCAGTCTGCACTTCCTGGATCTGGTCCACCGCTACGCCCACCGGGTAGTCGCTCTGAATGAGGGCAAACTGGTTTTCGAAGGTTTGCCCGAAGAAATCGACGATGATATGTTTAAAGAGATCTACGGCCAGGAAGCCGAAAGAGTTGGATAAAGGGTGCTAGTGTGAAAAAGCCGTCTAATCTTTGGAGATCAATCACCCTTGGTCTGGCAGTTCTAGCCGGCCTGATTGTTTATGCATATGGCTTCCAGGTTACCAAGGTGAGCCTGGAGGAAACCCGCTCACCTCGCCGGCAAACCCAATTGATTCGCATCATACGGGCGATCGCTCAGCCAGATATCCTCGAATATCAGAAGCAAGAGTTTGAGGTCAACGCTCCCATTTATGTACCCTGCCCTTCAGGTGATTTGAATTTACCCGAGCCAGATCGTAGTGGACCTTATATGGTCATCACCCCTCCTTGCGCCGATCCACATGCCGAAATCAATGTGGAGGGTTTCAATTTCGAGCCTAATACCGAGGGCCCCATATTCTTTATCCCCCCCAGCGATGTAAGACTACAAATGGGTAATATCCAAACTGATAGCAGTGGGCACTTCACTGTAACGGTTACACTACCCAAACGCCCCAGCGAAGAACTCCAGCATGTCCTCGTGATTACTCGCCGCAACGTGGGTGCCCCCTACTTTACCCAAACCGCCAAGGATACCTGGGATAAAATCATCGAGACGGTTTTTCTGGCTTTGCTTGCTACAACCATCGGAACAGCTCTGGCTATCCCGGTTAGTTTCTTCGCAGCCCGCAATCTGATGAGAGATGTTCGCAGCCCCTTGGCCAGCATATCTCTATCCATCCTGGCCTGGCCGGCAGGATTATTAATTGGCGTCCAGGCAACCCGCCTAGTAACGAATTTTAGCCATATGCTCACTGATAACGTCGCTTTGAGTGTAGGAGGTTTGTTTGCTGGCTTTTTAGTAGCTTGGTTTCCGGCTCGATGGGCGCTGCCCCAGGCCGAAATCCAGCGACCTTCCACCCTTATGCGGCTTGCCAGATTACTGGCCTTGTTGATCGCAGCTTTCTCGACCATTCTTTTCCTCATTTTATTCTCAAATCTAATCGTCTCGCTTGGAAATGTTTTAGCTGCCCATCTCAGTATTTTCGGCTTTGTCGGCACTTTTGTCAGCGATCTTGGTGAAATTCTCAGCATGGTAGTCGTCTTGATCGCGGCAGCCGCAGGAGGGGGGGCACTGAGCAGCACTGCGGGGCGAATAGGGCAATTTCTCAACATGCGTGTTTCTGGTGCTACCAATAGGATTATCAGTCTCATCCTGGCTGGCCTGGCAGGCGCAACCATGCTAGCAATCATTGGAGCTGTTATTAACTGGCTCTACCAGATCGACAATCCCATCAAGACTCTTTGGATTCCTGCAGGTGTTGGTGCAGTGCTGGGGGTAATCCTCTCCTCCAGAGCCAAAGAAGCCGATACATTGCCAGTTGGGTTATCAATATACTTTATAGTTCGTACCATCCTAAATTCTTTGCGCTCAATCGAACCGCTTATCATGGTGATTGTCTTTGCAGTTTGGGTTGGCATTGGCCCCTTTGCGGGTGTGCTGGCCCTATCGCTCCACACCATTGCCGCTCTTTCGAAGCTTTACTCCGAGCAAGTTGAAAGCATTCTATCGGGTCCCCTGGAGGCGGTCACCGCTACTGGCGCGACCAGGTTGCAGACCATTATATATGCTGTCGTTCCCCAGATAGTCCCTCCTTATATCTCCTTCACCATGTATCGCTGGGATATCAACGTGCGTATGTCGACCATAATCGGATTTGCCGGGGGTGGGGGTATCGGTTTCCTCTTACAGCAGAACATCAACCTGCTCAACTACCGCGCCGCCAGCGCCCAGATGGTGGCAATCGCCATCGTTGTCGCTTCCATGGACTATTTGAGTTCCAAGATGCGTGAAAGGGTGGTTTGATTAGGCACAAATTGGTAGAACTCGCATGGGGCGGCTAAGCCCGCCCCTTTTGATTTAAACCCCTCCACCGGGCGTGGTAAAATTCGCCTGTGTTGAGAACTACTTTGAAAATGATCTTGTACTTGATCGTAGTCTTCCTCCTTCTTGGTTCTATGACGGTCTTACTGCCACGTTTATTGACCGCCTGGTATGCCTGGCCGCGCTTGTTCACAGTTGATGGTGCCCCCCAATCTCCGGTGGCGATTATCTTCGGAGCCGGTCTATGGCGTGATGGCACTCCCACACCTGTTTTGCGTGACCGCGTCGCTACCGGTGCGGATTTATATTTCCAGGGCAAAGTCCAGAAGCTGCTCATGAGTGGAGATAGTTCCACGGTTGGCCACAATGAGCCCGGCGCCATGCGAGAATACGCCATCAGTCTGGGTGTCCCCCCTCAAGATATCGTCTTAGATTACGTTGGTCGCCGCACCTACGATACCTGCTTTCGAGCAAAGCAAAAATTTGAGGTCAAAGAAGCTATCCTGGTAACCCAAAAATTCCACCTCCCCCGCGCGCTTTATATTTGTAATAAATTAGGCCTTCCTGCCATAGGCGTAGAAGCTGACCAACGCGCTTACAGTCGAGCACCCCTTATCTTATGGAACCTGCGTGAAATACCTGCCACTTTGGTCGCTTTTTGGCAAGTATATATTACACGACCATTACCCTCCCTTGGCAACCCTGAACCGATTTACCCTTCGGAGGCACAATGAACCGCCCTGAAGCACTTGCCATCGTTCATGAGTTCGTCAAGAATGAAAACTTAGTCCGCCATATGTTGGCGGTTGAATCCACTATGCGTTTTTATGCACGTAAATTTGGTGAGGATGAAAACATCTGGGGGATCACCGGATTGCTCCATGATTTCGATTGGGAGATTCACCCTTCCCTGGAGCAACACCCACAAGACGGCGCTCACATTTTACGTCAGCGGGGTGTGCCCGAAGAGATCGTGCGCGCCATCCTCAGCCACGCCGACCATACCGGTGTTCCCCGTCTTTCCAGGATGGAGAAAGCCCTCTATGCTTGCGATGAGATTACTGGCTTGATTACCGCAGTTGCCCTTGTTCGCCCCTCCCACGCTTTGAGTGACCTGCAGGTGAAGTCGGTAAAGAAGAAATGGAAAGATCGCTCTTTCGCAGCCGGAGCGAACCGGGAAGAAATCTCTCAGGGCGCAGAAGAATTCGGTATAGACTTATGGGAACACGTAGGCAACGTCATCCAAGCCATGCGCCTCATCGCCCCTGAACTCGGCTTCAACACCTGACCCGGCGAATAACCGGTCAATAACCTCAACCAGGCCGGCATCTTCGAAAGTCTTCTTTACTTTAGGACTTACGCAGTTAGTGGGAGGATGGGGGTGTTTGGGCGGGCGTTGCCCCCCCAAACACCCCCCATTTTACCCTGAACTGCGTAACTACTATACTTATTAAAAGTCCCAATCAGGGTGCTTCATTCAGTCGCCACGCTGATGTCGGCGCACTTCTCTCCACATTCATCGATTACTTTGAAAACATCATCAATGGCGGGTTCGGTAGTACTCAGCATGCTTCCGTTCTTGAGGGTTAATTTCACTTCAAGAGAATGCAATTGGACGACTTCTGCGACTTCTCCATTGAGGAGAATCGATTTGGCTTCATCCCAGGAGATCGTATCAGTTCCACCGCTTCCAGGCGCCGGATACATGGCCCCTCCCGTACTCTCAGTGACTGCCAGAGCCGGATAAGCGCCTACATTGGGCAAGGGAGTCACTTGCGGTGGCGGATAAGGGGCTGCCGTTTGCTGCGGTGAGAAGGTTGCTACCGGAGTCGCAGATTGGCAAGCAGCCAGGAAGATGATAACCACTAAGGCTATCCAGTAACGAAATTTCATGGACTTTCCTCCAGATGGTGGTATTTTGCAACTTACCGGATCAAGATTTTCCGGATTTTATCACATCAAGGATTTTTCCCTAGAAAAACCCTGCGCGTGGATGTATGTATACCATCACTGGCTTGGATTTCAACCAAAGCCTCGTTTGAGTAAAGCATGCTATCCTGGGGGATCGTATAACCTGGCTCTGGCCAGTCCAAGGCCAAGACCTGCCAAGTCTGACCGCTATCGTAAGAAATTCTTATCCGGTAAAGAATTTGATCTACGCTTGAGGTGGGAGAAGTCCAGCGTAGAATCGTGCTATCTCCAGTAGATTCGGTCGTCAAAGGCTGTTCGATAAAACCAGCAATCGCAAAGCCATCTCCGAAGCTATTTTCCCCCAAGGTATGGTTGTCCCTTAGGATTCTCAATCCACTCAGGTTTTTTTCCACCGGTACAAAAAAGCCAAAACCCCGAAAACCCTTTCCATCAGGGATTTCCACGGTTTGGAAAGGATATCCCGCTAGAACGGTTCCATCCTTGCCTAGCAGTTCCAGCTGATAAGGTCCTGTCATGTCCGCCGGTATGGATACTTCTTGCTGGTAAGCAGGCCGCAAGATCACTTCCCCGGATGGAGAAATCAACCCACCTATGTAAAGAGCCTCGATCACATCTTGAGAGGATTGATTTCCCGCTTGCATCGAGCTCCGAAACTGGTGAATGCTCCAATATGTGTAATCCGATGTCCAGATAGGCTCACAATAGCTCATATAATCAGCATAAACATTTGGATCATATAAAAGCTGTGAGGTGACATCCAGACCAAACCCCCCTATTAGACCATTCTGATAGGGGTAGTTTGGATCAGGCTCACTTTCTTGGCCTGAGCAAAGGGTGTGATGCCTGCCGAAATTGTGTCCTAATTCGTGAACCATTGTCTCGGAGGCGTCCTGGTTTCCTGCACCTGATCCGCTCCACCCGACCGCGGTTTGATAGCTACTGCCCTGTCCTAGCCATCCAATCCCCGTGACGCAGCCGTTATTACAGCCATGGGCGTCGAAATAATTCACCAAACCATAATAATTCTTAGCACCGGAAGGGTCTTCCATATTGTGCAGCGCCGTTAGATTTTCGAGCAGCTTAGACCATCCCAGACCGTTGCTATTATCCAGGTTGTAGGTGCTATCCTTCGGATAATATCGGTAAACTGCGTGAGTTTGGTAATTTATGGTTGGGAATGGAAAAAGTTTGATTGGTAATTCGGTCAAGTATGAAAGATTATCAGTCTTAGGGAGGTACTTTTGGGAATCCGGAAATGGTTGATATTCGATTGGGATAATCACCAAATTCAACGGTGGGGTCTGGACGAAATTAAAAGGTTGAACGCCATTGGCTGGAAAGCGGTTGTTGACCCTATTGGTATCAGGGATCAAATTGTCAGGATCCAAATCTACCCGGAATCCATAACCTGGCTTTAGCCAATCTTGGGGAAGCTGAAAATTCAAAGTTGTTTCTAATTTACCGGCTAAAGAAGGCGCTGTAATGGAATCGTTGCTTGGTGAAATGCAACCCAAGGGAGTGCCAGACACATCAGCTGCACACAACCTGCCTGTCACACCTGAAATACTCTCACCGCTGCTGATACCTACAAACGTCCTGATGGTGGTTTCCCTACCTGCGATATAGACGCTATAGCTGGGGGACAAAGTGGAGCCTTGAATGACCTGGACATCGGAGATGTATAGATCTCCCTCAGATTTTGAAATTATGGGGAGGAACAGGGAAACGTTTGAGCTCGGGGCCTGTGAATTAGCCGCCAAGGTTGCTGCGCTCATCCAAGTCGCGGATAACAGCCAGGAGATTACAACCCAGATAAATATCGACCGTTTGTGATTCATCTCGTGATAGCTCGGTGGCCTGGTTTTTAGTGACAAATATGCTTCCCTTCCCGACACGACTTTATCTCATTCAAAATTGCTGTACGGAACCAATTTAATTATTGAGACCATGGAAAATGGAAAGCAAGAGCAAGAACGCAGGAGCAATTATACAACCAACCTTATCTTTCAAGGTTATCTTGTAAGTAATAGTAGTTACGCAGTTCAGAGGAAAATCGGGGGTGTTTGGGTGGGCGTTTCCCAAACACCCCCATCCTCCCGCCAACTGCGTAAGTCCTAATTAAGCAAAGATTCAACCCGGTTGACAATCCATCGGATTTACGCTAAACTATGTGATATGACTATACGAAAAACTCCCCGCAGAATAAACTCCAGGAGGATCTATGGCCTCTCGACCTGAAAATATCACCACAACCGCCCATATTACTACTCAGACGCCTCTTGTACCTGCCATCAACGCTTGGCAGATCTATCTGCAAGATCAAGGTAAATCGCCACATACCGTCAAAGCCTTCAGAGCTGATATGAACTTGGTTGCTTCCTATCTCCCCCCCGACCGGACCCTGGGGAGTATAACAACCACTGATTTGAACAATTTCCTCGATTGGATGCAAAAAGGGCGCGGCGTGCCTTGCAGCCCGAAGACCTTAGCGCGCCGGATTACCTCCATCAAAGCATTCTTCCGTTGGCTCCATGATTACGGTGTGGTTCTGATCGATCCTGCTGAGAAAGTCATCCAGAAATCTGTTATCAGTCCAGTACCGACCGTGCTCACCCCTGAGGAGGCTCAGGCTGTCCTGGAGGTCGCATATGACCATCGCCAAAGCGAAAATCCAGACAGCCGCTATTACACTCTGGTCGCTTTATTGCTCCATACTGGCATCAAGAAAAGTGAGTGCCTGGCATTGAATTTAAACCACATCGATCTGGAAGCACCCCGCGGTCCACTGCTGTTCGTTCGTTATGCCAGTCCCCAGTACCGCTATAAAGAACGCAAAATCCAACTTACCAGTAATTGGGTTGAGGTTTTCCCTGAATACAAAGCTCAATACCAGCTTACCGATGCCCTCTTTCCCTGGTCGCCCCGTCGTCTGGAATATTTGTTGGAAGATCTCAGTGAAGAAGCCGGTTTGGAAAAACACCTTTCATTTGAGATGTGTCGCTGGACCTGTGCCCTTACCGATTGGCGGTCTGGGATGGAGAAAGACAAGATCCGCCAGAAATTGGGGATTTCAAAGATCCAATGGCGTGAAGTCAGCTGGAAATTAAGGCGTTTGGTTGGGATTTCCGAATAGACCTGACCGGGAAAGGAATTATCTCCAACAAATAAGAAGAGATTGGGATCCTTCCAAAGGGTAGCTCAATGGGGGGAAAATTTTTGCCGTATTAATAACCCCTTCAACCTCGATCTCGATCGAGATGCAATCTAATCACCCATCGTGTGGCTGGTTTTATCCGGAAAGGCTGCGCCAGACGGAGTCCTGGTATCCACACGACCTCGTCTGCCGTGCATACCAGCGGCCAGGCTGACCGTGCCCGGCGGGGTAATTTTTCGTTGATCATAAATTCCGATATTTTCATAGATCCCTGCTCCATTCCCAGCGGTCTAAATCGCTCTCCGGGTTTACGTGACCGTATCTCTAGTTCAGTGCTCAAAGCACCCTTGTCGATCCAGGCTCGATACGGATCGTTGTTAACCAAAGCTTCAGCCCTGGCAGAAGCTACATCGTCAAGAATATCGGCTTTCAGACGCCAGCCTTCAGGCAAAATAACCTCCCCAGGTAGATTTAGACTATATATGATATCTTCTGCCACCTGAGGCCAGCCGCCTGATGGCAAATTGGTGCCCCAATAGGCGACCCACAAACGACCATCCTCCAGGAGCAGCCGAATACCAGAAGTCAGGTCGAGTTGTTCACTTTGTGTTGGGATGGCTAGGAAACTGATGGCGCGTTCCACATCTTCAAAACCAATATTCCGCAGGCCTGGGCGCAGCCGGGCGATCGCCTGCCGCATTAGGTAGCGCTTGACAGACAGGGGTTGTCCTTGCAAGTTGAGTAAATTAAATGCCACATATCCAATCCCTTCCACCTCCACACAAGCCTTCCAGGCGGATTCAACCAGCCCTTTCAGCAATTGATAATCTCCTGCCAGTACTTCTGCGGTACGCCATAAAATCTCTTTAATGGCTGGATTGTAATCCTCTAAATAAGGGATCAATTCATGACGTAAGCGGTTGCGAAAATAAGTCAGATCCAGATTTGTGCTATCCAAAGCCGGTTTCAACCCCCGTTGCTGGCAATATTCCAGGATTTCGTATCGCCAAAACCCTAATACCGGTCTGATAAGTGCGATCTCCTCACTCCAGGGGTTGGGTACCATTTTGAAAGCCATGCCCCTCAAGCCAGAGAGACCAGCCCCCCTCAACAAATGCATCAAAACCGTCTCTACCTGATCGTCAGCGGTGTGTCCAACAGCCACTGCCTGCGCCTCACGCACCTTAGCCTGTTCGAAGAGGAATAGGTATCTCACATTGCGGGCGGCCTCCTCGATGGACAGCGAATGGCTTTTCGAGTACGCTCCCACATCCTCCACGCCCAGGACAAAGGGTATCTGGTGTTGCTCGGCGAATTTCCTCACCTGCTCTGCTTCGATGTCTGCTTCAGGGCGTAACTTATGGTTTAAGTGAGCGATGACCATGGAGACATCAAGTCGGGCGAGAATATCAGCCAGGCACAAACTATCTGGACCGCCGGATACACCCACGATCACCGTTCCCGAGTGCGGCAATCCACACGCGGTTCTCAATATTTTACGTACGCGCGCTAACATGGCAGAGTCGATTATAGCGTATTAAGTTCACCTCCAAACAACCCCAATTCCTCCTAAGACCGGGGAAGTTAACAAGCTCTCCCCTTATCTCCCATACACCCAGCTTCCTGTGACTTCAGTCGCCTGGTGCCCTATCTCTTTCTGTGAAAGGGTCGGGGAGGTTACGAATCCGCCGAGGGGTGGATTTTGTGTTTTTGTCGCAGCGACTTCAGTCGCCAGACCAGACTCGCCCCAGATTTGACATACACCTGGCTTCCTGATAACTCAAGTTGAGACAAAAGTTCGGAGGTAATCAAAAAACCCTTAAATTCAGTCTGTCATTGCGAGATGTATGAAACGTTCAGCCAACGCTTGCAGGAATGCGACCAGGAGATTGAGCGCTTGCTGGAAGACATTCAGCCGGAACTCCCGGACGATTTCCCACCTCTGCCTCCGGATCCAAAAGCCAATTCCCATTGCAAAAATGCCCCCAATTATGATGGCCGCGCTTTCATGTACCATCTGACGGGTATCGATCTGATGGCAATACCCGGCATGAATGAGAACTTGCTCCAAAAAATCCTCTCGGAAGTCGGCCTGGATATGTCTCGTTTCCCAACAGTCAAGCATTTCTGTTCCTGGTTGGGCTTGGCTCCCCATAATGCGATTTCGGGAGGTCGCATCCTGTATAGCCATACCCTCAATAATCATAGCCGGGCTGGACAGTGTTTCCGCCTGGCTGCTCGAGCGGTCAGTCGGGGCAAAACCGTGTACAGCGAATTCTATCGCCGTGTATGAGCCCGGTCTGGTGCTAAGGAAGCGAATGTCGCTACTGCTCATAAAATCGCTCGAACCTTCTACTTTATGCTAAAACGACGTCAACCATTTAATGCACCTGATCTCCAAATGTATCTTCAGGCTCAACGAGAAAAGGATATTCTTCGTTTGCAAGCCAAAGCGGCTAAACTCGGCTTCTGTCTTCAACCAACGGGGGCTTTAGAGTTATGTTATGAGTAGTAGCGAAGCGTGGCAATCTCGCCCTTAGCTTGAGTTTGCTTCGCCCCTGGTGGGGCTCGCAATGACAAAAATGTCCGAACTTTTGTCCAAAGGTCAGTGATAATACTGTCAACCCAAAGTAGAAATGTCCTATTTTCTCCAAAGTAGAGATGTCCCCTTTTTAGGGAACACCCACCGTAATCGTAGAGCCTGTGGGAAAGTGGTCAGAAGAACACTGACCACTTTCCCACAGGCTATCTTGTACTCATCAATCGGAGGCTGCAACAGGTTCATACTGAGCCACCTCTGAAATAGGTTTACCGCTTACGCGGTGTCCATATCTACGCCAAGGATGGTCTTTGCCAGGCTTGTGGGA
>DAOUET010000062.1:0-3825 GCA_034430155.1 Anaerolineales bacterium
TTCTTGCCATTAAATTGGCTTAGTTCCGATTGGGTGAATCTGCGCTCATCCATAGATATGATTGTATATCGGTTTTAAACAAATAGGGAGGTGCCAGCTATCCTGGCACCTCCCTGGGTAGATGAGAATCTCACCGCAGGAACTTTGATACGAAGGGAGAAGTTTCACCGCGGCGCAAGAAATGCCCAGAGGGACCTTCGCCCAGGAATTCTGAGAACCATGATTCGTGCTCTATTTCCTCGTTGAGGATTGCTAAGCATAAATCGTAGGTACGGTGATCTTTACCAGCCGTCAGGTTGCAGACATGGGTATACCCCCGCACTGCGCAGCGCTCGGCTTTCACCAGCACCGTCAACATAGCCTTGATATCGGTTGGGTCTTTGGGTAGGTTGGCAGGCGGGCAAGCTGAGGCGTCATGAAAAACCTTCATATCATCTGGCAGTTTGCCGCCAAGCTCATATATGCGCGGAACCAGCGCTTCAAAGTGGTTGCGATCTTCGATGCGGGCTGTTTCTGCAATCTCCTTGATCCCTTCACCTTCCAGACCGATAAGATTCACCCGCAGGATCGTATAGTAGTAGAAGGTGGTTAATTCAGCTGCTGCATTCTTGATTAACAGCTCTACCAGTTCGTCAATATTCACCCCGGCATTCTTCACCATCTCTTGTGTAACTTTAGCCATTGTGTTTCTCCTTTTTTATTTGAATAGTTTTCCTTGAATTTGGGATCCGCTCTTTTTCAATAGTGCTTTAGAAAAAGCCCACTGTGAATTTTACCAGAACCCCCCGGTGGTGTCCCGCCTTTCCAAGGTTTGTTTTGATGATTGTAGCAATTTGAGAACCCATTTGCAAGTGACATTCCGCTCCACTTGCGTATGTGAATCAACCCTTGCTCCTTCTTGATCTTTACATCCAATCAACTGGCCAAAGATCGTGGTGTTGGCTGCTAGACAACGCCAGCATACCCGCCCCTAACTAATTCAAAAGCATCAAACCAGCCGCGATGTCTTCCGCGATCATCCTGCGCTTGCTTTTCTCGATAAAAAAGCTCGAACCGGCCTGCAGATATGATGGGAAAGCTCGTTTGCCTTGGAAGAAATACTCATTACCCCGGATTTTGTAGGTGGAGCCAGCCGGAATCACCCTTTCTTCCCCAGCCCTCTTGGCGATGTAATTGATTGCCTTGATGGCAACATCTCCCATCAGCATGAGCACTTTGATATTCGGGAACAGGGCAAGTTCCCTTTCCAATATAGTTGAACATTGGTTGATGCTACCAGCCTTTATCCCGTAGCCAGTTTTTCCGCATTTCACCGCCGTAGTGAGGTACACACCCATATCCAGGATATCCTGAATCGACGAGACCGTCGCGCCGGCGTCCTTAAATGCCTGCACGGTAGTGTGCTGGAAGATTGGTTCCCCACTGGCGTAATAGTAATCGTTTCGCTGCGGGGGGGTTGCCTCTGAGATCATCACCATAGAGACAAGTTCTGGTTTTATATCGATGTCTGGCACGATGTAACCATTGTGATTTACATCTCTGCAGGGAGATTCCTGGCAGCCTACCCAATCTATCGCTCGCATTTCTCAGCCTCCCTTAGCGGGAGGAGTCTCTGTGGCGTTCGCCTGGTTCGCCACCTCTTTCTGCAGGTTACCGATTTTCTGCTGGTATTCAGCCAGCGAGCTTTCTAGTTCTGCCAATTTCCTCGTTTGCCTGGAGATCATCAACCTGTCTCTAATCAAAGTAGGCAGCGAAGCTAGGAAACTGATTAAAATCCCGGCTGCCAGGGCAACCAGTAATACCAAGGCCAGGGAGCCGTTAAAAGTCCACACAATGAAAATCACGCTGGCGCTGGCGGTATTTTGCAGTGCGAATATGATCGCTAATACCGCGAGTATCAAGGAAATGATCAAAAATACCTGCATGGCTATCCTCCTTCTGAACTAATCCCTTTTATGTTGCTTGCCACCATTCATATGATAACACTACCTGAAAGTTTTTTACACCTCGGCTTTAACCATCGGTATCTAAAACCTGCCACACTACCGCTTCTCGCTTGTCCCCCCAAGGCGCGACTCCCCTCTCTGCTCCCGTCTGATGATGCCGCGGTAATATCCTCATCTATATGGGCCGCCTCCCTCCGGAGACGCGCCAGCTTTGTGACCATTACTATCACCGCTTTGACCCTATACTCCCGGCGGGGCTGACCTTCATCCTTGGTTTGTAGCTAGGTGCAGCGGTGTGTGCCGCCCGAAGTGGTACCCCATTTAAGATTCAGGGTCTGGTGATGCCGCTCCGACTCCAACCGAAGCGTGCGGTTGAATTTAAAATGCTTATTCCATCCCGACCAAGGATCAGCCGGCTGTTTCGCAGTTAGGACAGCAGTCTGGGCGTGGAGTGTAATCGATTACGTGGCCCCGGCGGTCGAACTCAAAATGGCAGCAATCCAATAAAGCCTGCCGCAGCAAGTTTCGCCCGCGCTGCACGCGGGATTTCGTCCCGCTTAGGGTCATTCCCAGTCGCTCAGCCACCTCTTTCTGCTTGAGCCCTTCTATTTCGGAAAGCAGCAGCACCTGCCGGTATTTATCCGGCAGGCTGGCAATCATCGCGCCCAGACCGCTCGCCAGTTCTTTGGTTGGATCGCTAGATTCTGGAATGTTTACCTCGACTAACGCTTCAGGCAAGCCCCCATATATCCTGCGGGACCGGTAGTAGTCAATGATAGCATTGCGGGCTATCTGGTACAGCCAGGGAGCTAATCGCTGTTCGTCCTGCAGCGTGTCGATGTGCGTGTGGATCTTGATGAAAACTTCCTGCAAGAGATCCTCGGCGTCTTGCTGGTCATCAACCCGTTTCAGAATGAAAGCCTTTATATCCTGGCTGAAACTTTCCCAGATAGCCTGCGTGTTTGTTATCAAGGTTTGTAGCCTTCCAGGGTGATGCTGGCCAGACCATAACCACCTGTTTCTTGGGTTTCATAACCGGTTTGCTGCCTGATATGGACCTCGACGAAACCTGCCTTCCTGACGATATCCAAATAATCCTCCCGATCCACCGCGCCTGCTACACATCCTGCCCACAGGGTCATATCCTGTCGAACGACCTCAGGTACTTCTCCGTAGGTAACTATGTCCGATATGGTGAAGTGCCCGCCTGGTTTGAGCACCCGCAGGATCTCTGCAAAAGCGCGCGGTTTGTCAGGCACCAGGTTAATCACGCAGTTGGAGATAACCACATCCACGCTTTGGTCTTCTACCGGTAGGGCTTCGACCTCTCCCAAACGAAATTCCACATTGTGGTAGCCGCCTTTTAGGGCGTTATCGCCTGCTCGCTTGACCATATCTATAGTCATATCAACGCCGATAACCAGTCCCTGATCTCCCACAATTTTGGCTGCCAGGAAGACATCCACACCCGCTCCGCTACCTAAATCCAGTACCGTGTCTCCGGCTTTAATACCGGCAGATTGGGTGGGCAGGCCGCAACCCAGACCAAGGTTGGCTCCCTCAGGCAATTCGGCATCCAAACTACCATAATCGATCAATTGAAGGTTCGACTCGCTTCCTTCTGCACAGCAACTGGGACTGCATTTGCAGTCCTCTGCCCGGGCGATCGCTGCGTAGCGCTGTTTCACTTCGCTTTTTATCCTGGCTTCGTCTACCATTTAACACCTCCGGTTTTCCCCTGAACTGTGTAACTACTAACTTTATCTAGATAGACGATTGTGATCAAAAAAAGACGCAAGAATGCAACCGGCCAGTTAAACACTTCCTGGCTCAGACGCCTCAGCACCTAAATCTAAGGCTAGATGGGGTCATACTGATG
>DAOUET010000063.1:0-4894 GCA_034430155.1 Anaerolineales bacterium
TCTCATAAAAGGAAGCCATTCGCCCGCCGCCAATTCGTAAGGGGATAACTGGTGAGCTGGCGCTCGTTTTCCTCCGGACCGGTGAGTGAGGCTTTAACCATGCCAAATGCCACCCGGGCCGCCATCAGCAATTTGCGTATCTAATTTGGTCCCCTTTGGGCAAGTTCATGCCTTAAGTATCGCACGTTCACCTTTGCTACGTAAATTCTACAACTTATGATAAATTCAAACACCTCCGCTCAAGTAGTCATCATCATGGGTGTCTCTGGCTCCGGAAAAACGACTATTGGAAAGAGGCTATCTGACAAATTGGGTTGGGATTTTTATGACGCAGATGATTTTCATCCCCAGGCCAATATTGACAAAATGTCTCGAGGTGTCCCCCTGACCGATGCGGACCGTTTGCCGTGGCTAGAAAAATTGAATAAGCTTATCTTAGAATATATTGGCAAGAATCGTCCGGTGGTGGTGTCGTGTTCAGCATTGAAAAATTCTTATCGAGAACTTCTATTGAGGAATGTCTCCCCTGCAGTACTGGTTTACCTGCGCGGCGATCACGATCTCATCAAAGAACGCATGCAGCAGCGCCAAGACCATTACATGAGAGCCCACTTGTTGGATAGCCAGTTTGAATCTCTAGAAGAACCCGAGGATGCGATAATCATTGACATCGAAGCAAATCCGGAAGCGATTATCAATACAATACTTCAAAGTCTCTATTCGAAAAATTAATGGTATTGAAACTTGCAAAGCAGACCAAACCTTCGGGCGGAAAATACTTCTCGCTAGAGATTCCAACTTCACACCAACCATAGAAACTTCAGCGCATCGGGTAGCCCGCGCCCCGCTAAGTGAAATGGCTTACCGGCGGCGTAGGCGCTGGGCAAGGGCATTAGACCAGTGGCTGGCGATTTCGCCTTCGCCGGCCCAAGGATCGGGGATTCGACCGCGTGTGCACGCCGGAGGCGGGATGAACCAGGAAGCGCCGCTACGCAAACTGCTTCCGCCATGTGTGGTGGGTAGAGATAAAACCCTAAATCACCTTTTGAGGTATTCTTTGAGCAACCTGTTGCACTTACGAGTTGAATCCAAGTAAACAAACATTTCAAAAGCAATCCTGATACAAGCAAAGTGGAAGCAGTTATTACTCACAGAGGTGTTTGGAAGATTCTAAAAGATAGGAAATTCTGCTTTTTATTTCTAAAACCCCTTGACTTGGAGTCAACTCCAAGTGATAAACTGGTATTTGGAGGTGTAATTATGAAGATCGGGGAAGTAAGCGAAAAATATGACATTTCATCGGATACGCTGCGCTACTACGAGCGTATTGGACTCATCCAGCCAGTAAATCGAAGTGAGAGCGGTATCAGAGATTACGACGAAATCGATATCAGGCGGGTTGAATTCATTAAGTGCATGAGGAGTGCGGGGCTTCCGATTGAAGCACTGATTGAGTACGTCGGACTGGTTCAGCAGGGCGACCAGACCATTGAAGCCAGAAAAGAAATCTTGAAAGAGCAGCGGAAGCAGCTTGCAGCCAGGATGAAAGAAATGCAAGAAACACTGGACGTGTTGGACTACAAAATCAGCGTGTATGAAAATGCGGTTTTGAAAAAAGAAAAGGAAATCGTTCAATTAGAGGAATAAAAGGAATTTTGTTGAAGTTCAATTTTCAGGAGTAATCCGAATAACGAAAAGACAGGAGTTGAGAAAATGCAAAAGCGAAAACTTGGAAACAGCAACTTAGAAGTATCGGCTCTCGGGCTTGGTTGCATGGGGATGAGCCGTTCCTTTGAACCGATCCCTGACAAACAGGAGATGATCGCGCTGATACGCGCGGCTGTCGAACGTGGCATCACCTTCTTTGACACCGCCGAAATCTATGGCCCGTTCGTCAACGAAGAGCTGGTGGGCGAAGCGCTGGCTCCTTTTCACGGCCAGGTGGTGATTGCCACCAAGTTCGGGTTCAATCTGGATCCGACCGCGAGAGTGAATCTGGGCGGACTGAACAGCCAGCCGGAACACCTCAAACAGGCGGCTGAGGAATCGCTCAAGCGGCTCAGGGTCGAGGCCATTGATCTGTTCTACCAACACCGGGTTGATCCGAACGTGCCCATCGAAGACGTGGCGGGTGCAGTAAAGGATTTGATCCAGGAAGGAAAGGTGAAGCACTTCGGCCTTTCTGAACCAAGTGCCCAAACCATCCGCCAGGCACACGCGGTCCAGCCGGTCACAGCCGTACAGAACGAATATTCGCTCTGGTGGAGACTCCCCGAAGAGGCAGTGCTACCAACCCTGGAAGAGCTTGGGATCGGCTTTGTCCCGTACAGCCCCCTGGGCCGGGGTTACCTGACAGGCAAGATTGACGAGAACACGACCTTCGATAGTTCCGACCTCCGCAGTCGTATCCCTCGCTTTGCGCCAGAGAATCGAAAAGTGAATCAGGTCCTGGTTGAGTTGCTCCGCAAGTTCGCAGAGCAAAAGAAGGCGACACCTGCTCAAATCGCACTCGCCTGGCTGCTCGCCCAAAAGCCGTGGATCGTTCCCATCCCCGGCACGACGAAGCTTGCGCGCTTCGAAGAAAATATTTGGGCAGTGAATGTCGAACTGACGCCCAACGATCTACAGGAAATTGAAAACGCTGCTGCAAAGATCACAGTGCAAGGGGCCCGGTATCCCGAAGAACTGGATAAATTAACCGGTCGTTAAGCGGCAAAAATCAGTCAAGAGATGGAGTTCAAAAATCGAGTTCTGATGAAGGAGGTGCTCCAATGACAATGTGGACGAGCGAGGAGCTCGACAAGATTGGAAGGGCAGAAGAGTTGCAGATCGCCTCACTCCGAGGCGACGGCAGGCTGCGAAAGCCGGTGACGATTTGGGTTGTCCGCATCGGGAACGATCTCTATGTCCGGTCCTGGCGTGGGCGCACCAGCGCCTGGTTCCGCGGCACTCAGGTACGTCATGAGGGTCACATTCGGGCTGGCGGCGTCGAGAAGGACGTCACCTTCGTGGAGGAGAACGACTCTGGAATCAATGATCAGATCGACGCCGCCTACCGTACCAAATATCGTCATCATGATGCACGGTACGTTGATCCCATGGTGGCCCCTGAGGCGCGAGCCGCGACCATCAAACTTGTACCGATCTCAACAAGCTCTTAGTCAATTCTGAAGAATCATCTGATGGGAGAAAACAATGGAATACATTCGATTAGGATCAACAGGTATGAAAGTCTCACGTATTTGTCTGGGCTGCATGAGCTACGGCGGGTCAGACGAGCGCTGGCCATGGGCGCTGGATGAAGAAACCAGCCGCCCGTTCATCAAGCAAGCCCTGGAGTTGGGCATCAATTTCTTCGATACCGCCAATGTGTACTCAAATGGCAGAAGTGAAGAAATTGTCGGCAAAGCCTTGAAAGATTTTGCCACTTCCCGAGACGAGGTAGTGATCGCCACCAAGGTCTATTTTGAGATGGGCCCAGGCCCCAACGATGGCGGCCTCTCTCGCAAACACATCCTCAGCTCGATCGACGCCAGCCTCAAGCGCCTGGGAACAGATTACGTCGACCTGTACCAGATCCACCGCTGGGATTATGACACGCCGATAGAAGAAACGCTGGAAGCACTGAATGACGTGGTGCGGGCCGGCAAAGCCCGCTACATCGGCACGTCTGCGATGTATGCCTGGCAGTTTGCCAAGGCTCTGTTCGCCGCAGATCTGCACAGATGGACGCGTTTCGTTTCCATGCAGCCACATTACAACCTGATCTACCGGGAAGAGGAACGTGAGATGCTCAAACTATGCCAGGATCAAAAGATCGGGGTGATCCCATATTCACCGGTGGCCAAAGGGCTGTTGACCCGCAAACCAAACAAAGAACGCAATGAAACGCTGCGCGCCCAGACCGATGCCATCGGCAAACGTTTGTACAATGAAGAAGACTTAAAGATCGCGCAGCGGGTATACGAGGTGGCCGAAGCCCGCGGACTTCCCATGGCCCAGGTGGCTTTAGCCTGGGTGCTCTCCAAACCGGTCATCACCGCCCCGATTATCGGCGCGACCAAGCCCCATCACCTGGATGATGCCGTCGCCTCCCTCTCTGTCAAGCTCACTCCGGATGAGATCAACCATTTGGAAGAAGCCTACCAGCCGCATCCCGTGCTCGGGTATGTGTAATTTGCCATACCTGGGGGTGAATTCATCAAGATCGGGTGTCCTGGTTATTTCTACAATGATCAGGGCATCCGAAATGGTCCAGCCGGATTACAGAAAGATAAGGTGGAATTATGATGGATCGAATCGAACGAAGCAAGCAAAAATGTGCGGAGCTGTTTGGAGACACACATATTTCCGTTTCTGGCATAGACCCCGATTTTGCGGATATTTTGGACCATTTTGTTTATGGCGATGTGTATTCCCATGGCAGCCTGAATGACAAGCAGCGCGAATTGATCACGCTGGTCGTCCTGGGGACCAATCAAACGCTGCTACAGCTGCGGGATCATGTTGGCGCGGCGCTAAATGTTGGGCTGACTCCGGTTGAGATTAAGGAGGCGATTTATCAGTGCGCTCCGTATATCGGTTTCCCCAAAACCCTGAACGCTTTGACTCAGGCCAACGACGTTTTTACGGAAAAGAATATAGGTTTACCATTGGTAAGCCAGAAACAGGTTAACGAAGACGACCGTTTTGAGAAAGGCTTGGGGATACAGGTAGCGATTTTTGGCGATATGATCCGTCAAATGCAGCAGAACGCACCAGAAAACCAAAAACACATTCAAGAGTACCTGTCGGCTTTCTGCTTTGGCGATATTTACAGCAGAAGCGGCCTGGATATTAAAACCCGCGAATTATTGACGTTGTGTATTCTCAGCGCTTTGGGCGGCTGCGAGAA
>DAOUET010000064.1:0-63380 GCA_034430155.1 Anaerolineales bacterium
TGCGCTTTGCGGTACAGCCGAGGAGTTCTCACAATGCACACCGCTCACTGGAGCCCCAGAGCAGGTAACCCCAGCACCGCCTAAGGTACGCACCCCTTACCGCCCGCCATCTGACCACCCCTGGCGACATTATGGGCGATCTTTGAAGGGCCGAAAGTTGGGATGATGACAGCCAAAAGATAAAGACGAGCGGAATTGGTGATTCCAACCCCAGCTCGCCTTCCCTTGGATCAAACCCGATTATACTTGGGTCATGGCAACCCTCATGGTGACATTTTCATTCGCCATTTAGGGTGACAGATTCACTTGTCAATGACAGCACAATTCCCTTTGACAGGTTTTCCGCCAAAGGAATGGCGGTTTTGTGTTTTTTCATTGTGATCTTTGAAGTGTTGCCCAAATCAGCGGCTCGTAGTATAGTTCATGCCATTGCGCACGATAAGATCAACTTATTTTACTGCACATCCACGGGTGGTTTACGCTCGGAGCAGTTAACAAAATTGATCACTCAGGCAGAATTGGAACTGGCATCTGCCCTAGAACAAGCGGTAATCGCTTTCTCACTTATCCATACAGGCGTGAAAAAGCCTAACGGTTCCGTCGAGATCCAATAGCAAGGTAAAATAAGGACAGTGTCATAGAAATGATATATGAAAGGAGGGAGATACACAAAGCCTTATGGGGAATTCCATTACGAAACTTGAGCTCTCCAACGGGTTGCTGGTATTTCTAAAAGAGATCCACACAGCCCCATTGGTCAGCAATTGGATCTGGTACCGGGTGGGTTCGCGCGATGAGCTGCCCGGTTTCACTGGTATCTCTCACTGGACCGAGCACATGCAATTCAAAGGCACTTCTCAATTCCCACCGGGTGTGCTGGATAAGGCCATATCCCGAGATGGGGGTTATTGGAACGCTTTTACTTTTTTGGATTGGACCACTTATTTCGAGACCATGCCGGCGGACAAGATTGACCTGGGGTTACACCTGGAAGCGGATCGCATGACCAACAGCTTGTACGATCCCGAAGGAATAAATTCAGAGAGGACCGTCATAATTTCCGAACGCCAGGGTAATGAAAATGAACCGCTCTTTCAGCTGGGAGAAGAGGTTCAGGCCGCCGCATTTCGAGTGCATTCCTACCATCACGAGATAATCGGCGACCTGGCAGACTTGAAAACCCTCCAACGGGATGACCTTTACCAGCATTACCGTACTTATTATGTTCCCAACAACGCCGTCCTGGCTGTCGCCGGAGACTTCCAAACTGAAGTTATTTCAGCCCGTATCCGAGAATTCTTCGAAGCCATCCCGTCTGCAAGAATGCCTGGTCGTCGTGTACGCAGCGAACCGGCTCAGACTGGGGAGCGCCGGGTCATGGTTGAGGGATCGGGGGAGACCACTTATATTCAGGCGGCTTACCATGCTCCCGCTGCTACCCACCCGGATTTCTTTCCATACATTGTGATGGATAGTTTGCTGACCGGCCCGAGCAACCTGAACATGTTCGTCAGGGGTATATCCAATAAGACCTCACGGTTGTACCGCTCCCTGGTGGAAGGGGAACTGGCAGTAAGCGTATCGGGCGGCGTACCCGCCACCATCGATCCTTACTTGCATAGCATCGCTATCACCGTTCATCCCCAAAGCACCTCCGAGCAGGTGGTTTCTGCCCTGGACCAGGAAATCCTGCGCCTGCATGATACGCCTCCAAAAAGTGAGGAAGTCGCCCGGGCAGTTAAGCAGGTCCGCGCCCTGTTTGCTTATGGCAGCGAGAGCATTACCAATCAGGCCTTTTGGATGGGTTATTCTGAAATGTTCGCCACCTACAATTGGTTTACGGGTTATTTGGAGAAGCTGGAAAAAGTAACCCCGCATGATGTGCAGCGCGTGGCTCAGACCTACCTGCGCCCACAAAACCGTGTGCTTGGAATCTATCTACCGGTTAGCGAGAGAGGGGGATCCGCATGAGGGCTTATCCGCTATTTACTCCTGGGCATACGGCGCACACCGATCTGGTTAGGCGGATCTCTCATCACCAGGGAGCCACTGCTACACCCAATTCCCTGCCCGGTCCCGACGATATTACCCGGACTCAGCTGCCTAATGGGATTATCGTATTGGCGCGCTCCAACTTCAACAGCCCTTCGGTAGTTGTTACCGGTTACCTTCCGGTTGGAAGCCTTTTCGACAGCGATGAAAAATTGGGCTTGGCTGGTTTTGTCGCCTCGGCGTTGATGCGGGGCACCGACCGGTATGATTTCCAAGGGCTCTATGACAGCCTCGAATCGGTGGGAGCCAGCCTGGGTTTCAACGGGGGCACCCACTCCACCGGTTTTAGCGGCAACGCCCTGGTCGAGGATCTTGACTTGCTTTTGGGCATCCTGGCCGAAAGCCTGCGCCGGCCTACCTTCCCTGAGAACCAAGTGGAACGCTTGCGTACCCAATTGCTCACGGCTTTGGCTATTCGAGCCCAGGACACTGGCGAAATGGCGTCGTTAGCCTTTGATCAGATCGTTTACGCAGGTCACCCGTATGGCCGCCCTGAAGACGGTTATCCTGAAACTATCCAGGCTATCAACCGTTCTGACCTGGTTGAATTTCAGCGGGTCTTTTACGGTCCCAAGGGTATGACCATCAGTGTGGTGGGAGCTATCGAACCGGAGGCGGCGGTTGAAAAAGTCGCTCAGGCCTTGGGCGACTGGGAAAACCCGCGGCAACCTCCCAATCCTGATTTGCCTGTCCTGAAGCAGATGGCTGAAACGACTACGCAAAAAGTGATAATTCAAGGCAAATTTCAGGCAGACATCGTGATTGGGGCAGCCGGTCCTGAGCGACGCTCTCCAGGTTACCTGGCCGCCAGTCTGGGAAATAGCATTCTGGGTCAATTTGGCATGATGGGTCGTATTGGTGAGGTCGTCCGGGAGCAAGCTGGTCTGGCGTATTACGCCTACAGCAGCTTGGCGGGCGGCTTAGGACCTGGTCCTTGGTATATCTCAGCCGGGGTTGATCCCGCCAACCTGGCTCCCTCCATCGAGATGATCAGTAAAGAAGTCACCCGTTTTGTGGAACAACCGGTGACCCACCAGGAACTCGCTGATAGCCAGGCCAATTTCATCGGTCGTCTTCCGCTTTCGCTTGAGTCAAATGGTGGGGTGGCTCTCGCCCTCCTCAACCTGGAGCGCTATGATCTGGGCTTGGACTATTATCGGCGTTATCCTGATTTAGTAAGGGCTATCACGGTGAACGAAATCCTGGAAACTGCAAGCCGTTATTTAGATCCCCAGCATCTGGGTATTGCCGTGGCGGGTCCACCGGAAATCGCTGCTTAACTGCTAAAAGGATTTACTATTTTCCCCACATGTTTTGGTTCTCTCACGATAACGATTTGCGAGAAAGGAGTCTCCCCATGTCCCGGTTCGCTCGAAACTTCTTGATCGGTTTTCTCGGCTTGATAGCCTTGGTGGTTGTTATCTTGTTGGCCTATATTTTTGTAACCGTTCGCCGTTCCTTCCCCCAAACCTCTGGTAACTTGCAGTTGATTGGCCTGGACGCGCCCGTAGACATCTACCGCGATCAATTTGGCATCCCCCAAATCTATGCCCAGACCACACACGACTTGTTCTTCGCTCAAGGTTACGTGCATGCCCAGGATCGTTTCTGGCAGATGGATTTCTGGCGCCACACCGGCTCAGGGCGGCTCTCGGAAATGTTCGGCGATTCCACCTTAGATACAGATAAATTCTTGCGCACCTTGGGTTGGGCTCGTGTGGTTCAACAGGAATTGAAAGAGATCGATCCCGAAAATCTGGCCTATTTGCAGGCTTATTCCGAGGGAGTCAACGCCTATCTGGATGATCACAAAGGAAGCGCACTAAGCCTCGAATACGTGGTGCTTAAATTACTCAACCCGGGTTATGAACCCGAGCCCTGGAGTCCTCTCAATACCCTGACATGGGCTAAAGCCATGGCCTGGGATCTGGGCGGTAACATGGATTCTGAAATCGAACGGGCAATCTTGTTGAAAACCTTAACGCCCCAACAGCTCGACGAACTTATCCCTCCCTATCCGGCAGACAAACCGGTGATTGTTCCCGCTGCAAACACTGCAGTTAAGCTTAACCTTCAACCTCCGTTGGCGTCATCCACCCGATTATGGGCTAATGTCAACCCTGCACTGCTGGACATTTCCCGCAAATTCAACGCTTTAGATGATTTGCTGGGGTCTTCAGGGGCGGGTCTGGGCTCGAATAATTGGGTGATCTCGGGTAAGCTTACCAGCACCGGCATGCCCTTGCTGGCCAATGACCCGCATCTGGCTGCCCAAATGCCTTCGATCTGGTACGAAATTGGTTTGCATTGTCAACCCAAGGGTCCTGATTGTCCATTCGATGTCACCGGTTTTTCCTTTGCGGGTGTGCCATCGGTCATTATCGGGCACAATGATCGAATCGCTTGGGGCTTGACCAACGTCGGGCCGGATGTACAGGATCTCTATATTGAAAAGGTCAACCCGCAAAATCCAAACCAGTATGAGGTCAATGGCCAATGGGTGGACATGCAACTGGTGCAAGAAACCATCCAGGTCGGCGGGGGAGATCCTGTCCCGCTGACCGTTCGCTATACCCGCCACGGTCCCATTATTTCAGAAACTTACCTGCCTGCTGATTTCACCGACAAAGCTGGCATTGAGCTACCTTCACCTTATGTAGTGGCCTTACGCTGGACAGCTTTAGAGCCATCTAAGGTTTTTGAGGCAATATTTGGATTCAATCGCGCCCAGAACTGGGATGAATTCCGTCAGGCGGCGCGTGGTTTTGCTGCCCCGGCACAAAACCTGGTTTATGCAGATGTGGATGGCAACATTGGCTACCAGATGCCGGGGTGGGTGCCGATCCGCGCAAACGGCGATGGCAGCCTGCCCGTACCCGGTTGGACGGATGATTACGAATGGAACGGTTATATCCCCTTCGAGCAGCTGCCCTTCGCTTTTAACCCCCCTCAGGGCTACCTCGCTACGGCCAACAACGCGGTGGTTGGTTTCGATTATCCTTACCTGATAACCACAGTTTGGGATTATGGTTTTCGTGCTCAGCGGATCGTAGATATGATCGAAACTGCGCCTAAACCGATTGATATCGCCTATATCCAGCAAATGCAGGGTGATGATAAGAACTTAAACGCACAGAATTTAGTCCCGGTTTTATTGCAAATCCCCTTAAATGACAGCCGGCTCGAGAATGCCCGTCAAATCCTTGATGGCTGGGACTATCAGGAAACCATGGATTCATCCTCTGGGGCGCTCTTCCAGTCGTTTTGGAAGCACCTGCTGGCGGATACCTTCCAGGATGACCTGCCTGAAGACTACTGGCCTGGAGGCGATAGCCGATGGTTCGAAGTCATACGCAATCTCGTTCAGCAACCGGATAGTCCCTGGTGGGATGTTCAGACCACCCCACAAGTAGAGCAGCGTGACCAGATTTTCAAGCAAGCCTTTAGCGAGGCTGTTGACGAGTTGGAGAGCTCCCAGGGGAAGAATCCATCTGGTTGGTCCTGGGGAGCGCTGCACACCTTAACCTTTGTTAACCAATCCTTGGGCGAGTCCGGGGTAGCGCCCATCGAAGCCTTATTCAACCGCGGCCCTTTCCAAACCTCCGGGAGCAGCAGTATTGTGAACGCCACCGGGTGGAATGCCAGCCGCTCGTATAAGGTAACCAGTCTTCCCTCCATGCGCATGATCGTCGATCTGTCCGACCTGGAGAACTCTCTCAGCATCCACACCACGGGGGAATCTGGCCATGCTTACCATCCTAATTACGTGGATATGGCGGACATGTACCGTAATATCCAATATTTACCCATGCTTTGGGAGCGCAGCCAAGTGGAGGCGCATGCCAAAACCCATTTGCAATTAGCGCCTTGAAAAGAACGATCTCCCGCAGACCAGCCTGTGGGAGATCGTTAATTTATTTACTTTAGAAGGATGGACGACTATACTTCTATCTCTTGGGAGGCTCGCAAACGCCCTTTTAGGTATTCGTATAATCCTGGCAACACCGAGATAAAGATGATTGCCAGCACGACAAAGGTGAAATTGTTCTGTACGAAGGACAGGTTGCCAAAGAAGTAACCACCGAAGGTGAAAGCCGCTACCCAGGCAAGCCCTCCTATTACGTTGTAGGCGATGAAGTGCCAGTAGGACATTTTACCTATTCCCGCTACAAATGGTGCAAAGGTGCGAATAATGGGGATAAAGCGCGCCAGTATAATGGTCTTACCGCCATGTCTTTCGTAGAATTCATGGGTGCGATCCAGGTATTCTTTCTTAAGAAAGCGGATATTTCCACTAAATGCTCTGGGCCCGACAAAATGACCGATCCAGTAATTAGCTGTATCTCCTAAGACAGCTGCTAGCCCAAGCAGCAGGAACAGCAAGCTGACCTTTAGCGAACCTAGGGCGGCAAACGTTCCAGCCGCGAACAAGAGTGAATCTCCCGGAAGAAAGGGCGTCACCACGAATCCCGTTTCGAGGAAAATAATAAAGAACAATAACAGGTAGGTCCAGGTACCATAGGTCTGGATCACCAAGCTGAGATGTTCGTCAAGGTGCAGGAAGAGATCGACAAAATAAGTGATCAGATCCATAAAATTCTCCTTAAAAGAGCCCTACCGATGGGCACGGTTTTATACCCCACCCCAAAATAAACCCATATCTGCTTAAACATAGATTGCCAAGCCCTATGATGAGAGGCACGAGCGGGCATTATAGCATGCTTTTCAGGCTTCCTGCTTTTCAAAAAAATAAATTCCCCCGGAAAAGGTCGCCACGATGAGAGCGACTATGATAAATGCCCTCGCTTCGCTTCTCACCGGTCTTTTAGGGGAAAATCGGGGGTGTTTGGGCGGGCAAGGCCCGCGCCCAAACACCCCCATCCTCCCACCAACTGCGTAAGTCCTAATCAATTGCTCTTTTCTTCAATCGTCACGCTCAGGATTTTATCGCCTGGGGGCAGGTTGGCATCTTGCTGGGGATTTCGTGGCGTCAGGCTCTCTACAACATCCAAGCCCGAAATCACCTGTCCGAAAATTGTATATTGCCCATCGAGCTCTGAAGCTGGTCCTAAGGTGATGAAAAATTGGCTGCCGTTCGAACCGGGGCCAGCGTTCGCCATACCCAGCACGCCTGCCTGGTCGAAGTTGAGCTGTGGTGATATCTCATTATCAAAGGCATAGCCTGGGCCGCCATAGCCGGTGCCGCTGGGATCGCCGGCCTGGGCCACAAATCCCGGAATGACTCTATGGAAGGTAACCCCGTCGAACCATCCGTTTTGGGATAGGAACACGAAACTGTTGACAGCCATAGGAGCCGCTTCCGGAAACAGCTCCAGAACGATATCCCCTTTTTCGGTGTGGAGGCTGGCGACATATTGCTTCAAAGGATCGATCGTCATCGCCGGGCATTGGCTGAATTGCCTGTCTTCCAGCAGTGTAACTTTGACAATGGCTTCCAGGTTAAAATAGTCGCTTGGGCCGGAGTAATACTGCCCGTTGAAAAGCACGAAAGGCGTACCTGGCAACCCCATGGCTACCCCCTCATCCCAAGCTTGCTGAGCAAATGATACGTTCTTTTCACTCAGCAGATCGCTACTAAACTGGTCGACATTCAGTCCCAGCTGACCGGCCTGCTCCACCAACCAATCCTGAAATTGACCTTCGGTCATGGCTGTCCATTCGCTTTGCCGCTCAAACAGCAAGTCGTGCATCTCCCAGAATTGGCCTTGCTGGCCGGCAGCTTCCACCGCCTGGGTAGCCAGGGCAGCTTTATCGTGGATGCTGATTAAGGGAAAAGGACGGAACACCAGGCGAACGTCATTGGGGTAATTCTTGGCCAATTGCGCCAGCACGGGCGCAAGTCTTCCACAGGCGGGTCATTGGAAATCGCCGTACTCGATTATCGTCACCGCGGCCGTACCAGGCCCGATTGTCCAATCTGAGTCGCCCACCGCCGGAAACAAAGATTGTTCGGTAGCTCCCGGCGTTGGCGACTGGCTGACCACCGTACAATTGGCTGTGTTTACGGAGGTAGCCGGGCGGGTGGTTTGCTTCTCTCCCTGGTTCTCTGCAGTCGCTTTTTGGGTCGCAGTCGCTGCTTGGGTTGCAGTCGCTGCTCGGATTGCAGTTGCGGTTTCAATTTCTTGGGTACTCGCCGCGTTTTGGCAGGCGCTCAACACCAGGGCACAAGTCAACAGTAGGATTACAATACGTTTCGCCATTAAAGGTTTTTTCTCCAGGATATTCAAGGGAATTAATCCAATTCTACCAGGGATACGGCCTGCCAAGTTTAGATGAGGATTAAACTCGGCTGATGCTTCACACTCGTTCTACAGCAGCTAAGAATGAGAAGGTTGGATTGTCACTCCTGTTTGAGGTGAGTACTGTTTGACTGCATTCTGCAATTGTTCGAAGGAAGACATCCAGGAAATGCGATTAACGAAATCTGCTAGAGAACGGCTGTGAGCACGCAATGCCCGTACCGCTGCGCCAACCGGATCTTTTCCAGCCGCGCCGCCGGGTTGATCAGCGTAGGCCCCATAGAAGGCAAAGTAAGCCTGGTTGAGCTTGCGAATGTGGTAGCCGTGATTCCAAAGAACCACACGCTGTTCCTCCATATAAGATTCGGCCTCGGAAATCTTGCTATCCGCTAGCAGCTTGTCTACCGTGAGTCGAGTGAGGTGCATTTCAGAGCGGAAATCGAATGCTGGGGGTTGAGGAGTGCCTCCGCTCTCCCGAGGTTGAGCGGATTCCGGTGGCGGCGGTGGTAGTAGTTCTGGGTAGTAACGCTCCATCACGGATTGGCCGATCTCTTTTCCAGCAATCGAAGCGGTGGTCTCGTTCATGGTGCGCAGTTCAGGGCTGTTCAGGTAGCTGATCCCCAGGGGTCGTAGCGTAAGATAATTGTGGGTCCATTCATGTGCCACCACTTCGGTCAGGAAATCCAAGTCGCTGGTCTGTATCACCATGGTGGGATAGATACCTATCCCACCTATATCTACCACCAAGGACGACACGTTCAGTGTTTGGTCGACCTGTGATTCTAGATCGTTTTTTTGGTCTGCGGTGAGATCGGGCTCCAAGGAGATGTCCTGGTCCTGGCGGATGATATCCCGGGGAGATACGATCAAAGCTAGTGGGAGTGCCGTGCTATGGTACAGGACCGGAGGAATGGGTTGCCCGCCCACAGTTAAGCCTAATTCCTCGGCCACCGCGCTGATCTGGCTTTGGATGATAGATTCGGCCAAGGGCCCTATTTCTTGGCGGCGGGCGCGCAGCACTTGCAGCTGTTGGCGAACCAGAAGCGAGGCCGCCTCCGGGTTGGAGATATTTGGGTCAGCATAAATATCGTTGAGATGATTTTCTGCATTCTGGACCTTCGCCACCAGATCCAAATATTCCACCACAATTTGATGGCTTTCTGTGGGGGAAAGATAACTGCTGGTTCCCAAAGCGAATTGATCTACTTTTATTCGGATAGCGTTGAACGCCCAGGAAACATAGTCGAATTCAATCCCTCGCGTGAAGACCCGGACCCGCTCCGTTTCATTTCCTTGTAGTAGTGCGCTGCTTCCCAGGATTAAGATCCCCAGGATCATTAATACGGTTGTGCGCAAGATGCGCTTTATCACCATGCTGGAGATGATAATGCCTTCAGGTCAGGCTGTCAATTCAGGCTGCCACCTCCGACTTGCTTTTCTCGTGCTATAATCGCCAAGCGATGAACTTTTTAATCACTGGTGCTGCTGGCTTTTTGGGTTCAGGACTGGCGAATCGCCTGGCACGGGAGGGACATCAGGTGCGAGGCCTGGACGATCTTTCAACCGGTGACCCCCAGTCACTTTCTCCCGATGTGCTCTTCACCCGCGGCGATGTCAACGACCGGCCGAAGCTTTGGACTCTCCTGCAAGATGTCGATTGTGTCTACCATTTAGCCGCCCGGGTATTGGTGGCAGAGTCGGTTTTGTACCCGCGCGAATATAACTCTGTCAACGTGGGTGGCACTGTCAGCCTGATGGAAGCGATGCGCGATGTGGGTGTTCGCAGGGTCGTATTAATTTCTTCTGGGGCGGTATATGGTGATCAGGGTGAACAACCCCTCTCTGAAAGTGCCTCTCCCGATCCTCATTCGCCCTACGCGGTTTCAAAGCTGGCGGCTGAATATTATGTGCGTACGATCGGCGATTTGTGGGGCATAGAAACGGTGAGCTTACGGGTTTTCAACGCCTATGGACCCGGGCAACAACTTCCCCCTTCTCACCCACCGGTGATTCCAAATTTCTTGCGGCAGGCGGTACGTGGAGGCACCCTGGTGGTACATGGTGATGGCAGCCAAACGCGTGATTACGTTTTCGTGGACGATGTAGTCAATGCCATGGTTGCAGCTGCCTCGACGCCTAGTGTAGACCGTTCGATGATCAATATCGGCAGCGGCAACGAAACCAGTGTGAGCAGCCTTGTCAATTTGATCATGATGATTACTGGTAGAAAAGCAGAGGTGGTCTACAATCCCCGTACCGACCCGGGAGTCTCGCGGATGTGCGCTGATCTGACCCTAGCACGTCAAAAAATAGGATACCGCCCACGCGTCTCTTTGGAAGAGGGTTTGCGCCTGACTTTGGAACGCGATCCCCGTTTTTCGAGTGAAGCCACTCGCCCGACCCGCAAGTCTCCCTAATTCTGATCACATAATTAACCTAAGTCTGGATTTGGCACCGAGGGGTCCCAAAGAGCTAGAGCAGATTGACATCGTGTACGCCCGATTCCTCTCGCCCGGCAGAGGTTATGCGGATAAATTCGGCTTTTTCCTGTAATTCTTCAATGGTTTGGGCGCCTCCGTAACTCATCCCAGAGCGCAGACCTCCCAACAATTGGTGCAGGATGTCGAAAACACTGCCCCGATAAGGCACTACCGCTTCCACGCCTTCTGGGACGACTTCCTCCCACTCACCTACGTCAATCTCTCCGTTTCTGTCTACTTCCTTACGGGTCACATTGGCTGTCAGCGAAGCCATGCCCCGCACCACTTTGTAGCGACGACCGTTACGGATGACCGCGGCTCCCGGGCTTTGGTCGGTTCCCGCCAGCAAGCTGCCCAGCATGGTCGTCTGACATCCGGCTGCCAATGCCTTGGTAAGATCACCAGAATTACGAATGCCGCCGTCGGCGATTATGGGTACACCCAGCTGGCGCCCTGCCTCGGCGCACTCTGCAATGGCGGTCAGCTGCGGGACGCCAAAGCCGGTAACTACCCGCGTAATGCATATAGAACCAGAACCAATCCCTACCTTGACGCCATCCGCGCCCGCTTCAACCAAATCATGCACCCCTTCTGCCGTGGCAACATTGCCAGCGATCAAGGGTGTATCGGGAAAATGCCCCTTAAGCCTTTTGACCATCATTAAGACGTAATCATTGTGCCCATGGGCAACGTCTACCACCAACACGTCGGCTTCAGCCTGCACGCAGGCGGCCGCGCGTTGTTCATCTTCTGGACGAACCCCTACAGCCACGCCCACCCGTAAACGCCCCTTGCTGTCTTTGGTAGCCAGGGGGTGTTCCTGTAGTTTGACGATATCCTGGGCGGTGATCAAGCCCACCACCCGATCTTCTGAATCAACCAGAGGTAGTTTTTCTATCCTGTGATTGTGCAGGGTCACCCTGGCAGAATCAAGTGGTTCGTCTGCGAGAGCTACAACCAAGTCGCCTCGCGCGGTCATAACGGAACGAACTGGGGCGGAATTGTCAGAGGCCAGCAGCGAGTCTCGTGCTGTGAACATTCCTAAGAGATGTCCGTCTTCATCGGTGACGACCAGACCACCGATATGGGTTTCAGCCATTTTTTGCTTCGCTTCAAAAAGACTGGCTTGGGGACTAATGGTAATGGGGTCTTCAACAACGAAACTCTCGGCCCGTTTAACCCGGCGGACGCACTCGACCTGGCGTTCAATGGGCATGAAACGGTGCAGTATACCGATGCCTCCGGCGTGAGCCATGGCGATGGCCATCTCAATTTCTGTCACTGTATCCATGTTTGCACTGATAATGGGAATGGCTAAGCGAATGCCTGGCACCAGCCATGCGGAAACGTCAACTTCGGAGCGGCTTTTAATGCTTGAGCGCTTGGGGATCAGTAATACATCATCGAAGGTTAAACCGCGTTCAGGATTCAGATTCATATCTTCCTCCAATCGCTGTGGCCAAGGAAAGAATGGGTGGCTCAAACCGGACACACTTTGGGCCAGGCTTGACACACGTATTTTTATTGTACAATATTCCCATGTTTAATTCCACTCGATTATCTCATGAATTCTTCGCCCGCCCCACCTTGCAGGTAGCCAGAGACCTGCTTGGGGCGCGTTTAGTACACCAGGAAGGTGGGAAGAGGGTATCTGGCATTATTGTTGAGACAGAGGCATACCGCGGTAAGCAGGATCAGGGCTGTCACGCTCGGGTTGGTCGTACTCCGCGCACGCAGGTGATGTATGGTGCTCCGGGTCACGCTTATGTATACTTCACCTATGGCATGCATTGGATGCTAAATTTTGTCACTGAGCCGCCCGGTTTCCCTGCGGCTGTGCTTATCCGGGCGATCTTGCCGCAAGAAGGCCTTGAAGTCATCGCTAAGCGGCGGAATGGTCAACCCTCTAAGCACTGGACAGACGGCCCTGCAAAAATCTGCCAGGCTTTGGGCATCGATGGTCGCCTCAACGGCCATGACTTATCTGCCCAAGAGGCAGAGCTTTTCGTTGAATCGGGTGCGCCTCTCGCCGATTCGTGCGTCACTCGCGGCCCGCGGGTGGGTTTAATTAATGTGCCGGAACCCTGGAAGAGCATTCCTTGGCGATTCTTGGTTACCTCAACCAATATTTAGGATAATTGCTGAGATGGGGGTTTGATAGGCTTGGTTGTGGCTGGATGAGATTACCTGAGAACTAAACTTTATTGGAGGAGATATGGACCTTTTGCAAGGAAAAACCGCTCTGATCTTTGGAATTGCCAACCAACGATCCATTGCTTGGGGCATCGCCCGGGCCTTACACGAACAAGGGGCCACCCTCGGATTGAGCTACGCAGGGCCTGCCCTGGAAAGGCGCGTCAAGCCTCTGGCCGAGTCGATTGGCTGCTCTTTTGCAGAAGCTTGCGATGTTACCAAAGATGATGAGATAGCCAAAGTCACTGAGAAGGTTGCCAAGGCCTTTGGTCAAATTGATATCTTGGTACATGCGATCGCATTTGCCAATCGTGATGAACTAACCGGCCCCTACTACAATACCAGCCGGGAGGGTTTTCACCTGGCGATGGATATCAGTGTGTACTCATTTACAGCTCTGGCGAGGGCCTTCCAGCCCATGTTTCGCCCGGGGGGTGCTCTGCTCACCATGACCTATTACGGCGCCGAGAAAGTTTCACCCCACTATAACGTCATGGGCATCGCCAAGGCTGCTTTGGAAGCTTCGGTACGCTATCTGGCTTACGACTTTGGCCCGCAAAATGTGCGGGTCAATGCCATCTCTGCTGGCCCAATCCGTACTTTGGCAGCCGCAGGCGTGGCTGGCTTTAAGACCATGTATCGTCAGTTTGTTGAAATCGCGCCTCTTCACCAGAACATCACTACCGAAGATGTCGGCGCAGCTGCTGTTTTTCTATGTTCCGACCTGGCTGCAAAAACAACCGGCGAGGTGCTCTTCGTTGATTCTGGTTACAACATCCTCGGCGTGACAGAGCCCTTGGATTTTTAAGATGTTCCGCAGAAGCAGTGATACCCAGCCAGCTCCGCGACCGCCTGCTCCGACCGACCGAGTAACCTCGATACTCGGTTCAGGAACTGTTTGGAAAGGGGATTTAAGTGGCAGCGGGGGTGTGCGCATTGAAGGAGCTTTGGAAGGAGATATCTCTCTACGCGGCTTGTTGGTGATAGGTGAGACTGGCCGGGTGACTTGTAACCAGCTGCGCGCTAACGTTGTGATTGTGGCCGGCGCGGTGCGTGGGGATATTACCGCTGAGAAAGTAGAAATCCGCAGCACTGGTAGGGTTTGGGGTAATGTAGTTACAGCTGCTTTTGCCACCGAAGAAGGAGCATTCCTGCGAGGCCAGATTCGCATGGAAGAGCAGGTGGATATCGGTGTGGACATCCCTGCTGAGGAAGGGGATTCTGCTCCTCAATCGGATGAGGCTCCTGTTGACGATAGAGGAGACCAAACCAAAGACGAACCCCCAGCCTCATGAATCCTGTCTAAATTAATTGGTTTGATAGTTCAAGAGGCCGCCTGTATGGGCGTCTTCTTTTTCTTGTGGTAGGGGGTATCTAAATGGTTTTTTTCGTCGCATTTTAAAACGATCTTCAACCGGCTTAAAGTCCGTATGGTTCTTGGTTGGCTATCCTCCTCAAGCCGGGCAGGTCTTCAATGAATTCTTTGCTTTTCTAAACCCGTATTTTGTAAGTCGTATACTCCCTAAAAAAGTTACGGCATTTAATAAAAACAGGAGGTGAGTACTATTCGCTCGCCTCCTGGAAATTGAGTATTTAATCTTCTAGAACAGAGCCGTGGGGTCCGCCACTTCCTGGATTAGTTAGGTGGCTGACCATGCATTTTTCGAGAGTACCTGCACCGGTGTTTTTCATCACGCATCATCCATATGAAAGGAATTTTTGGTTGTTATGAGTTCGGGTTCAGTGCCGAGTCGGCGTTAGACATATCGTGCGCCGGAGCTTGCTCGATTCTTGGTTGTCAATGTCGTTCCTTGGAGGACAATAAGGATTTATTCTTGGCGGCAGGTCGAGAAATCGTTGTTTAATAATCCATAGAGGTGGAATATTGCTGAAAACCATTACAAAGGTAGCATTTGGCTTTTTGAGTTAATGTGTTAGACTCAATATTGATTCAGGCGTTAATCTTTAAACTTGCGGTGGATGTATTGGTCGACAGGGAATTCGGATCTTTCCTAAGTAATGACGGTAAACAGCCCTAAAGGTTATAGGGCGATGCGGGTAATCGCTTTTCGGCGGTTTGCCCAAGCCAAAATCCTCTTTTTGGGGGGATCGCATCGCTACAAGGACTGATGCAATGGTTCGGATAGATCGATTCAGGAGGTTTCACCTTGGCTCGCATTCTACTTGTTGATGACGAACCAGTAATGGTTGAATCGTTAAGTTACAGCTTGCGACTTGAAGGCTACGAAGTAAAGGCTGTCGCTGATGGCTTTCAAGTTCTGCAATCCGTTGAGGAATTTCAACCGGATCTTGTCGTGCTGGATGTCATGTTGCCAGGCATAAGCGGCCTGGAGGTATGTCGCCGCCTGCGTGCTCAGAGCACTATCCCTGTGATTATGCTGACTGCCCGCGGAGAGGAGATAGACCGGGTTATGGGGCTGGAAGTGGGGGCTGATGACTATTTGCCTAAACCATTCTCCTTCCGCGAGCTCCTGGCCCGTATCCGCTCGATTTTGCGCCGGGTGGAACTGGATCAGCAGATTCAAAAAGAGCCAACCATTACCGTCGACAAGATCACGCTGGATATCGTTTCGCGCCAGGCTCGTAAAGGCTCGCAAGAGTTGGATCTCTCGGCGCGTGAGTTTGACCTTCTGTCGGTCTTAATGGAAAACGCCGGTAAGGCGCTCAGCCGGGAGGAGTTGCACGACAAGGTATGGGGCCAGGATTGGATTGGCGACCTCCGCACCCTGGCTGTTCATATTCGTTGGTTGCGGTTAAAGATCGAGGATGATCCCTCCAACCCCAGTTACATTCAAACCGTTCGTGGTTTTGGATATCGTTTCATCGGCCCTAAAGAGTCCGCCTGAATTCTGGGTAACAACGCCCAACAATCCAAAACTCACAATTTGATCTTTGCAATGATAACCAAGCGGCGATCGCAGCTGAAGGCATAGGCGATCGCCGCAGTATATCTATCCCGATTACCCCCCGCTGCTCTAATAGCTGGAACATGCTTGTCTCGAGGCGTGTTCACTCCCATAATGTTAGATGTGGAGTTTTGCTCAATGGCGGTCAAGCATGCCGGCTTCCTGGCGGATGGCGTTACAGCGCTGGCAGTGGTCTCGATGACACAATAAAGCCTGAGGGTCTGAAGCGATCAATTCTCTGACGGTGTCTACCAGCGCGTGTAGAGGGGTCGCCTGCACCAGGGCTGGTCCTACTCGAACAGATCTGGTCAGCCCTTCGAGGTAAGAGGTGATTGCTTGGAACCCTTCGGAACATCCCGGGAATCCTGGGCATTGACGGATACCATGGGGGGTAAGCGCCCAACGGATGAATTGTTTGCGCCTTGCCAGACGTTCGGCATAATGGATAGCCGTGTTCACTGTGTGATTTACCCCAAGGAGCAGGACCCATCCCCGCGCTTCGGTTAAAATCCCGATCGGTGCCAGAGGCTCGCTATAAGTTTGAGAATCAAGGGCATACCCAACGTTGATTCCCGCAAAGGATAGGATCGGGTGTAAGGAGCGCTTGGCTTTAGGATGGCCACGCAAGGTCTCTGCGATGGCACCCATCATAGTGTCAGCCCGCATGTCCGCATCAAATATTTCCGCCAGGCGATTTCTGCTGGCACCTTTGCCATATTCCAGGGCGTTGTTGGGCGGACCGGCTTCGGGGATAACCATGGTTTTATAGGTGAAGGATGGCATCATCAGGCCGTTGCAGGTTGCCAGCAGCGCGCCAAGAACCGTTTCAGCGCCCCCTTGTACTTCTCCAAGGGAGGATAGCGAAGCGTGAGCGATGGCAGCCGAGTTGCACCCCAGCTTTAATGCCCGGAAAGCAGCGACCAGATCACGATAGGTAACCATTTGCCTGAAAGAATCCTGAGGCTCAAGCGATGTAGGTCAAATCTCTGGTTCTTATTTCCCTTTCCATTCCGCCATTCGTTTCTCAATAAAGGCTTGCATGCCTTCTTTTTGATCTGAACTTGAGAAAAGGAAATAGAATGCCCGGCGCTCGTCCGCCAGCCCCTCGCTCAAGAACGATTCATAAGCGTGGTTTATCGCTTCTTTGCCCAGCCGGACAGCCAGTGGAGCCCGGGCGGCGATCTGCGAGGCCAGTTGTAGCGCTTCGTCCAGGTATCGTTCAACCGGTACGACCCGATTGACCAACCCGTATTGCAGGGCTTCTGCAGCCGTGAGGGTGCGATTGTTCAGGATCACCTCCATGGCGATGGCTTTACCGACAGCTCGGGTCAGTCGCTGTGTGCCTCCGGCCCCTGGAATCACCCCAAGGTTGATCTCTGGCTGGCCGAATCGGGCTGTTTCGGAGGCTACGATCATGTCACATGACATGGCCAACTCATTGCCCCCGCCGAGGCACCAGCCGGATACAGCTGCGATCACCGGTTTCTTAATCTCCCGGATGCGACCGTAGATATTGATATGGTCGCTCTTGAGCATATCAACCGCCGAGGCCTCTGCCATTTCTTTGATATCAGCGCCAGAGGCAAAGGCGCGTTGGTCTCCGGTAACCACCATCGCACCGATGGCGTCATCGCCGTCAAAGGCGCTTAGAGCTTCCATTAATTCGCTTAGGAGCGTGTAGTTGAGGGCATTGAAGACTTTCGGGCGGTTGAATCGGATCAGACCTACACGTTCGTGGGTTTCGACCAGGATGGTGGAATAGGTAATCATTCAGGACTCCCTCAGATATAATTCTTAAAGGTGCAGATTTTATTGGTGTGATTGCGTAGATTATACAATGGTCACGCCTGACCAATTATTCAAGGGGAATGAGGACCTCAGCACATCACTTTGCCTCCGTCGACATTGATTGCCTGACCGGTCAGGTAAGAGGCTGCTGAGCTACAAAGGAACAATACCAGGGCTACCACCTCTTCGGGTTTGCCCAGACGAGCTTGGGGAATATCTTCCAGCCACTTCGCCATCATGATCTCGTTTTGTCGTAGACCTGCGGTCAGTTCGGTTTCGATCACCCCCGGACAAACCGCGTTGACGCGGATATTGTATTCGGCAAATTCGCGCGCTGCCTCTCTTGTCAGGCCAATTAAACCCATTTTGCTGGCTACGTAGGCAGCCCGGTCTTTTAGCCCGTGAGCACGCCCGGCGATGGAGCTGATGTTCACCATCACGCCCCCGCCTTGTTCTTTCATGACACGTCCCACAGATTGCATGGTAAAGAAGGGTCCGCTCAGGTTAACGTCTATTGTCCGGCGCCAATCCCATTCATCCAATTCCAGAATTGTGGCATGGGGCTCTACGCCGGCGTTATTGATCAGGATGTCGATGCGCTCCCACTCGTCTAAGACCTCTTCGATCATGGCCTGGACAGGCATTTTCTTGGCCACGTCTGCGATGATGCTTTTAACCCGCCCGCCCCTTGCGCGGATGCGCGCCTGGGTTTCATCTAAATTGATTGGGGTGATGTCGTTGGCAGCCACTAGGCTGCCAACAGCGGCAAAGCCTTCGGCAATGGCCCGGCCAATCCCGCGCCCTGCACCAGTAACCAGTACGACTTTATCCTCAAATTCGTTCATAATGCCTCGATCGCACCCCAGGGATGCCAGAAATGATGGTCATTGCCCTCTGCAAAAGCTAATTTTGCCTAATTGTGTCATTACAGAGCGGGATTTCCCCTTGGTTTTCTTCACTGTTCAACCTCAAGCCCAAGTAAGGGGAGGGATCCAATGTGTTACGGATTTCCAGCTCATTGAGGAACCTGCCTGACCCGTCGTCTTTTACAATGGAAAAGTGCAGATGCACGCCAGTAGGATTAAAAGGATCTCCGGAGTAGTTACCTTGGTATCCCAGTAAAGTCCCGGTTTCCACATACATCTCATTTATTCCTGGGGGAAATTCGGTGGATATAAAAGAGTTGCCCTGGGGATCGGCCATATGTGTGTAATAAGTCCAAATCTGGCGTCCTGGCTGCAAAGGGTCCTGCGGAATGCGAATGATCAAGGAAGCTTTCCAATCCACAAGACGGGTGAGATAACCGGAATAAGCTGCTACCGCCGGAATTTCGTTCAGGCCGGCTCCCCCGAAGATATCGATTCCTTGATGGTGATGTCCGGGACGGAAAGAATCGCCCCAAAGATAGCCGATGAACCCGTTTGTCGGCATGCTAAAGGGAGCTTGCCCACAGCGTTCACCCGCATGCAATACCCACTCAGAGTGTGTCTGCGGGTTGCGCAGGTAAGCGAGTACCAGCGCTGAGCGCGCTCCCCTGGAAACAAACCATTGGTATCCTAAGTAGCCGATTACCACCAGGAATATGAAAAGGAAAGAAAGGAGCAAGCGCCAGGGAGAACGTAAAATATCTGCGATCATACCTGATTTGCATTACTGCTTGCTTGATGATCAATTTGTGGTATGAGCAAATCTATCACCTTGGCCTTAGTGGCGCGCGAAAGATCCTGAGGGGCCAATCTTAACAAAGCGTTCTCTGCACCGCCTCCGGCGAATACCTCCGGATTTTCCAGCACGCGCCAATCGAGTAAGGTTGGTAAAGGAGTATGGTGACCGAACGGCGGCATAGCGCCTACCTGGAAGCCAGTCAGCTGTAAAACGGTCTGTGGGTCAGCCAGTTTCACCTTTTTGCGTCCCACCCCGTATAGTGTCGCCAGCGTGCGGCGATCTATATGAGCCTGCCCGCAGGCGATGGCCAGTGCCGGTGATCCATCGATGAGGAATAAAATGGATTTGACAATACTGTCTGGCTGGCTGCCGACAGCTTTTGCGGCCGTTTCAACTGTAGGGGTAGGAGTATCTAAAAAGATGATTTCGCCGGAAATGTTATGATTTCGCATGTAATCGTTTAAGTCAACCGGGCTAAGAGCTTGATCCATCATCATCTGGTCCTTGGTGGTTGTACTTGCGGATGTTTTCCAAATTGTCTTCTTTATGGTCGGCGAGCAGGAGTGTCAGGTGACCGGCGGTCATTTTTTGCAGGAGTTCACCAGCAGCTTTCCCTTGCGGGGATTTCATGGCCTCTTGTAGGACATCTAGAGAATCGAAATATAATTCGTGCATTAAGGCGCATTTGTATCTTCCATACAAGATGCCATCCACGCGGCTGGTGGTCTCGCGCTGTAATCCCGGCATTTTTTCCGCTATATGTAAGAACTGGGGCCAAATTTCATCAAAGGCAGAGTCATCGACCAATGGTTCTACTAAGATCACCAATTTGTGCATATCCACTCCTTTTGCTGAAAATTATACCTCTCCAACCAGGATGGTCTGCGTGCAGGAATGGAGGATCTTTGGGAATCCCCGTGGTAAAGGTTAGATGTGGGGGTGTTGGGCGGGCTACGCCCAACACCCCCACATATCTACCCCATCACGGCAAATCCCAGAGAGCCGGAATGGAATATTTTGTCACAAACCGGTCGAGAAAGTGCCCTTTGAAGCATTTCTTACCCCACATTAGACTTTTGTAAGAAAAAACAAAGAGACTATTTGGGAGGCTATGTAGTCAAATGATTCGTGGTATTATTTACGCAGTGGAAGCAAGTCCACCCACTGAGGTATGATTATGGATACAATGGACGACAAAATTACGATAATTGAAGGGCCACCGCCGACCTTTGAAGCGGTCAGTGATAGTTGGGTGCTTGGTCTGAACGAAGGTCCTAGCCTGGGCGAAATTGCCATGACCCGGTTGCGCACGTTCAATGGGCCTGCATTAGTGGAACGATGTCATAATGCATGGCGAAATAATCAGCAAATCAATCTCGAGTATCGCGAACCTGATGGGCTCCAAAAACAAACCCCCATCGTGGCAGCCCGCTACCTGGAGACAGAGGAAGGTCATATTTTGATTTTATGGGTACGTCTGGCAGCTGAAGAGGTTGAACTGGAATTGGGTTACGATGATGACTTTGGGGATGGCGAGGACGATGATTTGGATTATCCTAACTGGCCGATATAAAAGCTGATCTGAACCCGGGAGCAATCCCGGGTTTTTTTATCAATTCCACTTGATGTTTCCGGAGTTGAGGGGCTTGGTAGTTAATAATTTTCTCTACCAGCTATCCCAGGCTCCGGAATTTCTATTACCGTAGATGGGGTGGCGCCCAGTTCTTCATTCTTCTCAACCTATCGGAATGGTGTTAAACTCGCATTATTACCGAACAAAAGGGAGGTTTTATGACCAATTCTGAGTTTGTGTTCACCGGGTTGGCAAATGGGGTATTCACGATATGGCTGGATCGCCCAAAAGCCAATGCCTTTAATCGGGAGATGATCGCGGCTACCCAGGCTGCCTTTAAACAAGCAGGGCGTGATCCGCAAGTGCGTTGTGTCCTTTTAACCGCAAAGGGTGACATCTTCAGCGCCGGGCAAGATGTAGGAGAGGTGCGGCAGGTTGAAGGCGAGTCCTTCCGCTATCACCTACTCAATACCTATAATCCCCTTATCCTGCAAATTCGCCGCCTTGAAAAGCCGGTGGTGGCCGGTATTAATGGGTCGGTAGCGGGAGCTGCCTTGGGAATTGTTATGGCGTGCGATCTGCGCATTGCCTCTGAAGACGCCCGCTTCATTGTCGGCTTTTTGGGAATTGGCCTGGCGATGGATTCAGCAGTCTCATTGCTCTTGCCCGCCCTGATAGGCCTGGGTCGAGCTGCAGAATTTGCCTTTACCAATGCTCCTATCACTGCACAGCAGGCTCTGGCTTGGGGTTTGGTCAACCGCCTGGCTCCGGCTGAAGAGTTGCTTTCCCAGGCCGCTGTCTGGGCTGCTGACCTAGCTCGAGGGCCTGTGGGTGCCTTTGGATTAGCCAAACGGGATTTTAATAAGGCTGTCCTGGGTAACCTGGAAGAAGTGTTGGACTATGAAGCCCATAATCAGGATATCGCCGGTCGGGGAGAAGAACACAAAGAGGGGGTCAGAGCTTTCTTGGATAAGCACTCCCCGCATTACACCTGAGAAATGCTTTTAATAACGGGCCTGCGCCCGTAATAAAATGAAATGAGCCTAAGGGAGGCTGCTTGAAAAGGTGTTTACGGGCGCAGGTAAAGCGTCGCAGTAGTAAGAACGATGAAAAGGGCGCTTACGACCAAACTGGCCAATACCACTTCTCTGGTTTCGCGTTTGTCTGCCAAGGTTAAGTTAGGGAAGATACCCTCTACGCTGAGAATGGGACCACCAAACAAGGCGAAGAGCGAACCGCCGATTAAACCGCCTAAGTGCCCCCAGTTGTCGATTCCAGGAGAAAGGCCTATCAACAGGTTTATGACAGCGACAAATATAATGTTGTTTAATGCCCTGCGGGCAAACTTCCCCAACACCTGCCGGTTTTGGTAGAGAAACATACCTTCTGCCCCCAAAAGACCGAATATCGCCGTAGATGATCCCAGAGAAGGCGCTGCCGAAAACATGAAGGAGGCCACGTTACCGGCAAAACCGCTCAAGATGTAAAGGAGAAAGAAACGCCAGTGCCCAAAATAGCGTTCCATTCCAGGTCCCAGCAGGTAAAGAGCATACATATTGAAGCCTATGTGAAGAAGCGAACCATGGAGTAACATGGGCGTGAAGAGGCGCCAGATTTGCCCTTGAGCGATCAGAGAGTTTACCTTTAACCCTAATTGTGAGGGGATGTCAATGCCCAACAAAGCCATACTCCCCTCTTGGGCTATGAACACAATCACTGTAAAAACCAATATACTGTAGGTGACTGTTGGTCTGATCGAGGGGACCCTTACCGGAACTTGCCTGGGACTTTCAGGAGGTTGCGGCGTAGATCCCCTATCGAATTCCGAATAGAGTGGGGTAGGGGTATCTGGGTTCACAAACTTACCTTCCGGTGTTTGACGCGGTGGTGTTCCGCCTGGATAATGGCTAAAATAGTATCTACCGTCTGGTCTAGCTGACGTTCACGGTTGACAACTACGTAATCAAATTCATGCATGCGTTTGAGTTCCTGGCGCGCTGTGGCAATGCGTAGATTGACCCCTTCCGGGGTCTCCGTCTTGCGAGATTTTAAACGGTGGACCATTTCATCTTCATTTTGAGTGGTCAGAAAAATGAGCAGGGCGTCTGGGGCTAGTTCACGGATGGAAGCCGCTCCCTGAACATCGATCCGCAAAATCACATCCTTATCGCTGGTCAATGCTTTGCGAACTTGCTCTTTAGGTATGCCTTTATAGTCGTTGTATACGATGGCGTATTCCAGTAGTTCCCCTTTTTCAATCATGTCCGCAAATTCATCAGAAGAAATGAAGAAATAGTCGACACCGTTAACCTCCTCCGGGCGTGACCGGCGGGTGGTGGCGGTAACCACAAAGTGGAAGGGCAGATTCCGTTGCTTCATGCGCTGGATGACGCTATCTTTACCCACACCGGAAGGCCCGGAAATGACGATCAGCAATGGTTGGGATTGTTGAGGATCGTATGGATTTTGATTTTCACTCATATAATGTCGGTAAATTTGTTGTTATAATTTAATGCCTCTAAGTTATTCGGAAAGAGAGATAGGTGCATGCCCAATTACGAATATCGTTGTTTAAATTGTAAGCGTCGCTTTGAAGTATACATGTCTTACAGTGAATATGGCAAGAAGAACTTGCGTTGTCCTCACTGCCAAAACGACCAGGTGGAGAGGCGGGTTACCCGGGTTCGTTTCGCTCGTTCTGAAGAAAGCCGCCTGGAGAACCTGGCCGATCCTTCTAACCTGGCTGGCCTGGAAGATGATCCCAAAGCTTTAGCTCGCATGATGCGCCAGATGAGCGGTGAAATGGGGGAGGAGTTAGGACCCGAATTTGACGAAGTCGTGGACCGGCTTGAGGCTGGTCAAAGCCCTGAGCAAATTGAAGAAGCCATACCAGATCTGGGTGAAGGCGTCGGAGATATGGGATCAGGGGATTTCGGTGACATTTAATCCAGCCGAAAATAGCCTGGGTTTGTCAAGGGGATGATTTCGGGCTCCCTATTAACTTTTTACTTTCAATCGTTCTAAAACCGTCTGTCGGATACTTACCTGTACTCCCTCTGGGGGTTGTAGGGCATCTATGATAACCCATCGTTGGGGATCTTCCTGTGCCATCTGTTGATAACCTTGCCGCACGCGTTGGTAAAAGGCCAGATCGTAGGCATCCAGACGGTTCCAGTCACCACCCCCGGCACGGCGCCGTAAACCTACTTCCACCTCCAAATCGAACAGTAACGTTAAGTCCGGTTTCAGCCCACCCGTAGCGAAATTTACGATCGTTTTTATCAGCTCCAGTTCTTGCTGTTTGCCATAGCCTTGGTAGGCGATGGTAGAGTCGGCATATCGATCGCAAAGGACCACCCCCCCTTTGGCTAAATGAGGTTTGATGACTTGCTCGACCAGCTGGGCACGCGAGGCCTGGAACAGCAATATTTCCGTGCGAGGGTGCATGGCTGTGTTGTCCAGGTCGAGCACGATACTGCGAATCTGGTCGCCAATGGAGGAGCCACCGGGTTCGCGGGCAGTCAGGACGTCGAAGCCTGATTGGTGTAGGAAGCTGGCTAACTCTGGGATTTGGGAAGTTTTTCCGGTCCCCTCGGTGCCTTCGAAGGTTATGAACATGATTTGGTATTGTAGCACGAAAAAAATGAGGGGCGGGTCTACCGTTTCACATCTTATGCATTACTCTCGATAGATGCGCACCCTTCGATGTGGCTCTTTGCCATGGGAGTGGGAGGTCAGGTGGGCCTGGCGGGCCATTTGGTGCTGCAAACGGCGAATGTAAGATGAGGCCGGGGATAACTCAACCCAGCGCTCCCCGTTTAACACCGCATTGATGGCACCCTGGGTCTCTTTCAGGGCAGGTTCTACCATCGGTTCATTGCTTGTTTCCTTGGATAGGTTGAACAGGTCGCTGAGGAACTGCTGCATTTGGTTAACCGTGTTAGAGCGCAGCACGTAGATGGGAATGCCACGGTTTTCAGCTTCCACAATCGGTTGCATGCGCTTGCGATAATACGAGCGTAAAGTCAACAGGACATCCGCCTGACCGACATCGTTCATAACCAGCATGGGGACGCCAAGGCGTTTCGAGGCTTGAATCAAACGATTTCGGGCTACGCCATATGGGTAAATCTTAATAGTTTGTAGGGGTGTACTGGCAGCCGCCCCTCGGGTAGGTTCGGAGGCCATGCTCTGCCTCCGCTGGTTCTGTGGGACCGAACTTTGTAGACCGCCGTTGCTTTGACGCCGGAAGCCCTGGCTCTTGCTGCTTGAGCGTCCCAACACAGGAGCAGCCTCTCGTTCAGTGATTATCTCTCCATCCGTGCCTCGCGAGCGAATCTCAGGGGGTAATGGGTAGCCCCGTAATAACGAGTCCACCGCTTCGGCCACGTCCAGGTGCACCGCTAAACGGTCACGCGTTTGAATTTCGATCAACACGTCAAAAGTGGGTGCCGAACGCCGCTCCAAAACGGTTTTTTGGGTGCCCCGTCGACGCGCCTCTTCATCTGATAAAGTTACCGACTCTATGCCTCCAACTAGATCGGAGAGGGTTGGGTTCAGCAGTAAATTTTCAAGGGTGTTGCCGTGAGCTGTGCCGATCAGTTGCACCCCTCGCTCTGCAATCGTGCGAGCAGCGGCTGCTTCGAGTTCTCTTCCGATTTCGTCAATGACGATCACCTCTGGGTTGTGGTTCTCAACTGCCTCGATCATGACCTCGTGCTGTAAGGATGGCATGGCTACCTGCATACGGCGAGCCTGGCCCACAGCCGGGTGAGGCACATCGCCATCTCCTCCGATTTCATTAGAGGTATCCACTATTACCACGCGTTTCTTCTCCGCCAGGATGCGGGCTGCCTCTCGCAACATGGTTGTTTTGCCTATCCCCGGACGGCCAAGCAGCAACAAGCTTTTACCGCTCTCTATCAGGTCTTGAATAATATCGGTGGTACCGTAGACTGCCCGCCCGATCCGGCAAGTCAAGCCGACAATATGCCCCCGGCGGTTGCGTATGGCTGCGATCCGGTGCAGCGTTCTCTCTAACCCAGCCCGGTTATCAGCGTCAAATTCGCCGATCCGGCCCACAACGTAGTCGATGTCAGCCATGCTGACTTCTACGTTCCTTAAAACCACTTCTCTGTTTACAAATCTTGCGGTAGGAACTCTTCCCAGGTCGAGAATCACTTCCAAAAGGTCTTCGCTGTTATCTGCTTCGTTTACCGCTTGCGCGACAGCAGGAGGTAAAACGCCCAGCAATGCTTGCAAATCATCTGTCATCCGGCGTTCTGACATCTTCTATCTTTTACTCTCCGATCTTGCAAAAGGCGTGGTGACCTCAGGTTGTCTTCCTTTCAGGGACCGGAAAGCAAATCGGTGGGCGACTTTTTTCGTAATCGCGAGATGTTTAACCATCACGGCCTGATGGGAACCGGGCTGCGCAGCCAGGTCTTTCATCGCACTCTCCAACCAGGATTGGTATGAACGGACGCTGACATAAATTGGACGAGTACGACGGTTCTGTATGCTTTGAAGGAAGTCAACCAGGCGTCCGCGCACATCTTTGACATCCGGGTGAATAAACGGTTGCATCCAAATACCGCGAGGGCCGAATTTAGTCTCGATGTAAGCCAGCACTTCATCTTCCTGGCTGTATATAATGCCCTGTGATTGCTCTGTTGGAGGCAATTCGACTTGTTGTACGAGACCGGGCACAAGATCGTTATAGAGGGTACGGATACCCAATATATCCTGATTTGTACTCTTTCTCCAGGGCGTGGGTATCGCCTCTCCAGAGGGTTCTCCCTCCAATTGCCAGATGCGTTGGCGTGCATAGATGGCAAAACCTGCCTGCCGCAGAGATTCAAAGACGAGCGACTGCTCGTCAACCTCTGCTAAAAAGTAAAACGCGCCTCGATCTCCAACTTGGACGAACATATGCTCAAGCAGCACCTGTAAAGCATCCGAATCAAGTTCTGCTTCGGGTGCCAGGTATGAAAGCCGGGCAAAAGAGGAGCTGCTCAGATGCCTCAATTGGCCGATCAGAGGCTGGCCGGGGGTGCCGTCGTCTGAACAAAGGTAAGTGTAGATGCCCGTGGCTGGCGCGAAGTATGAGAATAGTGCCCCCGCTGGTACCAGTCTCGGGCCGCGAGTCAACACTAAGGAGCTGTCAAAAAAGGCTCCGCGATGGCGGTAACGATATAGGGCAAGCAGGTCTCGCCAGTCAAAAAGACGAATCGACATAACTTTTTACTGCAAGATAAGCTAATGGTGGGGACAATAGCACCCTTACTTAGATATCTGGCGGGTCCTTGATCTTCCCTGGTCGTTTTTCTCTCTCTCGACTAAGGATAAGAAATAGCGGTGGAAGCGATCGTCCCCAGTTAATTCTGGGTGAAAGGAGGTTGCCAGCAAACGCCCTTGTTGAGCTGCTACGATTCTGCCGTCTGGTAGCTTCGCTAAAACTTGCGCGCTTCCCTGGACTTTTTCTATCAACGGAGCGCGGATAAAAATGGCATGGAAAGGTCGATCGCCGGAGGAATTCTCCTGGAATACAGGGATTTCCAGGTCGGTTTCGAAGCTGGCGACTTGGCGTCCGAAGGCGTTTCGTTCGATAAAGATATCCATGAGCCCGAGCAGGGGTTGGTGGTGCCGGACATCTTTAGATAAGAAGATCGCTCCTGCACAGGTACCCCAGATCGCTTTTTCCATGCCGAATTGGCGCAGGGCATCTATCAAGCCAAAGTCTGTGGCCAGTTTCCCGATTGTAGTGGATTCCCCGCCGGGAATGATCAAACCATCCAATCCCTCTAAATGCTTTGGCAGACGAACTTCGATGGTTTCAACACCCAACCGATTGAGTGAGGCGAGGTGTTCAGCGAAGTCACCTTGAAGGGCGAGAACTCCAATCTTCATAGACAAGGAATATACCTATCCTTCGTCTTTAAGAAATAGCACCAGGAAGAGCGCTGAAAACAACTGCAAACCGGCTCCCATTCTTATCACTTATGTATTATTGGTGCCTTGCGCATTACCAACCACGGCTGGCGATTAATTCACCCTCAGGGATTGCTGAAATTTGCCTGCCGACCATTGGTTCGCCCAGATTGCGGCTGACCTCTGCCAGAATGTAGGGATCATCGTAATGGGTTACCGCTTTTACGATGGCTGCGCCCCGCTTGGCTGGATCACCTGATTTGAAAATCCCTGATCCGACGAAGACGCCGTCCATGCCAAGTTGCATCATCATGGCAACATCGGCAGGCGTAGCAAGCCCTCCAGCAGCAAAGTTCACCACAGGCAGGCGCCCTAAATCCCGGGTCTCCAGGACCAATTCGTAGGGTGCTGCGATCTCCTTGGCATATGCCATCAGCTCTTCTTCTGGCAGGTTCTGCAAACGACGGATCTCACCCAGCACCGCACGGGCATGGCGAACTGCCTCTACCACGTCTCCTGTGCCAGCTTCACCTTTGGTGCGGATCATAGCGGCTCCTTCGCCAATCCGCCGCAAGGCTTCGCCGAGGTTACGGCAACCACAAACGAAAGGCACCTTGAACTCGTGCTTGTAGATGTGGTGGGCTTCATCCGCCGGGGTGAGCACTTCAGACTCGTCAATGTAGTCTACACCGATGGCTTCCACGATCTGCGCTTCTACGAAATGCCCGATGCGCACTTTGGCCATTACCGGGATGGAGACCGTATCCATAATTTGCAGGATCAACTCAGGGTCGCTCATCCGGGCTACCCCGCCATGAGCGCGGATATCCGCTGGGACGCGTTCTAAAGCCATCACTGCCACTGCTCCGGCATCTTCAGCGATGCGAGCATGCTCCGGGGTGACCACATCCATTATCACGCCACCTTTGAGCATTTGGGCAAGCCCTTTTTTAACAGCAAAAGTGGCTACCTGTTTTTCCATCCGAATCAACCTCCTAATATTGCTTAATACGCCTCACTAGCATTCTACCACGCAGCAAGGCGACTTGCAATTGACCCCCAAAGAGTCTAAATATTTCTAATACGATGTTAACAAGAGAAAGGGTGGTAATCCCACCCTTTCCTTGTTCAGCGGGGTTATTCTTGGTCTTCGCCGGGGCCGATGCCCAGTGGCACCCACTTGCGCTCGTCTTTCAGCCGGTGTTGCAAGCCGCCGCGCTCGTGAAGTTGGTCGAAACCTTCAGGTTTGATCAGCATCTTCTCGCCATCGAGTAAGCCGGTAATGCCTTCCTGGCCTGGCTCAGGTCGTTTGAATCTTGGCTTGGCGGCCTCTTTAGGATTGTAATCAATTGGTTCTTCGTAGGTAGTGATGAAACCCTCATAATTACGCAATACAATTTTGTGATCAGACATGCTGATAAGATAATTGGGCATTACAGGGATCTTGCCACCCCCGCCCGGCGCGTCGATAATATAAGTTGGAACCGCATACCCGGAGGTGTGCCCCCGTAAGCCTTCCATGATCTCTATCCCTTTGGCCACTGGCGTGCGGAAGTGCCCGGCGCCCTCAACCAGATCACATTGGTAGAGGTAGTAAGGTCGCACTCGTATGCGCACCAGATCCTGTACTAATTGACGCTGGACGTGCACGTTATCGTTGACACCGGCCAGCAGTACCGATTGATTGCCCAATGGGATGCCGGCGCGGGTCAGGCGATCGCAGGCTTCTGCCAGCTCGGCTGAGATTTCGTTAGAGTGGTTGACATGGACATTTATCCATAAGGGGTGATATTTCTGCAGCATGTCGGCAAGGTCATCCGTGATACGCATTGGCAAGAAGACCGGCACCCGCGTTCCGATTCGAATGATCTCAATATGGGGTATCTCGCGCAATCGACTCAGGATTTCTTCTAGTATTTTGGGCGCCAGAACAAGCGGGTCGCCACCTGAGAGTAGCACATCCCGCACTTGAGGCGTGTGTTTTAGGTATTCGATTTGCAGCTCGAACTCAGCTCGCGAAAATGTAGCAGAAGGGTCGCCCACAATGCGCGAGCGGGTGCAGTAGCGGCAGTAAGAGGCGCATTGGGTCGTAACCAGCATCAACACTCGATCCGGGTAGCGGTGCACCAGCCCGGGTACCGGCGAATGTCTATCTTCCGCCAGCGAGTCCTCCATCATCGCGGTAAAGGGAACCATTTCCTTGGCCGTCGGGACGACTTGTTGGCGGATGGGATCGTCTGGGTCTTCTGGATCGATCAACGAGATGAAATATGGAGTGATGTCAACCCGGAAGAGGTGTGAAGCAGATAGGGCTTTTCGCTCACTTTCCGAAAGCGTGATCACCTTTTCAAATTCTTCTGGGGTATTGATGCGGTGGCTGAGTTGCCAGCGCCAATTGTTCCATTTTTCTTCGGGGACTTCAGCGTATATTGGCGCTCGTCTTGATGTAAAAGGCGTTTTAGCCATGTATTTTCTCCTATTTCTATGGGTACCGGTAAATTATTCGAGTCAGGTCCAAGTTCACAAGAGAATGGACAGCTGAATTTATAGAGGTTAGCAAACCACCCCAAGATTTGGACCTGAATTTATTTTTCAGGACAAGATAATTATAGTCCTGGTTCTTGTCAGGTCGCAAGTGGCGAAAGCAATATTGATGAAAACACCCAATTTAGAGAGAAGCGAACGTACAATAATTTTTCGGGGTGGATCGTGGTCTGTTCGGTAGAAACCTGCAAAGGTTACGGAATTAATAACCGGTCTCACCTGGAAATTGTAAATGATAAGGATAAGGGGGTCAACAATAAATCCCCCGGGCATTTTTATCCAGGGGATTTTTTAACCTAAGATAAGATGATTAAAACCAATTGCTACTTGAAAGCCTCTGATATTTTTAGGACCTACGCAGTTGGTGGGAGGATGGGGGTGTTTGGGCGGGCGTTGCCCAAACACCCCCGATTTTCCCCTGAACTGCGTAACTACTAATTCTAATACCCCATTAACCTTCGCTTGCCAGCCATCCAGCAAAATCTATTTGGGCCTCATCCTGGGGGGAGGTCACCGCATAAGATGAGTTTTCGATAAAGGCCCACATATTTAGCACTCCATCCTTCTGATAAAGTAAGAATTCACCATCGGGCGAGACGCTTATGGGATACATATTTGAACCAGGAATAAGTATTTCATGTTTGTTGGTATCCGGATTGTAATGGTAGATGCCATCGCTCTCTGCGCTGGCATTATCTAAGCTATAGTACAACGAGCCATCGGGTGCCCAGGCAGGATGTGCTGCCACCCCCTGGGAATTATTGGTTAAGGGGGTCAAATAACTCCCATCCGGGTGAACCCAGTACAAGCGGGTTGGGAAAGTCAGAGGGACATCGGCATCTTGATCCAACCCAAAGGCGATCCACTGGCTATCCGGTGACCAGGCGGGTGTATGTGTACCTGCAACCAGCTGTGCTTCCCCCTCCGAACCGTCTCGAATCATCGGCGCGACGATGCTTTGGGCGCGGTCCTCTCCTAGATCTATCACGGTAAGGCCGGCATTGTGGTTGCAGGCAGGTCCGTATGCTAGACCCGTAATCGCCAATTGAGCCCCCTTTGAAACCTGCGCCAGGTCGATATTGCAGCCGTAATCCTGGCGGTCCTGCGGTAAAGGTAGGTCATGCCATTGCTTTTCATCGATCGAAACCCAACCAAACTTGGAGGCCTCTTCTCCCTTTGTAGATATGTATTCTAGAATAAGGTAATCCAGGTCATCCCAGGCTTTTGGTAAATAGTAGCCTTCTTCCGGGGATGGCAAGACAGGGGTGGTTTGCCCGGCAGTTAAATCCACGGAATTTACCCCGCTATCATCGCTGTAGGCTATCCAATTCTTGCCAGTATTAAGCACAGCGCCATGTAGCTGACCTTTTACACTTAGATTGGCTTGTTGGGACGTCTTGTTAAAGGCATCAAATCCAAATAGTTTTCCATCTTGCATGTAAAGTATCGTCAGGCCTAGCCCGATCGGTTTAGATAGTAGCGCCTGAGATGTACCAGCCCAATCCCAAGCAGCTTGTAGAGTCTCTGCGTCTGGAGTGCCTTTTCCGTTCCCGGTGATGATCAGTCGCAGAGTTTGCCCCTCCTGCTCCCGCAGATCGTCTAGGCTGGCGAACAATTCCCTCAAATTCTGCAGCTCTTCAAGCTGCTTGACCGGAAGTTTTAATTGCAGCATGCCATCGCGGCAATCATCGGTATAAAGGGAGGAACCATCGGAGAAGATGCGCAGGCTATCACACCAGGCTTCAGGTCCTCCACCCCGAGTAAGGATGAAGATGGGATCGCCTCGACCTGCACTGAAGGTGCCTTCTAGCAAGGCTTTGACTTCCATCGTCAGGTCATAGCCATACGTGCGGTCAAGTACGAGATTCCCTTCCTCATTGTAGGTAGGCAAAGCCTCACTATGCACTGCGACGGGATAACCCAAGCTAGAATCAAAAGTCGCCTTCATGTTATACGGAACGGTACCTTCTCCCAAAGCATCTCGACGAATGCGGTCCAGGATCGCCCTAACGCTATACTGGTTAGCTTCCTGTAGAGATAACGCTTCAGGTTCACCCCAATTCCCAGCGGCATCTGCTTGCAACTTTTGGGCAGCACGCAACTGGTTATTAGCAATAACCAGGCGATATTTCCAATTGCTTTCTGATGTGCGCTCCTCGATTTCGGTAAAATAATTGGTGGTATTGCTCTTTTCCCATCTAGCGATAGCCTCATCAATATCAGCTATGGCGGGCACATTGGCTGTTGGTAAGGGAGGGCGAGCTGTGCTCGTTTGTGGTGTGGCAGTGCTGCAGGCTACAGCCAGTATCACCAGTACAAACGTAATAAAATTGATGCGTAGAATTCTCACGGACTTAGCAAAACCTCCAGGCTAGAGAGATGTGCAATCCCAGGGATATGCTCCCCGCTTTCCCAGACGACCAGGCGGGCTTTGGTGGGTGTGTTGATCATGTAGGGCACGTCAATCATAAAAGTGCCATGGTGACCGTCAGAAGAACCATTCACAGCTACCTGGCGTGTCCCGACGATTTTTCCATCGCTTGTCTGCAACTCAATCATCAAGGGTTGCTGTGTGCGCTTCCGCGCCAACCCAGAAACACGCATTGTACCACCCTGGATGAGAGCGTTAGGGGCAGGCTCCTGGATGACGATATCTTCCAGGAGATCCCCAGGCGGGTTGAGATCGGCTTCTCCTAGCGACATTAAAACCACATCTACAGAGGATAGAGCCACTGTACGTTTATATTCATCCTCCACACTCACTTGCACTCTTCCAGTCTCCGCTACTGCTGATATCTCAAATTTCATTTCTAAACCCACGGTCACCTGTACTCCAGCAGGGGTATCATAGACCCTGATTTCGCGCATCAGTAGGCGCCCGTCTTCACCAAGCAATTCCATCTTTACCACCCCGGTTGCCCCAGGAACCAAAAAGGCTTTCATAAGAAAAGGAGAGGTGACTTTCGATAAGGGACCAGGGCTGATTATTTGAATTCTCCCATACGGAATACCTAGAGAGCTAATCGGTGTAAGCGCGGCATCCCAGGGAGTCGGTGTTGAAGTTGGCATTGGGGGTACCGTCGTGGGTGTGGGTGGAGCAGGGGCTGTGGTTGTCATCTCCGTCTGAGTTCCTGCTATCGGTTGCATTGTCTCCAAAGACTGGGTTTCTGAGGGGATGTTGATTCCCTTGGCTTGCACTGTTAGCGCGATCGCGGTGGGGATGTACTCGCTGGGCATGATGGTAGGCAGGTCAGAGCTGGTTAGTGCCGAACAGCTGCTCAACAAAATTACGAGCAAGAGTGACAGGAGGAGGTCGTGGAAAAGGGGAAAATGGAAGCGATGCATCTCCGCAATCCTAACTTTCGGAGGCTCGATTTACGTGCTCTGGAGGTTTAGGATACCAATGGGGGAGAGATTATTGTGGCAGAGCTTCGTAGCGCGCCTTCAAGGTTAGCCATCACCACAGTGACAACCACTCAACCGATCAGCCAAAGCTGAAGATTCATTGATCCGGGATGTTACTGGATGTAAAACGTTGGATCACATCTAACAGGGTTTGCAATCGGATCGGCTTGTTCAAATACGCCTTTGCCCCAGCCACCTCGGAAAGTTCAGCAATATCAATCTCTGGACTTGCTGAGAGCATTACTACAGGAATAGGGGCAGTCGCAATGTCTTGGCTGAGAAGGTTTAAAAGGATAAGCCCGTCCATATCAGGCAGCATCATGTCAGTGATTATCAGGTCAGGGACTTGCTCAGCAGCCAGGGTTAAAGCTTCTTTTCCTGACCTCGCCAAGATTGCCTGGTGGCCCAGAATTTCAACGGACTTATTAAGGGTTTCAAGTGTGTATGGATCGTCATCTACAAATAAGACACGAGCCATGTTTTCGCTTTCTCTTCCTCATTAATTAATAAGGGCATTTTACCATAGCAATTTGATACCTGCGGTAGTCTGCTTTTGGATCTTTGGGAATCCCCGTGGTAAAGGTTAGATGTGGGGGTCGGGTGCGGGTCGATCTCAAATTTACCTGCCTATTTCTGCCCAAACCTCTAGTTTGGCAGCCACGCGTTGGCTGACATCTTCAGTGAATTCGGTGGTTGTCATGCTGCCGCCCAAATCCGTGGTGGCATGGCCTGCAAAAATCGCCTCAAAAACAGCCTCGTAAATGGCGCGGGAAGCCTGTTCTGCCTGGTGATTTCCGATGTATGGCAGCAGCGCCGCGCCAGCAAGAATCATAGCCATAGGGTTGGCGATATTCTTCCCTTCCAGAGCAGGGGCGGTGCCGTGAGGCGATTCCGCCATTACCACTAAGACCTTTGAAGCGTCTTGATCAAATGCCAACACCAGGCTCTCGGAACCGGCGATGCTGCCAAACATTTGCAAGACCATATCCGCTAGCAGGTCTCCATCCCGGTTCAAGGCGGGGATCACCAGAGATTCACCACTGCTCGCCAACAACAGCGCGAAGGTGGCGTCGATCAACAAAGGTTGATAATTCACATTAGGATGCCGGGCAGCGGCGTCGTCCAATTCTTCCTTAAACATGCCTTCATAAACCGGGCTGACAGTGTACTTGGGACCACCAAATACCCGCGCCCCGGTGCGTTCAGCAATTTGAAAAGAAAAATCCGCCACACAGCGGCAGGTGAAGCGACTGATATGAGAAGTGCGGTAGGCGATTTCATCGCCGTTGGGCAATTTCTCCCGCCACTCTTTGGCTCCATAAGCGTCGTCCACGGCCATCCGTACCACGGCAATAGGCGCATGCACACCTGCAATAGGATGTATCTTGGGGATGCGGCGCCCGGTCCTTAATATGACCTTTCCATCGATTTTTTCGCGTAACAAAGCGTTTGGGCTGCCGACGTCGTCAGGGTTTCCAGGGGTGATCGTGGCTGCTTTAAGACCCAGGCCACTCGTGCACATCGCTTCGGCGGCTTCGGCTACAACCTGGTTTTTCGTCGCCCGTCGATTTTCAAGGCTGAGGTTGAAATGTTGAAGGGTAAGATTGACTTTGATGAGATCGGGGTCCAGCAGGCGCAAAGCTTGCAGGAGTAGTTCTTCGCCGGTTTGGTCACCATGCATAACCACGATGTTGGCAGGTTCGTGCGCTTCAGAACGCATATTCATTAACTACCTCGAATCAGAAATGCCAGAGGTGATAAATTCATTTTATCATGCTCAGGTAAACGCAATTGTAGAAGAGGCTATATCACCTTCCATCGCAGCCTTTCACCGCCTAAGGCTGCCAGCACTTCATGGGCAATATCCACAGAAGCGCGTGCTTGCGCTTCGGCGGTTTGGGCGCCGATATGTGGGGTGCAGATCACATTGGGATGGGTAACCAGGGCAGTCATCCCTGGTGGTTCTTTAGCAAAGACGTCGAGAGCAGCGCCAGCCACCTGGCCGGATTCAAGTGCGCCCAGTAAGGCAGTTTCATCAATCACGCCGCCTCGAGCGGTGCATATCAGGCGTACACCCCGTTTCATGTGAGCCAGGGCTTGCCCATCGATTATGCCGCGCGTCTCTCGGGTTAATGGAACGTGCAGAGTGATTATATCTGATCGGGCGTACACTTCAGAAAGGCTGGCGGGCTTGGCGTGATGCTGGTGGATATCTTTGTCGGAGGTGAGTGGATCATGCCCTATTACTATCATTCCCAGGGCAGAAGCCCGTTCGGCAACCGCGCTACCGATGGCGCCCACGCCTATTACGCCCAGGACTTTGCCGTTTATTTCGACGCCTTCCAGCTGGTTTTTTATCCACTGCCCCGATTTCATGGCTGCGTCAGCTTTTGGAATTGACCGGGCCAGGGCTAGCAGCAGAGCCAGGGTGTGTTCGACAACTGCCCCTGTGGTCGCATGGGGTGAGTTTACTACCGTAACCCCATGGGCATTAGCGGCAGCCAGGTCGATGTTATCGACACCAATGCCGGCGCGCCCGATAACTTTCAGGTGCTTGGCAGCTTCGAAAACAGGCCGTGTGAGTTTGGTCCGGCCGCGTACGATCAAAGCGTCATATCCGCCGATCACCTGGTATAGTTCCTCCGCGGAGATTCCACTGCAGTCGTCTACCTCCGCACCTTCACCTAAAATTGCCTTTCCTTTTTCATGTAAACTATCCGTAATCAATATCTTCCATACAGGCATTCTTAACTCCACAGCATTGGCTTGAATTTTAAACTAATTGACGAATCAGACTGAAGTCGTACAATTGACATGGCAAGGTGTCATTCTGAGGGAGCAAAGCGACCGAGGAATCCCTGAATTGCTCGATTGAAACGGTCGTAACATGGACTCTTCGCTTCCTTAGGCGGCTTAGAGTGACATTAATATAGCAAATTGTCCGACTTTGTTTTGGTTGCTCCATAAGCTCGGGTCGCTATTATCATGATCCTATCCCTTTAAGGTGAGTCGGGTTTGAACCTGAACTCAAGTTGATTGTGCGGTCCAGATTCCGGCAGGCTGTTTCCCACTCAAAAAGTTTCTATCAAATCAACCACCCGCCTGATTTTACCCGAAAAGGTGGATGATCGCCTCACGCGCTCCTTAGATGGAGAGCTATTTGTATGCATTTGCATCTAGGCATTACCGGATAAAGTTTGCCCTAGGTTACCGGCAAGCGCTCTGGGGCATAACCCAAATAGCGCTGCTCTTCGAGCACACGCCGGATGCGATCTACAGCTTCCCAAACTTCTGTATAGGTGGTGTAAAGGGGAGCCAACCCCAGTCTTATGTTATCCGGTTCCCGGAAATCAGGGATCATATTTAACTCCTCTATTAAAGCCCGGTTGATACGATAGGCCTCTTTGTGACGGATGCTGATATGAGAGCCTCGCTGGCCGGCATCCCTTGGAGACCCCAGGGAAAAGCCAAGAGGTTTTAAGATCCTATCGATCAAGTACACCAGGTAACTTGTCATCCTCATCGATTTTTTACGCAGGCGTTCAATACCTGCTTCTATTAAGATATCGAGGGCTGATTCCATTGCCAGAAGGGAAAGAATTGGAGGGCTACTGACCAGGAAGCGGTTTATCCCCTGAGCAGGTTGGTACTCCAGTTCAAAGGCGAATGGAGAGCGCTGGCCGAACCAACCCCAAATGGGTGAGAGCAGCTGCTCTTCCAGATCCTTTCTTACATACAAGAAGGCCGGCGCCCCTGGGCCGCCGTTTAAATATTTATAGGTGCAGCCGACTGCCAAATCAACTCCCCAGCGATCTAGTTCTATCGGAACGACGCCAACAGAATGACATAAGTCCCACAGCACAAGCGCTCCAACTTGGTGAGCCCGTTCAGTTACTGCCGCAGCGTCGTACAGGTAGCCGCTTTTGAAGGTAACATGTGAAAGGCTGACCAGAGCTACCTGCCTGTCAAGTGCTTCATAAAGGGTTGGTAAATCAACCGTTATTCCGTCATGGGAAGGTACCAGGTGCAAGTGATGGCGGTCGCCGAGGGCGTGGATACATCCCTGCAAGACGTAGAGATCAGAGGGAAAATTCATCACATCGCTGACCACCCCCTTCCGCTCAGGTTGCTTGGACAAAGCCGCCATCGCCAGCTTGAAGAGGTTCACAGAGGTAGTATCGCTCACCACAACCTGATCACTCCTGGCGCCGATCAGATCAGCGATTTTCTCGCCCACCCTGGTTGGCGCTTGGTACCAGCCGGCATTCCAGCCTCTGATAAGATCGTGCCCCCACTGCGACTCGACCGCCTCTTTCATGCGTTGTATTATCCGCACAGGTAGGCGGCCTAATGAGTTGCCATCCATGTATATCAAGTCTGGTTCTGGGAAATAGAAGGCCTCCCTGAACGAAGCCAATTCATCTCGGGAATCCAGTTCTTTGGGGTATTCAGGACCTGTATCAAAGTTTAATGTTTCCATGTGCCCTTCCCTGTTTCTTACCGCTGATATTAAGGGGACTTATTTTCGAGCTAGACCGGGAGCAACCCGCTTCTTTTTCAACCTGTTACTACTTTACAAACCAAAGGATTGCATTATATTAAGCCTGGCGTCCAGATAGGCTTCAACCTATTATCCCACTGTTGCTGTGCTCATGCGAGTGGTCGAATTTATCCCAGTAAACGGAAAGGATATCATGATCTACGACTTTGATGAATTAATCGATCGAAGAAGCAGCGAAAGCGTTAAGTGGCATACCTACGATGAAGACGTCCTGCCGATGTGGGTGGCGGATATGGATTTCGTCTCCCCCCAGCCGGTGATTCAGGCTTTACGAGAACGCCTGAATCATGCTGTATTTGGTTATCCAAAGCAAATGCCCGAAACGCATCAGGTTATCATTAACCGCTTGGCAGATTTATATGGTTGGCAGGTATTACCGGAGGATTTGATTTTATTACCTGGGGTGGTTAAAGGTTTCAATCTGGCCTGCCATGGCCTGGCCATCCCGGGTGGGGCTGTCTTGGTCGAGACTCCGGTTTACCCTCCCATTCTAAAAGCGCCTGAACATGCCGGCATGATCCGCCAGGAAAGCCCCTTGGAACGCTTACCTGACGGTTCCTATCTGGTCGATTGGGACGCTTTTGAAAATGCCATCACCCCAAAGACCCGCCTGTTCATTCTCTGCAATCCTCACAACCCGGTAGGGCGTGTTTTCCGGCGGCCGGAATTGGAGCGTATGGCCCAAATTTGCCTGCAGAAAGGCGTGGTGATTTGTTCAGATGAGATTCATGGTGATTTGATTTATCAAGGACACCAGCACATCCCTATTGCTTCTCTGGATCCTGAAATCGCCCAAAATACAATCACGCTCATGGCTCCCAGCAAAACCTATAACCTGGCTGGCTTGCAGTGTTCTTTTGCCGTGATCCAAAACGAAGCGTTAAGAGACCAGTTTCACGCCGCCATGGACGGTTTGGTCAGTTGGGTTAATTTAATGGGCATGATCGCCATGTCGGCTGCTTACCGGGATGGAAATGAGTGGTTGGATCAGCTGCTGGTCTATTTACAGTCTAACCGCGATTACCTTTTTGATTATGTCCAGGAGCACTTACCGGGTGTCAGCATGGCGAAACCCGAAGGGACCTACCTGGCCTGGTTAGATTGCCGGAAGGCTGGGATCGAATCCAATCCCTATGAATTTTTCCTGGAGAAAGGCCGCCTGGCATTTAATGATGGCCTCTCGTTTGGTCAGGACGGTGAGGGTTTCGTACGCTTGAACTTTGGGTGCCCTCGCTCTATGCTGGAAGAAGCGCTGAAGCGCATGAAAACTGCCCTGGGATCATGATGACTTTGTTATTCAACCAAGCTGAAGCTACTCGTAACGGAGCGCTTCCACAGGCTCCAGATTGGCGGCGCGGTTGGCTGGATACAATCCAAAAAATAAACCTACCGCAGTTGAGAAGAGAGTCGCCAGCAGGATGACATCCAGGCCGATATCTGGAGAGATAGGCGCGTTATTGGAAGCTGCGATGCGCCCCACGATCACCGAGAGGCTCCAACCCAGCGCAATGCCGATCAAGCCCCCCACCAGACTGAGTAATGAAGACTCGGTTAGAAATTGGGTCAAGATGTCGCGCTTGCGCGCCCCCAGTGCTTTTCGCAAGCCGATTTCACGGGTTCGTTCGGTGACAGAAACAAACATGATGTTCATAATCCCGATGCCGCCCACCAGCAGCGATATCGCCGCCACCCCACCCAAAAAGATGGTTAATACGCTCGTGATGGTCTGAGCTGTAGCCAAAAAATCTTGTTGGGAAAGGATGGTGAAGTCATCGGCTCCCACTGCGGTGCGGTGACGGGTGCGTAATATCTGGGCGATTTCCTCGCTTGCCTGGGGTACTTCATCCGCGCTGATGGCCTGGACGACAATCAGGTCTACGCGATCTCGAGATGAGCGGCGGATCAGGCGCGTTTGTGCAGTAGTCAGGGGGACAAAAACCTGGTCATCTTCGTTTGAAAAAGCGGACCCACCTTTTGACTTTAATACACCGATCACCCGGAATGGCTGCCCCTCGATTCGAACTGTTTCGCCCACCAGACCTTCTTTCCGCCCAAACAATTTATCAGCCACATTGGTCCCCAGCAAGACTACTGAAGCTTGTCCCAGCATATGTTCCTCGGTGATGAATTCTCCTTCACTGACCTCATAATTGCGGACCGGAGCGTAATCTGGCGTGACGCCTACTATGGTAGTGGTTGTGCTCTCTCCTGCAAATGATATCTTTCCGCTCCCCTGCAAAACCGGCGCGACTCCCGTTACGCTAGGTGCCTGAAATAGGTCGGAAATCGCCGCGGCATCCCCCAGAGTGAGTGGCTGTGGATTGCGCACGTCTTCTGAACCCCCGCGTAGCACGAACAACAAGTTGGTCCCGATGCCCTGAATCGATCCTGTAATAGTATTTTCGGCGCCGCGTCCAAGAGAAACCATGGCGATCACCGCGGCCACGCCGATAACGATCCCCAAGATGGTCAAGCCTGATCGAAGTTTGTTTGCGGCGAGGCTCTCCAAAGCTTCGATAATAGATGCCCAGATGTTCATGCTTGTTTCTCGATCGTTTGCACTTCAGGTGTCTCGAACCCATTTGGTTTTTCGATCAAGCCATCGCGGATTCGGATCACGCGGCGAGTCAATGAGGCAACTTCCGGGTCATGCGTGACGACTACGACTGTGGTGCCCTGTTCTTTATTCAGGTTGAGCAACACTTGCATGACCTCCTCGCCAGATTTGGTGTCCAAATTACCGGTGGGTTCATCAGCCAGGATAATGGCTGGCTCGTTGATCAAGGCGCGCGCGATAGCCACTCTCTGTTGCTCGCCTCCCGAGAGCTCGCGTGGGCGGTGATGCATACGGTCTCCCAGCCCCACCGCTTCCAGGGCGACTTGCGCGCGTTGTCTGCGATTGCTCCTTATGCCTGCGTAGCGCATGGGTAATTCAACATTTGAAAGCGCCGATGAGCGTGGCAACAGGTTGAAGGTTTGAAAAACAAATCCCACCTTCCGGTTGCGAATGGAGGCCAGCTGGTCGTCGGTTAGCTGGGAGACTCGCTCGCCATCGAGAATGTACTGGCCTGAAGTGGGGCGGTCCAGGCAACCGATAATGTTCATCAAGGTAGATTTACCCGAGCCTGAAGGCCCCATGATTGCCACAACCTCGCCTTCGGTGATCTCCAAAGAGACCCCTCGCAGGGCATGCACCTCTATTTCTCCCATCCGGTACACTTTTGTCAGGTCTTTGGCTTCGATAACTAAATCACTCATGATTACCTCTGGATGAATGATGGTGGGCCATTTTGTTCGAGTACCAGAGGAGGGTTAAGCACGATCTGATCGCCAACCTTCAGGTCGCTCTCTAAAACCTGGCTCATCGTATCCGAGGAAGCTCCCAAATTGACCACGATGGGCTCCGGGGCACCATTCTTCAGCACGTAAACCACCCGTTGACTATCTCTTATCCGCACAGCGCGGTTGGGAACCAGAAGCACGTCCTTCAATTGTTCAACCACGATATTAACCGCCGCGGTCATGGCGGCTTTGACCGCCTCATCTGCGTCGGTTAATTCCACCGTTACGGTGAAATCAACCACTCCCTGGTTAGAATTACCGACTAAGGCGACCTCTTTTACCTCGCCGTGATATTCTTTTGTGGGGATGGCGTCGAAGGTTAAGCTGACCTCCTGACCTAACCTGATGCGATTGATATCGATTTCGGAGACCTGAACGTCCACCATCAGGTGGGAAAAATCATCTATCCGGAAGGCGACAGAACCAGGAGATACCTCATCACCGGGTTTGATATTCATATCCGTAATCGTCCCTGCGAAAGGTGCAGTTATCGAGGCCATGTCTAGGGTTGCTTGAGCCGCAGCGATGCGCGCTTTAGCGGCGGTGACATCCTCCGCTTTGGGTCCCTCAATTAAACGATCATACTCGTCTTGGGCGTCCTTTAATTGAGCCTTAGCCAGCTCCAGATCGGATTTGGAAACTTCTAAATCGATGTTGTTAACGCTCCCCAGCAGGTTGTTTAGCTGGCGCACAGCTGCATCGTATTCTTTTTGAGCTTGGGCGAGCCGGCTCTGTAAACTGGCGCGAATCAGATTGTCTTCAGGTTTGTTTTCATACGGTTCGAATTTCTTTCTGGCTTGATCCAGCTTGTTTTCGGCTAAAACCACGTTCGAACGGGCCTGGTCGATATCAACTTGAGGCGCCGATGATTCGAGATTCGCCAGATACCGTTCGGCGTCTCTGACCTTTTCCTTCGCTTTTGCGATGGCTTGTTCCGCCTGCGACAGGTCAAGATCTGAGGGTGGTTCCAGTAAATCGTCCAACGCCTGTTGTGCGTTGACCAGATCTACACTTGCCAGAATGATATTCTGGGGAAGGGAGGTTTGTTTTAACTCGGCCAGGATCTGTCCGCTTGATACCCTATCCCCAACCTCCACTGCAACTTGCCCCACGATCCCTGAAGTTCGCCAGGTCGAGATAGCGGTCTGGTTGACTCGTACGGTGCCGGTAGCGCCGACTGTAGCTGTCAGATCACCACGATTTGCTCCCACGGTCTGAAAATTACTTGAGGCCGCAGCCTGGTTTATCGCCTGGTATCTGGTGAAAGCGAACCAGCCAGCTGCGATAAGGGCTACCACGATAAGGATGATCACTACTCTTCTCATTAAATTTGTTCTCCAGAAAGACGTTAATTCCTGTTTCCCAGTGCGTTGATCACTCAGATAGTGTCCTTGTAAGGTGAAGGATTCCACATGCTGTGGGTCAAACAGATTTTGGGTTGCTATCAGGATCTTTCAAATGTTGCCAGTCAATTCGTTATCAATTCTTATTTTATCTTAAGCTCGCCAAAGTCGGGCAGCTGCTAATTTTATCGTGAAATGTTTCATAAATAAATGAGTAGGGGATGAACGATTAATGGGGTTGTGACAATCGTCACTTATTTAAGTGACATCCGCGACTGAAACCGAACCTTTTTTCTCATTATTATCTGTGAAGGAAATGCAATTGATCAGGAGGAAAATTAATGAGAGCCATCCCGAGCGAATTTTTAGCCATTGACCGCAAAGAGCGCGCCCGAATGCCTTCTTTGGAAGTTGAAGCCCGCCCGGTTTTCGAGCGGATTCACGATTTTGATGATGTGGTCATCCCCATGACTGCCGAGCAGGCCATGCTTGAGGCCTCTCGTTGTGTGCAATGTCCCGACCCAGCTCCCTGTACGCAGGCCTGTCCAGCCCATAATGATATCCCCTCGGCAATGTGGCTGATCGAGCACGGGGATTTTCTTGAGGCTGCCAAAATCTACCGCCAAACCAGTTCGATGCCCGAGATTTGCGGTCGGGTTTGCCCTCAAGAACAGCTTTGCCAGGGATCTTGTTCTCATCTGAAGTCGTTTTCTTCCGTTCTTACTGGTCCTTTAGAGGCATTTGTCGCAGATTTTGAACGCCGGACGGTCGGAGTGGAAATTCCTCTTGGGAAACCACTCGGTAAAAGGGTGGCCATCGTCGGCGCAGGACCCTCCGGATTGGCCTGTGCAGAGCAGCTCGTCCAGCGCGGCTATGGCGTCACGATCTTTGATGCCAAACCTGCTCCTGGAGGCTTGCTCACCTATGGCATACCTAATTTTAAATTGCCGAAAGAGGTTGTCTTTGATCGTTGGAGTGACCTGCAGAAAGCAGGTATTGAGTTTATCCCCAACGCATTTATCGGGAAAGACAAAACCATCGATGACCTCTTTACCGAGGGCTACCAGGCCGTTTTCATCGGCGTTGGCGTGGGCATTGACGCCCCCATGGAAGTTCCTGGGGAAGATTTACTTGGTGTCATGAAGGCCACTGAATTTTTGATGCGCGCTAATGTCGACCCGACCTTATTGCCGGACGGCCTGAGAGAACGCCCCGAAGTTGGGGGCCAGGTTGCCGTGATTGGTGGTGGCGATACGGCCTCCGATTGTTTGCGTACCGCCTTGCGTCTGGGAGCTGCACAGGTCACCTGTCTTTATCGACGTACGGAGGCGCAGATGCCGGGTGGACGTCACGATCGGGAACTCGCCAGGGAAGAGGGCGCGATCTATGAGTTTCTGACCCAACCAGTGCGCTTCATTCCTGGCGAGGGTGGCAAACTGGCCCAAATAGAATGCATCCGCATGCGATTGGGCGAGCCAGATAATTCGGGGCGCCGCCGGCCTATCCCGGTTGAAGGCACGAATTTCCTGGTAGCAGCCGATACCGCTATTCTGGCCCTGGGGTATTGGCCAGATGAGACCATCGCCAAGAGCACCCCAAATCTGGATACCCACAAATGGGGATTGATCGTAGTCGATCCAGAGACCGGTCAGACCAGCCTTCCTGGCGTCTACGCTGGTGGAGATGCTGTCACCGGACCCGATTTGGTGGTTACTGCCATGCTTGCCGGGCGTAAATCTGCTGCCGCCATTGACGCTTACCTCACAGACAAGGTCTGATCAAGATCAGGCCTGATCAACTGCAAGATGTTTTGATCTCCTGGCTCTTAACCTAGGGTTTTAATTTCCTTTACTGCTTTCAGGATCTTGGACGACCTTGATTTCATTCAAGGCTGTCCATTAGTTTTACTTAATTCGTCCATCCCTTACACCTGATCGAGTGCCCCATTTTGGCCGTTTGCGCGTTTTTTGGTACTCCTCTGGGTTTTTCCACATTTCACATTAAAACAAGGGGAATCCTTAAGGTCCTGGTATACACCTCTAGAACCTTACCATCCCTTCCCCCTTTGCTGAGGTATAATTTGATTATATGCCCTCGCAGGAGGCGCATAATTTTTAACGCTAATTGCGGTTTTAATACCTTGATTCCAGCTGTTAGGTTAAGCCTTTACCTCATCAAGAGGTGATATCTTCAAGCACAGTTGAAAGGTTTTCATGGATAACGGATCTGTCAAGAATGTAGATATAGACGAGCAAATGCGCGCTGCTTATCTAGATTACGCTATGAGCGTGATCGTCTCGCGGGCTTTGCCGGATGCCCGCGATGGGCTCAAACCTGTCCACCGCCGCATTTTATATGCCATGCACGATATGGGTATCCGTTCCAACACACCTTACCGAAAATCTGCCCGTATTGTGGGTGAGGTGCTTGGTAAATACCACCCTCATGGCGACGCCGCGGTTTATGATGCTATGGCGCGCATGGCCCAAGATTTCTCTTTGCGGTACATGTTGGTGGATGGTCAAGGCAACTTCGGTTCTATCGACGGCGATGCCCCGGCTGCCATGCGATACACCGAAGCGCGCCTGGGTACCATGGCCGAGGAGATTCTCGCCGATATCGGTCAGAACACGGTAGATTTTGGGGATAATTTTGATGGTTCGCTGCAAGAACCCTCCGTGCTACCGGCTCGCTTGCCCAATCTGCTTCTCAACGGATCGGCAGGTATCGCGGTTGGGATGGCTACCAATATACCGCCTCATAATCTCAAAGAAGTAGCCTCCGCCCTGACTTATTTGATCGACCGCTACGACAAGGTGGACGAAGTCTCGATGGAGGATCTGATCAAGATCGTCCCAGGCCCCGACTTTCCCACCGGTGGGGTGATCGTCGGCGGTGAAGGAATCCGCCAGGCCTACAGCACCGGGCGAGGTCGTATCGTTCTGCGGGGATTAGCTCACATTGAAGAGATGGGCGTAGGACGCTACCGCATTGTCATCACTGAAATCCCCTTCCAGTTAAACAAAACTACCTTGATTGAACGGATCGCTGACCTAGCCCGCAGTGGCAGGTTGGATGAAATCTCTGACCTGCGGGACGAGTCCGACCGCCGCGGGATGAGCATCATTGTTGAGCTCAAGCGTACTGCCCAACCCCGCAAGGTCCTCAACCAGCTCTACAAATATACGCCACTGCAGTCTACATTTGGCGCTCAAATGCTGGCTTTGGTTGATGGCGAACCGCGCTTGCTCTCGCTCAAACGCGCCTTACAGATATTTGTTGAACATCGCCGCGAGGTGATCACCCGCCGAGCTCAATTCCAACTTGATAAAGCTCGCGATCGCTCCCACATTTTGGCTGGTTTACTGATCGCCCTGGCTCATTTGGATGACATCATTAAGACGATCCGCCAGTCGCCAGATGCGGAGGTTGCCAAAGAACGTCTCATGCAGCGGTTTACGCTCTCCGAGCGTCAGGCTCAAGCCATTTTGGACATGCAACTGCGCCGTTTGGCTGCTTTGGAGCAACAAAAAATTGAAGACGAACAGCGTGAAACCCTTGAGCGGATCGCCTATCTGGAAGACCTATTGGCCAGCCCCAAGAAAATCTTGGAATTGATCAAAGATGATTTGGCTGAATTAACCGCCAAATACGGCGATGAGCGGCGTACTCGCATCGCCGCGGAAGCCAGTGAGGACTTCAGCGAAGAGGATTTGGTTGCCGATGAGGCTGTTTTGATCAGCTTTACCGAACGAGGCTACATTAAAAGAGTAGCAGCTAAGGCTTTTCGCGCCCAGGGGCGAGGTGGACGTGGCGTCAAGGGACACGCCACCAGAGATGAAGATGAAGTCCTCATGTTGTTTCCCGCCCGTACTTTGGATACGATCTTGTTTTTCTCTGATAGGGGTAAGGTATATTCCGAGAAGGCTTACCAGATTCCGGATGCCGATCGTTCTGCCCGGGGATTTCCCATTGTCAATGTGCTCTCCCTTGATCCCAAAGAGACCATTACGGCAGCAGTGGCGGTTCCTAATTTTAAAACTGTAGAATATTGCACCATGGCCACTCGCAACGGGCGCGTCAAGCGCGTGGTCATGTCCGAGTTTGCCTCGGTGCGTCCATCTGGTTTAATTGCGATCAACCTGGACGATGATGATGAATTAGGCTGGGTGCGATTGACCCATGGAAATGATGAGATCATTTTTGTAACCGAGCGAGGCCAGGCTTTACGGATCTCCGAAGAGACTGTGCGCCCGATGGGACGCCCTGCTGCGGGCATGATCGGGATCCGTTTACGCAAGGGAGATCGAGTTGCTGGTATGGAGGTGGTAGAACCGGCTGGTGATTTGCTAATCGTGACATCGGGCGGGTATGGGAAGCGCACACCCCTTGATAGTTACCCCGCTAAGGGTCGCGCCACCGGCGGCATTTTAACTATTGATAAAAAAGCCTTGTCAAAAGTTGGGTTGATCGCAGCCACGCGGGTTGTCCAGGAAGCGGATGATCTCACCATAATCAGCGGTAATGGAGTGGCTTTACGCACAAAAGTGAAGGATATCAGTCAGGCAAGCCGAGCTACCCGCGGCGTACATTTGATGGATATGCAACCAGGCGACGCAGTCGCTTCTTTAGCGCGTATTGCTGCTGCCGATTTACGGCGGGTAGGCGCTGCGGAGGAATAAAGCTCGAGCAGTTATAAGAATGGTGGAACGATTTTCTCTGTCACCAACAAGATGAGTGCACCCAGTATACAAGTCATCATGAACAGCATGGCGGCTATGACAAGTCGCTGGGCTGCGGTCATCCCCAAAAATTTTCTCTCCGCGGGATAAGGCAGCGCTTCTTCATATTCGAAGCCTCCCTGGTTGTCTTCAAAGAAGGGAGAATCCTGAGCTTGGTCTCGTAAATCGTCGAGCATGATCGGTCTCCTGTTGTTTAATTTTACAGCTATATTTGCCTGCCTGTCCTTGATTTGCCAAAATTGAGATGTGATATGCTGGTGATTGAAGCATTATGTACCTCAATGGCCAACCCACTTTCACCTTCCTTGATGGTCATAATCGTGATTTCGAATCTTCAAGTGAGCGTAGATGAAGTTCGCCGATTTGTATTTTGAATTTTTTACCTGAGGGAGCGCGCAACAGTAGTGCTCCCTCGGTGCTTAAACCAAGTACCTGGCCTTCTCGAATATTAACCGGGCTACCCTTCAACCCTTCTCCTGAGACCACTTGCACCCATTCTCCCCGGAATGCTAATTGCTCTTCCCAGGCTCGCCGAAATTCTAAGAAACTCGGGCGTTGTTGCCAGCCCAAGAGCGCTTCTAAAACCGCATGTAATAAAACCCAACGATCAACTGGCTTGCCGAGCGCGGTTTCTACGCTGGTTGCCGGAAAGGTTAGATCTTTAACCGCAGGTACTGAGGCAGGTGCAATATTGATGCCGATCCCCAGGATTGTAGCCACGAGCTGGCTTTGCCATTGGGCTTCAACGAGCACGCCTGCCAGCTTGCGCCCATTCACCAATACGTCGTTAGGCCATTTGATCTCGGATCTCAAATCAAATAGAATTCGGAGAGCTTCGCACACTGCCAGGGCGCCCAGGGCTGTCAATCTCGCTACCAGTATGGAAGGGTCATTGTCTGGCCCGTTCTGATCATCCAGGTAGGGCATTAAGCTCTCGTTTTTGAGGATCAAACTGAATGCCAACGCAGATCCTGGAGGTGTGTACCAGCGCCGCCCATACCTGCCTCGCCCGGCTGTCTGTTCATCGGCAACCACCAGGGAAAGGTTAGGGGCACCAGTCAGAGCCCATTGTGCAGCTGCCAGGTTGGTGGAGTCGATCACTTCATAATAATGCAGAGGGCCAAGAGGTAAATCCGACAGAGTTTCTTCGAGCAGTGCTTGCTCCATGTTAGGAATTTTACCCTAATTTGTTGCCGGATTGATCCCTTATGGATTCCTGTCAAAAGGAATTGTGCTTGTGAAATTCTCCACATTAGACTATAATCCTGAAAGGACAAGATTGGACGGCGTAAGCCGTCTTTTGGGTTACAGGCTGGAGGGCCTCTATGACTGACGAAAATAAGAAAAATCACCTCGTAGCAGTGATTGGCGCCGGACCAGCCGGCCTTTATGCCGCCCGGTTCCTTGCTAACGAAGGCACCTACGTGGTCTTCTTCAACCGGGATATCAAACCCGGTGGGCTGGCGGAATACGGCATCTATCCTTCCAAACATAAGATGAAAGAGGGCTTACGCAAACAATTCAGGCAGATTATGGGTATGCCGGAAATTGAATACTATGGCAACCTGGTGGTAGGTCAACAGGGAGACATCAGCCTGGCTGAACTTAAGTCCTTGGGTTTCCAGGCATTGCTTGTGACTGTGGGAGCTCAGGGCACCAAGTGGCTCGGCTTGCCCGGTGAAGATCTGCTGGGCGTATACCACGCCAAGGATATCGTCTATCACTACAATAAATTGCCTCCTTACAGTATGCAGAAATTTCGCATCGGAAAGCGAGTTGCCCTGATCGGGGTGGGTAACGTCATGCTGGATATTGCTCGCTGGATCATTCGCGAATTAAAGGTGGACGAAGTGATTGCAGTGGCGCGGCGAGGTCCAGCAGAAGTGAAGTTCAGCAAAAAGGAGATGGAGACTGTGGCCCGCAACCTGGATCTGGAGGATTTAGACGCAGAAATCGAGCGGGTTGCCCCTGTGATGAAATCGGTTGGGCAAGACGTGGAAGCAGCCAAGGCTTTCATCCTCTCCACCTTACAAAAAGCGGATGAACCTGTATCTGACACCCGCTTCTACCTGGAATTCTTAGCTTCACCAAGCTGCATCCTGGGTGGTGAGCGTGGCGTTGTGCGCGGGTTGGAGGTGGAAGATACCACCCTGGTCCCATCTAACGGGGATACAAAGGCGAAAAGGCTGGGAACCAAGCGAGTCATCCCGGTTGACACCGTTATCTTCTGTATCGGCGACCGGGTTGATGAGACCTTCGGCCTATCGGTGAAATGGAACGAGTTCGTCAAGAATAATGAACCTCGCTTCCCCATAAATGGGTTATCTTACGAAGCTTATGATCTGGAAAATGAACAGCCGGTCGAGGGCGTTTTTGTAGCCGGGTGGTCGCGCGAGGCCAGTAGCGGTTTGGTTGGCGTGGCTCGCAAGGATGGAGAAAACGGAGCGCAGGCCGTCTTGGAATACTTAGGAACCCTACCTGAGGTTGAAAATAAAGATGAAATCTTGGAAAAACTATATAGGCGGTTGAAACTGGTTGATAAGCATATCGTCACAAAAGAAGACTGGCAGAGATTAGAACAGGTTGAGATGATTGAAGCAGAGCATCTGGGACTGGAAGAGTTTAAATTCGCATCCAACCAGGAGATGTTGACGGCAATAAAAAAGATGGGGGAAAGAACCACGGTTTAATTGCTGGTACCATCATCCTCACAGCGAGAGCCGAACATTAAAGGTTGCCCTTTTAAGGCAGCCTTTTTCTATCCACCCTTGGAAATTTCTCTCGAGAATCCGCAGGGTAAAACTGTAACCTCTGATCAAGCAAACCGTTATAACTGTTAACTGAAAACATTCAAGTATAGGGGATAGGGTTAAAGATTGTAGGGTAATAAAAGCGAGTAAGCCATGCGACGATTGCTGGGGTTTGCATTCTGGATACTTATTCTTGCCTGGTTGGTGGCCTGGGTAGCCTGGGCTACAGATCATGGGGATTTACCTGCCGGGGTCGCCTGGACATTGGTGGCGGTGGGTGCCTGGTGGTTGCTTGGAGCTTCCAGCAAGGAGGGGCGAAAGCGAAATTGACCGAAATGCACCGATAATTTGGGTGGTGCAATTGGATTTCGAAAATAGATACCTGCCAGATTAATGCGCCCTGGTGGTAACCATCAGGGCGTTTTTCGTACGACGGGCTGGCAGATGAAGACGGCAACCCATTTACAGGCAGGCACGCTACTGTTCCAGATAAACCCTTTGGGTTGGATAAGGCATATCGATAGCCGCATCCTCGAAGGCTTTCTTAATGGCCACCAGGCCAACGTCTTTGGCAGTGACCAGATCCGTTATCTCCGTATCTATCCAATAGTAAATCGTCAGATCCACGGTAGAACTTCCAAATGCTTGAAACTTTAATGAAGGTTCGGGATCTATCAGCAACCCGGGAATTTGCGCAATCGCCTTTAGCGCTACACTACGCACTTTCTCCAGGTCACTCTCATAAGCGACACCGGCGTTTAAATTCACCCGACGTCTGGCTGCCCGGCTGTAATTGGTTATGGGGTTGGTGAAAATTTCGCCATTGGGGATGAAAACCACCTCCCCATCATAAGTATGCAATTCGGTAGCCCGCAGGTCGATGGCGAGCACAGTTCCGGTAAAACCAGAGACCTGAATGGCATCGCCCAGATCGAATGGCTGTTGGATTAAAATCAGGATCCCGGCAATAAAATTCTTGCTGACGTCCTGTAAGGCAAAGCCAATTGTAAAGCCTACAATTCCTAAGCCTGTCAGGAATGCAGTGACGTTAAAGTTTACCTGCTGCAAAGCGACGATTATCCCTAGAGTGACAACCGTCCAGCGGGTGATTTTCGAACCTAACAGAAGGATCTTCGGATTCGCCTTCCGCTGTTTGAGGGCTCTATGCACCATACCAGCGAAGACACCCGCCAGATATAAACCCAGAAAAAATACAACCAGAGCCGTGACTAGGTTTGGTAAGAATTCCATAAATCTCATTACCAAGGTTTGGAAAGTTTCAGACCAATTTGACATGTACGCTCCTCCTACTAGAGGCTATCTCAAGAACCGAAGCAGTGTGACATACTTGGCGATACCGCCCTGCAGTTATCACATTTTCAGCATTTCTGAGATGACCTGTCATAATTAACCATTATAGGACTTACGCAGTTGGTGGGAGGATGGGAGTGTTTGGGCGGGCGTTGCCCAAACACTCCCGATTTTCCCCTGAACTGCGTAACTACTAACCTAAATAATAATACCTGGGTTCTCTGAAAATAGGTCGCCAAGAGGAGGCCGATTTTTCAGGTAGAATTCGCCTATGCCCGCCGTATCTGTGTTGATGCCATGTTTCAACGCCAGCAAAACTCTGCAGCCAGCGATGGAGAGCCTGGCTCTGCAGACGTTCACAGATTTTGAAATGGTTGCCGTCGATGACGGGTCTACAGATGGTACCCGGGAAATCCTACAGGGCTGGAGTGAGAAAGATAGCCGGTTCAGGTTGCTATCGCAACCTCATAGCGGCATCATTAGGGCTTTAAACTGCGGATTGAAGAACTGCCAGGCAGCTTATATCGCCAGGATGGATGCCGACGACCTGTGCCACCCCGAGCGATTGGCCTGCCAGGTCGATTTTCTGGACGAACACCCCGCGGTGGGCGTGGTTGGCTGTCTTGTGAACAGCTACCCAGGGGAGAAAGTTCGCCAGGGTTTCCTGATTTACATCGAATGGTTGAACTCTCTGGTAACCGATGCGGATATTCGCGGCGAGATTTTTGTTGAAAGCCCTCTGGCGCACCCCAGTGTGGTCCTTCGCCGAGAATGGTTAGAACTAGCCAGCGGATACCAGGATCACGGCTGGGCAGAGGACTATGACCTGTGGCTGAGACTGTATCTGGCCGGGGTAAAATTTGCCAAAGTACCCGAAGTTTTATTAACCTGGGGTGATCGACTTCAGCGGCTCACACGCCGCGATCCTCGCTATTCCCTTGAAAACTTCTTAAGGGCTAAGGCTCATTATTTAGTGCGCGGCCCGCTTGCAAAGCGAGATGGCGTCATTATTTGGGGAGCGGGTATGATTGGACGACGTTTAAGCAAACACCTATCCCGTCAGGGCGCTCCGCTGGTATCATTTGTGGATGTCAATCCCAACAAAATCGGCCATACCCTTCGCGGCCTGCCCATCATCTCTCAAGAGGATTTATTGGCATGCTGGGGACGTTTTGCAAACCCAGTCGTGCTGGCAGCAGTGAGCGCCCGGGCAGCCCGCATCAAGATAGGCTCTTTTCTTAGGAAGCACGGCTTACGCCAAGGCCAGGACTGGTGGCGTGTAGCTTAGCAGACGACTGCGGACCCGCTAGAAGCTAAAACGCATCCATATATTTAGCAAACATCTTTTGTACGGATCGCTCTTTGATGATAACATCCCCGCTTGACTCTTTGAAGAGGAGTTTTACATGCACCCATTAGAAGTCTTTCAACCTGGCATGAACAGGGAAGAGAATTTTATCATCGCGGAGGAACATACCGCCATCCAGGTAGGCAGCGGCACATCGCGGGTGCTAGCGACACCCTGGATGATCGCATATATGGAACGTAATTCTCACCGCCTCCTGGCGCAACATCTACCCGAAGGCTATTCCAGCGTTGGTGTGCAGGTAAACGTGCGCCACCTGGCGCCCACACCAGTAGGAAATTCCGTGCGGGTGCACACCCAGATCACAGAAATTGACGGCTTGCGCATCACCTTTGCTGTGCAGGCTTGGGACGAAGGAGAAAAAATCGGTGATGGTATCCACCAGCGCTATGTGATTGAAGAGGCACGCTTCTTAAAGCGGGCGGAATCTAAGAGGCACGTAACCTCAATATAAATCAACCTCACCTTACCGAAACAGGGAAAAAGAAGAGATGACCAACATATTTCTAACAGGCGGAGCAGGCTACATCGGTTCGGCCACCGCACAGAGGTTAATCGAGCTAGGCCATACCGTCACGGTTTTTGATTCTCTCATCAAAGGTCATCTGGCTGCCGTACCGGAAGGGGCGCATTTTATACAGGCAGACTTGAAGGACCGGGTTGCCCTCAGAACAGCGCTCAACAGCCAGGCGTTCGATGCCATCTTGCACTTCGCGGCCTTTATAGAGGTCGACGAAAGCATGAAAGATCCCGGCAAATATTTTCAAAACAACTTGAGCAACTCGCTGCAGTTGATCGAACTGGGAGTCCAAGCTGGAATTCAAGGTTTCTTGCTGTCCTCCACCGCGGCGGTGTACGCTTCCAGCGACGAACCGCTCAGGGAAGATTCTGCTTTGATTCCCAACAATGTCTATGGGCAGACCAAATTGATGGTAGAGCAAACCCTGGAATGCTACCGGATAACTCGTGGTTTACATTACGGCGCGCTGCGCTACTTCAATGCAGCCGGTGCTCTACCGCAGCGAGGCGAGGCCCACCAGCCCGAAACACATTTGATCCCCCTGGTTTTGCAGGTGGCTTTAGGCCAGCGAGAAGCCATTAATATCTACGGGGATGATTACCCCACCCCAGATGGCACTTGCATCCGCGATTATATCCATATCGCCGACCTGGTTTCTGCTCACCTTTTAACGTTGAAAGCCCTGACTGAAAATGATCGCATGATCTACAACCTGGGAAACGGCGCTGGTTATTCGGTTCTGGAAGTCATCCAGGCCGCCCGCCAGGTTACAGGCCACCCCATCCCGGCCATTTCGGCGCCCCGCCGTCCTGGTGATGCCCCGCGTTTGATTGCCTCTTCAGAACGGATCAAAAGAGATTTGGGTTGGCAACCAGAGACTCCCGCCTTGCCGGATATGGTTGCTAGCGCCTGGGAATGGCACCGCACTCACCCAAATGGCTACGAAACCCAGGACGGCTGAGGGGTTTGGCCTCAGAACAACTTAGTCACGCCTTGTGACGGTTATACCTTTCAAGCAAAACAAGGCAGTAAAGATGGCAGTTTAGTGTTCCCCTTACCCCGCATCTGCCAGCAAGCCTAATTCTTCCTTCTCGTCAACCGTCCCGCGAAAATCCCCAAAGCGACTCCGCCCAATAAAAGCAAAGCTCCCAATATGCCGAGTAGCGAGGATCTCCCGGTTCCCTGGGATGTGGGGGCCTGGGCCAGAGTCTCGGTATTGGCCTGCGCCCCAAAGTCCAGATAGGTCTCAGAGCCAGATTCCAGCTTCAAGGCATAATTCATGACTGTAGTTGGGTTATAACCATCCGGCACTGCCACAGTGATGTTGTAATCTCCTTCAGGCAAGTCTTCAAAACAATACGGGTCCAACCCGGCTTCGGTTGTCTTTGTGAGAGAAACTTCTCCAGATCGGTCGTTCACGCTGATAGCTCCACCGGGGATGGAGATTTCATCTTCCTGGCGAAGGGAATCGCCATTGCTATCATCATAGACCAAAACGCACAGCGTGCCTGAACCGGGTTGGGCCGAGACGGTCGGCAATTGTGATGGGGGTGTAGCAGTAGGCCCAGGAGTTTGAGTGACTTCTGCGGGCCCGCCTAAACCAAGCAGAATCTCCTGACCGGGTATGGGTATAGTTTCGCTGGTGGCGTTATTCAAGGCCAGCAACTCGTTCAAATCCAGGTTGTAAATTGCAGCAATGCGCCACCAGGAATCACCGGGTTGCACGATGTAGATAATCCGTCCATCAGGTCTTGGCGTGGGCGTGGGGAAAGGCGTGAACTGCAACTGAGGGGCAGCCAACGCCCTGGCATTAAGACCCAGCAAAATCAAGATCATGAAGACGGTGCTGATTAGAATACGCTTCGTAATGGGTCTGCTCATGATGCTCTGATTATACTGGTATTAGAAAAAAGGCATAAGAGCTGGGGTAATCCAGCCTTATTATGGACCGGCCACATTTTGTTGCCAATTAACCGACACTCTGGTTCCTCTTCCAGGTGTGGAGCTAACTTCGAATTGGGCGCCAATAAGGGCGGCGCGCTCGTGCATACCGACCAGTCCATAATGCCTGTTTGCCAACAGTTGGTTCAGATCCAGATGCTCGCCAGTTGGGAATCCCCCACCATCATCTTCCACAACCAGGTGTACTTGATTTTGTTCGAGATCTCCATATATACGGATGTTCTTTGAGTGCCCGTGACGCAGGGCGTTCTCACAAGCCTGTTGGACGATCCGGAACACGTGTTGCTCCAATTTCGGGTCATACCGCAGGGCTGCTGGAGGTACGTCCAGATGAACTTCAGTATCACCTAGCTTACGGTCGTGTAGCTGATCTACCAGCTCCTCCAGGGCTGGTCGCAGACCATACGCTAACATGGTAGGTCGCAGGTCGTTGATCACGCCCCTAAGATAAGAGGTAATCAACTGGTAGCTTTCCTGAAATCCAGGAGCAGGGCGGAGATGATCCGTACGCATGGCCAGGGCAGCCAGCTGATTGAGCACTTCATCATGTAGGCCAAGAGCTAAGCTGGCACGTTCCTTTTCCTGCCGTTCGATATCGGCTTGATAGAGGGCATGCAAGCGCTCTGCATGCTTGATATTGACCAAGGCGATGGCAGTCTGGTTGGCGATAGCTTTCAGGATGGAGATTTCTGACGGGTCGTATAAGTCATCTGGGTCTCGATTTCCTAACAACCAGAGACCAATCATCTCCTCACCAATCTCCAGAGGCAGAACGATCCGGATCCAAAGAAAAGGATTTGCTTCTTCTTCCACGGTTGGAAAAGGTCGATACCCTCCGGAATCTGTCAACAATTGAGGGAGATCCTGAACGCCAGGTATACGTTCCTTGTTTACGCCGGCAGCATAGAGGATGGTTGCGGTTTTGCCGCCCTCAAGATGTATCAAAGCAGATTGTCGAATGAACAGGCTGGGGAGGATCTCACCCCTGAGCAGGTGGATGAGGCTAGGTACGTCCAAGCTGGTGGTGATTCTGGTGGCGTAGGTCTCTAACAGGTGGGCGGGAGGCAGCGGTATACCCAGTAAGCGATGCTCGACGAAGCGCTGGAAAGGTGCCAGACCGACGGCGGTGAGAATTCCTGCGCAAAGAGCAGCTGCCAAGCCTATGATGGTGGCTTCCCTCGGAAAATCGAGCCAGACATCGGCCAGAAGGATCAAGCCGGCAAATACCGCTCCACCAAGGATGAGGAATAGATAGTAGGAGATCATTCGATTAGCCCTCAATTCCAATTGGTCCGGTTGGAGTGCACGCGCTTGAGTTGATTCCGCCAGGGATGAGAGAGCCAGAAAGGGAAGAAAGCTGGACGTGGCGATGATCCCGCCCAACAGGATGCTGGCAAAACCGATTGCAAGAGTAGATTGTTCCAGGTTAAACCTGGAATTGAGAACTGAGTAAAGTGGTAAGAACAGGGTGCCAGCCAAGATGGTGATTAGGAATAAGATGACCAGACGCTTGGCGCGACGCTCCAGCCCCCTTTGCTGGCTGCGATAGACGGCGTAGAAATATGCTCCAGGGATAGCGGGTAGCGCCAGAAAAGAGCCGCCTTGGACAAACCTGGAAGGTATAATTCCTGATAGGAAGGCAATATTCACGCCAAGAAGTGGCAAGAGGGCCAATCCCACCCCAATTACCGGGATGAGCAGATCCCGGCGGTATTCTGGTTGCAGGATGAAATGGAGGCACAGGAGAATAACACTACCAGCCAAAGCCAGTAATCCCCCCCAATAGAAGGTTTGCGAGGAGGTCACTTGAAACCATTCAGCCACAGCCATAGCGCTTGCCCCTATGTAAAGCACTACCCATACAATCAACGGCAATTTCGCCAGGGGTTTGATAATAATCCAATGGAAGTGCAAATACACCGGCAGGCAAATCCATATCGCTGCCCGCATCAGGATAGCACTTTCATCTATATGCCAATGGGATGGACCTGAGCCTGATGCTAACCATAAAGCTGTTAAGTAACAAAGGGCAATCAGAAGCAACCAGAGTGTATCCTTGGGACGGATAAAAAGCAAAGCAGCAGTTCCGGCGAGCCAGAAGACATAAGGCATCCACCATAGGCTGTTGAGACGTTCAAGCATCTCTCTGGTCGTGGGGCCTGGAAACTTCCAATCGAGAGACAGAATATGGCCATCCCTTTCGACGATCAACGGAACAACCTGACCTGGTACCACACCATCAAATAGCCTCAGCCGTAAGTCATGCAGAAAATCATCCCAGGTTACCGGTCCAACCTTGACCAATTGGTCGCCAATTTGAAGAGCAACCTGGCTAGGTTCCGAATAGTAGACACCTGATATTTTCCCATTTGAAAATTCAAAACCTGCGTAAGGGATTCTACTAAATAGGTCATAGGTGAAAGTAGCGAGTAAGGCAAATACGACCCAAGGGAGGACCAGTTCAAAGTAGCGCCAGCGACGGGATGCGAGTCTCACTTCTCTTTATCCTTGGTTCATTAAAACTTATTTCCGGTCATTCAACATTGGAAAGGAGGCAAATCTATTATAAACCTTACATAAGACAAAATCAGGTGGTATTCTAAATTTCTGTCAAAAACGATACTTCTCATAAGGAAAGGAGGTGCCAACTATGATAACGATGCAGCTGTTTCATGATTCGCTTTTCAAAGAGACGAACACTGCGGATACCTACTTACAATGCTTAGCTGAATTGGCTCAGGCAAGCCTGGACCAGCTGGATGCTCTCAGGAGTGATCTGGCCTGGTTTACATGGGAGGCCGTGGCTGAGTAGAGCACCGGGTAAAAATTAACCTGTAGACTCAAACTGGCCGGGGTAACCTGGCCAGTTTGACCGGCAGGGAGGCGATATGGATATTTACTCACAAACCGTTGATTGTTTAATGGGGGTGCCTATCGTCAATCTCTGGCCCGAAATGCAATCGATAATCAAACGAAATGCATCAAAAAAGCCAAGCGAATGGAGGTTGCCCGTTCTGGGTTGCGAAGCGGTCGGAGGTCAGCTCGAACAAGCCACACCCGCGGTCGCTGCCATCGCCTGCATGCAGGTCAGCATAGTTTTGATTGACGATATGCTCGATGATGATCCTCGTGGTATTCACCATCGACTGGGCATGCCAGGAGCAGCTAATCTGGCGGTCGCATTCCAGGCAGCTGGTTTAGAGGTGATTGCGAATTGTAAGGTTCAGGAGAAAGTGAAGATGGCTGTCCTCGAGAATCTTAATCGCATGATGATGACAACTGCTCTTGGCCAGCACCTGGATGTTCAAAACCCACCTGACGAGATGGCTTATTGGAAACTTGTCCGAACCAAGAGCTCTCCATTTTTCGGAACGGCTTTGCTTATTGGGGCTCTTATGGGGAATGGCTCAGATGAAACCGCAGCCTTCTTAAATCAATTTGGGGAATTGTATGGGGAAATGATTCAGATCTATGATGACCTACACGATACCATGACCGTACCCGCCAACCCAGATTGGATTCTTGGTCGTTCATCATTGCCAATTTTGTACGCACAGGTGGTGAACCACAAAGATAAAGCAAGGTTTCTGAAGTTGCACCAGGAAATAGCTGATCCGGCTGCTTTGAAAGAAGCCCAAACCATACTCGTTCGATGTGGGGCGATAAGCTATTGTGTTGACCAAATATTGCAGAGGCATCAAGCCGCGAGAAAAATCCTGGACGCCATGACAATACAGGATAAAGGAAAGCTCGAGGACTTACTCGACGGTATTATTAAGCCGGTTAAAAGTCTATTCAATACTTTAGACCTGCAAATGCCGCAATCCCTGCTATCGTTGCCCAATCAACCTGGCTAAATCTCTAAGGGCGGTTCCAGGGGGGTGATTAAGCCCAGTTTACTCACTTTCGCAATCGCAGCTGTTCGATTGTGCACGTTTAAACTTAAGTAGGCGCCAGAAAGAAGATTGCGTAGGGTTGAATGTGCCCCACCCAACTTTTCGGCCAGCTCATCGGTGGTCGCGTCCGGATATGCCGCGCACCAGGATAGAGCTTGCAGTTGCCGGGGAGTTAACACCGATTCCCCAGACATTTGTGCCAGTAAGTGATGATGCACCTGTTTGCTGAAATGAATGCCCCCCTTAGCAACTGAGCGGATTACACTCGCCAATTCTTGAATGACAGCCTGATCATCTTTGAGAATGTAACCGCTGGCGCCTGCTTCTATAACGGCCTTGACCAGCCTTCGCGGGTTATGCATAGAGATGACCAGGATAGACATATGCGGATATAATTGCAGCCATTTCGGAATGGCATGCGGGATTGGATAGGGGTTGGGATTTTCTTTTGAGGTGGGAACAGACACGTCGAGTATTAGCACATCTGGTTTGAACCGAGCCAGCATCGGTTATAAATCTTCAGCATAGGTGGCTTGTGCGACAATTTCAATATCCGCGGCATCACCCAGGCGATACAGGTAGCCATTGATGATGCTCTGGTGATCATCTAAAATCGCTACATGGATTTCTTTAACTCTCGCCAAATCATCTACCTCTTCCCAGGTTGCAGGTTGGAAATAACATTGCAGATTTCTTCTTCGAATACAAGTATCCCGGGTAAAACAGTACAAATGTCTATTATATTCTACGTCTTGCCTATTCACTTGATATCATTAATCCTGTATAGTAATTATAGGTTGCAACAGGATACCAAGATAAAAGAAAGGGCTCCTGGTGAAATTTGCCTGCCCACCCTGAACAAGCGTATAAAAGTGGGTTGCAGCGATTACGCTTGGTCATCAACCGAATAATGAGATCTGCATTGTGAGCGCGAAGGGGGTCCGCTCACAATTTTTTTATACGCAATCGCCCGATGTGAGCGCCGCTAACTACTGAAGCAGGTGATAGCCCTACAAAGCCACGGTATGCAAACCGCATGTCACCTTTTATCGGTTGTCGAAGGATGGCAGGTACGCCAGAGACTTTCCATTATTTACTTTCCCTTGGCTGCTGTCTATGCCTGTATCTATGACAGTCTGACCACCATTGAGAACCTCGAATATCCCGCTTTCGGGTGGGCTAGCTGGAATAGCCAGATTTACGGCGGCGCAGCTCATCTGCCCCTCGAAATGTGTCACAGACCAGGGGCTCGGCCTGGGGAGTTTAAAAGTGCCCACGCTGGGAGGGACCTCATCTGGTAAGGGAAAATCTACCAAATCTTCGTCAGGGTTAGCAAATGGATTGCGACCGCCCGCTTGATCGCCCTCGTCTGGCGTTGACCCGTAAATAGTGATACACCACAGCTCACCCAGTACCCGCTACAACTAATGCGTTTCCCCATCTGCCGACATAGTTCCTGGACTCTGATGTAGGCTTTTATCACTTCATGACTCTATGATCTGGGTCCTATCCTACTACCCATGCCGAGGGTTAGTTGCAATGCAAGTTATTTGTGAGCGCAGTCTGGGGAGGCCATAAGGGCCTCAACTGCAAGCGGAGCGGACAACCTATGGTATATGCCTGGGGTGGAAGGGATTGTGCAGCGCGAGTAATTCTGGCATCGACTACCTGACTTTCGATACATTTCTCTGGGGGAAAGTCAAGGAATCCAGCTAATACTTTTCGTTCATCAAACCACCTCCTTACGATAGGGTATAAAACCCTTCCAGGGTTTGGGCCAAAATAGCTCCTCAGGCTCGTGTGATTCTTCTACCCATGTGCTATTCTATTTACGCCTTCGAAAACGTGTAGGGGAGGTCAAATATGTATGCAGATGAAATCTACCAGCAAGAGAAAGGGAGATTTCGTCTTTCTGACCATCCCCGCGGCACGGGCAAATAATGGTGTCCAAGCCGGGGTGGTCACGGATGTGGGCGGTCCCCTCAGCCACGGTTCGATCGTGGCTCGCGAATACGGCATCCCGGCTGTGCTGGGTACTGGGATAGCAACTAAACGCATCCACAGTGGGCAGTTGATCAGGGTGGATGGTATTGCCGGCGTGGTTACTTTGGTGGAAGATGAGCTAACGCCCTCTGAAAATTAGATGCACAGATATAACCAGCAAGAGGTTTGAAATGAAAAGAAACGGGAATTTTAAAATCGAGATCCTTTCGTTGATCATATCCTTCAGCCTACTATTGGGGTTGGTGGGGTGCACTCAGGAGCGGGCTGTACCCGTCTCACCCACCGTAACTCCCGAAATCGCGCCAACCGTCACATCTACTGTAATTCCTACAAACGCGCCAACCCTCTCACCTGAAAAGCTGGGCGAATATCAGGAAGTTTTCGAGATCGTCTGGCAGACGGTCAACCAGAGGTATTTTGACCCAGACTTCAACGGCGTGGATTGGGAAGCAATGTATGAAGAGTATCTGCCCAAGATCAGCGCGGCGGGAGACGATGAGGAGTTTTACATATTGTTGAACAAGATGTGTTTCGAGTTGGGTGTCTCCCACATCGCTGTGGTTCCTCCGGATTCCAATGCGCTGGAGCCGGTTCTTTCTGCTTCGGGGAGTGTGGGAATCGACCTCCGTTTGATTGATGATCAGGCAGTAATCACCGCTATCGAGGCGGGATCTCCGGCTGATCAGGCCGGTTTGCGTCCAGGCTATGTCATCCTGAGCCTTGATGATATCTCCCTAGAAAATGGGGAAGAACTGGTCAAACTCCAGGTGCCCCCTTTCAACGAACGCCGGATGCGTGGTCAGGTGCTTTATGCAATTCTCACAAAACTCTATGGGGAACCCGGTCGAGAGATCTCGATCTCCTATCTGGATGAGCGCAACCAGAATCACGCGGTCACTCTGGTGATTGAAGAGCGCGCAGGGCAACCTTTTACCGCAGAAGGTTTGCCACCCATGTATGTTGGATTCGAGGCCAGGCGTCTGGAAGGGCGCATTGCTTACATCCGCTTTGATGGTTTCCTGCCTCCGATCCTGGAGGATGTGTTGAGCGCCATTCAGGAGATGCGGGATGCGCCCGGGATGATCATCGATATCCGCGGCAACCCGGGTGGGTTTTATCCAGTGCGTAAGGCGATCACCAGCCAGTTCTTCCAGGAACGCACTTTGCTGTGGCGATTCATAACCAGACCAGGCCTGGAGATGCCGGGTTTTGAACACGAAGGCTATACCGATCCCCCCACCGAGCCTTATTTCGGGCCGGTGGTGGTCCTGGTAGATGTGCTGAGCGGATCATCGAGTGAGGAGTTCGCTGGCGCCATGAGTGCCAATCAACGGGCAACCATTGTTGGAGAACGCACACCCGGATCGGACCTGGTAGCAGACATCCTAATATTACCCAATGGGGCAACCTTTCTGTACCCGATCGCTCAAACCCAAACCTCCGATGGCACCGTTCTAGAAGATCGCGGGATCATTCCGGATATTCAGGTGGCTCTGGACCGCAACGCGTTGCTCCAGGGGATCGATTCTCAGCTTGAGGCTGCGGTTCGATATCTTGAAAGGGAAGTGATTACAGATGGCAACTAGAAAGAACCCATACTCATTGCCCATAGCCTCAACCTGGGAAAAGAAGAAATAACCGCTGGTTGAAGGGAAAAAACATGAACACGCAAAATCAAATTCTCTTCCCCATTCTAACCTTGTGCCATCTGGGCAGCACAATATCCCTCACCATGGCCCTGATCTCTCCTCCGGCACCGCTGGCTG
>DAOUET010000065.1:0-3466 GCA_034430155.1 Anaerolineales bacterium
CGCGGGGGGTGAGGGCTTGCACGCTTTGCCAAAATCGTCCGGCAACCTTGCCATTTAGATGGGGAATCAGATTACGAAGCAACCTCCTTAACACCTTTTCGGAGACGCCCCTCATCCCATGGCCTTCTCGTAAATACTTAAAGAGTAACCAATTGAGCGTATTTTTTCCCTGAGAATTCCGGCGCTGGGGGATTAGATATCCACGATCGCGAAGCCAATCCCCGATGAGAAAGACCCCTGTATATCTTTTAGCGCCATGATCTGAGATCAACAAGATGTCGTCCGGTTTAAAGCCCTCAATCAGTAAACCCAGCTGGCGATCGGTTTCGCGCAGTGATCCCTCGATCAAAGCATAATCCTCGGCGCGATGGTTAGTATGGTCAAAAAGCATGAGATTGATTGCCAGAAGGTCAACTTCGTATCTCTTTTCAGCTAATAACGCCGCTTGAACCTGCCTGGCTTGGATCAGCGCTTCAGTCTTAAAAACCGCCTTCTCAGATGCGGATATTCCCAGATCATCAATTACATCTTGAGTGAGCATTGGTTCATAGGCGCCAAATTCCGTTTCGATGTCGTCCAAAAGACTTTGTGGATAGGTAATATTTGCAGGCGGTCGCGGCGCTCCAAACCCACATATGATAAATCCATCGATCGGTTTGATCGGGTATGTCATGGGTATGTTTACTAAACCAACTCGAATACCTTGGGCGTTCAATTTTTCCCAAAACCTGGATCCGATCAAATCACAACTGTTACTCACCGTAATCTTGCGATTGTTCAATGGATCCCAGGTCCAATCGTAAATGCCATGTTTCTGCGGTAGTTTTCCCGTGTTAATCGAACCCCAAGCCACCGGCGTGACCGGCGGTACTGTTGACCGTAAAATCCCATGATAGCCGGTATCGATCAGCTGCTGAAGGTTGGGCAGCTCATTCTTCGCTAATAGAGGCATTAAAAATGTCCAAGATACCGAATCCCATCCGACGAGCAAGGTCTTATGAATCATAGATCACCGCTTGAGAAGATTTTTGTCGCTTGTTGGGTGCGAGTTCAGAACAGCCCAATTGTGATCTAATTGGGCGATGCCTGCACCCTGTTTGAGATAACTGCCTATTGTGATGACAATGGGTTCGACTCGATCGTAACTTGCGAGTGAATAGAAACTCTTTTCGATTCCCAGGCAGAACTCGTACGTTCCTTCCAATAGATTTAGAGCGTCGTATTCAACCATTGCGGTACCCGCATCTCCAGGATGATAGGCACCCTTTATTTTAAACCGGGCTGAATTGGTGCCATGCACTAACATCCCATCCCGGTAGAATCTTGCATAAAAAACCGGATCTTCAGTGTATTCATTTACACTAAAGGCGATGGATGCCCTCATTGACTCTCCGGCCTTAAAAAAAGATCTAGGTACTCCTTTGCCATCCAGGATTTCAACATTCTTTATGCTCATCCCGGCATTAACGGATCCTTCGTGATCTTTATCTATCGATTTGAAACGATCTTCGGAAACAGCGGCAAGGTAATGATCCCAAGCCTCGCCAGGATTGCCGTCAAATTCTATCCGCCCTTCATTGAGAAATACCGCTCGCGTGCATAAACTTTCGATCAATTGTCTTTGATGCGATACAAGCACCGTGGTCACGCCGTTTGAATTCAGCTGCCTGAAGCGATCAATACAGCGTACTCTGAATTCGTGATCGCCGACAGCCAGAACCTCGTCAACCAGCAGGATATCGGGGTCCACATGCGCAGCCACGGCAAATCCAAGCCGGACATACATCCCGGAAGAATATCTCTTTACCGGTGTATCTATAAATTTAGTCAATCCTGAAAAAGATACGATACTGTCAAATTTGTGATTAATTTCCGCTCGGCTCAATCCCAGAATTACGCCATTTAAATAAATGTTTTCTCGACCGGTGAGCTCTGGATGAAATCCAGCCCCTAATTCTATGAGAGCTGAGATTCGTCCGTTGATATATATCTGACCAGTCGTCGGCTTAGTCACGCCGGAAAGCAATTTAAGCGCGGTGGTCTTACCCGCTCCATTTGGACCGATGATCCCTAATACTTCCCCTTTTTCGATATCAAAACTGACCTCCTTTAATGCCCAGAATCTATCGGTAGAATCCTCTTTTGTAGTTACCTTGTGGATGAGGCGCTTCGGCAAAGTGGAGATCACCTCACGCAAGCTACTCTTCCGCTCTCCAGTAAAGTATTGCTTAGAAACACCCTCAAATTTGACGACTGTTGCCATATGCGATAATCTACAGATCCTTTAAATAATGTCTGCAAACTGCCATTCAATGCGTTTAAAATAGTGGAATCCCAAATAAAACACGATGATCGATACAGCCGCTGCAATTCCCAGATAATTCCAGTCAGGCCATAACCCTTTCAAAATAACCGCCCGATAGGATTCGATCAACCCGGCCATTGGGTTCAAGAGGTAAAATGGTCGAAACTTCTCTGGCACTAACGCTAGCGGGTAGATAATCGGGGTTGCATACAACCATATTTGAACCGCTAAAGGAACCACGAAGCGAATGTCACGATAGAAGACGGTCAATGCTGATGAAATTAATACGATCCCTACCGTGAGGAGAATTTGAATGGTTAACAATACCGGCACCAGGAAAACTGTCACACTGATTGGAACTTGATAAAATATCACTAAACCCAGATACACCAAAGTCGCTACCAGGAAGTCAATAAAGCTGGCTAGCACCGATGATATTGGAATGATTTCACGTGGGAAATATATCTTGGTAACCAGACTCATATTGTTAATAAGGCTGGGTGTGGCATTGCTGATGGATCCGGCAAAAAAGGTCCAGGGTAACACGGCAGTATAGGAGAAAATTGGGTAGGGAATACCTTCCGAAGGAAAGCGCGCCAATACAGAAAACACCAGCGTGAACATGGCCATTAACGAGAGCGGTTGGAGAATAGCCCAAAGTGCCCCCAAGATAGACTGCTTATAACGGACTTTGATTTCGCGGGAAGTCCACATCCAAAGAAGATCCCGGTATTTCCATAGGGTTAATGATTGGATGATCTTCATAAGATAAAATCCATCGCACCAATTTGGGATATTCGTCTATTTCGGTCCTTCGGAATGCATTGTTTATACGGAGGCATAAACCATATTTTCAAAATTGGCAAGCGCTTACCGAGGTCAATATCTCCTACGCGACCAACCCCAAATCATCAAAACGCCAAATAAGAAGATAACTGCTGGCAAGATACCCAATACCATTGGTTTGCCCGGAGTTGAAGATACAATTCCTTCCTCCTTACCATTCAAATCTGAAGTCACGGTAAGCTCAGGAATTGAACTTGAGCTTACTGTTGGATGATCATTTAGTTGTGGGGTTGGCGACGGCAAGCTAGGGATAGTTGACCTTGGTGTACTCTTAGGAGCTGAAGTTTTCAAGGAGGTGTACCACAAAGATTGGGG
>DAOUET010000066.1:0-4604 GCA_034430155.1 Anaerolineales bacterium
TCTCGCTCAGCAAAAGTACTCTTACGCCGCTCGCGTCGCAAACGGATCATATTCGGGGTATGTGGTGGTTTGGGTGAATTTTTTGGTATCAGCCCACTCTGGTTTCGACTGGCCTTCATCATCGCATCCATTCCCGGTGGGGTTCCCGGGATCGGTCTTTACTTGATATTGTGGTTGATTATCCCTAACGAATAGTTCCGCCGGAGATGAAGACCGGACTTCCTCAACTATTGACTTCCATTCGGCCTCTTATTTCCAGGACCAAAACACCACACGCCGGTTGGCGATTTCCTGCGGAAAGGCCGGGATTATTCCCAGCCGGCAGAAAATAAGCCACCATTTTGTTATCCGGGGGCCAGAAGAAAGTTAACATCCATTTTTCCAGGAGAGGGACGGTCTGCCCGAGCTTATCTGGTTCGATAATGGTCAGGGTCTTCAAAACCCCGCCATTTGCCTGCACCCGCTGGGAGAATAAATCCTTGCCCAGACCGGTCGAGGTCGAGAAACTCACCCACTAGCTATCCGGCGACCAATCCAGGTAAAAGGGGAAATGAAGGGCATCGCAGGAAAGGTCGGCGTCGCTGGTTATGGCGGGAGGCTGCCCCCCCTTGCTGGTCGATTGTGTAAATATTCTCATCCCTGCCGGTATAAAGGATCAATCCCGTTCCTGAGGTGGATCGATTTAGCCGGCTTTAAGATCGCTAGCTTTTTGCGCCATGGCAATACGCTTGCTGAGGGCCGGGTGAGAATACAACAGGAACTCCACCCAGGATGGCGGATCAACCTCCGCCAGGTTTTGGTTGGCCAAGCGTACCAGGGCAGAAGTGTAAGCCTCCCCATTCCCGGTGGCCTTGAGGGCATACTCGTCCGCCCGGCGCTCCCTCCAGCGCGAATAAGCATTGCTCAGGGGCATCGTCACCAGCCCGTAAGCTCCCATCACCAACCCCAAGACCGGCAAGGCCGCGATGTCTGCTGCTCCGTTGAATCCAAAGTAAGCCGCGCCCCAGCGAAGACCCAGCGAAGCCAGGTACAAACCACCCAAGGTCAGGGCGCTTTGTACTACGATTCCTACCGGGATATCTTTATTGACCTGGTGGCCCAATTCGTGAGCCAGCACAGTTTCGATTTCGTCATCACTGAATTCATTGAGTAAGGTATCCCCCAGGATTATGCGACGGGTATTCCCCAAGCCCGCCAGGGCGGCGTTAGCAGCCTTGGTGCGTCGGCTCATGTCAAACTTGAATACGCCCTGCACATGGGTGCCGGCTTTCTCAGCCAACCGGACCAAGCGTTCGGTCAGGTCTTCACGTTCTTGGTCCAATGGCTGAAACTTATAAAAGATTGGCATCAGCAGCACTGGCGCCAGGTTAGCCAGGATGACATTGAATAACAATAAAATAGCCCCTGCCCACAACCACCAGGCGTTGGGAGTCGCTCTCAATACCGCATAGATAATCTCCAGGATCAGCCCCCCCAATACTCCCCCCAAGGCGATACCTTTAATTTGATCGCTGATCCAGCCCCCCAGCGTTTGGGTCGACATCTCATAACTGTGCGGCAAAATGAAGCCCGAATAGTATGAAAGGTGTAGCGTGAGCAGGTAATAGATCCCGCCAAATACCAGGGCAAAGCCAGCCACCAACAAACATTGGTTATTGCTTATACCAATCAAACTGGTTTTGAGAGCTGCTGACCAACCCAGCAGCAACCATGCAATGGCGTATAATGCCCCTATGGCCAGATCAACCACCATTAAACGCCGGTTAACCCCGGCGTATTCCTTGGCTTTCTCTTGCCTTTCCAGATCTAAGTTTGATTCTTCCATACAAAATATTATAATCCTCTCGGGACGCAAGAATGTTGACAGCTCACCTGCTTTCAGATAAACTGGCGAGGCATCGGGCCATTGCCAGCGATCTCATCCAAGCCTCCCGTTGGGAAGCTGACCAGTCGCTCGAAAGCTGATTGCATGCCCCCTGATAATAGATACCTCTCCACCTTTTATCTGGTCCTGCTTGCCGTAGTCATCATCAGCGGCCTGTTTTTCTTTCTCCCAAAGGCTGTTGCCCAGACTGAGCGCGCCACGGTATTGAGCACCAAGGTTTTAGTCACGCCGGCTGGGGAACCCCCTGGCGTGGAGGCACCTCTTGAGCGATACCTCGGACCGCAAGCGGCAGCCTCCCTGAGTGGTGCTGCACCTGTGGCCGCTCTTTATGATGCTCCCATGCCCACGCCCAAAGCCAGCTTTACAGGGATCAGCATGCAGCCCGACAACAACATCCCTTCCAAAGTGCACACCCCTCCGGACACCCATGCCGCCGTAGGGCTCGATCGTATCATCGAGGTCACCAATGGTCACGTAGCCATTTACACCAAATCCGGGTCGATCATCGCCGGGGGTGATTCAGGCACCAGCGCAGTAGACCTGGATGATTTTTGCGGCGACCTTTCCTCCGTGGCCGCCTGCTTCGACCCGAAAGTAATTTACGACCAGTACGCCGATCGCTTCGTGGCTTTAGCCCTGGAAGGGAAATCTTTCGCAGACAGCCAGCTACATCTAATCGTATCGAAATCCGGGGCTCCCCAAAACCTTTCAACGGATTGGAACAGATTCACCTTTGCCCTCGGTTCCAACTTTAATGGCACCCAGGGATGGTTCGATTACCCAGGCCTAGGTGTCAGCCCGGAGGTTATCGTGGTTACCGGCAACATCTTCGCCGACCTGCCCATTCCCCTCTTCCTGGGCACCAAAATCCGCATCTTCGACAAAAATCAGTTGTATACCCGCGATAGCGACGTCACTTATTTCGACATCGACAACCACGACCTTGGCGACTTCACCATCCAGCCGGCCCACCACTTTGGCAGCCCTCCACTTGGTACTTTTTACCTGGTAGATCGCTACAACCGGAATACCCTCAAGGTCTGGGCGCTGACCGGTTTGCCGGACTCTCCCCAAGCCCATACCGCTATCGTGACCACCCAAGACCAGGGCAGTTGTGTCTTTACAGCCCCTCAAAAGGGCACTACCAAGCAAATTGACACGGTCTGTCCCCGCATGATGAACGCGGTCTGGCGCTCGGGTTCACTCTGGGCCACCTTAACCGGTTCAGATCCGGCGGACACCCGCGCGGTTGTGCAGTGGTTCGAAATCCAGACGGATGGTTTCCCCGCCAACAGCCCTGACCTGCGGCAGCACGGCACAGTAGACGGGGGGGCGAACGAATTCACCTACATGCCGTCGATCTCGGTAGACCAATGTGGTGACACGGGTATCATCTACACCCAGAGTTCTCAGGATCGTTATCCAGAAATCAGATATTCCGGTCGCTTATCCAATGATCCCTTATACAACCTTCGCCAGCCTTATGTAGTAAAGACCAGCCCTGGGTTTTATGACGATTTCGCCGGCTCATTCGGCGAAAGGTGGGGAGATTATTCCTCAACCGTCATTGACCCCTCTGAAGGATCGTTCTGGATGGCGCAGGAATACGTCAAGGTAACCGCTACGGCTGCCGGAGACGACGGCCAATGGGGCACCTGGCACACCAACTTCTCTTTTGAATGTGATCCCACCAAACCACCCAATCCGAAGATCTTCATGCCGCTGGCCTTGTTCAACTACAACGAATTCTTGGTTTTTCAAGACGATTTCAGCACGGATAAAGGCTGGTTTCAATTTTCTGATAGCACCGGCGCGGCTGGCCTGCAGGATGGTGAATATCGTTTGTACAACGCTAAGAGCGGCATAGTTCTGCGCGCCCTGGCCCCCCTGAGCAGCGACGCTATTCCTCCCTCATTCTCCCTCCAAGCTCAAGCCCGTCGGGTAAGTGGGCAAGGCTCCCAATATGGGCTGGTTTTCAATTGGCAACAAAGCGACCGGTTTTATACCTTCGTGATCTCCCCCCAAGAACAGTCTTTTTCACTCTGGAAGCTCCAGAACGAATGGCAACAACTGGCTAACGGAGTTTCGTCCGCCATCCACACAGGTGACAAACTCAACCTGCTTAAAATAGAACGCATCGGGGGTGAAATTCGGGCGTACGCCAATAACACCCTTCTGGCGGTCGTCTACGACAGCACCTATACAGGTGGTCGCCTCGGCCTGGACCTTTGGGCAGGTGATCTCCCCTCAGAAGCCCGATTCGACGACTTCACAATAGGAAAAATGCCTTAACCACTTGCAACCCTACTTAACCGCCTCATCAACTCACACCCTGATCCAAACCCAACCTTTCCTGCTGGTCACGGCCGATCAAAGTCACCACTTCTGCAGCGGTCTCTTCGATCGGCTTTGTGGTTACATCCACTAAAGGCCAATCCCGGCGGCGCTCGAAGATATGGTACGAGTAAGTCAATTCCTTGCGAACATATTCAAGATCGGCATACCCCAACTTTCGGGTACCCATCAGGTCGACCCGCACCTTACGCAAATCCACCAACCTTTCGGGGCGCACCACCAGGCCAACCACCCGTTTACGAGGTAACTCGAACAGTTCAGCTGGCGGCTTGACCCCCAAGACGATCGGCACATTGGCTACCCGCCACCCCCGGTATGCCAGGTAAATGCTCAGTGGGGTCTTAGAGGTACGTGAAACCCCCAC
>DAOUET010000067.1:0-18191 GCA_034430155.1 Anaerolineales bacterium
CCTCGCACGGGTAACTTGCCAGCCGGGAAGGGGTGTTTGACACTGCGCACGGTGGCTTCAACGGCGGCTCGCAAGTTGCGGCCTTCTTTCTGTTGTTCCTGACTGCGCCGGCGTCGTTCAGAAGTATGGGCTTCGGCTTGGGTGAAACGTAGGTGATGACGTACATCGCGTTTGCCGGGTTGGGCTGGACACTGTCCGGCCTGGCCGAAGTGGCACTGGACCTGCGCTGGTCCTGGAGCCATGCCTCAGATCCCCTCTGGGAGCGGATTGACCCCGACCTGTGGAACCTGACGAGTAACCCCTGGCTCATCCTGGGATGCCTGGGAAGCAAACCAGCTCTACCGCCTCTTGGAAGGTGAAGTGATTCCCGCCTTCTACGACCGGGACCCTCACGGGATCCCCAAGGCCTGGGTTGCCTGTATGCGACTGAGCATTTCTGAACTCACACCGAACTTCAGCGCCAACCGCATGGTGCGCGAATACGTAGAAAGCTTATATCTGCCAGCAGCCGGTGCCTACCAGGAGCGCATAGTCGATGGTGCTCGCCAAGCGGTTCTGCTCTGCCAGTGGCGTGAGTCACTGCAGGCTCACTGGCAGCACCTGCGATTCGGGCAGGTCGAGGTGAAGGAAGGAAAAGGGCACTACACCTTCAAAGTAACGGTCTATCTGGGTGATCTCGATCCGGGAGCTATCCAGGTTCAGCTTTATGCAGACTCGCTCAGCGGAGCGGGTGCGCAAGTTTATCCGATGATACAGGGGGAGCAAATCTCAGATCCGATGAGAGGCTTCAGCTACCGTGCCCGCATCCCTGCCCAGCGTCCGGCCAGCGACTATACCGCCCGGGTGATCCCGGCTTTTAATGGCGCTCGGGTACCAATCGAGGCGAACTAAATCCTGTGGCAACGCTGAACAGAGCCTTCTGACAGTCCAACTGGGCAGCCCGCCAGCAGCTATAAGCTCCGCTGGGTTTGTACAGCTCGCCACATTTTGTTATGGTTCAGCCGTAGGGGCATAGGTCAACCGGGAGCTGATGTTACTTTACCCGCTCCAGGTAATCTTGGGGGTACACGCTAGCCAGCTGTTCGTCGCGGGCGGGTTGGGGTATTTGCAAATCCTCGGGATATACCAGGCCAGCTTACAGCTTACCATTTATCCCAATGCACCACCTCATCCAGCGACCTGCGTCCCTGGCCTTGTGGCGGACGCTTGACCGCCATCTGGTCGAGCGGATAGCCAAAGGAGAGTGCGATGTGCAGCTCGAGGCCCTCGGGGAAGCCGAGCAGTTCCCGGGCTTTTTCTGGTTCGTAAATGGTAGCCAGGCAGGAGCCAATGCCCAATTCCAGGGCGGCCAGTTGCATGTAAGCGGCAGCCTGGCCGGCGTCGAACATGATGCTGAAACGCTCTTCGGGGGGTGGGGTGATGATGGCAATCCCAAGAGCGGCGCCAAATAGATGCCCGGCGAAATTCCCCAATTTGGACAGCTCTCCCAAGGTACTTTTTTCTCGAATGGCGATGAAGTGCCAGGGCTGGCTGTTCTTCGATGATTGTGACCGGCGCCCAGCGTTCAAGATCGCCTGGATATCTTCGTCCGCCAGGGGCTGGGCTTTATACTGGCGAACGGCATGCTTGCTTTGAATTGCGTGATTTACATTCATAGTTTCCATGTCTTCAGTTCTAGGAGCTCGTAAAGACGAGCCATATCGACGTGTTCAGCTAATAACTCCTGGAATTGGGCGAGCTTGGTGGGTTGACCCAGGCGAGTTTTCCCAAAGATGCTTTCAATGGCCTCCACCGTTTCCATGGTGTTGGTGGGCACCAATAATATGGGTACGCTGACCGCATCGGCTTGTTTAACGATCAGAGGGCTGGGACGCAGGTTGCCAGTCAGTATCAGGCAGGTGGTTGAGGTCTCCAGGGCCGCCAACTGGATATCGGTGCGGTCACCGCCGGTGATGACGGCTTTGTTGATCTGTTTTCGAAAGCGGTGCAAGGCAGCTTCAACAGTCATGGCGCCTACTGTTAGGGTTTCGACCAGGGCTTCCGGGCTGGCCTCCTTTGTGAGTATTTTGGCGCCGAGAGCCTCAATCAACTCAGCCACTGTTAGCGCGGCCAGGCGAGGCACCTCGGGCAGGAAACCAAAAACGACCACGCCGCGTTTCTCGAGGTGAGGGATGGCCAGATCCCTGAGATAATCCGACGCTTCAGTTGGTACGCGATTGATGATCACACCGTTTAACAAATCGCCCAGGCGTTGTTTGGCGGTGAGGACGTCATCCAAGACCCCCACGTTGGAGCGGTATTTGACGATCACCAGCACATTGCTGCTCAAAGCCCGGGCGACCGCGGGAGTGGGCAAATCAACCACATAACCTTCTCGAAGGCTGCCGCCACCCTCAAGCAACAGGATGTCCCGACCAAGGCTGACTGACTGGTAAGCTGCCCGGACCTTATCCATCAGATCCTCGCCAGATTTCCCACGCAAAATATCTTCTAAGAACTCTGGTGTGATGACCACCGGCGAAAGCTGCCAGGCAGGCTCTGGCAGGCCCAGGGTTTCTTTAACAAAGGCGGCGTCTTCGTCCACGATTTTGCCAGCGGATCGCCAGGGTTGTAGGCTGAGCGGTTTCAAGTAGCCTACCTTGTAGCCATCCGCCTGGAAGCTTTTTCCCAAGGCCAGACAGGCAGCTGTTTTGCCTGAAAAACTATCGATTGAGGTGACATACAATGATTTCATGACCGATCTCCCATTGCTTATGCTTGCTGCTTGAAAATTGGCCTCTCCGATGATCATGATAACGCTTCAGCGCCTGGGCTCCTTGCTCAGCACCAGGCGCATATCGATGGCAATCGCGCCCCCCTGGCGGGGAAACACGACCAGCGGGTTGATGTCAAGTTCGACGATCTCGGGGAAATCCTGGACCAGTTGGCCGATGCGGAGCAGCACCGCAACGATGGCTTCCTTATCCACAGCCGGTTGCCCACGCACACCCTCCAGGAGGGCGTTAGCCCGGATCTCGCTCAACATGGCAGCTGCTTCCTGAACCGAAAAAGGGGCAACCCGGAAGGTCACATCTTTGAGCGTTTCGACATAAATCCCACCCAAACCGAAGGTTACCAGCGGCCCGAACTGTGGATCACGGTTCATGCCCACCAGCACCTCCAATCCTTCAGGGGGGATCATCTCCTGGACCAGACAACCCCAGATGTGGGCTTCGGGGACATAGCGCTGAGCCCGGTAAACCATCAGTTCGAAGGCATCGCACACCTGCTCCTGGTTCTCTAAGCCAACTTTGACGCCGCCGACATCTGTTTTGTGGAGGATATCGGGTGAAGCGATTTTCAACACCACTGGATAACCAATTTGCCGGGCAATTTCGATGGCCTGATCGGGTGTTTCTGCGATCTCCGATCGAGGGATGCGTAACCCATAGGCCTGGAGTATCTTGCGAGCTTCAAAGTCTCCGATGGTGACGCGCCCCGCAGCCCGAACCTGGTCGAGCACCTGGCGGGTGGCCTCCAGATCGACCTCGAAGTGGGCGTAGTCCGGTTTGGGTCGGGCGCGGATTTGGCGATAATTCGCCATGGCTTTGAAAGCTAAGGCTGCTCGTTCCGGGAAGGGGTAATTGGGAACGCCTGACTTTTGGAGTAGATTGATGCCTTTTTGGACTTTCGCTTCACCCATAAAACAGGACAGGATTGGTTTGTCGCTGGTTCCTGCCAGGTTACTGACCGCCTGAGCTGTCTCTTCTATCTCGGTCATAGCTTGGGGGGTCAGCAGCACCAGCAAGCCGTCTACATCAGGGTCGCCTGCCACGGCCTCCAACGCAAAGCGATAACGATCGGAGAGAGCATCCCCAAGCACATCTACTGGGTTGGCGGCGCTGGCGGCGTCCGGTAAATACTGCTCGAGCGCCTGAATGGTCTCGTTTTTGAAGCGCGCCAGGGATAATCCGGCGCGTTCCAGGGCGTCGGTTGCCAGGATGCCCGGTCCACCTGCGTTGGTGACGATGGCAATGTGGTCTCCTTTCAAAGCGGGCTGGTATCCCAGGGCGCGGGCCATGTCGAAGAGCGATTCCATCGATTCGGCTCTCAACACGCCAGCTTGCAGGAAGGCTGCCTGGTAGGCCTGTTCGGAGCCTGCCAGCGAGCCGGTATGCGAGGAAACCGCCCGCGAACCAGCCTGGGTCACCCCGGACTTGATGGCGACGACCGGCTTGCTGGCGGAGACCTGGCGAGCTACCTGGATAAATTTCTGCCCGTTAGGCATACCCTCAGTGTATATCAAGATCACGCTGGTGTTCTTATCTTCGCTCCAGGCCAGCAGAAGGTCGACCTCATCGACATCGGCTTTGTTGCCTAAACTGGCAAATTTTGAAAGGCCCAACCGTCCAGCCAAAGCGATGTCCAGGACAGCAGTCCCTAAGGCCCCTGATTGGGACATGAACGCCATCGGCCCGCTGGGGGGAGTACCAGCCGCAAAAGAAGCATTTAGCGGGGTAAATGTGTCAATCACACCTAGGCAATTGGGACCGATCAAGCGGATGTGGTATTGCTTGGCGATGGCGATGATCTCGTGTTCGCGCTCCAGACCTTCCATACCCGCTTCGCGGAAGCCAGCACTGATAACGATAGCCGCAGGGACACCTTTCTGACCGCAGGTCGTGAGCGCTTCAGGAACATGAGCATAAGGGATCACGATGACGGCCAGATCGATCGGAGCGGGAACCTCCAAAACGGACGGGAAGGTTGGTAAACCCAATATCTCGCTGGCTTTGAGGTTGATGGGATAAACTCCTCCCCTTTTCACGAAGCCACAATCGATCAGGTTTTTTAGGACGGCATGCCCAAGTTTGTCAGGGTCGTTGGAGGCCCCGATCACAGCGACAGAATCCGGTTCAAAAAACGATTTTAACATCAAATCTCTCCCCACAAGTCCTGCCGGAAGTCAATGGTTCTTGATTTTGTGGCCGTCATTTTCAGTTTACTGGAGAAGACAAGTCAATAATGGATAGCTCCCTGCTCAGGGGTCTTTATTGGCTCAAAATTAATATCATAACGAAGGTAGCTTGGTCGATTGGGTTGACTGCCAGGGTGACGGTCGCGGTTCGCCCTGATTTTTCGAATTTCAAGACGGCGGCGTTGTCGGACTCCCTGGTGCCTTCAGAAACTGCGCTCCAACCGTTTTGGGGCATCTGGGTCTTATAAAAATCAAGAACGGATTGGAAATCATTATCTGTGAGATAGGAAACCAAATCCTTAGATCCGAAGAACTCGCGAGCTTGCTGCTGGTCCATTACTGGGATGTCAGCTGGGGTTTCACCCATGGAAAAACCATCGGTAGCAAAAGCCTGAGCGGTTTCAAGGAAACCGCCTTGTTCGGCCTCGGTGACCAGGGCTTCGACGGTGCCCGCCACGCTACCACCTGCTTGGGTTGTAAAAGCCTGGGCAGTTTTCAGGACGCCGCTCTGCTCTGCGGCGGTGGCCAGGCCTTGAGCCTGGGTGGCGAGGGCCTGCGCCTGGGTGACAATTGACTGGGCGGTATCCTTTGCGCCACCGATATCCTGGTTTAAACCGGTAATGAAATTGCAGGCCAAGCTAGCCGCTATCAACACGAAAATGATCCAGATAAACTGATATTTTTTGTTTTGCATGGGTGTCTCCACTAATAGGGTATTGTGACGGTTTTTACCTTCTCGAAATCCAATCGGGCGATGCTCATTCTCACTGAAAATCAGTTGGGGATGGGGACCTTCAGGTTTTAAGTTGAGGCAAGACGTTCTGAGCCATGGCTTCCAGGCCGTCCAAATCATCCAGGTCAATCCACTGCAGCATCACCCGCTGAGCCCCGGCTTGCCCGAAGACCCCGATCTGGTCAACGATTTGAGCGGAAGTGCCTACCATCAGCCCGCGCTGGCGTAATTCCTCGGGTGTGCGTTTGCCGCCCGTGCGGGTTTTGACCTTCTCTTTGACCTGGGCATCATCCTTCCCGAAGACACAGCCAGTCATTAGCGAGCGGCGCAGGTCAGATGGTAACCTGTTTTGCTTTGACAGTAGTTCATCCATCAGCTGGTTGAGGTCCTTATAGCGTTGGGGGGTGATGAAGTTGCTGTTCCATTCCCTGGCAAAACGGGCAGCCAGAGGCAGGGTGCGCTTGGGACCGTTTCCGCCCACCAGTATAACAGGACCGGAAGGGCGCTGGGGGCGCGGCAGTAATACAGCTTGATCCAAGTGGAAGTATTTCCCCTGGAAATCTACCGGCGCCTCGCCTTGCAATAAGTCCGTAATTACTTGTAAGCCTTCTTCGAAGCGCTTGAATCGTTCGGGCACGCTGAGCAAATCCCAACCGAACATGGCGTGTTCCCGCTCCTGCCAGCCGGCTCCAACCCCCAGGGTCAGACGACCGCCAGAAAGATCATCGACCGCGGCAGCCATGCGGGCGAGCATGGTCGGATGGCGGAATGAAACCGGTGAAACCAAAGGACCGAATTCGAGGCTTTGGGTATGGCTGGCCAGCCAGGTGAGTGAAACCCAGAGCTCTAATGAATCTAAATCAGGCGGATTGGCGTTGGTGTAATGATCCGAGCGATAAAGACCGACAAAGCCCAGATCTTCTACTGACCGGGCCATACGTTTCCAGCGCGACCAATTCAGACCGTTCTGCCCTTCTATCATAATAGCGACTTCAACCATTACATTTCTCCTAGGTGATTTCGAAAATTACTCTCTTACCAGATCGTATTGGCGGATGAACTCTTCGGCCTTCTCGACCAGTGGGCGGTTTCCAATGAAGAGCGGCGTGCGCTGGTGGAGCGAGGTCGGCTGGATCTCAAGGATGCTCTGCATCCCGTTAGATCCGTAGCCACCAGCCTGTTCGGCGATGAAAGCAAGCGGGCCGGCCTCGTATAACAGGCGCATTTTCCCCTGCGTGTAGCGAGGGTCTTTTGTGTCGGCGGGGTAGTAGAAAATACCCCCAGCCAGCAAATTACGGTGGAAATCTGCCACCATCGAGCCGATATAGCGCAATGGGAGCCCTTTTGTCAGACTATCACGCCCTTGCAGGAAATGCGTAAAGCGCCTCACCCCCTCGCTCCAGTAATATTCATAGCCCTGGTTGACACTGTAGTATTTGGCTTGTTGAGGGGTGTGAATATTGGAATGAGTCAGCAAGAATTCGCCCACGCTAGGATCCAAAGTGAAGCCGTGAACACCCATGCCGGAGGTGTATACCAACATAGTGCTGGCACCGTAAATCAAGTAGCCAGCCACCACCAAATCACGGGCTTTCTGCAAGCAATCATCCAAAGTCCCGGGGCCGCTCATGCTCTTGCGGCGGTAAACCGCAAAAATCGTGCCGATGCTAACGTTATAGTCGATGTTGGAAGAGCCATCCAGAGGGTCGTAGACCAGTACATATTTTCCCGGAGAATATTCTTCGGGAATGTTCATAATGCCTTCCTGCTCCTCGGAAGCCATTACCGCCAGCCGTCCAGTGTGGTCGTTCAGGCGATAGACCATGCGATCTGCCAGGACATCTAGCTTCATGACCTGCTCTCCCTGGACATTCGTGTTTCCGGTACGCCCCAATATTTCTGCCAGACCTCCCCGGGTGGTTTGACTAGCGATTACTTTGCCGACTAAGGCCAGATCATAAAGTATGCTGGTAAGTACGCCAGTAGCTTCGGGGTGGCTTTGCTGTTCTGATAATATGTGGCGCTCGATGGTGATAATTTTTTCATGATCAGGGGGTTGTGAAAACACGGTTTTGATCCTTTCGAAGAGTGTTCTAAATGGCCATCCCTAAAGTTAAATCTCTCCGACGAGAGACCAAGGAAGCATATTGACGATCAAGGTGGTTATACCTTGCCTGCTCGACCTTCATTATACTTTATCCCTTCTTGGAGATCGGGTAAATTATGGTAAAGATCACGTGAGAAACCTATTTTCTGAGATCGAAGCAAGCGATAGACCAAGGATCCAACCTTCAATCCTGCGTATGAACCCCTGGGGTTGTTCTGCCCGAGGCTGGCTTCCCAGGAGCAGGTTGAGCATGCCGATCAGACCGACAACGACATCAAAGCGATCTTCGCCATCGGAAGAAGGGCCGAAACCGTCCTGGATCTGCTCGCTTAAGCCGGGAGCCAGGGATACCTGTTGATCCTCAGCCCAGGTCAACAGCTGGTTGGCCCGGGCAGCACGGGACTCTTGAACCCGTTTGCTGGAAAAAGGCCAAATCGCTACCTTCAAGCGAGCATCCATCAGAGCCGGATTTAGCACTTGTTGCCAGCCGCAAATTGCAGCAGCTTGTTGAAAAAGTCGGTATTGTGGGAGTTTTCACCAGCACGATGAGCCATTTACCAAGATGTCTGCAATAGGATGAATAAGAATTTGAACTGATGCACCTCATTTCGGCTCTCTGGGATTTGCCGTGATGGGGTAGATATGTGGGGGTGTTGGGCGTAGCCCGCCCAACACCCCCACATCTAACCTTTACCAGGGGGATTCCCAAAGATCCAATAATTTCATTAATAATCCTAATTTGCTCCATATTATCGCAATTAGTGTTATACTTATGTTATAACAATAAGGGACGACGCTAAAATGTTATGTTGGCAAGTCATTGTCGATGGGGGAGATGGGCCAAGACTTCAATGATGTAAATGCAAACATAATAACCTGCAAAGGTTCCACAAAGTTTCATTTTCATGGCAATTCGGGAAGATGGAAAAGGTTTGTCGTTTATGCCAATTTTCACCCATCCTTTACTGCCGAATATCAATGTGCTTTGTTATAAGGCGCGCATAAATTCCTAAAGGAGAACATCCCTTGGCTATATTGAACGGACTTCATTATGAGCGGAGGTAATTTGCATGATTGAACAGGTAGATACAATCATTGTGGGCGGAGGCCAAGCAGGGCTCTCGACTAGCTACCACCTAACAATGCAAGGCTGTGAACACGTTATCTTGGAGCAGGCGGATCAGGCCGCGGAGGTCTGGCGTAATCGATGGGACTCATTTACGTTGATCACGCCCAACTGGATGATCCGACTCCCGGGAGCGGAGTACCAAGGCGATGACCCGGATGGCTTCATGGCTCGAGATGATATCGTTGCCTACTTTGAAGAATACATCGAGCGGTTCGAGCTGCCGGTTAGATACGGATTCCGGGTGACATCGGTCGAACCCATTGAGGCTGGTTACCTGGTGAGCACCGACGAGGCAGAATTCGAAGCTGCCAACGTGGTTATCGCAGCGGGCTTGCACCAGCAACCCAAGATTCCACCATTCAGCACCAACCTGCCATCGGAGATCCGCCAACTTCATTCCAGCGAATACCGAAATCCAGAGGCACTGCCCGCTGGTGCGGTGCTTGTTGTAGGTTCAGCACAATCTGGTTCCCAGATTGCCGAAGAGATCAATCAAAGTGGACGGAAGGTATATTTATCTGTGAGCAGTGCTGGTCGGCTCCCTCGTCGTTACCGTGGAAAAGACGTCACGCGGTGGTTCGAAGAATTGGGATTTGCTGACAGGACGGTAGACGAGCTTCCATCACCCAAAGCCAAGTTCGCGGGGAGCGCGCATGGGACAGGAAAAGATGGAGGTCACACAATTAACCTACATCAATTTGTGAGGGATGGAGTAGTGTTATTGGGTCGCATACAAAGCATGCAAGAGGATCGGATCGTTTTGGCCCCCGACTTGAAGGAAAACCTGGCCAAAGCAGATAAGTTCGAAGCCGATTTTGTAAGGGAAGTTGATAACTACATCGAGAGAAATGGACTGGATGCCCCTATAGACCCCCTCCCCGAATTGAGTGACGGTTATGAGGCAGATGTGATTCTTGAATTGGATCTAAAGTCCGCCGGCATCAGTAGCGTTATTTGGGCCACTGGTTACAAGTTTGACTTCAGGTTGGTAAAGCTTCCCGTATTTGACGAAGATGGATATCCGGTGCAGAAGCGCGGTGTTACTGATTTTCCGGGGCTTTATTTTATTGGACTACCTTTCTTGCACACAGGTAAATCCGGACTTCTCGCTGGTGTCGGCGACGATGCCGCCCATGTGGCGTCAGCGATCGCGACAAGCGGGAAGACATGATCGATCTTGATTGAGACTCCTGCGGAAAGACGATTACGCCAAGGCAATGCTATGCTGCTAACAAACCGGGTTCACCAACGGGAACGGGTTCTTTCGCCTGGTAGCGACCCCCTTGGTCAAAGGCAGGCCAGGGCCATCCAGAATTTCTTGGAAGAGGCGCTCCAATCGGCATGGGCGACCAGGGCCGGGAGGAGCGCGCAGGAGGCAGGTAAAGGCATGATGAGTCAAATCCCTGGTGGGTTATCAGGCGCCTTCGAGTATCTCTTTCAGGGCGATCCATTCACCCGGTTGTTTATCGATTTCTAACCCTGATTGCAGGTAGCCAGACTCATTCAAAGCCGCCACGGCTTGGTTGCTATCGGCGGGACGCCAGCCGAATAGTTTACTCAGATCCTTCAATTGGGCAGCACCTACTGAGCGAAAATATAGTTCGACCAGCTTTTGACGGGCCTGCCTTTCCTGGATGAAACGGGTTTGATCGAGCAGGTCTGGATAATGCCGGGGCACCAGATCATAAGCGAAGGCATAATGCCAGGCACCCGCCTCGGTTACTCCCACGGGGAGGATTTTAAAATCAGCCTGCAGCTCCGCCAGAGCGCGGTTAAAACGATAGTCGCTTTCCTTGCTGGTCAGGTGTGTGGCTCGCCGCAAAGCCACCGTGTCCAGTAGCCCTTCGTGCAGCAAGGCTTCGTAAACCGATTTGGCTTCTTGGGTGAGGCGACCCTGTTCATAAATGGTTAAATAATCCTCTTCAGGGGAGCCATAATTATCAGAGAGGGCGTAGAAATATGGCAGCACCTCCAGGGCGATAATGGTGGCGCGTTTCCGCAGCACTTTGGCGTAATACCAGCGCCGGGCGCCTAGCAGTGAGTCTTTCCATCCCCAGGTTACATGACCGGGATCGTCGTGCTGTTCGGCGACAGGCCGGTCACCCGCTACAGCCTGCCACAAGCTGGGCAAAACTATGCCCTTGATAGGCCAGAAGTAGATAAAGCCGCGCTGGTTGGCGAATTCAATGGCTTCTTCTTTGGTCTTAACCCCTTTGCCAGGCAGCAATCGAAAGGTTTGCTGGCGGTAGGATTGGACCCGTTTGAAGGATATCGACTGCATGGGGGAGGCTGCCTCGTTCCTGAGGCTATTAACCGGTACCGAATTGACGATCACCGGCGTCCCCCAGACCGGGCAGGATATAGCCATGTTCGTTCAGGTGGTCGTCCACAGCTGCCAGGTGAATAGGCACCTCCGGATGGTGGGACTGCATCAGAGCGATACCCTCCGGCGCACCGATTATGCCGACGAATTTAATTTTTTTTACCCCCCAGCGCTTGAGCACCTCCACGGTGGCAACTGCCGAGCCCCCGGTGGCCAACATGGGGTCCAGGATCAAGCATACCGACACGGTGGGTTCTACGGGCAATTTGTTGTAGTATTCCACCGGTTTGAGGGTGCGCTGGTCTCGGTACAGGCCGATATGCCAGACTTCGGCAGTCGGCATCAATCCCCAAACCCCCTCCACCATACCTAAACCAGCCCGCAAGATAGGCACCAGGCCGATTTTCTCCCGCAATTCGATGCCAACGGTGCGGGCCAGGGGGGTTTCGACCGTGATTGGGTTGGTGAGCAAATCTGCGGTGGCTTCATAGACTAGCAAAGCCGCCATTTCACGGATCAATTCACGAAATTTCTTAGGTTCGGTATCTTTTTGGCGTAAGAGCGCCAGCTTATGAGCAACCAGAGGGTGCTTAGAGGGAAAGACATTGGTCATGATTTGACTCCTGGTCTAGGGTGAGGCTACCGTTCGATCATCGAGCGCGCCCTTCGGGTGGATGGGTAGACCTATTTGATCGGTTCATTATCCCTTTATTATAATGGGACTGAAGGCTCCTGAATTATAGCGGCATATGCCTATTGGCTTGGTTGAATTTTCATCGAGTTTTACGCTGGCAAGAGGAGAGGTTATAATCAAGCCCATGGAAGAACCCCACAACCGTCTGGTCAATACCGATTCACAGCCAGAGGACCGACTAGATCTGGCTTTGCGGCCACGCTACTTGGTAGATTTGATCGGGCAGGAGCGTGTTAAGGAAAACCTCGATATCCTAATCTCGGCCGCTCGCCAACGGGATGAGCCGTTGGATCACGTGTTGTTCTACGGACCTCCAGGATTAGGCAAGACCACCCTGGCTCACATCCTGGCAAATGAGATGGCTGTCAACATTAAGATCACTGCCGGCCCGGCTGTCGAACGTCCTGGGGACCTGGCTGCAATCCTGACAAACTTACGCGCCGGGGATGTGCTCTTTATCGACGAAGTGCACCGTCTAGGGCGGTCGGTAGAAGAAGTGTTGTATCCAGCTATGGAAGATTTCGCCTTAGATATCATCATCGGCAAAGGACCTTCGGCCCGCTCAATACGGTTAAGGCTGCCGCATTTCACCGTCATCGGGGCGACGACCCGCTTGGCGCTGGTCACCGCCCCGTTGCGGGCGCGTTTTGGCGCGGTCTACAGGTTGGACTTTTACGACCAGGAATCGCTGCAGACTATTGTCGTTCGGGCAGCCCAGGTACTGGGCATCCCTTGTGACCAAGGCGGCGTGGAGGAAATCGCCCGGCGCGGCCGGGGCACCCCGCGGGTGGCGTTGCGTTTGCTACGCCGGGTGCGGGATTACGCCCAAGTGCGCGCCAATGGTGTCATCACCCGCCCGGTAGCCCAACAGGCTCTGGATTTATTAAATGTCGATGCGCTCGGTCTTGACGAAATCGACCGGCGGGTGTTGAGCACTGTGATCCAGAAGTACCAGGGAGGGCCGGTGGGGTTGAGCACCATCGCGGCCTCCATCAGCGAGGAAGCCGACACCATCATGGATGTGGTGGAACCCTATTTAATGCAGTTGGGATTCCTGGAACGCACCTCTCAAGGTCGCCTGGCGACTCATTTGGCATATAAACACCTGGATCTGCCGGTTCCTGATGATGACCAACCGCGTATGTTCTAACCCGATGTGCACACCCCCTTGACAGAGCAGGTGTGGGCAACCTGAGCGTATATATTGACAACTAAGCTCGATAGAGACCATGCTTTCTTTGGCGCGCCTCATAATTATCACTGGGGTCATCCTGGTGCTGGTGGGTGCAGGGATTTACCTGCTAGCCCGCAGCGGATTACCCATCGGGCGTTTACCCGGGGATATCCGCATCCAGTTGGGAAACTTCACCTGCTTTTTCCCGCTGGTGACTTCTCTCCTGCTATCCGTTGTTTTGACCCTCTTGCTCAATATCATCCTGCGTATGCTTAGAAAGTGAAAGCAGATCGCCTGACCAGGGACCTGCATGGTTTGGTTTTATCCTTGACTTGAAGACTACTGATTTCGACTACGATCTACCGCCCGATCGCATTGCCCAAACACCTGTCGAACCGCGTGACGCCGCTCGATTGCTGGTCCTAAATCGGGAAAGCGGCGAGATAGAGCACGCCACCTTCCGGGATTTAGGCAATTATCTGCACGCCGGGGATTTGCTGGTCTTAAACGAAACCCGCGTGATCCCGGCCCGCCTGTATGCCCGCAAAATACCCACGGGCGGCAGGGTTGAATTGCTGCTGTTACGCCGCCAAGATGAATTGACCTGGGAGGTTCTGGGGGGAGGCCAGGGGTTGAACGCCGGGCGGCGCTTGCAAATCGAAGGGGGCCCAAAGGCCCAGGTCGAGGTAGTTCTGGATGGGCCGCGCCGGCTGGTGCGCTTTGCCCAAGCGATTGAAGCTTACCTGCCGCAAGCAGGACATGTGCCCTTGCCTCCATATATCCATGAGCCACTAAAAGACCCCGAAAGATACCAGACGGTCTACGCCCGCCAGCCAGGTTCGGCGGCTGCTCCCACCGCTGGATTGCACTTTACCCCGGATTTGATCCAGGGTTTGCAAAGCCAGGGAGTCCGCTTCACGAACCTGATCCTCCACGTCGGGCTGGATACCTTTGCCCCAGTTCAGGAGGATGACCCTCGCCAACACACCATCCATACCGAATGGTGCCAGGTGAGCCCCGAAGCTGCCAGGCAGATCAATCTGACCAAGCAAACCGGCGGGCGTGTAATCGCGGTTGGCACCACCAGCGTCCGCACCCTAGAAAGTGCAGCACGGCGGTCACCGCCAGGGAGGGTAGTGGCGGATTTTGAAGGTCCAACCGACCTTTATATATTGCCGGGGTTTAAATTTCAGGCAACCCAGGCGCTGGTTACAAATTTCCACCTGCCGCGCTCAACCCTGATTATGCTGGTAAGCGCCTTTGCGGGGCGCCAGACTATTTTGAGAGCCTATCACACCGCCATTGTGGAGGGGTACTGTTTTTATTCGTTTGGGGATGCTATGTTAATCCTGTAAGCGAGCGGTTGACCCTCCTGCAAACGGCAGGGATTATAATTTTTCTGGGGAATGGCCGGGTACTGATTACCCAAAAGTCAAACACGGAGTGTCCCATGCGAGCAGTCGATATCATTATTAAGAAACGCGACCGGCAGGAATTGACTTGCGAAGAGATCGAATTCTTTATCAATGGTTATACCGTCGGCGAAATACCTGATTACCAGGCGGCTGCCTGGGCGATGGCTGTCCTGCTCAACGGTATGGTCCCCAGGGAAACCACCGATTTGACCCTGGCGATGGTTAATTCCGGGGAGCGCCTGGATTTATCCGGGGTGGTGCCCATCGTGGTCGACAAGCATTCTACCGGTGGGGTGGGCGATAAGACCTCCCTGGTGGTGGAGCCGGTCGTAGCAGCCTGCGGGTTGGCTGTCGGAAAAATGTCCGGGCGCGGTTTGGGTTTCAGCGGTGGCACCCTGGATAAAATGGAATCCATCCCTGGGTACCGTGTCGATCTCAGCACAGATGAGTTCTTGAAACAGCTCAAATCCATCGGGCTGGTTCTGACCGGGCAAACCGCTGATTTAGCCCCGGCAGATGGAAAATTCTATGCCCTGCGGGATGTGACCGGGACGATCGACTCGATCCCATTAATCGCCTCGTCGGTGATGAGCAAGAAGATCGCCGGGGGGGCAGACGCTATCTTGTTGGATGTCAAGGTTGGCTCAGGGGCTTTCATGCGAACCTTAGGGCAAGCCCGGCAGCTGGCGGAATTGATGGTATCCATTGCGGAACTGACAGGTCGCCGAGCGCTGGCGCTTCTTTCGGATATGAACCAGCCTCTCGGACGGGCGGTGGGGAATGCCCTGGAGGTGGTTGAGGCCATAAAAACCCTGCGCGGCACCGGACCGGAGGATCTTAAGGAGCACTGCTTGACGGTGGCAGCTCACATGCTGGTCCTGGGTGAGGTGGCTGGAAGTGTCGAACAAGGGCGAGACCTGGCGAAGGCTGCTATTGCGCAGGGGACGGCCTGGGAGCGGTTTAAATCTTTGGTGACTGCTCAGGGAGGCGATCTCAGTTACATCGAAGAACCCCAGAAGCTGCCGCGAGCTAAGATCATCGAAGTGGTGCCCTCGCCGCGCACTGGATACCTGGCCGAAATCGACGCTCGCTGGGTGGGCGAGACCGCAGTCCTGCTGGGAGCAGGTCGAGCCAAAAAAGGCGATGCAATCGATCACAGCGTAGGCATTGAAATCTTTGCTAAAGTGGGGGATTGGGTAGAAACAGGGCAGCCCTTATTCACGGTCCACGCCAAAACCAGGGGTGAGATGGAGCAAGCCCGCCAGCGTTTATTGGATGCTCATCGCTGGAGCGATCAGGCGGTTGAAGCCCTGCCCTTATTCTATGGGGTGATCGACCAGGGAAGCCGCTGACCTAACCTTCTGTTTTTGCTGGCAGGTGGGCGCGATCGTTGAGGGCCTCCACAAACCAACGATGGCTGGCAGGGTTATAGGTCAGTCTGGCGAAGGCGGTGTTGCGGAAGCGGAAACGGGCGCCCTGGAAATTCGCTTGAGGGATAATGCCCAGGATGGCATACAGCACCATATTGAGCAGGCCCCCATGCGAAACTACCAGGTAATGACCCGCCGGGCGGGTGAGTAGATCTTGCAGGGCGTGCCCGGCCCGCAAGTAAAGCTGCCACTGGCCCTCTCCGGTGAGGGCAAAGGGCTGGTAAGGGTTGACGAAATCAGGACGGGGGTAACGTTCCAGCGCTTCGCTCTCGTGCAAAGCTGCTACCATACCGGCGTCGCGCTCCATCCACAAGGCGTTGAACTCTAGAGGGAGGTCGGCTTCTGGGAGGGAAGGGAATAGGGCTTTGGCGATGATTTCGGCCGTTTGGCGGGCGCGCGCCAGTGGGCTGCAAATGATATGGTCGAAGGTGACTCCCTCGGAAAGCCAGCGATCTGCCAGGGCCCGCGCTTGCTCCAGTCCGGTGCGCGTCAGCGGGAAATCGCTCTGGCCCTGGTGAAAATCTTCGGCGTTGCCGATCGACTCGCCGTGTCGCAGCAGGATGATACGATAATTCCGGTCTGGAGGGTTGCTTGGATCAGGCATTTGGTTATTCCAGGGGATCTCTCTCAGGGTGTCTGCGCCCAAAGGCGGGCCCCACGCAGGAAAACCTTTCCTGGCATGGGTTTCTTCCCGGCAGGCTGGACTTCATCGAGCACCAGCAGGCCCGCGCCTGTGCTCAATGCAGGCTGGTCGTGGTGAAGGGTGGTGGTGCCAGGTGCAAGATTGACTTGAGCGGTAACCGCGTGGGCCTGGTGAATTTTAAGCAATTGCCCTTGCCAGGTAGTAAAGGCGCCCGGCCAGGGGTTGAAGGCCCGCACACGCTGGGCTAGCACCTCGGCGGGCTGTTTGAGATCCAGTTCACCGTCGGATTTCTTGAGCATAGGAGCGTAGGTCGCCCTCCTATCGTCCTGGGGGGCCGGCTGCAGCTCTCCACTCAGGTAAGGCGGGATGGCCTCCAGCAAGGCTCGAGCGCCCAGGTCTGCCAGTCTCTGGCTGAGAGAAGCGCCAGTGTCGCCAGATCTGATCGGTTCGGATACCTGGCTTAGGATAGGGCCAGTGTCCAGGCCGGGATCCATCTGCATGATAGTGATACCGGTGGTTTCATCGCCATGCAGGATGGCCGCCTGAACCGGGGCAGCGCCCCGCCAACGGGGTAGCAGGGAGGCGTGCACGTTGAGGGCACCGAAAGCCGGCAACTCGAGCACTGCGGAAGGCAGGATTTGCCCAAAGGCTGCTACCACGATGAGGGCTGGTTTCCAGGCGTGCAACTGCTCTATAGCCTGGGATTCTTTTAATCTCCTGGGCTGGATGACCGGAATGCCCCTTGCCTGGGCAAAGGTTTTTACTGCTGGCGGACTGAGCGTACGGCCGCGTCCGGCAGGGCGGTCGGGTTGGGTGACCACACCTACCACAGGGTAATTCCCGGCTAACGCTTCCAGGCAAGGCAGGGCGAATTCCGGCGAACCCATGAAGACCATGCGCGTGTCCATAGCCGTGATTTTAGCACATCAAGCCCATGTATATCGGTGAAATAATAAACCAGATTCAGCCCCAGGCTAGCCTAGTTAGTGGGGATCCCCAAACCTTGTCTGGAAATGAGCTGCTCGATTGGTTAAATAAAACACCCCGAACGTGGATTCGGGGTGAGTCTTGAATTTGCTTATGAATTTAGTTGAGTGGTGTTACGTTAGTTGCCTGCAAACCCTTGGGGCCATTCTCGACGTTGAATTCAACTTTCTGGCCTTCCATCAGATTGCGGTACCCTTCTGTTTCGATAGCAGAGTAGTGGACGAATACATCCGGTCCATCCTCGCGGGAGATGAAACCATATCCCTTGCTACCGTTGAACCACTTGACTGTGCCGATGATACGTTCTGACATCTTACTTAAACTCCTTTGTTGGTTTTGAGTTACTAGTGATGCTTTGCTTTGTTCCATCGGAGCAGTCAACAATAGATGGCCCAGGACTTGCGCCTTGAGCCATCGTTTTTCTTACGTCCAACGGTAACTTACTGGCATCCTAACATTAGCATTGTATCAGTGAAAAGGGTACTTGTCAAATCGATTTTTCAGATCATTTTGCCTAGATTCTTAGGATTGATCAGCTTAAAACCGGAACAGAACACAAATGGCAGGCGTAGACTGAAGGTCCAGGGCGCTTGAGGTTT
>DAOUET010000068.1:0-6049 GCA_034430155.1 Anaerolineales bacterium
CATGTCATCCCTGATTTGTTCGCCCTGTCATTTCCGAGCAGTACCCTGGATGGTTTTGGTGGAATTCCGGTCATAGACCTCGGTAAACCCGGGATCCATGGTTTTAAACGAGCGGCAAAACGTGCCTTTGATTTAGTGGCTGTATCAATCGGTTTAATTCTACTCTCTCCAATCCTTCTCTTGATAACGATCTTGATCAAGCTTGATTCAAAAGGTCCTGCCATCTACAAGCATCCTCGGATTGGAGAATATGGCCGATCCTTCTTGATGTTTAAATTTCGTTCGATGTACGTCGATTCAGACTCGGATATCCATAAAGCGCATGTCACTCGTTTAATTCAAGAAAATCTAAACCCTGAACAATTGCGCGGTAATAGAGGCGGAAGTTTAAAACTTGAAACAGATCCACGTGTCACGCAATTTGGAAAATTCATCCGAAAATTCAGCCTCGATGAACTACCGCAATTGTTTAATGTCCTGCGTGGCGAGATGAGCCTGGTGGGTCCGCGCCCGCCTTTAGTGTATGAAGTAGATGTCTATCAAGATTGGCACAAACGCCGTTTCGAAGTTCTCCCTGGGATCACCGGTTTATGGCAGGTACACGGCCGGAACATGGTGAGCTTTGATGAAATGGTTCGCATGGACCTGGAGTATATTGAACACCAATCACTATGGTTGGATATCAAGTTGCTATTGCAAACTCCTCGTGCGGTTCTAACTACCAGAGGCGCAGGTTAAGGTAAAATCATACTTCAGATTAAATACCTATATTCGGAGGGAAACCGATCAGGATGATTCAATCGCCGACTATCCGGATTGCTCCTGATGTTAAACTCGGGCTGAACGTAAAATTATATGCATTTGTTAACCTTTATGGTTGCCAGATTGGGGATGATTCGAAGATTGGCACATTCGTAGAGATTCAAAAAGGCGTTCAAATAGGCAAAAGAGTAAAAATATCCAGCCATACCTTTATCTGTGAAGGGGTGACCATCGAGGATGAAGTCTTCGTCGGGCATGGGGTCATGTTTGTAAACGATCTTTACCCCCGAGCTACGGACCCAGATGGCCATCTACAGAACGAAGCGGATTGGAATCTGATTCGAACTGAAGTTAAACGCCGGGCATCCATTGGTAGCAATGCCACCATCCTGGCAGGCTTGACCATAGGCGAGGGGGCAATTGTAGGAGCGGGGAGCGTTGTTACCCATGACGTTCCACCTTATTCAATCGTTGCAGGGAATCCAGCCAGGGTACTTCGAGAAATTGACCCCATTGAGTATTAAGAATCTTTTTTCCTGAGGAGGAGAAAACCAATGGACATCGCCATTTCCAAGACCTCAAAAGATGAGGCCAGAATCGTAGATGAAGCTGATGCTACGCCATTGCAAGTTGGAGTGATTGGATGTGGATACTGGGGGCCGAAATTAGCTCGCAATTTCAGGGAATTAAGCGGGTCGACTTTAAGGATTGTCTCTGATTTGCGTCAAGACCGCCTGGCAGAAATGAAGCAACTCTATCCGGAGCTTGAAATCACTCGTAATTATCAGGAGATGTTAAATCATAACGTTGATGCTGTTGTCATCGCGACCCCAGTTAGCACACATTACAGTTTGGCAAAAGAAGCCCTATTATCTGGGAAACATGTATTGGTTGAAAAACCGATCGCATCCAATTCCATTCAAGCTCAAGAAATGGTGAGATTAGCGGATGAAAAACATCTAACGCTCATGGTGGGACATACCTTTGAATTCAACCCAGCGGTTGAAGCAGTCCGCCATATCGTCCAGACCGGCCAATTAGGTAGAATATTTTATGCAAATTCGACCCGTGCTAACCTCGGTTTGCTCCAACCGGATATTAACGTAATGTGGGATCTGGCACCTCATGATATATCGATGCTGCGATTTATCTTGGGAGTTGATCCAGAAAAAGTCAGCGCGCGTGGAGCTTTTTACATCAACACCACCCGCCAATTGCATGAAATTGTATATATGAACCTTGTATTCGAGGGTGGAATAATAGCTAATCTCCGCTTAAGCTGGCTCGACCCAGTAAAGCAACGCACGCTTACTTTAGTTGGCAGTCAAAAGATGCTGGTTTACGATGACATCGCGGAGGATAAGGTTGTAATATTTGATAAAGGTGTCGAAGTGCCGCCTTATTCGGTCACAGAGGATGAATTCCGGGCTTCTTACCGGCATGGTGATGTCACCATATATCCTTTGAATTGGACCGAACCGCTAAGAGCGGAGTGCAACCATTTTATAGAATGTATTCATGATGGTTCCAAACCAAGGAGCAGCGGCGAGGATGGACTTATGGTTTTAAAAGTATTGGAGACCGCCGAACGCTCGCTCAATAATGGTGGGGTTGAGCTTCAGATCGAATACTAACCTTTAGATTTCATTGAATTAAAATTCTTATCTTCGATCATAAGGAGTTATTGGATGACGATAAGCATTCCCTTTGTTGACCTTCGCGCCCAGCATGAAGAGGTTAGAGCTGAGATCGAGCGAGCGATCCGAGACATTATTGACCGCTCAAGTTTTATCGGTGGGAGTTATGTGACCTCTTTTGAAAAGGAATTTGCTGAATACCTGGGGGTTAATGAAGCTATCGCCGTTGCAAATGGTACCGATGCATTATGGTTAGCGTTAACAGTCACTGGAACGGAAACCGGAGATGCAGTGATTACAGTACCAAACACCTTCATAGCTACAGTTGAATCCATCACCCGCTGTGGAGCCCATCCGCTCTTTGTGGATATTGATCTACAAACAGCCACAATGGATATAAATACCCTAAACCGCTTTCTTGAGAATGAGTGTATTCAAAAAGACAATGGTCAGGTGATTCACTTACCATCTGAGCGGCGTGTATCTGCCATTCTACCCGTTCATTTATATGGCCTTCCCGTCGATATGAAACCGTTGATGAAATTGGCAAAGTCATATGGTTTGCCAATTATTGAGGATGCTTGCCAGGCACATGGAGCTAAATATTTATTCGAGGGGGAATGGAGGCGAGTAGGAACATTGGGAGAGGTGGCAGGTTTCAGCTTTTATCCTGGAAAAAACCTCGGAGCGATGGGCGATGGTGGTGCTGTTGTCTCAAATGATCATGAGCTGGCTCACAAGATGCGCTGGTTGAGAGACCACGGCCAGAGTGAGAAATACATCCACGTCACTTCGCACGGATGGAACTCGCGCCTGGACGCCATTCAGGCTGCTGTGCTCTCAGCTAAACTCAAGAGGCTGGATGATTGGAACGCCATGCGCAGGAGTGCTGCTGCACATTATAAAGAGGTATTAGCAGACCTGCCTCTCGACCTTCCAGTTGAACCAGATTACGCCGAGCATGTTTACCATCTCTATGTTGTGCGAGCTTTAGATAGAGAACACCTTCGCAAGGAATTGAGCTCGCGAGGCATAGGCGTCGGGCTTCATTATCCAATCCCCTTGCACTTACAGAAAGCTTACTCGCACTTAGATCTACCCCCAGGTAGTTTCCCACAAGCCGAACGCTCTGCAAGCACTATTCTGTCCTTACCGATGCACCCTGCCCTAACCCTTGACCAGGTCGAACAGGTCGGAAGAGCTTGCGCAGACATTTTACAAGAAAAGTTAACCAGTCCCAGATATTCTTGATAAGCTGCGATATATTGTCCTAGAAGAAGGTTACATTATTAGGCAGCTTCTTTCGATGGCTAAAAATATAACTAATTTATCTTCTAATCTCGTAACCCTCAATCCCAGTAAGTTTTGAAAAAAAACCAATGCTAAGGAGATTCTCCCCAGATTTTGCTTTATTTAGTATGGCTTTCGACGCGGTTTTGGTTATCGCGGCATTGAGTGTATCTACCTATATTCGACCCTTCCTGAGCCAATTGCCATTTGTACAATATATACCCAGACCTTTTCAAATCCCCATCGTTCTGTATTTACTTTTCCCCATCATTTGGGTTCTCGCCTTAACATTAGCAACTGTTTATGATGGAAGGCGCAATCTGAGGGTGAGCGATGAATTATCCAGTTTGACACTCGGCTCTATTCTGGCGGTAATATCCTTGGCAGGGACTCTTTATCTGAGCTTTCGTGATGTTTCTCGAATGCTTTTTTTGACTTTCGCTGGCGAGACCTATGTTCTTTTACTGTTTTGGCGGCTTGTATACCGTCTAGCCTTTAGGTGGGGCGTTATTCAAGGAGTCCACCCAAAGAGCGTATTAATCATTGGCGCAGGGGCAGTGGGACGAGAGCTAGAGGCACAATTTCGAGCATATCAGAACCTCGGAATGAAAGTCGTAGGTTTCTTGGATGATGACCCAACTAAGCGAACTAGCCATATAGAAATATTAGGGTCCTTAGACCAGGCTCGGGATGTAGTTACCAAACAAACTATTGATGATGTAGTGTTGGCTCTCCCACTTTGGGCACATGAACGAGTAAACCGATTGGTTGCTGATCTTCACGATTTGCCGGTTAAAGTCTGGGTGATACCAGATTACTTTTCCTTAGCTTTGCATCGGGCGACGATCAGCGAATTTGCAGGCCTCCCAATGCTTGACTTACGCGCCCCTGCCTTGACAGAGAATCAACGTCTTCTCAAACGCATTTTTGATATTTCCATCGCTACATTCACAATATTAATATCAGCACCCTTAATGGCATTGATCGCGTTGGCAATTCCATTCGATAGTACCGGTCCGATTACCCTGCGTCAGAAGCGGGTCGGTGAAAATGGGCGTTTATTTGAAATGCTGAAATTTCGTTCAATGGTTGCCAATGCTGAAGAATTAAATTACTTAGTTGAAAGGATTGATGATCATGGAAACATGATCCATAAACATTCTGATGACCCGCGAGTTACTCGGGTAGGGCGAATCCTACGAAGGTTAAGCCTGGATGAGCTCCCACAATTATTCAATGTACTTAGGGGGGATATGAGTCTGGTCGGACCTCGACCCGAGCTGCCATATCTGGTTGAGAAATACGAGCCTTGGCAGCGGAAGCGCTTTGCTGTGCCACAAGGATTAACCGGCTGGTGGCAGATCAATGGGCGCAGTGATAAACCTATGCATTTAAACACAGAAGACGACCTCTATTATGTTCAAAATTATTCCCTGCTTTTAGATATCCAGATTCTCTTCCTGACAATTTGGGTAGTGTTACGCGGTAAAGGAGCTTATTGAGGAATTTACTCCCTTGTACGAAATCGAATTGGATCGTGAAAACTAGGATATTAATTGGAGTAGAAATTGAATGACCGTCTATGATGATGAAATTGATTTACGCCCTTACATCCTTACGCTGATCCGTCACTGGTGGCAGATAGGCTTGTTTGCGGTTATATTATCGGCAAGCGCATATCTGTACACCACCCGGCAACCCAGAGTCTATCAGGCCACTGCCACGATGTTATTGACCCGTACCCGCTCGAATCTTTCTCTGGCTGCACAATTCCCCACTGTTACCGAACCTGTTGATACCAGCTCCCGGATGGCTGCATTATTGTCCTTAACTCAGAGCGATGCCTTGGGCATGGAAACATTGAAAGCTATGGAAGATATGATTCCTGAAGAATATCGTTCACTCGACTCCATAAAGAATATGGTGGAGGCGAGCAATAAAGGTGACACGATCCTGGTGACCGTAACAGCAGTAGACCCAGCTTTGGCAGCTGAAATTGCCAATACATGGGCGCGTCAGGCAGTTCAAGATATCAACCTGGCTTATAGTGGAGAACAACCTCTGATAGAAATCCAAGACCAAATGGAAACTGCCAGGCAAGATTATCAAACCGCCCAAGCTGATCTGGAAACTTTTATCCAAAACAATCGAATTTCTATCTTACAGAAACAGCTCGATGAAGCCGAAACTTTACTCTCAAGTTTGACTGAAGAACGCTCCTGGAAGATTTCTTATTACACAAATCGGAAACAATCAATGGAAAACCTGGTCGTTCAGGCAGAGGCATTGAAGAAGCAAATTCAGGAGGGGATCAAATCAAACTCGGGTGGATTGGGTGACGCCTTGGCGGTCCTGAGGGT
>DAOUET010000069.1:0-76018 GCA_034430155.1 Anaerolineales bacterium
CCCTGGAGGCGTTACTCAGAGCCTGCACTATCTTTTGCACACCACCGGCGCTTCATGCCTGCCGGCTATATCTGTCAGGATTATTCCCCCGCTGGCGGGTTGGCAAGTATCCGGTAATCAGGGCAAATCCAACTTAACCCCTGCCAACACTCCCATGAAAAACTAATGGTCTGCGCCCCTCCAGCCCGCTGGGGGATTAGCGCCAGGTTTCGAAAGGGTCCGCTCTGGCTACGCCACAACAAGCTGAAGCCCCAGCCGTGCCATCGCCAAACAGTGATGGAGCGCTGGTTATTGGCACCTCGCGCCTCTAAGGCAACCAGTTCCTGGACGCCATCGCCATTGACATCACCCAGTTCCACCTCCAGGATTGGGTCACTGACTGCAGAGCCGCCCCACAGGATGCGATAAATCCCACCCCGATAGCCGATGATGAAGGGATGGCTGCTCTCGCCACCATCTGGCAACGGTTTGCAGATTGCCAGGAGCAGCTCGGCGCGCCCATCGTCATTTGGGTCACCCAGCGCCAGGTCGACCACACGCCATTCCGGTGGGCTTTGCCAGACCGGGTGCCCATCCTGGTAGATCGTAACGCTCGCTTCCTGCCGGCGCACTTTCTCGGGGACGCCGTCCCCGCTCAAATCTGCCTGTCCTGACCAGAACAAACCCGACGCTTTCTCCTGAGACACCTCGACCGGCTGGCAGCCTTGCTCCAAACATGCAAAACCCTGGCGGGGAGGTTTAGGGATTATCCGTTCGAGCAAAGCGCTGGCTTCCTCCGGTCCCATCCAGCGCGGACGGGGGCCAGCCCACACCGGCAAGGTTTGCAACGCACGCAGGCCGCCTTTATCCAGGAAGAAGCGTAGAGCCAGTCCCTGTGCGCTTTCTTCTTGCCCTTGATCGAAGACGAAGTTGCCCAAGCTGTAGACGAGCAGCTGCGTCCGCCCTGCTCCATTTTTAGATTCGTCCTGCCTGATTTCTATACCCTGGGCAACATGCGGGTGGTATCCAAGCACCACATCCGCTCCGGCATGTGCCATGACATGAGCCAGCTCTTGTTGGTTTGGGTCTGGATGGAGCTGGAATTCCCTACCCCAATGAACCAAGATGACAACCGCGTCTGCCTGCGAACGAGCCTGGCGTATGTCTGCCTCAACCGCGGCAGCCAACCCTCCCATTTGCCAACTACCGCTGGAAGTCGTTGGCGTTCCTTGAGTGAGAGGTTGGTTCTCAATCGATCCCTGGGGAAGCGGGACGAGGTTGTACGTCAGGAAAGCGATAGTCACGCCATTGACCTGGCGTATCGTCGCCGGCGGTACAGTTTCAGTATAGGCATCTTCTCCGAGGGTTGTGATTCCCCCCTTTTGCAATTCAGCCACTGTATTGGCAAGACCGGCTTCCCCAGCATCCAGGGCATGGTTGTTAGCCAGGCTCATGAGGTCGAACCCTGCCGCTTGCAGCTGCGAGACAGCTCCCTCAGGAACCAACAGCCGATAGGGATCGTATCCCGGATCGTTGGGGCCTTCCGGTAACCCCACCGATGAGTCAGGGATGACGCCCTCGAAATTGCCCAGAGTCAGATCAGCAGACTGGAGTTGTGGTGCTACCTGAGAAAATACATCTGGCGTGTTTTCCACCCCCCTACCCAGCATCACATCACCGACGGCAATCAGTTCAGCCAGGTTTTCATCTGGCGCCAGGATCTCCCCATTGCGCAGGTAAATCCATGGAAAGCCGGGATCGTTGGATTGCCTCTGGGATGCGCTCCAATTCAACGCCGCAATTGCACAAGAAAGCAGCAAGATTATTACGAGGACCAGGAAAAGTAACCTGGTCGGGTTACCATTCCGGTGGCTGGTTTGCATAAACGACATTGCTCACCTGCCATCCCAATCCAGCTCCTTCACCAAGACGTTCCAGGGTATAAGTCACGTCCAGATCATACGGTCCACGCTCAGCCAGCGGCTGTTCGTCGTAATTTGGATAATCGCCCTGATATGCATATAACTTATCCTGCCAGGTCTCTCGCACAGTGACTACCGCAATGGAGTCGCTCTGCAGGTCAAAGGAGCGCGTGAGGGAACCGGCCAGCTGGTGACCCAAATAACGTTTCTCGGCCAGCCAGCTTTGGATCTGGACCTTTACCTGCGCTAATTTACCCCCTGCATCTGGAAGGTAATCGCCAGATTGATACCAGTAGGCGCTGGTTAGTGAGCGTTGAAAATCAAAGATTGCCCGGCTCAGGTCGTCATATTCGCTGGCTTGGACCAGGAAACTGCCCGTCCATTCCGGCAGGGGGGGAGCCTGACCTGCGTCGAGCATCTGGCGCCATTTCTCGTCGGTCAGGCGGTCGTCAATTGGCCAGGGAAATTCATAATATGAAAAAACGCCGCCCTTGTTCACCTGCAGGTAGGTAGTGCCATCCGCCTCAACGATCGGGACGATCACGTAGATCGGATTGACTCGCCCGATGGCTTCCTCGAGAGCCGCCGCTGGTGGACTGGGATCGGTAGCGACATCGGCGATTACCGCTGCTTGCGGTTCTTCTTCCATAAAGCGCGGGGCGTTAGGCTCTTCCATATCCGTGTCAGCTGCTGCCATAGTCAGGTTTTCCAGGTCGCCGCCGTAAAAGCGGATGGTGGTATATTCTTCCTCGCTCAAGGGCTCACCGCTCAATTCTTTCTCGGCCATCGTTTGCAGGTCGCCCGCCATGTTCTCGAGTCTCACCAGGCTTTGCTGGTCCAGTTCGTTGAGCAATCCCCGGCTCTCTAGACCGCTGCGGGTCATGGCAGTCAGAGCTGCCAGGCGGGCATAAAAAACCGGCACCGGCTCGACGTAACCTTTAGGCGGCAATGGTGGCGGAGGCGGAGGGCCAGCCCCCAGCTCAGCATATACTTGCTTGGCATAAAGTATGGTGTCGTGCTTCAATTCTGCCCAGCTGCCCAGGACGGTGTTCAACTGCTTGTCTAACCAGGCCGGCGACAGCATAAAAGCTGGATAGCCATCGCCCGGAACTTCCAACAGTGGGTGGAAGCTGTACAACCAGGTATTGTAAAGTGTCTCAGTCCAATCTGCTTGCGTTAAACTGGAGGTCCAGGCCCGCATTTTTCCCATCTGCTGGGGGTAATTTTCATAGCTGGTCTCACCCATCTGGTCCAACAGCTGGTAAGCGCGCTCAGAACCCATGGCAGCCAGAATATCCAGACCTTTGGGGAGTCCACGCCGGTTCTCTGGTGTGCCTACGTTACGGTAAATTAGCTGGCGAAATATATAAGCATCTGGCACGAAACGCTGGCCCATAAAGCGCATACCCTTGGTGGTTTCTTCAATATTGTCGGTATCCATGATGACGATCCCCAGGATCTTTGGCGGAGGCAACTTGTCAGCCAGTTGGATGAATTCATCCAACTTGGCTTCATCCACCAGGGAAGTAACCGCCACACCCGGACCGTAGATGCTATCCATTACATCCCGGTACTGGAGCACGGTCAGGTCGTCACTCCGCCCGACGAAGAAGACAGTTGGGCTATAGAGATCCATCCAGGCTTCCAGGGCTGGCTTGCCATTCACCTGGGCATTGGCAATCGCCTTTACCAACAACAAAGCCGAACGAGTCTCAGACCGCCCAACCTCTGGATCCTTGGTTTTCAAACGGAAGGTCATTCGCCCGTACCACATCATGCTCTTGAAATAAGCTTTCAGCTCTTCGCTGCGGGTGTAATGGCCCCGCGGGATGTACTGGGTATAATCTTCGCCAAACTCTAATCCTGGGAACAAAGGTGAAGGCAAGATGCCAGCGGCAGCCTCGATCTGTGCCAGCTCTGCCTGGACAAGGTCGGCTGCATAGGCCGGGGTTTGAACGGAAGGGTCTAGCAATTTACTGGCGACCGCCACGAAAGCTACCGTGCGCCGGGCGGGGTCTTCCCAGGCAGTGCTCTGGAGTGCCTGATACTGGCGCTCGCTTTCTGCCAGCACGGCTTGATTGAGGTCGCGCAGAAGTGGAATAAAATGCTCGACCTCGGAAGTGCGAAGCACCTTATCGAACAGCAAATGGTAAACGTGCAATAGTGAATCACTGGTGACAAAGACCGGCAGGTTATCGTAGCGGGCTTTCTCGTACAGGGTGAAGAATTCCTTTTCTGTACCGGGGGTGACCACAAAACCATCTCGCTTCAAACTTTGGAGATGGAGATCCGATAAAATGAAGGGGTTACGGACATTGCTTAGATCTGCCGCCACCGGCTCCTGGTACATAACCGGGACGACCTCCACGGGCGATTCCTGGTATGGTGCAAAGGCCGGCATAAGGCTGGTAGGTATGGCGACCGGCGATGGCGCTATGGTTGCCTCTGCGCTTGGGGTCTCCACTGGAGGTGGAATGGTGGCGGATTCAAAGGTCTCTGAACCGGCCGGGGTGCCAGGTGATGTTGGGGTTGCCGGCGATGGTGAAAACAGCTGGCATGCCCCTACCAGAAAGACCACGGAGAAAATTACGGCCCCCCAAATCCATTTTGATTGATATTTATTTTGCATGGCTGCTGCCCTCCTCCCCGAATTATATATCAGATGGCTTTGCAATGATATCCCAAACAAAGGAAAAGCCAGGGGATCGCATTTCTGCTGCCTGCATGATTGCGATCAAGTATTTGTATCCTCCATACCGATAATGACTGGACAAGCCAACCCCTTTAAAGAGGCCTGCTGCGGGTTGAAACCCTGAGATATAAGGCTCTCTGGGATTTGCCGTGATGGGGTAGATATATGGGGGTGTTGGGCAGGCGCAACCCGCCCAACACCCCCATATCTAACCTTTACCACGGGGATTCCCAAAGATCGAGATATAATTCAATTGAGCGAAGGGCAACCGGTGCTCAGGTAGCAGCATGAAGAAAGTCTTCCCCGATTGCGGACATCCACAGGGGCAGAGGGTCGTTCCCTGGTTCCGCTTGGTGGAAGGCCAGCTTTATCCTGACTACGGCCATCCCAAGGGGGAGAAGTCGAAACCCTGGTACTTCATCTTAAATGATAAACTCTATCCAGATGTTGGGCATCCAGAATGGCCCCGCAGGACTCCCTTTTACCGCCTGGTGAACGACAAACTGTATCCGGATGTCGGTCACCCAGATGGGCCGGGGGAGCAACCTTGGTTTCGGATCATCGCAGAAAACGATTGAGTCTCAGCCCGGCATAAGGCAGGTTACATGGCGACCAAGGCCAGGATGTTACCTTCGGTGTCTTTAAACCAGGCTGATTTGTTGGTTCCAATAGTGGCAATCCCGCGTGCGTCAGTCTTGATATCCCCCATATCGTATTGTTCGAATTTCACGCCTCTGGCAGACAATTCGTCAACGGTTTTCTCGATATTTTCCACGGCGAAGGTGGCTGCGGTCATATCTGGTTGCCGTTTTGGCTGGAGTGGTCGGTTACGGAGTTATGACCTTCATCATGATCGCTACGCCCATCAGCATGCACGTCATCGATAAGCTTTCTATCGACCAGACTACTACGGTGATTCAAAGCCATATCATCGCTATGTACCTTCCTTCCCTGGTGACCGGTTTTCTCACCACCCGCTTTGGCCCTCTTAAGGTAGCCGCAAGTGGTGCCCTCAGCATGCTGGTATGCGTCCTGCTGGCCATATCCAGTCGCAGCATGCTGAATTATTGGAGCGCCCTGATCCTGCTGGGGATTGGCTGGAATTTCCTTTTCATAGGAGGCACCACCCTGCTAACCCAGAGCTATCGCCTGGGAGAGCGTTTTAACGCACAGGCTGCCAATGATTTCATGATATTCACAATCCAGGCCTTTACCTCTTTATCCGCCGGAACGGTGATCTTCCGCACCAATTGGACCCTGCTGAACCTGCTCAACCTGCCGGTTCTGCTGGTTATGCTATTGGCTTTGTTTTGGATGCAACGTTATACAAAACGTGCGGCTCCGGTGCAAATCCAAGCCGCCATCCCGGAATAAAGCCTCTCGAACCCAACCAAACGCTAGATCTTCACCCACAGTTCCATCCTCACCTGCTAGGACTGGCAGTTGTCTCCGTCAAACCGATGGGGTTTGGGATGCAAAATAATGGGTGCTTGATTCCTTCAAACCCTATATGGAAAACGGGAAGCCGCTTTCGTATGAGGATTGGCAGTTGAGCTAGAGATAGTTGAAAGATCAGATTAGCGGGTATAGCGCTTATTTGTCTTTGTTTTTATTTTTATCCTGCTTATCCTGATCAGGAGGCATGCCTTTGGTTCCAGAACCATACTGGTACACCGATCGCCACGGCATGTAATGGGTGTCAAATGTGTCCTTGAAGAGCACCTCGCCATTGCGCGTGACCGTGCGAGTGATGCTCACATCGGCTCCTTCCACTTCCCAATCTACCTGTTTGATTTCCCCTTTTGACAGGTCGGGATTCTCCTCATAAAGTGGATCTGGGGGCTCTTCCTTATTCATCAAACCACTGGTTTCCCAATCTACCTGGCGTCCGTCGGAGGTGGCATAGAATTTCCACGTCAGGGAGCGCCCCGCCGGGTTGACATAGGTTTCCATTAAAAGCCAGCCCGGCGAGTCATTGATGAATTTGAAATCCACTAGCGGTACATATACAGTCGCGTCTAAACCTGCCAGACTGGTGTTTACACTCCCATCTGCACGCAGCTCGTAGTAGTACACCCTGTAAGCATGCGGATGCCGTTCCACAACCGGATAGCCCCCAAAGAACACCGTGCGGAACAGGGTGGTGCTCACCTGGCAAACGCCGCCACCCACACCTTTGATGGTACGATTCCCAAAAATGATCAAGGCCTCTGCATAACCGTTGTTCAGGCTGACATCTCCCAAGACATCGGCCATCGAAAAAGTCCCACCTGGGGGCACCAGTAAGCCATGAAACCTGCCAGCAGCTGTCTGTATGTTTTGAATGCGATCGGCACTCGAGCCGTAGAAATATGAGGTCTGTACACTTACCAGATCTCGGATGCCGAGCTGTTCGGCTGTGGCGTCGTCCCCTATTTCAGGCTCGGAATAAGCCATATCTAGAGAAATATGGTGATCACCGGCCAGTAATTTCTGGTTAATTGCCTGGATAGTGGTTTCAATATCCAGGCTGCGGCCAATGACTGCCGGCTGGATGAGCTCCAATTGACGGTTGTCATCGTTAAAGATAAAGCGGGCATTTTGTTTGTTCCGAACCAGTTCGGGTGCAATTCCCTCTAAGAAAGATCGCAAAGCCTCTTCTTGCAACCCAACCTGATAGCGGTCCCCTTCAGGTGAAGGCACACGCTCGATGGTCAACATGCTCGCCAGGTCCTCTGGCTTGAATATCCAAGGACCTGCATCAGCCTTGCTTTCTCCGGGAACGACCAAAGTCAAAGAGTCGCTCAAAATCTGGCGGGCCAGGGCGGCCTGCTCGCTAACGTCAATTATAGCTGGTTTGATTTCTGAGACGGTCAAGGCAACTTCCCCATCCTGCAACGTTTGCAACTGCTTCCTGAGCATCTCAAGCGAAGCCGGAATATCTAGGGTGCGACCGATCTGTCCTGGGGTGACCACCACATTCACGCCATCCACACTCAGAGAGGCCTCCAGTGCAGGGAGATCAATCTGGTCTGCGACGTCTTTGAGATAATTGTAGGCCACTCGTTCGTCAAAAACGTATTGGGGCGTTATCCCTTTTCCGTAATACCAGGTTGTGAATTGTGTCCATAAACGCACAACCAGGTTCCCCTGACGCCCTTGACGATACGCCGAAAGGGCGGTTGATTCTGGGTCTAAATAGAATCCCACATCTGCCGGCGTAGCCAACCAAATTTTTCCTTCCCTTCGTAATAAAATGCGGCCGTGTTCTGGATATTCGAGCTGGTTTTGCAACCGCGTGGCAGCTTCTTTTGGTTTTAAACCTGACAGGTCTATACCTACCACCGAAAAACCAGGATATATCCGGCCTGCAAAGTAAACCTCAAAACCAATAGCAAGGGCACCCAATGCAATTACGAAAATGACGGCACCACCTAGCAGCGCGGCCAGAATCTGGGGAAGGATGTCCAGAGGTCGCCGGAGAGCAGTTGTTGACGAATAGTTTCTCATAGATACGACTCAAACGTTTTGAAAACTGGTTGGGTTCCCCAACCAGTCGGTTAATTGTACCAAATACGGCCCATTAAGAAAACGAAGCATTTGCCTTTTAGCTTTACCAGCAGTACCCACCCATGAGGCGTATAATACCCTCTCCGTGATTTCGAGGATCGTTAAGGAGAGCCCTATGACTGAAAATTCAAACTTACAGGGGTTAAGCACTCTGGTATTGCATTACGGTGAAGGCCGTGACCCCAAACACGCCCATGTGACTCCCATTTACCAGACCGCTACTTTTAGTTTCCCAGACACAGCTACAGGAGCAGCTATCTATAAGGGCGAGCAACCTGGCTATACCTATACTCGTACAACCAACCCGAACCCTCTTCACTATGCCCGCAAAATCGCCTTATTAGAGAGTTTAGACTTGATGAGAACCCGTCCAGGCGAACCATTGGACCAGGTTGTCGCTGGAAAGGCGTTTTCCTCCGGTATGGCCGCCATTTCTGCTGCCGTTCTGGGGCGCGCCAAAGTAGGCGAGACCCTTATCGTCCAGCAGTCCTTATACAGTAACGCTTATAACTTCTTTAATGAAATGGCACCCCGGCTTGGCATTAACGTGGTTTGGCTAAAAGATACCACTCCCGCGGGCTGGCAAGCCGCATTCAGGGCTCATCCTGAAGCTGTCCTGGCTTACGCGGAGACGCCCGCCAATCCCACCATGCTGGTGGTTGACCTGGCAGCCGCGGCTGAAATCGCACATCAACATGGGTGTTGGTTGATGGTAGATAACACTTTTGCTACCCCTTATTGCCAGCGACCATTGGCTCTGGGGGCTGATGCCGTGCTTCATTCGACCACGAAGTATCTATCTGGCCACGGAGTGATCATTGGAGGTGTTGTGGTAAGTCCTCATCTTGACTTTATCCACAAGGATCTTGCTTTGATGATGAAGACGCTGGGCGCGGCGCCAAGCCCCTTCGATTCCTGGTTGGCCAACATGGGTTTAAAAACTTTCGAATTGCGGATGCAACGACATTGTGATAACGCTATGGCTGTGGCCCGTTACCTTGAATCCCATCCTAAAGTAGCAGCAGTACATTATCCTGGTCTGGAAAGCAATCGGGGTCATCATATTGCGCAAAAACAAATGCTTCATTACGGCGGCATGTTATCGTTTGAGCTCACCGGGGGTTTAATAGCCGGCGAAACCTTGATGAACAATCTTCATGTGGCTACCTTGGCAGTCAGCCTGGGTAATGTGGATAGCTTGATCCAGCATCCTGCCAGCATGACCCACAGCAGCGTCCCGCCCAGCGAGCGTATCAACATGGGTATCACTGACGGCCTGGTGCGTTTTTCTGTAGGTGTGGAAAACATCGAAGATATCCTTGACGATTTGGAGAAAGGCTTGGAAAAAGTATAAGGTCATCCTTGCCTGACCCGTAATTTTCCGCCTCACCTGGCATCGTGTATAATCCCCACCAAGGAACCTGTAGCCCTGGTTATTCGTCTCCTTTATAGGAGAGCTGTTATGCCCAACCGCCACTCGCAGCACCTTCTACGCATAATACCTTTTATCCTGATCAGCCTCTCTCTAGCCTGTTCATTGCCTTTCGTGACTGGGAATACCCCGCTCCCGCCTACCCCAACCCAAGGCGGTGGCGAAATCGTCACGGAGGCACCCCCTCCCCCACCCACGCCTACTCCAAACCCTCTACCTCCTGCCCTCGTGGAAAGTGATCCGGGTCCCAACCAGGGAATTTCGCTGCACGCCCCGATCACGCTTTATTTCAACCAAGCAATGGACCAGGCTTCCGTGGAAAGCGCTTTTACCGGACCACCTGGTCAGATTAAATGGGTCGATGAGGCCACCCTTACTTATGAGCCTGGGAGCCCATTACTCCCTGATTCTCAACTCGAGATCGGCTTCAGCACTCTCGCCAAAGCGACCAATGGCCTTGCACTGGTCAAACCCGTCAACCTCAAATTCCAGACAGTCGGATTTCTGCGTCTATCCCAACGATTACCTGAACCTGAAACTCAAAATGTCAATCCAACTTCGGCTATTGTGGCCGCCTTTAACCAACCTGTGGTTCCATTGGGAGCCAACCCGGAATCTCTCCCCCAGGCATTCACCCTGATGCCTGCTTCTGATGGGCAGGCAGAGTGGATCAACACCAGCACTTATATTTTCTATCCAAAACCGGCCCTGGCTGGCGGCAGAACCTACACGGTTCGTATTAACCCAGACCTGACCAGCGCAGCAGGTGGTCCCCTGGAAAACCCTGCATCCTGGGCTTTTACGACCTTGCCTGCTCGGCTCCTCTCAGTAGTTCCAGACTCTGGTTCCGAAGGCGTGCATCTGGACAGTGATGTAAACCTCACTTTCAACCAGCCAATGGACGCGAACAGTGTGGAGGGCTATTTCACGCTCTTAGATCCGAACTCAAAGGCGCTGGATGGTCAATTCTCATGGAACCAAGATGCCACTATACTGACCTTCAACCCTAGAAATCTTCTAAAGCGCAATACGGTATATACAATTGTCTTGGATGAGCAGGCCCAAACCAGCGCGGGCACTTCTCTGCTTTCTGGGTGGCGCAGCAGCTTTCGGACAGCGCCACCCCTGCGGGTTCTCGGAAGCGAACCTCTCCAGGGAGGTTTGGGGAATGTTTACGCCGCGGTGAACATCTATTTCGACGCCCCCATCCAGTCCAAAGATGTGCTGCAGTTTATCACCTTCGAACCTGAGGTGCCCAATCTGCGAGCGTACACAGATGACGATGGGCGAACTTTGAGGTTAACTGCCAGCTTCGAGCCCTCTTCGGCATATACCCTGATCATCTCCCCCAACTTGCCCGACGCTTGGTATGGGCGTTTGGGTAAGGAATTCACTCTAAATTTTCACACCCAACCACTAGACCCCAATCTCATAGTTTCGTCCGGATCTGACATCTTGTTCATCACCCCTCAGGAATCCAGCCTGAGAGTCCAGGCCACCAACCTATCTGACCTCTCGCTTTCTTTAGGAAAGCTACCTATGACCGACTTCATGGGCATGATCGCTCCAGGAGGTTACCAGCTGCGCCAGTCTTACCAACCGGAGAATCAACGCACCATTGCGCGAACCCTGGATCTGCCCACCAACCGCACCCAAGCTGTAGATATCCCGCTTTCTTTAGGGAGCGGGTCATTAACCCCGGGTCTTTACTACCTAAAGTTCAATCTCGAGAACGGACAGATTTACCCCGGACCGTACTTGTTGGTGGTAAGCGACTTGCATTTGACCTTTAAATTAAGCGCAACCGATGCCTTGGTTTGGGTAGTGGATTTGCGCGAAGGCACACCGGTTATAGACGCTCCTATCGCGATTTACGCCGAAGATGGCACCCTCCTGGCGTCTGGTTCGACGGATAGCGATGGCGTTTTTAAGGCCTCCATCCCTCCCCAAAAGGACCCTTACAGCACAAGTTTTGCTGTACTGGGGGAACCTGGCGAGGATGATTTCGCCTTGGCATTATCAAATTGGGATCAGGGGTTAGAGGGCTGGAACTTTGGGATATCTACCGATTATACCCCTCCCAGGCTCGAGACCTACCTGTATACAGACCGGCCAATCTACCGCCCCGGACAGACAGTCTATTTTCGGGGGGTCTTTCGCCAGGCTTTTAATGGACGATATTCTTTGGTCGATCAGTCCAACTTGACTCTCTCGCTCTATAACGATGCGGGTGAAAAAATCGAAAGCTTTGATCTGCCTCTTTCTGCCTTTGGCACGGTTCACGGTTCCTACACCATACCTGAAGGCGCCTCATTAGGTTTATACCGTCTTTCCAGTGAAGATACGTATCTCAGCACGATTAACTTCCAGGTAGCCGAGTATCGCAAACCTGAGATAAACCTGAATATTACGCCTGCCACAGATCAAATCCTGGCAGGTGATCCTTTGACCGTCACGGTGGCGGCGCGTTACTTCTTCGACGCGCCCGCTGGGAACCTGGCGGTGAAATGGTCATTGTACGAAGCGCCTGCGGATTTTCAATTGCCCGGCTACCAGGTCGGATTGTCCGATTCTAGCTGGTTGGATCCGTATGCCAGGTTTTCACTGGGTCAATTTGGAGATCTGGTGTCAGAAGGGCAAGCGCAGACCGACCCAGGCGGTCTTTTGAATCTTGAGTTTGCCACTTCAACAAGTGATGGCTCTTCACATCTGGGCCGCCAAAAATATACCCTGGAGGTCACGGCTGAGGACGAAAGTGGCTTTCCAGTCAGCGCCCGGGCCAGTGTATTGGTGAATCCGGCAGATTTCTACATTGGCCTGCAACCTGACACCTGGGTCGGTCGGGCTGACGTTGAAATCGGATTCGAAGTTCAGGTGGTCGATTGGGAGTTGAACCCGGCGGGTGAACGCACCCTACGCGCCAATTTCCAAAAGGTCGTCTGGGACCGCATAGACCCGAAGCCCGGCGATGTGAAACCCTTCCCGACTTATATTCCCCATTACACACCGATTGGCAGCGCCGATTTCACTACCGGACCGGATGGTGTCGCCCGCTTAGCTTTTACACCCCCTGATCCAGGCACCTATCAGCTGGCTGTATACGGATTTGAGCAAACCGAACGGGGCGCTGAAAGCCAGATTCTGCTTTGGGTAGCGGGGCCAGGCGAGGCTGTCTGGCCTAACTTACCTAACCAGCGCCTGCGGTTAACCGCCGATCGGCTGGTGTACAAACCTGGTGACACCGCCCAGGTGTTTATCCCCAACCCCCTCGGTCAGGGGGCTCTTGCCCTGGTGACCGTGGAAAGGGGCGTGGTGTTCCATCACGAAGTGCTGAGGTTAGATGAACAGGGACTGAATTATTCCTTGCCTCTCGATGATCAAGATGCTCCTAATGTATACCTCGCCGTCACTCTTTTGAAAGGTTATGCTGGTGAGGGACCAGACTTCCGCCAGGGATATCTCAATTTAGCTGTGGAACCGGTCGCACAAACCTTGCGGGTATCTTTGACGAGCGATCCACAACGCAGCAGCCCGGGGGGGACTATCAATTTTGACACCCGTCTCAGCGATGCTCAGGGAAATCCCGTCAGTGGCGAATTTTCGCTCTCGGTCGTGGATCTGGCAGTCCTGACGTTGGCCGATACCAACTCCGAAGAAATATTACCGGCCTTCTACGGCAACCAACCTCTAGGCGTGCGCACCGGGCTAGACTTAGCCGTCTACTCACAACGGCGCGCTATCGCGCCTGAAGGGATCGGCGGGGGCGGGGGTGGCGAGCTGCTGCCCCCACCGGTCATCCGCCAGACGTTTCCTGACACAGCCTTCTGGAATGCTGACATCCTCACCGATGAAAACGGTGAGGCGCAAGTCACTATGACACTGCCTGATAATCTTACAACCTGGCAGGTCGATCTGCGAGGATTGACCACCGATACGCAAGTTGGTCAGGCTGAGGCACAGATCGTTTCCACCAAAGATCTGTTGATCCGGCCGGTCACGCCCCGCTTCTTGGTGGTAGGTGACCATGCTTTATTGGCAGCTGTTGTGCAAAATAACACTGATAGTGATCTGCAAGGCAAGGTCTCCTTACAGGCCAGTGGATTCGACCTCGACGACCCCAACACTGCCTCGCAACCGGTGAGTTTGTCCGCAGGTGGTCGCCACCGCCTGGAATGGTGGGGAATATCCCAGGATGTGCCAAGTATCGACTTGGTTTTCACTGTGCAGGCTGGCGAGTTAGAAGACGCGGCTCGACCAACTGGGGGTGCCTTGCCTGTATTGCGCTTTACTGCTCCACAGACTTTTGGAACCGCTGGTACCATCGATCAGGCAGGCGAGCGGCTTGAACTTCTCAGCCTACCACGTTCTTTTGATCCTCAAAGCGGGCAATTAACCCTGGAGCTGGCCCCCTCACTTGCCGCCGCGATGACAACCGCCCTGGAAGCCCTCGAAAACTATCCCTATGCCTGTACAGAGCAGGTGCTTTCACGTTTTCTGCCCAATCTGGAAACATTGCGCATGTTACAGGATTTCAGCCTGGAAGCTCCTGCCCTGCAAATCCGTTTGGATCAAACACTGGATGAAAGTCTTACCCAACTGCTCTCCCGACAAAATGAGGACGGCGGCTGGGGTTGGTGGCAAAACCAGCAGAGCGATGCCTACTTCACAGCCTATGTGCTCTTTGGTTTAAGCCGCACCCACGACGCCGGGATAACTTTTGACCGCGCTGCAATCCAAAAAGCCATAAGCTTCTTACAGGCAGGTTTGCCAGCGCCACAGATGCTCAGTCAAGCCTGGCAATTCGATAGGTTGGCCTTCGAACACTACGCGCTAGCCGTAGCCGGCGCAGGAGATCTTGGTAGCGCCGCAGCTCTTTATGAATCCCGCCTGGAACTCAACCCTTGGGCCCAAGCTTTATTGGCTCTCACCATAGAAAACCTCTCCCCGGGAGACGAGCGCGCTCAAACGTTGCTATCAGATCTTGAGACCAAAGCGATACGTTCTGCTACAGGGTCGCATTGGGAAGACCGGGAACCTGATTGGCGAAATATGAGCACGCCAGTTTTCACCACTGCTGTGATCTTATACACTTTGGCTCAGCAAAATCCAGCTTCCCCTCTTGTTGCTGATAGCCTGCGTTATTTGATGGCTCAACGCCGCCCTTCCGGCGGGTGGACTTCCACATATGATAACGCCTGGGCGTTGATGGCATTAGCCCAGGTCATGAAGGGCACTGGTGAATTAGGCGGCGATTTCAATTTTGAGGCCAGGCTTAACGACGATCCCCTTGCTAATGGACAAGCAACCGTTGAGACTCAACTGACTCCCATTAACGCCCAGGTGCCTATCAGCCAGCTTTACCCGCATGCACCCAATGCCCTCATCATCCAAAGAGACTCCGGACCTGGCAAGTTGTATTACACTGCTCGCCTCAGCGTCGACCGCCCCGTCGAAGGCGTGGTGCCACTCGACCAGGGCATTAGCCTCTCCCGGGATTACTACCCCGCAGCAGACGAATGTCCCCAACAGAACTGCACTCCCATTCATCTCGTCAAGGCTGGTGAAATGGTGAATGTCCGTCTGACCTTGACCGTACCGGAAACAGCTTACTACCTGCTGGTAGAAGATTACATTCCCGCCGGATCTGAAATCCTGGATGTCAGCTTAAAGACCAGCCAGCAGGGGTCCGCCCCCAGTTTCGACCCGCAGCTGCCTTTCCTGGATGGCTGGGGTTGGTGGTACTTCAGCACACCACAAATCTTCGACGACCATATCGCCTGGGCTGCCAGCAGTCTACCTCCCGGAACTTATCAGCTGACTTACACCCTGGTCGCCCTGCAAGCAGGCGAATTCCGGGTTTTGCCAGCCCGGGCTTGGCAGTTTTACTTCCCAGAGGTACAAGGCAATAGCGCCGGCGAGCTATTCGAGATAAAGCCTTGAAGTGGAAAGGTGGATTTTCGCAGATCGGGCTATAGTATAATGCCTCGAATTGGAGGTAACATGCCGGATAAAGATGATCGTACCATAACGCCTCATAAAGGCAATGTCTTTCAAGATTTGGCGATGCGGGTCAAGCTCATCCTGCAACTCATGGCTGACCCGCGCGTCAATATTCTCCTCAAATTTATCCCTCTTGGGTCATTCGTCTATCTGATCTTCCCTGACCTCGCCCCAGGGCCAATTGACGACGCTGCAGTGATCTGGTTGGGCTTATATTTATTTGTGGAGCTTTGCCCGCCGGAAGTAGTCGCTGAACATATGGCTGAACTCACTCGCACCATCCCAGGTCAGTGGCATGATCCCCAAGATGATAGTACCCATGATGATGTAATTGAGGCTGAATTCCGGGATGAGCAATGAGCCAAGGATTCGACTTTCGGTAAATCGTTTTTTTAGTTGCCCTCGCAGTTTTGGAGGCCTCGTCGCCATATCCTTCCTCATCGGGACGCTTCTGGGTTGTTCGCCTGGTTCTTCAGAAGAACAGCCCCTCTCAACCTCATCATCCATTCAAAACCAAATCACTTCAGCGATTCAGACGCCCTCCAAAAGTGCCACCAGCCCAGAACCGCTCAGTGAAACCGGGGCCTTTCCTGCTCTCCCGCAATCCCCAACAATCTCCCCACCTCCTACCACACCGCCAGCCTCCTCTACAAATACGGTCACACAGACCCCCGAAGGTATTACCCCAGCTTCCCTGCCTGACCCTTCCGGGTATGAGTGGCATGCTTTCGTATCTGGATTGGACAAGCCGGTAGGTCTGATTAACTCTGACGATGTTTCTGGTCGGTTGTTCGTATTGGAGCAAAGTGGGAAAATCCGCCTGATCAAGGGTGGTGAGTTGGCTCCCGACCCATTTCTGGATATCCACGAGAGAGTAGGTTCGAGCGGGCTTGAGCAGGGTTTGTTAGGCATCGCCTTCCACCCCCATTATGCTGAAAATGGCTTCTTCTTCATCAACTACACCGATCTCAACGGCAATACGGTCATCGCTCGATTTCATGTCTCTGACAACCCAGACCTGGCTGATCCAGCCAGCGAAAAGATTTTGCTGAGGGTGGCGCAACCGTATGCGAATCATAACGGCGGCATGCTAGCTTTTGGACCGGATAGCTACCTTTACCTTGGTTTAGGTGATGGCGGTTCCGCCGGAGACCCGCAAGGCAACGCCCAATCCTTGGACACCCTGCTCGGAAAAATCCTCCGCCTGGATGTCGATCATGGCGACCCATACGCCATCCCTGCGGATAACCCTTTCGGAAACGGTGGAGGCCTGCCAGAAATCTGGGCTTATGGATTGCGCAATCCCTGGCGTTTCTCCTTCGACCGCTCAACAGGTGACCTTTATATTGGAGATGTTGGACAGTCAAAGTGGGAGGAGATCGATTTCCTGCCAACCAACAGCCCGGGTAGCTCTAACTTTGGCTGGAATTACCGGGAAGGCTTTCATTCCTATCAAGGCACACCCTCCGCCAACCTGAATTTGACTGATCCCGTTACGGAATATGACCATTCTCAAGGCTGCTCGGTGACAGGAGGGTTTGTTTATCGCGGAACCAATCTACCTGCCTGGCAGGGTATCTATTTATTCGGCGATTACTGCTCAGGCAATGTTTGGGGCTTGAGACGTGCGCCAGATGGCTCCTGGCAAAATGAGCTTCTCTTTGAAGGCGTAGCAAACATTACTTCTTTCGGTGAAGACCAGACCGGTGAGGTTTACTTACTTGACCACCAGGGGACGGTTTATCGGCTGGATAAGAAATAAACAGAAGATTATGGGCTCATTCCTCGTATCAAGGAGAAACAGCATGGCTCCTCTGTGCATATTTTTAATTACGATTGTGATGGCTGCCTGTAACCCTGCCCAGCCTTTAGCAGGCTCGGGTACGCCACTGCCTCAAATAACGACAACGCCAACGCTGCTCCTTCAGCCTACCCTCAATGATATTCCAACCATAACCCCCTCTCCGACTGAGACCACCACAGCTTCACCCTCCCCCGCCCTCACACCTGGCTTACCAGCAACTGTCACTGCTACTGCTACGCTTCGTTTTGCCGTGATCGGCGATTATGGTAGCGGTAGCCAGAACGAAGCCGATGTAGCCAACCTGGTCAGCAGCTGGGCTCCGGACTTCATTATTACAACCGGGGATAATAATTATCCCAGCGGGAGCGCAGCCACTATCGATGACAACATCGGTCAGTTCTACCACGCTTTTATCTCACCCTACCTTGGCACTTACGGAGATGGCGCTGAGGACAACCGCTTTTTCCCTTCCTTAGGCAATCATGATTGGGTCTCCTCGGGAGCTCAGCCTTATCTTGACTACTTCACACTGCCCGGAAACGAGCGCTATTATGATTTTGTATGGGGACCTGTCCACTTTTTTGCATTGGACAGCGATTCTCACGAGCCCGATGGGGTTGGCAGCAGCTCGATACAGGCTGCCTGGCTCGCTAGCCGTTTGGCTGCCTCCAACGCGCCCTGGAAAATAGTTTACATGCACCATCCTCCCTATTCCTCTGGAGAGCATGGCAACATCCAGTGGATGCAGTGGCCCTTCCAGGCCTGGGGCGCAACCGCGGTCCTCTCCGGTCACGACCACACTTACGAACGTATCGAATTGAACGGCTTTCCTTACTTCATTAACGGACTGGGCGGCAAATCGAAATATAATTTTCATACCCCAGTTCCTGGCAGCCAGGTGCGCTACAATCAGGATTATGGCGCCATGCTGGTTGAAGCCACTGAAGATCGCCTCACCTTCCAGTTCATCAACCGCCAAGGAGAGATTATCGACCAATACCAGCTTAATGCCACACCTAGCTATAGCCACAATTTATTCCTTCCTTTGCTTCAGCACAGCCAAAAAACTGGGTTGCGGGTCTTGGGCGATCTTCTTTTGCGGTAGATTGAAAATCCCACCGTATTGGAGTACATTAATCTGCGATTAATGCCTTGACCGATCCCAAATCTCATGATAGACTCCCACAATCAAATCCCTGACTAGGAGACGCACTTAATGTCAGACCTTTTCTTCAACAGCTATATTCGGACTCGCAATGCCGCTGGCGTCAGCGGTTTGGCATTGCCTTGTCGGAGTGCGCCTAGTGATTGATCGGTAAGTCGGCATTATGCCTTTTTTCGGCCACAGGTGCATTCCAGCCCTGCGGCCGTTTTGTTTTTAAACTCTCAGAACCCATCTTCAGGCCACAGGGGTGCCCTGTGGCTTATTTTTTTTGGATATGGAGGTGTGCGATGTCTGATGCAATCATCATAAAAGATGCCTATAAAAAATTTGGAAAACCCGCCGGCCCGTTTTGGAAACAATTGAGGCGTACAAAAAACGGCACGAACGGGAACAAACCCGCTGTTGTAGCAGTTGACCGGGTCTCGTTTTCGGTACGCCAAGGTGAGATCTTCGGGGTATTAGGCCCCAATGGTTCCGGCAAATCCACTCTGATACGCTTGATTGCCACCCTTTTGTTGCCGGATGGCGGTGCCATCCGGGTGATGGGCTACGACGTGGTACGGCAGCCAATGCAAGTTCAACGATTGATCAACCGCGTCTCGGTGGAGGCCAGCTTCTTCAAGAAGCTCTCACCCATGGAAAACCTGATCTATGGGGCCCGTCTGTACGGTATGGAAGGGCGCGAGACCAAGCGCCGGGTGCAGGAAATCTTGACCCGCCTGGGCCTGGAGAAACGTTCTATCTACCAACCTATGGAAGAGATGTCCCGGGGTATGCAGCAGAAAGTTGCCATCGCCAGAGCATTGCTCTCCCGGCCGCGTATCTTGTTGCTGGATGAACCGACCACCGGTTTGGACCCCCGCTCCAAACGGGAAGTGCAGGCAGTGGTGCGTGAAATGAACCACGACTTCGGAACCACTATCCTGCTCACCACCCACGATATGGTGGAAGCCGATATCTTATGTAATCGGATTGCAATCATCGATGGCGGAAGGATCGTGGCGCTCGACACGCCGCAGGCCTTGAAGAAGATGATCCCACAAAACGGACACGAGCCTACTCTCGAAGAGGTGTTCTTGGAGCTGACTGGAAAGGAATTGGTCAAGGATGAAACCACCTGAATAGAGGCTCTCTAAGGTCGGCCTGATGGATTGTGCATCCACATTTGGCGTACTCTTCGCTCCGACCGCAAAACCGGCTTTGCCTGGGAAGGGCAGTTAATGCAATCCTTGAGCAGAGATTGGAAACCTGGGAACCCGATTCTTATTGGTGTCTTCAGAAAGGATTTGAAAAATGAGCATGACAACACTTGTACATGAGTTTAGAGCAACATACGCCTTCATGGAGCGCAACGCCAACTTGGTCAAGCGCTACTGGTCCTGGGAGTTGGTCTGGCTGGTGTACTCCATCGCCAACAGCCTCTCGGTCAGTTACATTGGACTGGGGATGGAACAGATCGGCGGCGGTCAGAATATTGATGGCCGTTACCTGGTGCTATACCTGGTGATCGGCACCTTGGTGTGGCGCTACCTCTCATCGATCTTCTATTGGATCACCGATGTCATCAGCATCGAGCGCTGGGAAGGTACCATCGAATACACCCTGATGGCTCCCATCCACCGGATTACGCACATGGCCGGGCAAACCTTCTTCGCTGTGTTATACAGCCTGTTATTTACCGGAGTGATCATGGTAGTAACTGTTGTAATGTTTGATATCGATATGAGTCAAGCTAATCTGCTTGGCGGCGCGCTAATGCTGATTACCGGAAGTCTATCCTTCGTCGGAGTGGGCATCATGGGCTCGATATTGCCTCTGCTTTTCCCCGAACGAGGGGCTGAGATGACACATGTCATTATCGCCCTGTTGCTGCTGGTTTCTGGTGTGTACTACCCAGTAAATGTCTTGCCGGTGACCCTGCAAAAATTAGCAGTGTTCAGTCCGGCCACCTATGTGCTGGATGGTACCCGCCGGGCATTCTTGGAAGGTCTTGCCTCAAACCAGCTCTGGCCTTACATCTGGCCAACCCTGCTTATGGGATTCATCGCCATCCCGGTTGGACTGTGGGTTTTCGAATTGGCTGAACGTTATGCTAAACGCGCCGGAAAATTGCATCGTAACGGTTAGAAATCTATACGCGCGGTTTCCCGGAGAGAAAGAAAGGAACCCATCATGATTACCATCGATATGATTGATGACTGGATATCCGCATCCAAGAAACCCATTATTCGGACGCAAATCATCACTCAATCAGCGGGAACAACTTCCTACGATCCCGTTTACGTCTTAATGCAAAACCAGTACAGCAAGCTGCGAGAGGCCGCCCACACGACGCGCTTGCTAAGATTCTTGAAATCGAGTGATGTAGCTATTGACCTGAGTCGCTTTATCGAACCCAAGAGAACGGCTGTATTAACCCTGGCCGAGCGTTATGCCAGACGCGCAATTTCTCAACTTGGCAATGGCTAATCAACACACCCGATCCTTCTGTGGCAAGTCGGTGCTAGACCAGAACTCGCAAATATATACTTTCGACTTGAACTTGGGGAGCATCCTAAATGACATCTGAAGGGATATCGCCTGTGGAAGCCCAGGCAGAAAGCGACTTGGCTCAGGCCCACACTCAAAACCTGACCGTAAAAGCACCCTTGCTGAATAAATGGCTCATGCTGTTCATGGTGGCAATGGTTCTGGCGAATGTGGGTGGAAACATGTATGGCCCGCTGCTGCCGCTCTACCTGAAAGAATTAGATGCCAGTGTGATACAGATTGGCTTTTTCTTCACACTTTCTCAGATAGTGCCATTGGCCTTGCAGATCTTAGGTGGCTGGCTTTCCGATTCATTGGGACGATTACGCAGCATTGCGATGGGAAGCTTGGCAGGCGTGCTTTCATATGTGGGTCTGATCTTAGCACCCACCTGGCAATGGGTGCTGCTGGGTGAGGGCTTCTCGGCCGTCACGCGTTCGCTGATTGGACCCAGCTTCGGAGCTTTTATCGCCGAGCAATCCGCCGAGCAAAACCGCGCCAGGGTTTTTGGCATCACCGAAACCATTTTCATGGTTGTAGGGGTGGTTGGTCCACCTCTCGGTGGTTGGCTGGCCGATACCTATGGCTTTAAGTTCATGCTGGTTTGCGCTGGCCTGCTTTATACCCTGGCTACGATCATTCGGGTTGTGATGGCCCGGCTGGCCGCCCGCGGCGAAGAAGCCAATCCCGAAAAGCTGACCCTCCTTGGCCTGCGCGCCAACCTTGGCATGATGATGGGATTGGTCATGGCAGGGGGTCTGGTAACCTGGATCTTACTCACAGATGGCGTGCGCGATGTGGCCTTCTCGCTGTCCTTCAATCTCTTACCGCTTTACCTTGGAGACATCGGCGGTCTGACGATCCAGCAGATTGGCTGGCTTGAATCGTTTTTCGGCATCTTCATGATGCTCATCACTATCCCGGCTGGCTGGTTGGCTGACAGGAAAGGTGAGCGGCTGGCAATTGTTTTGGGATTCTTGCTCCAGTTCACCGCCTTGTTGACTTTCTTGCGGGTTGCCGGTTTTTGGGGCTATGCAATTGCCTGGGCGCTGCTCGGTTTGGGTGTGGGTATGATGTCGCCAGCTTACCAATCGCTGATAAGCAAGGCAGTACCCGAAAAAGTGCGCGGCACTGCCTTTGGGTTATTCAACACCAGCCTGGGAGTGGTCTCCCTCCCCGCTCCTGCCATTGGCGCTCAACTCTGGGAACGAATCAATCCTAAATTTCCTTTTTCCGTGACTGCCTGGCTTGGCTTGTTGGCTATCATCCCTGTCTGGTTAAAATTCAAGCTGCCGGAGGGTAGTGCCGAGCCTGAAATGGTCGAAGAACCTGTAATTTTATAAATGTGTCAATTACAGAGTCGATTACTATCCATAGGAGTTAGACAGTTAGATGTCTCCCGGGTGTTTGGGCGGACTTCGCCCATCCTTAAACCCGGAGGTATCCTTCAACTGCCCAAGTCCTGATCAATAAAATTTTGGAGATAATATGAACACGAAAGAAATACTTATAGATAACATAAATCTTCCTTATGAACTGGTTTTATCCGGACTCTCATTCCGGGGTTTTAGTGGCGAACAGGATTATGCTCATATTTTGGAGATCATCAACGCTACGAAAACTATAGACAAAATCGAGCGCTCAGATACTTTAGAAGACATTGCGCGTTATTACGAACATTTACATAATAGCGACCCTTATAAGGACATGCTCTTCGCCGAGATGAATGGCCAGGTGATTGCTTACAGTCGAGTTGAATGGAACATTAACGATGATGGCGAATGGTTAGGGTTCCATCTTTGTTTCCTACACCCCGAATGGCGACGTAAGGGCATCGGGCGGGCGATGCTGCGCTATAACGAAGTTCGTCTTCGGCGTATCGCTGAGGAATTAATAGAAGCAGGTCAGATCCAGACTTCCACAACTTGTTACTTCGAAGTTTTCACTTCCGACAGCGAGGTGGGCAAAGATGCCTTGATACTCAACGAAGGGTACCAGGCTGTCCGGTTTGCCTTCTCTATGCAAAGATCACTCCTGGAACCTATCGAAATCACCCCTATGCCGCCTGTTCTTGAAATCAGGTCATCTCTCTCTGAGCACTACCGCACGATCTGGGACGCCAGCCAGGAAGCTTTCCGCGATCACTGGGGCTTTGTACCCGCTCCTGAAGAGGAGTACCAACGTTGGTTAAAGGAACCCATTTTCAACCCCCATTTATGGAAAGTCGCCTGGGATGGTGACCAGGTAGCCGGGATGGTGTTAAACTTCGTCGATGAAAAAGAAAACGAGGAATACAGCCGCAAGCGGGGTTATACCGAAGGTATCTCCGTGCGGCGCCCATGGCGCAGGCAGGGCTTGGCGCGAGCTCTACTCACTCGCAGCTTGCAGATGTTCAAAGACATGGGCATGACAGAGGCTGCCTTGGGCGTCGATACTCAGAACCTCAATGGTGCGCTACGGCTTTATGAAAGCGTTGGTTTTCGTCCTTATAAACGCTATACGACCTATCGCAAACCTTTGCAGATCGCCGGGGAATAGTGTTACCGGACATAAGAAACAATGACGAAGGCTGCGAACTTTTATCCCCTGCGTTGTATACCGGGAAGATTAGAGATCAATTTCGATCTTCAGAATAGTTTACAATTTAGCGGCCTATAATACCTCATAAAAAAGAGGTTTCTTGAGTTTGAAGGTGGGGCTTCACCCCACCTTCAAACCTATCTATCAGCTGCATGGGGAGTGAATCGTCTAATTACGATTGCCTGCATAGTGTTATTTGATAGGACCAAGGGACTCCATGATCGATCACAATCGGTGAATTCCCAAAGGAGCAAAGTGAAAATTCGGGCAGTTATTTTCGACTTCGGTGGTGTCATAGTACGCACCGAGAACCGCGCTTTTCGCTGTAAGCTGGCCGCTCGTCTGAGCGTGACTTCTGACGAACTTGACCGTTTGATTTTTGAATCGGAGAGCGCCCGTCAGGCAACCTTGGGAGAAATTACTACTCAAGAACATTGGGAAGCCGTTCGCAAGATACTCAATCTCTCAGCCCAAGAATTCCCTTCAGTGCCGCTCGCATTTTGGGGTGGGGATATCCTGGACGATGCTCTGGTCGATTACGTCCGTTCTTTGCGCCCCCAATACAAGACCGCCCTGCTCAGCAACGCCTGGGACGATCTCCGCCGGGAACTCAGGCAAACCTGGCAAATCGAAGACGCCTTCGACGAGATCATCATCTCGGCGGAAGTCGGCTTTGCCAAACCAGACCCACACATTTACCAGTTGGCGCTTAATCGCCTGCGGGTGGCACCAGACGAGGCCGTTTTTATAGATGATACCCCAGAAAACGTGGATGCGGCCGGGCAAACAGGGATGCACGCCATTCATTTCGAAAGTTCACAACAGGTACGGGCAGCATTAGGGCAGTTGTTGAATGGTTGATGCCATACGGAGAGATGAATAGTAAGAAGGCAATAATTTCGATGCTTCGTGCGCCTTGCTCTAAATGTCTGGTGAACCGCTCGAGTTCGTCCATTTCCTTTATCCAGGGATAAAATGGTCAGTAAAACAAACCAAGAGGTCATGGCGTAAATGAAATTAACCGAATTGACGCTGGCTGATGCCGCTAAATTAATCTCCCAGGGCGATGTTTCGCCAGTGGAATTGACTCAGGCCCACCTCGAACGCATCCAAAATGTGGAGCCTCGTTTAAATAGCTTCATTACCATTACCGCCGAGGATGGACTGCGCCGCGCCAGGGAAGCTGAGCAGGCCATCGCTCACGGTGAATATCTTGGTAGGCTGCACGGCATTCCAATTGCTATCAAGGATATCTACGAGACTGCCGGGATTCGCACCACTATGGGGTCGAAATTCTTCAGCGATTACCTCCCCCAGGCAGATTGCGCCGTTATGCAGATGTTGAATGCTGCTGGAGTAGTATGTCTCGGAAAATTAAACATGCACGAAATCGCCCTGGGTGTCACCACCGACAATCCCCACTTTGGCGCCTGTCACAATCCCTGGCAGCTCGATCGATCGCCGGGAGGCTCGTCTGGTGGTTCTGGGGCTGCCTTGGCGGCTGAATTGTGCCTGGCTTCTTTGGGAACTGATACCGGCGGCTCCATCCGTATCCCCGCCTCGTTATGCGGCATAGTAGGGTTAAAGCCGACCTATGGGCGCGTCAGCCTGCGAGGCGTGATCCCGCTCAGCTGGAACCTGGATCACGCTGGTCCCATGGCCCGGCGCGTATCTGATGTCGCCATCCTTCTGCAATCTATCTGCGGCTATGACCCGCTCGACCCTTATTCAGCCGACCGCCCGGTCGACGACTACCTCGAGGGTTTGCAAGCCGGTGTCCATGGCTGGCGTGTAGCTCTGGCAAACGACCTCTTCTTCACCAATGCTGATGGAGAGGTATTGGAAGCCATGGGCGCCGCCGGGAGTATCTTTACCTATCTTGGCGCCCAGGTCAGCCAGGTCGATGTCCCGGGCGGGCGTGAGGCTGCCCAAGCGAACGGCTTAATGACCACCAGTGACGCAGCCGCCTTTCACGCTGAGCGCTTACAGAGACAACCGGAAGGATTTGGCGCGGATGTTTTAGAACGCCTGCGATCGGGCGCAGCTTATTCTTCCACTGAATATATCCTGGCGCGCCGTAGGCAGACTCTAATACGACGCCAGTTCGAACAGTTCTTCGAAGATTATGACATCTTATTGACCCCCACCACTCCAATTGCGGCTCCATCCTTACACGGACCCGACGCCGTGCAACAGGCTGGTATCCTCACCCGCTTCACTGCGCCCTTCAACCTGACCGGTTTGCCGGCCCTATCATTACCTTGTGGTTTAACCTCCACGGGGTTGCCAATCGGGCTGCAAATCATTTCCCGTCCCTGGGCTGAAGCGCAGGTGTTGCGGGCTGCTTACGCTTTCGAACAAGCTACCTCCTGGCACCTGCAGAAACCAAAGATCTAAGCTATGCGGCTCTCTAACCCTGCGGGTTCACTAACAACACAAATCCGTTCATTTAACCGCTCAGCGCGCCTCTTTTTGATCGCCACCATCATAGATGGCATCGTTTTCAGCGCCTGGAACCTGTTCTTCAATTTCTTCATTCTAGAACGCGGTTTTGGGCGCGACTTTCTAGGATTGGTCAATGCAATGCCTTCTGTAGGCGCCCTGTTGCTCGGCATTCCCATTGGCATGCTCTCTGATCGCATCAGCCGCAAGCGTGCCATGCTGGTTGGCGTGACCGTATCCATCGTGTGTATGGGGCTTGAAGTTTCAGTGGGTAGTCCAACGCTGATCTTGTTGATGGCCTTTCTAGGCGGTCTGGCAAACATGTTGTACTACCTCAGTCAGGCCCCCTTCATGATGAAAGTCTCTGATGAAGATAACCGTACCTTACTATTCAGCTTGAATTTTGGTGTGATGACTCTTTCGGGGGCAGTCGGCAACCTGTTTGCCGGACAGCTACCGGGTCTTTTTGGAAATCTCTTGTCCGTTCCTGCGCGCAGTGCCGCTGCCTATCAAGCCGTCTTGTTGGTCAGCGTGGTAATGAGCTTATTCACCCTTATACCTCTTACACTCATCAAGGAACCTCAGACCAGCCCGGAACAACATGTTGACGGGCAACCCAAATCTGCGCTGTCCCAGATCCTCCGGCGTCCTCTTACACTCAAACTGGCTCTCCCCAACATGTTGATCGGTCTGGGGGCTGCAATTCTTATCCCCTATATGAACGTCTTCTTCCTGGACCGCTTTTCACTTCCGGATAAGCAGCTGGGTCTGCTCTTCAGCCTTTCGGCTGTATTGACAGGGGTAGGGTCTGTAATAGGCCCACGCCTGGCAACCAAACTTGGGGGCAAAATCCGGGCTGTGGTGCTTACCCAAGGGGGTAGTCTGGCTTTCTTGATGTTGGTGGGCTTCTCGCCATTTCTCTGGTTGGTGTCGATAAGCTTCCTGCTGAGAGGTACTTTAATGAATATGGCAGTCCCTTTGTATCACGCTTTCGCGATGCAACAAATCCAAGAAAGAGAGCAAGGCACCGTTAACAGCGTGATCGAATTAGCCTGGCAGGTGGGCTGGGCTGTTGGACCATATATATCGGGGCTGGTGCAGGCTTCCTACGGCTTCACACCACTCTTCTTAGCTACCGCAACGCTGTACGCAGCTTCAATTGGGTCTACTTGGGTATTCTTTCACAAGCACGAAACGATCTCCCTATCTCAAAGCGTGGTTAAGGCGCCTTAACCACATCGATCTTTTTTTTGATCATCTAACCCGACACACATTTAGAACAATCAGTATGTAGGTTAGATTGAGGGTGAGTTTGCCAATTTCTTGCGAGATAGGAGGCTTACTTAGTGATCTAGTGCTCATAGATAGTTAGAGGTTGGACTCAGCTAACTGATCTATCTGCTTTTAATATCATTTTCTTAGACGCTATTTTAAGCATGCACGACCTTGACTCATATCTTCTGGTTTGATGAGATGCATATAAGCTGGGTTTATGGCCCAATTACGGCTTAATCTTTGGAAAAGTGCTTTGTGCTAGCGTCGCACTGCGCTTCTTGTCGCGTGTACGAGATTTGCATAGGAATTAACTTCTATTTAGTATGCTGTCCCTTACGCCAGATGCAGTACAGGAAGGTATCTTGGAAGTTATTTGGGATAATTTCCGCCCACTTTCTTCACGAAACCGTGCAAACGATGGAAGAACCCTGTATTTGGTAAGAACATAAATGGGCAGAAGCCCGCTATCACCTCGATGGCCTGCTCCTGGCAATAAAGGATGGCGCTCTCACTTACCGCTCCGATGCCCTCACCCCGGTGCATCCAGACCCGCGGAATGCCAGCCTCTTTGCAATCGCGTACGATTTTATCGGTGACACCGGGGACGGTCATTAAAAGGGCTCCATCTACGGTAGGAACGATCTCCTGCAAGCGTGGGTAACACTTTGCGCCGTCGATTTCGCTAGTCTTGGGGTTGACTGGAAAGACTTCATATCCGCGCTTCTGGAACTCGTTGAACACCTTTCGAGTGAAATCCTGAGGATCTCGTGATACTCCAACTATTGCTAGACGCTTCTGCGATAAAAAATCCTCGATCGTTCTCAGTTTAGTCATTTCTACCTCCTTCCAATCGCTCTGATTTCTGACAAGCTCTTCTAGGGCTTCAACCTCCACCCTGATTAAAGCTAATTACATAGCCATCACTCGAGTCGGCTTGCTTCAAACCTAGATATACCTTAACGCTTCAGAGATTCATAGGGACACGTGTTCTGTTATGTAAGTGACGATTATCACCTGACCCCTCGCCTTTCTTGGCATCCGGATGCACGCTTGGTCAAGGCTTGACGCAAGCCAGTCCGGTGGTAGACTCGCTCAAGTTACTGGCTTAAATAATTCAATCAAACAGGAATCCGGGGTGTCCTGGTTGATTAAATTACCTCACGTGCGAATTCCACGGACCTTGATCAGTATAAAGGAAAAGTCATGCAACCCAGAAAAATCAAGGAAGGCAATCTCCCGCGCGAACTGGGGGATGGATTGATCCTTCGAAGTGCCACGTTGGCCGATATCGACTCGCTGGTAGCTTATAACGCTTGTATTTTGAGCGATATGGAGAAAGAAGAACCAGATGAACGCGTGGGCGCCTGGACGCGCGACTTAATGGAAGGCTCTCACCCGACCTTCAAAGTTAGTGATTTCACGCTGGTAGAGGATACAAAGACTGGCAAGATTGTCTCCTCCCTCAACCTTATCTCACAAACCTGGAGTTATGCGGGCATTCGATTCGGTGTCGGTAGACCCGAGCTGGTAAGTACGCATCCTGATTATCGCAACCGTGGCCTGGTACGCGCCCAATTTGAGCTGATTCATGAATGGAGCGCGCTGCGTGGAGAAAAGATGCAGGTCATTACCGGAATCCCTTATTACTATCGCCAATTTGGTTACGAGATGGGATTATCCTTGGGCGGAGGTCGTTTGGGTTACCAGCCACAAATTCCAAAATTAGATCAGGGCGCTGAGGAGCCTTATCATGTCCGCCCGGCTATCGCTAGTGACCTGGCTTTCATCGCGGATTTATACCAACTGGCCAGTAATCGTTACCTGGTAAACTGCCAATGGGACGAAGCTCTGTGGCGTTACGAACTCGAAGGTAAAAGTAAGAACAACATCAACCGCTCCGAACTCCGCCTGATCGAAACCCTGGCAGGTGATGCAGTGGGTTATTTCGCTCACCCCATCATCAATTGGGGGCCAACCTTTGCTGTAATTGCCTTTGAATTGAAGAACGGCATCTCTTGGGCTGACGTAACCCCCACCGTGATTCGCTATATGGCCGCCACCGGAAAGGTTTATGCAGACCAAGCTGCTGCAAAAGAGTTTGGCGCCTTTGCCTTCTGGTTGGGCAGTGACCATCCAGTTTATCATGTTATTCCCGACCGTCTGCCACGGGTACGCCAAACTTATGCCTGGTATGTGCGTATCCCTGACCTGCCAGGATTTCTCAGTCACATAGCTCCTGCCCTGGAGGAGCGATTGGCGGAATCTCCTCTGGTGGGCTATAGCGGCGAACTGAAGATTACCTTTTATCGAGATGGCTTGCATCTGGTATTTGAACAGGGTCGCCTGGTTAAGATCAAGGGGTGGAGACCGCTGCCTCAAGGTCATTCCGGTCAGGCTGCATTCCCTGACCGGACTTTTTTGCAGCTGCTATTTGGATACCGTTCCTTAGATGAGCTTAAATATGCATTCGCAGATTGTTGGACAGATACCGATGAGGCAACGGCTCTTTTGAACGTGTTGTTCCCAAAGCAAGTATCGAACGTTTGGCCGGTGGCATGATCTCCTTAGGTGTTATCGCCGATACACATGTCCCCGACCGGGCACGTCGTCTGGATATGCAAGTCCTCCCTTTATTCCAGCAAGCAGGGGTGTCTGCTATTCTGCACGCTGGTGATGTTTCTATTCCCAGGGTATTGAACAAATTAGCTGCACTAGCTCCCGTCTATGCTGTGCGAGGCAATCGTGATTGGCTAGCTCTGGGTCGCTTGCCCTATTCATTATGTTTGACATTTGAAGGCATCACCATAGCTCTCGCCCATGGGCATGGACGTTGGTGGAACTATCTGGCAGATAAAGTAGAGCTCTTGATAAAAGGATACCGCTTAGGACGCTATCGAGGGCGCTTGTTAAAAGCCTTTCCAGATGTCAGGGTGATTGTCTTCGGACATACTCACCGGCCAATCAACCATTGGGTGGGTGAACAACTTATTTTCAATCCTGGTTCACCCCATTTCCCTGGAGAAAATGGATATGCCCCCAGCGTAGGTTTACTGCACATCTCCGCTGGGGGACATGTCTGGGGAGAGATTATCTGGTTGGATTAAATCCTCTAGGTTCTAGTAGGCACATCAGGAAAATCTATTATCGCGCAGCTGCTTCCGCCTTCTTTGTGTACACGCCTGTGTTCCAATGGCTGTATTTATCATTACGCCCCCGCACCACATCTTGGAATAGTTCACGGAGTTGAGCAGTAATGGACCCCATCACGCCTGTTCCGATCGCCCTGTGGTCAACCTTCGTGACTGCAATGATCTGGGCCGCGGTTCCGGTCATAAAGAATTCATCGCATAAATAGACTTCCGTCCGATCAATCTGGCGCTCTTCTACCGGAATGTTCAATTCATCCCTTACCAGTTCGATGGCGGTTCGCCGGGTGATACCCTCCAGGATATTATCTGTGATAGGCGGTGTGATGACCTTGCCCTCTCGCACCATAAATACGTTCATGGCGCTGCCTTCAGAGACATGCCCCTCCTGGGTCAGGACCAGCGCTTCGTCAAAACCTGATTGAACTGCGTCGGTTTTTATAAAGGCAGAGTTGACGTATGCGCCGCTGATTTTGCCGCGCGCTGGGATCATGTTATCATCCACCCGTCGCCAGGAGGAGAATGTGACATGAGCATTGGCATCATTGCTGACATAACGGTCGAAAGGTATCGCCACAATGGAAAACTCATCATGCAAACCATGCAATTTAACCCCAATGATTTCGTCGGCTTTATAAGCTAGCGGGCGGACGTAAATATCAGAGTGGTACCCATCTCTTTGTAACAACTCGGTCGTTATCTGCGTGAGGCTCTCAGGAGTTTGGTTCAACTCCATACACATTAAATTCGCTGATCTTAGAAACCGCTTGAAGTGATCCAGGGGTCGGAAAAGAAATAATTGTTTCTGTTCATCGTTCCAGTAAGCGCGTATACCAGCAAAAACAGCCGTACCGTAATTCAACCCATGAGTCAAAACGCCTATTTTCGCCTCGGAATATGGGACAAATTTTCCCCTAAAATATGCATTTCTTGGAAGATCCATGGGGTTATCTCCTACTTCTAATGAAATATATGGAGCCAGCTCGAAATTTCTTGGATTATAACACTTGGAAGGAGTCCGGATACTGGCATGAGTCTGTGGTAAGCAATCTACAGTTCCTCAAAAGCGATTTTCACCTGCGCGACAATATCTTTGTATCCCCAGAAGGGTTTTCGTTTTTAAGTAGTTGGGTGTATACTCAACCTTACTTGATAATTCCCAATACCAGGAGGTGATTTCCATGAAGCGGGCTGTCAGCATCAGCATTGGTTCCTCCAAACGTGACAAAGCGGTGGAAATAGAATTGTTGGGGGAAAAAGTTCGCATCGAACGGATCGGCACTGATGGAGACATGGAAAAAGCCGCCCAACTTTTTAAAGAATTGGACGGCAAGGTAGACGCCTTTGGCGTAGGCGGTGCAGACCTGGGGTTGATGGTAGACCAAAAATGGTATCCCCTCTATTCGGTTCAACCAATGGTCCGCTTTATCGAACAAACGCCCGTGGTAGATGGGGCTGGTTTAAAAAATACACTGGAGTATCGCATTGTACCCTTCATGGAATCGAAAATTAGCAGTTATCTCGTAGAAAAAAAGGCGCTTATTACTGCTGGCGCCGATCGATGGGGGATGACGAAATCCTTCTTGGATGGCGGTTATGAATGCGTCTTCGGTGATTTGATGTTTGCCCTGGGGATACCCATCCCGTTGCATTCTGAATCCAGTCTTAAAACCCTAGCGACCTTACTGATGCCCATTGCTGGTCGTCTACCCTTTGATTGGGTATATCCTACCGGTGAAAAACAGGAGAAACGCGAACCAAAATTCCTAAAATATTACCAATGGGCCACGGTTATCGCCGGTGATTGTCATTACATTAAGCGCCACATGCCATATCGTCTTGAAGGTAAAGTGATTCTAACCAACACGACCACACCCGAGGATGTGGAACTCTTCCGTGAGGCCGGGGTTAAATACCTGGTAACAACTACTCCCGTGCTGGAGGGTCGCTCTTTTGGAACCAATATGATGGAAGCCGCTTTGATCGCGGTTTCCGGTAAAGGCAGACCGCTAAGCCGGGAAGAACTCAATGAACTACTCGATCAATTGGGGTTCGAACCGCAACTTCAGGAGTTGAACTAATTATGGATGCAATTATCATCGCCGGTGGTATTCCAGAATCTGAAGACCCGCTCTTTCAATACACACAAGGGATTCCCAAAGCTTTGTTAGAAATTGCTGGCAAACCTATGGTCCAATGGGTGCTGGAAGCTTTTAGTAACTCAAAAACTGTTGAGCGTATCGTGCTGGTTGGGCTTACTTCTGAAACTGGCCTCACATGTGAAAAGCCGCTTACTTTTGTTCTGAACAAAGGGGGTATGCTGGACAATATCCGCGCCGGTGTGGAGAAGGTGATGGAATTGAACCCCAACGCCCGGCATGTTTTGATAGTCTCTTCAGATATCCCTGCTGTTACCACCGAAATGATGGATTGGTTGGTAAACACGACCATGCAGAGTGACCATGATATCTATTACACCGTTGTCCCCCGCCAAGTCATGGAATCACGCTACCCCACGTCCAAACGTTCCTACACTCGTTTAAAAGACGTGGAAGTATGTGGCGGGGATATGAACATGATACGCACCAGCATGATCACTGCCAATGAGGAAATTTGGGAGAAGATCCTGGCCGCTCGTAAAAACGTATTCAAACAGGCAGCTTTGATTGGCTATGGTACCTTATTATTGCTTTTATTGCGCCAGATAAACCTGGAAAGTGGGATCAAAAGAGTTTGCGATCGGCTGAACATAACCGGGCGGGTCATATTCAGCCCTTACGCTGAAGTCGGGATGGACATCGATAAACCACACCAACTGGAGATTCTCAAAGCCGATCTAGCTCAAACAGTTATGGCATGAAAAACCGCTTGTTGGAACGCGACGCCTGGCTTTCGACGACTTTACGCCTGGCTGAACAAAGTAGTGGGCTTCGTGCTCTGGCGGCGGTCTTGGCCCATTCAGGCGATTCCTGGTTCTGGTTGGCAGGACTGGGGATACTCTGGTTATTAGGTACAGAAGCCTGGAAATACCGAGCTTTAGTACTGGCCGGGGGGATACTGCTAACCGCCCTGATCGTGATGTTGATAAAGTTCACCGTGCGAAGGAGAAGGCCGGAAGGAAACTGGGGGGTCATTTACCGGCAAACGGATCCTCACTCTTTTCCGTCCGGACATGCAGCCCGCGCGGTGATGTTAGGAGTCTTGGCTCTCGCACTCGGACCGCAATGGTTCGGCTTGCTGCTGTTAGCATGGGCGCCATTGGTCGGTCTGGCTCGTGTCAGCATGGGAGTCCATTACATTTCGGATGTCGCTGCCGGCGTGATCTTGGGATTAGTAATGGGGCTTGCCCTAGCACAGTTTTACTCCTAAGAAAAAATTTTTTTAATTTTTAAGACTTACGCAGTTAATGGGAGGATGGGGGTGTTTGGGCAACGCCCGCCCAAACACCCCCGATTTTCCCCTGAACTGCGTTACTTCTTATTTTAATAGAATAAGAGGGGCTGTCATAGAAGCATTTCCTGACGGCCCCTCTTCATTTGGAAAAGTTATTGTGTTAAACAGTCTCGCTCATCTCTCGTTTTAAACCTTCGATTGTAGCGACCGGAGTTGGATCAACTTCATAAGCCATCGCCAGATAATAAGCGGTGTAATCGCCAAAGTGCAGGGCAGTCCACATATGGGCTAGCGGTGTCTCCCCTTGAGCATCGATGAAATCGGTGTTTAAACCCTCCAACATAAAGGCTTTCTTTGTTAAATTACTGCGTAACAAATTGCGAGGATGGTATGAGGCTGCCCGCAAGAACAGCACCACAGTGCGCGCCAAGATTTCTTCCGGATTGAGCAAACCTGCCAGGGTATTATGATCAGATTCCGGTAAAAATTCGAATTGCCCCCAAGCTTTGGCGACTTCACTGATCTGCCCTTTCCAGCGTCTGGCTACAGGTTCAAGGATATCAGCTCCTATTACTGCCACCCATCGCCCCATCAGCTGGCCAGCCGTGCGCTTCGCCGGGTTCTTGACCGCCTTAACCTCTTCACGCAAGTATTCCTGCTGGGAGCGCATTGCCCCAAGGGCGTCATTCAGTTCTTCTGTCGGGTCAGATACTAATCGCAGCCTGCTTAGAGCCGCCAGCACCAGGGCGAAGGAATAACCCACCGCAGCCCGAGGTTGCCCTTCATGTTCAAATTGCCATAAGGCTGCCTGGGCATTGGCGGCGTTTGCCGCCAACTGCCCGCCTGTTGTTATCACCAGGACGCGGCAATCACTGGATATAGCCCGTTCAAACGCAGATAGAGTTTCTTCGGTATTACCAGAGTGAGAGGAAGCGATCACTAGCGTGTTGGGACCCCTTGCCCATCCAGGCAGGTCATAGTTCCGGTGCACAATGATGGGAACTGGACATTCTGAAGCTAAGTATGCTGCCACGAGATCAGCGCTGATTGCCGAGCCACCCATTCCTGTCACTAACACGCGCTCGATACCTTTCCAGGCTGGCAGCGATAATTTATTTCCTAACTCCCAGGCAATTTCCAATTGGCCGGGGAGGTTGTTAATTTGCGAAATCATATCTTGAGAGTCGATCGTAGAGAAGGTTGAATAATCATCGAGATTCATGGTTTTCTCCCTATATTGGCTTCTTGCCATCCAGGCTAACGTGATAAGGTACGGTGGTATAGTGGGCTGACAACTCCCTTTTACACCGCTACAAAAGACATTATCCCGTCAAGCCTGGCTGTTCTCTGCAGTAACAATGAGGAAAGTCCTTACTGATTCCCTTGGAGGCATTAAGGGTGGTGAAATTTCACCACCATCTGGTAGATCTCCCTGCGCTGCCAGCCAGATTGCCCAGCCAGTTTGGCGGCAACTTGAGAAGGTGGTACTCCCTGATCCAACAGAGCGATCACCGCCTGCTGCAGGCGTTCCTCAGACCAGCGATCTTGTTGGGAGGTGTTGCCTGCTAATACCAGCGTAAACTCTCCGCGAGGAGATTTCTCGGTGAAATATACTCTCGCTCCACTCAAACTACCACGGAAGATCTCTTCATATAATTTGGTCAATTCTCTCGCAACCGCCACCTGGCGGTCTCCTAAAATATCCTCCAAATCTTCCAGCGAATCGAGCAACCGGTGTGGGGTTTCTAACATTATCAATGTGTACGGTAAGGTAGAAATTTCTTTTATCTTACGACGCCGTTCGGAGGTTTTCCGGGGCAGATAACCCAGGTAAAGAAAGGCATCTGTGGGTAGTCCGGAAGCGACCAGTGCCGCAATCGCAGCGCTCGGGCCAGGGATCGGGCTGACATCGTGGCCTTCCTGCAAGGCTACCTTTACCAGTTCATAGCCGGGGTCATTCAGGGCTGGAGTACCTGCATCGCAGACTACTGCTACGTCGCCTCGTTCAAGGGCGGATAAAATAAAGGTCGTCTTGCTCTGCTTGCTGTGCTCGTGGTAGCTGGTTATCGCTGTTTGAATATCGTAATGATCGAGCAATTTTTGGGTCTGGCGGGTATCCTCAGCCGCGATCAAGCCAACCTCTCGCAACACGCGCACAGCCCGAGCGCTGATGTCTTCGAGATTTCCGATCGGAGTAGCCACCAAAAATAAAGTACCCACAGCGATTCTATTGGTAAACGTCAGTCCTGGCAAACGTTTAAGACCATCACACCACATCTCTTGATGGCAGGCAGACCTTGAATCCGGACTCGCCTGATTAGTATCTGGTTTTCAAAGGCTCGATTGATCGAGTAGAATCATTCATCCACAATACTCAAGGAATTGCCCAGGTAAGTATTTCCAGATTTAACGCGCCGGTATCGGCCTCGAACCCGGATATTTGAACCCAACCAGGTAAAGCCTGATTGGTTCGGTAGCATATATACATCCCCGCCACCAGGTTCCCTTCCAGGTTTAATGGATCAGCATTGAGGCTAATTGTCTGACAATCCTCTAAAGTTGGTTGTGTATTCCCAAATACCGCCATGGCTGCGATACCAATCGGTTCCAGTACGTGGTTGCCATTGCTGGCCAGGTAGGCCAGGTCTTCACCACTACCAGGGTTTACCTGACCCGTATCCAAATCAAGCCGGTCGTCAGGCTGCAGCGATATCGCTCCGCTTACCTGCACCATTACCGTGGGGGTCACAGTTGGGGTAATAGTTGCAGGTGGCGTGGGAGAAATCGTGGTAGTAGGAGCCTCTACCACTACGATTCTTACCCAAAAAGCTGAAACCCCACCGGGTCCTATTCCAAAAAGCAGACCATTGGTATTGCGCAATTTCCAATTGCTTTGATAGGTGCCCGTTTCCATGGGCGCCACCATATCGACGGAGATTTCCACTATTTGACCGGGATCAACCTTTCCATTCAATGGAACACTTTGTTGTGCACCCAGTTTTTCGCCGGAAAACCACACAAGAGCATAATCGCTTGTCCACAAGCAAGTGCCTATATTCTGTAAACGCCAGACCTTGGTGAACGATTCACCTGGCTGCATTTTGGTATCGTCTGGTATGGTAACGTCAATCGGCACACCCGGGGCGGCCTGGTCACACATCGCTTCCGGTGTCGAACTAGGTGATGACTCCGTCCTTGTCAAAAGGGGTTCAGTAGACGTGATAGCTGCTGTAACAGGTGAGGTCGTAGCTGGGCCACTCGTAGCAGGCGGGGGCGCTGCGCTTGCTGCGGAGGTCAGCTTGATTGCCTGGGTGAGCCTGGCTTCTACCGTCTGGTAAGCCTCGCTAACGCTGATCGTCGGAGTCCTTTCCGAGGGGGACGGCAGGTTGCAACCTTCCAGGCCTGCTATCACTAGCAGGCACAAAACCCAGTAATATGATTTGACGAGTTTCATTACGAAACTTTCCCCATGGATGTAAGCCCCATTATTAAACGCCCAATTGTCTGGCAAGCAGACGAGCTATCTGGCGAGCTGCGTTTGGTCGCGCTAGGCGCTGAGAATTCTTGGCTGCCTCCTTACGCTTCTGAGGGTTCTCAAGCCAGTTTCGCAGTGCGGAGACGATATCATCAGGTTGAGGAGCCCACACACCAGCTCCTTCGGAAGTCACGTAGGTCACATTACCATCCTCTTGTCCTGGTACGCGGTTATAGAGAATAAGCGGTAAACCAGCGATGAAAGCCTCGCTGATTGTGCCTGGTCCGGCCTTTGTTATGATGATATCAGCAGCACGCATAAAATTTGGCATTTCATGCACGAAGCCGTAAATGCGGGTCGGTATAGGCCATTGATATCCATCTAATCGAGCTTTTAAATTCTGGTTTTTCCCGGCAACGATTACCAGAGCGGCGGGTAAATCCAGCGAGGCGACGGCGTGGGCGGTTTTCTCCAAGGGCCCCATTCCCTCGCTGCCCCCCACTAAAAGTATGCCTGGCAGATCCACCGGCCACCCCAAACGCTGGCGTAGTTCCCTGCAGTTTACCTTGGCTGAACGACAGAAGCGATCAGCGACCGGTAGACCGATTACCCGAACTTTTTCGGGAGACATGCCGCATTCTAAAGCTCGTTGGTAAGCAAGATTAGTAGGCACAATGCACAGGTCGACTTTATGGTGATACCACAAGGCGTGGGTTGTGACCAGGTCTGTCACTACGGTAATAAATGGAGGCCGTTTCTTTCCGAATGCATGTAGAATGGGGGCATTTGCCAATGGATGGAGCGATACTACCAAATCGCAAGGGTGCTGGGAAACCAAAGCGCGCGCCCTGCGACGCACATAAGGCCAGGTCGTGGCGGTGATCAGACGCCCACGCCGATGCCCATTGCTCAAGTAAAAGCCTAAACTCCAGACCCTTGGTGATCGAACCATGCGGGGATATAACTCTGGCATCCGGTCGAGCGGCTGCGGCGCATATTCTTTGAAGAAATCCACCATGGAGACACATATCTGCCCGCTATACTCCAATTGCAGAGATTCCACAATCGCTTCGGCGGCGCTGCGATGGCCGCCGCCGGTGTCTGAAAATAAAAGCAGAATATGGGGTCTTCTAGCTGGTGGGTGGGTCATTTTCGGCGCTTGGCAAAATGGTCTTCAACCGACGGGCGAGTTTTCGACGAGGCAACAAGACACGCCGTCCACATTTCAGACATTCTAATCCTATATCGGCACCAAGGCGCACGATTTTCCATTCGTAGCTACCGCATGGATGTGGTTTACGCAGCCGCACGATGTATTCTAACTGTAGATCTGGTAACATCGTTGGCATTATAACATGAGGGATACCCTCATTGTTTGGGTTGTAACCGCAGCCTCGACCCCCTTTGTGAGCCGCAATGTAAGACCGAATTTCCGGGGTGGTATAATCTCGTACAGGAAAATCCCCCATGTTTCCAAATTTGCCAACTTTAATTGCACGCATCTTCGTTCTGGTGACTGCTTTTTCGGTCCATGAGTTTGCGCATGCCTGGACAGCAGTCACCTTCGGTGACGATACTCCCCGCCTGAACGGTCGTCTGACACTTAACCCTCTCTCACATCTGGACCCGATTGGCTCTCTCATGTTGCTGGTTGTCGGCTTTGGTTGGGCTAAACCAGTGCAGGTGAATCCATATGCTTTACAGCGGCGATCCCCAGCAGCTCTCATGCTCGTATCGCTGGCTGGTCCACTTTCCAATTTACTTATGGCGCTTGTGGCGGCAATCCCCTTCCACCTGGGCGCAGTTTCGGTTATGGCAGCTTTAACATCACCGGGGAAAATCCTTCCTTCACTTGATAACCTTTTGTATGAATTTATCTTTATCAACCTGATCTTGATGTTGTTTAACCTTATTCCTCTGGCGCCTCTGGATGGTGAGAAGGTCCTCGAATATTTTCTACCGCCAACCTGGTCAAATTTTTTTGATCAAATTCGCCCTTACGGACCGCTGATCCTGCTGGCGTTAGTCTTTCTTGGCCCGACCCTAGGTTTCAATCTTCTGGGCTGGATTTTAGGGCCTCCGATGCAAGCCTTGCTACGGCTTCTGGTGGGATGAACGCCGCGCGCATTATTTATCGAACTCGCCAGGTATTATTGGGTTTGGGCACAACCCTAACCCCAGCAGATTGGGATATGGTTGAAAATGTCCTCAATGCCTCCCAAATAGGGCTATTTAAACGTATGCAAAAAGGTGAACAAACTCACAGCGTGCGTGTTCTTAAGGCACTTTTAAAACGAGGTGAGAACCACCCGGATTTAATGGTAGCAGCCTTGCTACACGACGTAGGCAAGAGCCGCTTTCTTTTAAGATTATGGGAACGAGTTTACGTGGTGCTGGTAAAAGCATTCATCCCGCTTTTAGCCCAACGATGGGGTTGTGAGCCCCCTGCCGTCCTAACATCTTCCCCAGACGAACTGCGGGTGCCTGGCTGGCGTCGCCCTTTTGTGATCGCCTGTCATCATCCTATCTGGGGCGCAGAGATGGTAGCCAAAACAGGCGCTTCTCCATTAACCGTGGCTTTAATAAAAAAACATCAAGAGGTAATGACCGTATCCCCTAAGGCTATCTCCTCAATAGAGACACGCTTGATGCAATCATTACGGGCTGTTGATGATGAAAGTTGAGGTGATCAAATGACTGTAAAAATCACCATTGTGGGTTTGGGTCAAATTGGCACATCTGTTGGATTAGCGCTGGCTGAACACAGCAAGCTGGTTTATCGGGTGGGGCATGATAAAGAATTATCTAACGCTCGCCTGGCAGAAAAAATGGGTGCGGTGGATAAGGTTATGATCAATCTGCCCTCCGCGGTTCATGAAGCGGATATCGTTTTGCTTTCTTTGCCTATTGATCAGATCTATGATACCTTATCCGTAATCGCATCTGACTTAAAAGAAGGAGCGGTTGTCATGGATACCGGCCCGGTGAAAGAGGTCGTCGCTTCCTGGGCAAATAAATTGCTCCCCAGCGAACGCTTCTATGTCGGTCTTACGCCGGTACTAAACCCTGCATATTTGCATGAAGTCGGCTCTGGAGCACAAGCCGCTTATCCCGACCTGTTCCGCAACGGCCTGGTGGCAATTGTCTCTCCGCCTGGTACACCTTCAGAAGCAATAAAACTGGCCGCGGATCTCACCCGTCTGCTGGGTTCCTCGCCTCTCTTTGCCGATCCTTTAGAGATGGACGGATTGATGGCTGCAACCCATATCCTTCCCCAACTGATGGCTGCAGCTTTGATCAACGCCACTGTTGATCAACCAGGCTGGCAAGAGGGTCGCAAGGTGGCTGGTCGGGCTTTTGCAGAAGCAACCAGGCCGATTGTACATGCTACCGAGTCGAAAACCCTACGTGAATCCGCATTACTTAACCGCCAAAATGTCCTACGCATGATGGATTGTGTCATCGCATCCTTGCAAGCCATCCGAAATGACATCGAAAATGACGATTCAGAAGCACTGGAGGCTCGTTTATCACGTGCCCGGCAAGGTCAGGAACAATGGTGGCAACAGCGGTTGGCAGCCGATTGGGCTAATGAGGGTATCCCGAAGAGCGAAACACCCACGGCGTCTGACTGGTTCGGGCGCCTGATAGGTGTAGGCCGTAAACCGAAAAGAGATAAATAGTCCCTTATACTAACCTGCGTTCCGGTTGTTCCGCTGAGTCGCCATTAGAAATTGTAGACAGCTAGATTGTTGAGCACCATGAACACAAAGAAACTAGTCAGCTCCTTTCTTGATGGTTTCAGCGGTTATCCCGGATTGAGGTTATCCTACATTTCCTTTCGAGGTTTAAAATATGACTGACAAACTCAAATGGATCCAAGATGAACTGCAGAACCTTAAGGATTCCGGCCTTTACAACCGGATCCGCACGCTAAGCTCCTCCCAGGGAGCCTGGTTGATCGTCGATGGCGAGAGAGTGCTGAATTTTTGTTCCAATAACTATCTTGGTTTGGCAGGCCATCCCCGGCTGGTGCAAGCGGCTCGCAAAGCTGTCTCAGATTACGGCGTGGGTCCCGCCGCTGTCCGTACCATCGCTGGCACTATGAGCCTGCACCTTGACCTGGAGCAACGTTTGGCTGCATTCAAAGGCGTTGAATCGGCGATCACCTTCCAATCTGGCTTTAACGCCAATCTGGGTGCCATCCCAGCCCTGGTTGGGAAAGGTGATGTTATTTTCTCCGATGAGCTCAACCACGCCAGCATAATCGATGGCTCTCGTCTGTCCAGAGCGGATATCATGCGGTATGCCCACTGTAACCCTGATGATCTCAATCGAGTCATGAAAGAAAATCGTGATCGTTATCAACGGGCAATGGTGATCACCGACGGCGTATTCAGTATGGATGGGGATGTGGCTCCCCTTGACAAAATCTACCAGGTCGCCAATCAGTACCAGGCTATCCTCATGGTAGATGACGCCCATGGCGAAGGCGTGCTGGGAAAAGGCGGGCGCGGTATTGTCGACCACTTCGGCTTACATGGTAAAGTGGATGTTGAAGTTGGGACACTCTCGAAAGCTTTCGGGGTGGTTGGTGGTGTAGTGGCTGGAAACCCGCTCGTGGTTGAGTGGCTGCGGCAGAGAGGCCGGCCTTTCCTTTTCTCATCTGCTATGACCGTTCCAGACGTGGCAGCTTGTTTAGCGGCTGTGGATATTCTGGAAGAATCCACTGAACTCGTCGACAAATTGTGGGATAATACCCGCTATTTCAAGAGTGAGATGCAGGGGCTTGGATTTGATATCGGTCAGAGCACCACCCCTATTACCCCCATCATGCTGGGTGAAGCGCCCCTGGCACAAGAGTTCAGCCGAGAGCTTTTCGAGGTTGGGGTCTTTGCCATGGCGATAGGATATCCAACCGTGCCACGCGGCAAGGCCCGTATCCGGGTGATGAATTCTGCTGCTCACCAAAAGGATGACCTCGATAAAGGTTTAGAAGCATTCGCAGCGGTGGCACGCAAATTAAAAGTAATTGCCTGATCTTATGGTAAATTAAATCAAACAGCTCCACGGTCATTCGTGGAGCTGTTGTCGCCCTTCAGATAGTAAGCCGAGATGTTTGCAGCCGTTTAAACTGAATCTCAACCTTCACGAAAGGGATCGTAGGTCGGGTTGGTACCCGCCCAAACACAACTGGGCCGTCCATCCAGATTGCAGGTGAGGCCTCGCGAGCAGCGCCGGGCTAACACTCTGGGTGGTTGGTCGGGCAACCATTCCGCCGGATAAACCAATTCCACTTCCAAACCAACTTCTTCACCCACATGCTGACAATAATGCGTTTTTATGGTCTGCCAGGTTCTAACTGCCATAGCCTCATCTCCTTTGGCCCTCGAAATCCACCGTGAATACCTGAATACCAGTATAACTGGGTTGATCCACCAGGCAAAGTGTCAGGTGTCATATAAGAAACCGGATAAATTGCGCCTTTTTTGAATGTAATTTTATCTTTGAAATCTTCATAATAACTTAAAATTCTCTCTGAACCATCCTATGTGAAAGATAGTATAATCTTAAGCCGTAACACTCAGAAAAGGAGGTGATTGATCTCGTCCGAACTCGTTAAAAAATTCCATCAGTTTTCTATACATTAAAAAAAGAGAGGAGATAGAAACCATGAAATCCAAGAAATTGTATCTTCTGCTAGCTGTTTTTCTAGCGGCTAGCATGATCCTGGGAGCTTGCCAGCCAGCCGCCACAGCTACACCAACCGAAGCCGCTGCCGCCAAAACCACCATTATCATCGGAATTACCGATAAGCTCGCCAGCCTTGACCCAGCGGATGCATACGCCATCATTGACTGGGAGTCGATCAAAAATATCAGTGAGGGCCTTCTCAGGTGGAAACCGGGTACCCTTGATCTTGAACCGGCTCTGGCTACCGACATGGGTGCGATCTCTGCCGATGGCTTGACTTACACCTTCACCCTGCGCGACGGCATCAAGTTTGCCGATGGGACGCCCCTCGACGCCACGATGTATGCTGCGCAGCTCAACCGGCTGCTGACCATCGGGCCAGGAGCCACATGCCCAAATGGTGTAGCTGGCGCATTGGCCACCCCGTACGTGCAAAGCATCACGGCGCCTGACGCCAAGACCATCGTCTTCACACTGAAATCTAAGGTCGCCTACTTCGTGCAGCTCCTGGCGACCGCCCCTTATGTGGCTTCTGATCCCAAGACCTTTCCCGCCGATTCGTGCGTGCTCTTCCCACCCGCGCCAATATACGGTGTTGGTCCTTGGTACATTTCACAATACACTAAAGATGAGCAGATGGTCTTCGAACCGAACCCCTATTATACGGGTGATTTAAAGCCACAGGTCGATCAAATCATCAGACGCGACTATTCCGACGCGCAAACCATGGCTCTGGCCGTCCAGAACGGCGAGATCGACGTTGCCTGGCGTCAATTTTCACCCGATCAAATCGATCCGCTGAAGAGTATTGCTGGCTTAACCGTCGGGACCGTGCCTGGTGGATCGATCCGCTATTTGATCCTCAACCACACCATGGCTCCGACCGATGACCCGAACGTGGATAAAGCCATTGCTTCAGCCATTGACCGTAACGAGATCGCTGATACGGTCTACGGTGGAAACGTATCCCCTTTGTTCTCCATGGTTCCACCTGGCTTCCTCGGTGCGACAGAGAATTTTGACACCATGTATGCCTCCCCCAACCTCGACCAGGCTAAGACCTACCTAGCAGACTCGGGTTATACCGCCAGCAACCCTCTGATGCTTGAGATGTGGTACCCGCCTGAACACTATGGGCCGTCGACAGCAGCTTGGATGGAGCTGATCAAGAAACAGCTCGAAGCCACCGGCGCAATCCAGGTCACATTGCAGGCCCAAGAGTGGAGCACCTACGTTACTGCCCTGACTGGCGGTTCATCCTATGCTGTGGGGGTTTTGGGCTGGTTCTTCGATTACCCTGACTCGTCCAACTACCTGGATCCGTTCGTCTACAATGGCGGCGAAGGCACCAATGTATCACCGGCGGCAGAAGGCACCGATTACGGCCAGCCGATCAATGATCAGGCCACCCAATTGGTGGACCTACTCGCGCAGGCTGACAGTGAAACGGATCAGGCCGTACGGGCTACGCTTTACCAGCAAGCTCAGGATCTCTATGCTCAGCTGGTGGTGACGATTCCGTTGTTCTTCAATGCGGAACATGTTATCTACCGCGCAAATATCCATGGCTCGAGCGCGTATGCCGCAACTGATTCCCTGAACATTGGCTCCAACATTGAGTTCTACTACGCGTTACTTTCCAAGACACCTTAATATCTGACTTCTGATCAGGGGGGCGGGTTAACCACCCGCTCCCCTAACCCTCTAGCGACAGGATTCATGTCCCCTATTGCTTTCATTGCTATCATCATTGGGGTACCCTCACTGGGCTTGCTGGCTTATGTGTTCATCCGAGGCTCGGTCGGCTTGCGGCGCTACATTCTAACCCGTATCGTGCTGACCTTGCCAATGGTTTTCATCCTGGGCTCCCTGGTCTTCTTGGTGATGAGAGTAGTGCCTGGTGATCCGGTTCGATCTGCCCTTGGTCCCAAGGGAACCCCAGAGATGATCCAGCACATTCGCCAGGAGCTTGGGCTCAACGACCCCATGATCGTGCAATACGGTCGGTTCCTGGTACAGATGTTTACGCTTAGATTCGGAAACTCCCTCATCGGTGGTCATCGCCCCATCATCGACGAGATGAGCGAGCGTTTCCCGGCTACCCTTGAGCTGGTTACACCTGCCTCGGCACTTGCTCTGGCAATCGGGGTCTTTGGCGGCGCTCTGGCAGCTTCGCGGCGCAAGAATGTCACAGATTACGGTTTCCGTATTTATTCAGTGATTATTTATTCACTGCCTATCTTCTGGTTAGGTCTGATGTTACAGCTCCTTTTTGGGGTTAGACTCAAATTGCTGCCGATCTCTGGTCGGATTGATGCGGTGATCAGCACAACCCTGGTTCATCGTACCAATATTTACACTATCGATGCCCTTATCAGCGGTAACTGGCCGGCTTTTTTTTCTGTTCTCCAGCATTTGGTATTACCCACGATTACTCTGGGGCTCATTCTCTCGGGGATTTTTGTTCGTCTCACCCGCATCAACGTTATAGAAACACTTCAAGCCGACTACATTGCTGCTGCCCGGGCCCGTGGAATTCGCGAGCGTGTGTTGGTCTATGGTCATGCCTTGAAGAACGCCATGATCCCGGTGATCACCCTGATCGGATTGCAAGTTGCCATCCTTCTCGCCGGCGCGGTCCTGACCGAGACGGTCTTCTCCTGGCCGGGCATGGGCAGCTACCTGGTAGAGCGTATCTCCGGCCGGGATTACACCGCCGTGCAAAGTGTGATTACCGTGTTTGCCCTTCTGGTGGCATTGATCAGCCTGGCAGTCGATGTCATTTACAGTCTGGTCGATCCAAGGGTGAGATATTAAAACATGACCGCTCTCAAAGAACGCCCCCCTGAAATCCCCTCTGATATCACCACCTGGGAGGTTGAGCTTCAAAAGGTTGGCCTCCTCCGGCGCATCCTGAACGCCCGTCGCTGGTATGGTGCCGACTGGTGGTTTGTCACTGTTTCAGCAGTGTTAGTTCTGGTTTTTATCATGATTGCTCTATTTCCCAGTTGGTTTGCCCCTTTCCAACCGGCCACACTGGTCGGACCTAGCTTCCTGGCACCCGGTGCTTATCCACCTGTTCCTGTGCTGGTGGTCCCGAACACATCGCTAGTCAATTCTTTAAAAGACCTGGCATCGCCAGAAGGTCAACCTCGCCCTTCCATTAGCGTGGTTCAAGGAGGAAACACAGCTGGCGCTTTAAACGATGCAGCTCAACAGATCGATAATCAAATCAAAAATGAGCCAGGGGGGCTGCGCCTGCGACCAATCATCGATCGTTATCCTACGGTGGAAGAAGCGCTACAGGCGGTCGTCGATGGCAGGAACAATGCCGCCGTGATCGAATCGACGGAGTATACAAGTATCACAGCCCAATATCCAACCCTGCGTGAGGGACAGAGTATTTCGGGTGGAGCCAACACTGCGGGTGGGTTCCTGCTTGGGACCAATGATATCGGTCAAGATGTGTTGAGCCGCCTGCTGTGGGGAACCCGCGTGGCACTGCTGATCGGGTTCAGTTCTTCGGTTGTCGCATTGGTTTTAGGCGTGCCCTTGGGATTGTTGGCCGGCTTTATCGGGGGAACACCCGATCGCCTGATGAGCCTGCTGATGGACAGTATGTATGCCTTTCCGGGCTTGATCCTGGCAATTGCCATTACAGCAGTTTTAGGACCCAGTGTGTTCAACGTCATCGTGGCCATTGCCGTGTTGTATATTCCCACATACTACCGCATCGTGCGGGGTCAGACCCTCTCTGTAAAAGAAGAGGTCTATGTTGAAGCCGCCCGCAGCATTGGGGCGCGCAGTCGAGAAATTTTACAACGTTACATTTTCCCCAACGTGATCCCTTCCGTGGCGATTATCTTTTCGGTGAACGTAGCCGATGCCATCCTCACCGGCGCTGGGTTATCCTTCCTGGGACTAGGTCTGCCCCCTACCATAGCCGACTGGGGTATCGACTTGGCTCGCGGTCAGCGTTTCATCCAGAACGCCTGGTGGCTAATCACCTTCCCTGGTCTGACGATCATGCTGGTGGTTCTGGCTTTTACCTTGATGGGTGAGGGCTTGATGGAGATATTCAACCCCAAGCTGAGGGAGCGCTGATGCCCGACGACATTCTGTTTTCTATCCGCGACCTGACGGTTGAATACCTTACCCGCGCTGGCTCGGTAAAGGCGGTCGATGATGTTAACCTCAACATTCGCCGCGGCGAAATCCTTGGCCTGGTGGGAGAATCCGGTTGTGGCAAATCCACCTTAGGCAAGGCCCTGATGCGCTTACATACTGGTCCAGCTCAAATCACCGCCGGTGAGCTGTGGTTTGATGGACGCGACTTGATGACCCTGTCTGATCAAGAAATGCCGGAGGTACGTGGCGCGGAAATTGGTATGGTTTTCCAGGATCCGATGACCTCGCTTAACCCATTGCAACGTATTCTCGAACACCTGACGGAAACCATCCACGCCCACGAGCCAGAAGTTTCCAATAGCGATGCCCGCGCCCGAGCGGAAGAACTTATCGAAAGGTTGGGCATCCGGCGTGAGCGGATCATGGATTATCCCCATCAGATGTCCGGTGGTATGCGCCAGCGGGTGATGATCTCCCTGGCACTGGCACTTAAGGCGAAATTGGTGATTGCCGACGAACCCACCACCTCCCTGGATGTGATCGTCGAGGCCAAATTCCTCGACCTTCTTAAGGAGCTCCAGCAGGAATTCGGTTTGACCATCTTGCTCATCACCCACAACATCGGTGTGGTGGCCGAAATCTCCAATCGCGTCGCAGTAATGTATGCCGCCAAGATGGTGGAAGTCGGCGATGTCAATGACGTTTTTGGTCAACCCAAACACCCATATACCCAGGGTTTGTTGCGTTCCGTGCCCAACATTAAATTGGACAGCGGTGAGCTTTACAAGATGGCCGGTGCGCCTCCCGATCTCACACATCCACCCTCCGGTTGTCGTTTTCACCCGCGCTGCCCCTTTGTCATGGATATTTGCGGGGATGAAGTTCCACCCTTAGAGCCCATCGAGGAAGGGCATCTGACGGCATGTTGGCTGTATTCATCTGTCGTAAAGAGACCGGAGAAGATGCATGCTTGAGTCGAGCTCTATGGGAATAGAAACCATCCCGGTCGACAAGTCCACCAATTCTGGGGAATTGGTACACGTCGAGAATGTGCGCAAGCACTTCCCCCTCCAATCAGGGCTTTTCGCCAACTTGCTCTCCCGTGGCCACATCCCGGCTGTAAAAGCCGTGGATGGCGTCAGCTTCTCCATCCATAAAGGCGAAGTGTTCGGGCTGGCAGGGGAAAGCGGATCCGGGAAATCTACGGTGGGGAGGCTGGTCTTGCGCCTGTTGGAACCCACCTCCGGAAAGGTGATCTTCGATGGCACTGACCTGGGCAGCCTGTCACCGGAAGAGATGCGCCGCATGCGCGCCCGTATGCAGATCGTATTCCAGGATCCACTAGCCTCACTTAATCCACGCATGACCATCGGCCAGGCGATTGAGCATCCCGCCCAGATCCACCTGACCAAGCTTTCGCCCACAGAGCGGCGCGGACGGGTGTTAGACATCCTGTCTGCTGTGGGCATGAATCCGCCGACTTCATTCTACGACCTGTTCCCTCACCAGATCTCCGGAGGACAGCGCCAGCGGGTGGTGCTTGCCCGTGCCCTGGTAACGCATCCCGCCCTTATCGTGGCCGATGAGCCCATCGCCATGGCTGATGTTTCGGTACGGGCGCTCTTGCTCGACCTGATGATGCAGCTTAAGGATGAGTTCGACCTGACCTACTTATTCATCACCCACGATCTCGCTACTGCCAAATATGTGTGCAACCGCATCGCCATTATGTATCTTGGTAAGCTTTGTGAGGTCGGACCGTTGAAGGACGTTTATGAGCATTCCGGGCATCCTTACACGCGCGCCCTGCTGGAAGCCGTTCCCGTCCCTGACCCACGCCACCGTCGCACCGAGCCAATGCCTGCCGGTGAGATTCCCAACGCCATTGACCCTCCCTCTGGTTGTCGCTTCCACCCGCGCTGCCCTATCGCCAGGGAGAACTGTGCCGTGGATGAACCGCTTCTGCGCCCATTACTCCCGGACCATTCCATAGCTTGTCATTACGCAGAAGATCTCTTGAAATAAGGTCAGGGCTTTCGCAATTGAAGAATCAGTCCTCAGGCTCGGACAGGCTTCACCAGATCCAACCAGCCATAAGACCTCAAACTGCGTAACTCCGAAATATAGAGGGTTATTTTAGGATCAAGACAAAAAGCGTAGATGGCGTTCGAGAACGCCATCTACGCTTTAGATTTATAATTCTAAATCAGAATTGTGGTTTGCCAAGTTTTATCAGTTCTCCTGGTACATTTGATGAGGTAAGTGGTGCGCCAAAAAAACCTTAATAATGCCCCTCGCCGGGCTGAATTTCACCTTAATATGCGCCTCCTCCCCTTTCTGGTGGGGATCTTTGCGATCCTCTACAGCCTGACGGGTTACCGCGGTTGGCTGGTTTTCTTCATCGGTACCAGCGGCGTATGGTTGCTCGCTGGGATATGGGTCCGCTCATTGGGTCGGGGCTTAAGCATCGAACGCCAGATACATCTCGCCTGGGCAACTGTTGGTGAGTCAGTACCCGAGCAACTCAAGTTGATCAATACCAGCCGGTTGCCAGCTATCTGGGTTGAGATTATAGACACCTCAAACACCCTGGCAGCGCCGGTCCGGATGGTCTCTGACGTGGCGCCGCATGCCAGCCGTACACGCTATCCCAATTATCTCTTCAAACGTCGTGGCTTGTATACCCTCGGGCCTACTCGCTTATATTCTGGTGATCCATTTGGTATTTATAAGTTAACCATCCAAAACCAACACTCGGACACAATTATGGTCACCCCGCCGGTCCTGCCTTTGACACATCTCAGGATTACTCCCGGAGGTTGGGCAGGGGATCAACTTCGCTGGCGCGGCTTCCTCGAACGAGATATCAGCGATATTGGCGTCCGCAACTACGTCCCGGGGGATAGCCTCAAACGCATCCATTGGCATGCCTCTGCCCATCACGATTCCCTGATCGTCAGGAATCTTGAGGCTGCTGCTTCCGGCGATTGGTGGATCTTCGTCGATCTGGACGCTGCTGTGCAGGCTGGCAGCGGTCAGGATTCTACCCTGGAGCTTTCTATCGTTCTGGCTGCTTCTTTGGCTATACGCGGGCTGAATGAACGCCGCCGGGTGGGGTTAACCTTGGCTGGGCCAAAGCTGGTCTGGTTGGAACCGCGGGCCACCCCCGCGCATCGCTGGCGCATCATGCGAGCACTTTGTATGGCCGAGTCAGGTAATCGCTCCCTGGCTGATCTAACGGTGGTGGGGCGTGCAGCCCAAATGGCAACTTTGATCTTCATCACTCCCACAGCCGACCCCAGCTGGGTAGCAAACCTCAGCCGTCGACATGCGGGAAACATAATGGCTCTACTGGTCGACCCGATCCAATTTGGAGGTCATGTCGATCAAGCTGGGCTCGTTGCAGCCCTGGCTCACCGTGGCATTCCCGTCACCCGTATGCCCAAATCTTTACTTGCGGAAGCTTACACCTCGAATGACCGGGACAGCCGTAAGCGTACCAGGGGAGTCGATCCAAGCAAGCGCTATCTGCAGCAAGGGAGGGCGACTTGGCACAGCATGGGCTGATCCACCAAGCTTTAGCGAGAGCTGTACGCGCTGAAAAACTCGCCACCCTGGCATTACTTTTCATCCTTTTGACAGCCACCACCCTTGGCTTATCCAGCGTTCTTGCAAGCCTTGATTGGGCTTTGTTATGGAAAAGCTTACTTCTCGGATTGCTGACTGGTTGGCTGCTGGGGATCTTTCGACAGCCACCATGGCGGTCCGCCTGCATTGTTGTTGCGTTCGGTTTGATCTACACCTTGCTGTTCACAGTCGGCTTGGGCGACAAGGTCATAGCCGTGGTGGCTGAATTCATTCGCCTAGCGATTCAAGCCATCAACGCCATCTTCTACATTGGAGACCATCTGGATTCATCTAACCTGGTTCACTCGTTTCAGGATTTAATTACCTCGACCGGAGTGGTCTTTGACCGGGTCCGTGTCTGGGTAGCAGCCTTGATAGCCAGTCAACCGACTTTTGACCCGGTCGCTGCCGCGCTGGTGTGGAGCATACTGATCTGGTTTGTGGCCGCATGGGCTGGTTGGGTGGTCGAGTGCCGCAGGAATGCCCTGCTAGCCACCCTCCCTGTGATCCTTCTGGGTATCGCCGTGCTCTCATACGGGCGACGAGTTTCTGCCAGCATCTATTGGATGTTGGCGACTGTATTAATGCTCCTGGCGACCGTCCAACACGACCAGCGTGAGCAGGGTTGGGATCAAACTGGCATGGCTTATCCAGCTCGGAAAGGGCGGCAAATCGGCACAGCTGCCATCGGAATCACAGCGGTATTGGTCTTGCTTGCCGCATTGATCTCCTCCCTATCCCTCCAACCCATTGCAGGATGGGTACCAGTCCAAAGATTGCCTGAGGTGCCAAAGGATGACGGCTTGGCGAAATCTCTCGGGATCATCACCGCTAATACAGCACCAGCGGATTTCTCCACCGAAGTGCGCCGCCCTGGCCTGCCGCGTGATCTCCTTATCGGTTCCGGGCCTGAGCTATCGGAACAGATTGTGATGACGGTAGCAGTTAAAGACCTGCTCTCCATCTCCCAGGCAGGCCAACCGCTGCCTTTGTACTGGCGCAGTTACACTTACGATATTTACACAGGTCAGGGTTGGCGTACAAGCGCCACCCAGCAAAGCGATTACCAGGCTAACCAGCCTCTGCAGGCAGATCATGCTCCAAGTCACACCCAGGTTCAGCAGGTGGTGCGATTCGTCAATGGAGGAGACGGATCTCTCTATGCAGCTGGGATTCCTGTAGTGATAAATATCCCTAGCCATGTGGCCCGGCGTTCTTCTGATGACCTCTTTGGAATCCGGATTGATAAAATTGATTCGTACACTATCCAATCGCTCATCCCGCGAGTGGCTGAGGCGATCTTGCGAACCGCCTCGTTGAAATACCCTGATTGGATCAGACAGCGCTACATGGCCCTCCCGCCAGAGGTACCCGGTCGGGTTAAACAACTGGCGATCGAGTTGACAGCTTCCGAGCCGACAGCCTATGATAGAGGGCGCGCCATCGAACGATACCTTCGCAAAATCCCCTATACCCTGGATGTTTCTCGCCCACCCTCGGACCGGGATCTGGTTGACTTCTTTCTCTTTGATTTACGCAAGGGATACTGCGATTATTATGCTTCTGCGATGGTAGTATTAGCACGAGCGGCGGGTATTCCAGCCCGTCTCGCCATCGGTTACGCTAGTGGTACCTACAACTTGAACTCTGGACGTTTTGTGGTCAGCGAAGCAGATGCACACTCGTGGGTCGAGATCTACTTCCCCGAGGTTGGTTGGCTGCCTTTTGAACCGACTGCAGCCAGGCCCTTGTTGCAAAATTCGCAAAAGTTTGCTCCTCTGGAGCCGTCTTTGTCTCTCCCAGCAGAATCGGCAGCCAGTGTAGGTAGTCCAAAGTCTATGCCCTGGGTATGGTTGCTCCTGCTGGGCGTATTACTCGTAGCGGGGGTTCTGGTAGCAACCTGGGTGATTTTCGATAGCATCCGTCTGCGCCGGCTCTCGAGACCGCTGGCAGCTGTTATTATCTACCGACGCATGCGACGCTATGGCGCTCTTCTGGCAGTGATCCTGGAACCGGGCGATACGCCCTATGAATTTGCCGCTACGCTGAATTCCCGACTGCAGGAGCTGACCCGCCAGGGGATCGGTACAACTTTCGGGCTTGGCATGGTCCCGGAAATCCAGGCACTTACCGACGCCATCGTGTGCAGCAGCTATCGCCCTTCAGATTTTGAAGTAGTCCAGGACTCTCCTATCTTGCAACTCTGGAGGTCCTTGCTTTGGCGATTGCGTTTGATGTGGATCCTGAAAGGTTGCAGGGCATTGCTTAAACGTATCAGGGGAAGGCTTTCTGGCGTCACCACGCTTTTCAATCTCGAGGTTGAACAGAAGGAGTAGCCAAGATGGCGACAAAACCTGAAATCAGTGATTCACCTGTTATTGAAATCCAGGATTTTTCCAATGCTATCTGCGACAACGTAGAGAATGTGATCGTCGGAAAACGACCCGCCATAGAACTTATTTTAATAGCGCTGCTGTGTGAGGGTCATGTATTGATCGAGGATGCGCCCGGAACCGGTAAGACTATGCTGGCGCGAGCGGTCGCAATCTCGACCGGGCTCGATTTCAAACGTTTGCAATGCACCCCCGACTTGCTGCCTAACGATGTGACCGGGGTTTCCGTATTCAATCAGAAAAAGCGTGAGTTTGAGTTCAGGCCTGGACCAACCTTCTGCAATATCCTGCTTGCCGATGAGATAAATCGAGCCACGCCACGCACTCAGAGCGCCTTGCTGGAGGCCATGGGCGAGGGCCAGGTCACCGTTGATGGGATCACCTATTCTTTACCGAAACCCTTCATGGTGCTGGCAACCCAGAACCCGATTGAGTTTGAGGGGACTTTCCCCCTGCCAGAGGCTCAAATGGACCGCTTTCTTATGCGCCTGCAGATCGGCTACCCAGATTTCGCCTATGAAGATGCTATGATGCAAATGCAGCAACTAGCCCACCCGATCGATTCATTAAAACAGGTCATGGATGGGCAGCGAATCCCTCAACTACAACGCCAGGTCCGCCAGATACACGTCGTGGAGAGCATGCGTAGTTACATCTTGAATTTAGTGCATGCTACCCGGGATCATCCGGCTTTGGCACTTGGTGCCAGCCCGCGCGGCAGTCTGGCCCTCTTCCACGCTGCTCAAGCGCACGCCGCCTTGCGCGGCCGGGATTTTGTCATCCCCGATGATATCAAGCATGTCGCCGTGGTATGTCTCCCGCACCGCCTGCTGTTGAATCCGGAAAACATCCTCAGCGGTGAGACCACTGCCGAGGTGGTGCAAGAACTTCTCAAACAGGTCGAAGTTCCCTTGTTGAGCTGAAGAAAACGGCTCCCTGGATTTTACATCGATCATCTGGGTAAAAAATCGACCTTCTCGATCTTCTCTTAGACTATCCCTGATGGGCCTTAAAATCCCACGGAAATATTGAGAACTCATCCAACTCACCACCTCCCTTGCTAAGCAGTCGGCCCAAAACCTGAACTCATTTTAGTGATTTTCAGTTAGCTACCTTTGACATTCTGAACTCCCCCGGCTAAAATGGGAATGTAATGAAGATCCAATTTCCAGCAAGAAGGATCAATGAGCGCCTGGCCCGGTAAATTCGTTGTTGGTCTAACGGGCAATATTGCCACCGGTAAAAGCGTGGTTCGCAGGATGTTAGAGCATTTGGGAGCCTATGGAATTGACGCAGATGTCCTTGCCCACCGTGCCATTGCCAAAGGCTCGCCTGGCTATAGACCCATGGTTGAAACGTTTGGGAGCTGGGTGCTGGACCCCAATGGGGTTATCAACCGGTCTAGGCTTGGGCGGTTGGTGTTCGCTGATCGACAAGCTCTGGAGCAGCTCGAGGCGATCGTCCACCCGCTGGTTAAGCAGGCAATTGACCTCTTGATTAGCTATGCTTACCAGAAGATTATCGTGATCGAAGCGATCAAGCTGCTAGAAAGCAACTTGAGCACCGCCTGTGATTCGGTCTGGGTTACGTATGCTCCACTTGAGGTTCAACTGGCGCGCCTGGTACAAAATCGCGGCATGAATGAGCAATATGCTCGCCAACGTATCGAGGCTCAACCTTCCCAGCAAGAAAAGGTGGCAGTCGCCCAGGTAGTGATTAACAATAATGATTCACTGAAAGAGACCTGGCAACAAGTGTTAGCCAGTTGGCAAGAAATTTTCCCACTTACAGGCACGGTCGCTCCGGATTCAACCGGGTTACTTGAAGGGCAAATGCTGGTCGCACGGGCACGACTCAACCAGACTCAAGAAATCGTCGATTTTATCAAGCACCTCGATAGAGCTCGCCAGAGTTTGAATACCAGCGTTATCCTGCCTGCATTTGGCGAAAAAGCATTTTTACTACTCAGACAAGACGGTAAACTGGTAGGAATGGTTGGATGGCAAGTTGAAAACCTGGTAGCTCGCACTACCGATGTGTACCTTGAGCCGGCTCTGCCTTTTGAAAAAGCCATGGGTGCCTTGATAGCAGAGGTGGACCGTGCCTCTAGTGAATTGCAGTGTGAAGCGTCACTGATCTTCTTGCCTCCCAAATTAGCTCGCCACGACCGCGTTTGGCACTCACTCGGCTACCAACCATCTACAATTGAAAGCCTGGGTGTCAGCGCCTGGCAAGATGCTGCCAAGGAATCTGAACCGCCGGGCACAACGCTTTTGTTTAAGAGGCTACGAAAAGATCGGGTGCTGAGGCCAGTTTGAATGAGGCCGCTACTCGAATTACGATTCTGTGGATATAATCTCGAGGAGTTTATGTCTCCTTTCTCATTGCTGGGGTATACAAATTTGTGGTCGATATAATAACCAACCTGATTAATAACCTGATATTCATCTTCGAACGGCTTGATTGGTTGAGCGTGATTGACCTGATGCTGGTGACCTTGATCATCTTCAGCATCCTGCGGCTTGTGCGTGATACCCAAGCAGTGGTACTTTTGCGCGGTGTGCTTCTGGTGATCGCACTGATCAGCCTGTTAACCAGCCTGGAAGTGTTACCGGCATTTTCATGGTTGATGCGTACCACCTTACCGGCCTTGCTGCTGGCCATACCGGTGATCTTCGCCCCAGAAATTCGCCGGGCGCTTGAGCGATTGGGGCGAGCCGGGTCCATTCTTGATGGCAGCCAATCTCACTCCAGGGCTTCTTCCGATATCCAGGAAACCATCAACGCCATAGTCGCTGCCGCTGCGCACCTTTCTGACCGGAGACATGGCGCTCTCATCGTTTTACAACGTCTCGACGGTTTACAGGACTACGAGAGCACCGGTGTACAGATGGATGCCCGCGTCACCCCCGAACTGCTGCTGCAGGTTTTTTACCCGAACACACCTTTGCATGACGGTGCAGTCATAATCTCCGGTACCAGCTTGATTGCGGCTTCCTGTGTTATGCCGCTTTCTTCCAGCGGGGTCCTGTCCAGATCCCCGGAACGGCAATTGGGTTTACGTCATCGCGCTGCACTAGGTATATCTGAAGTAAGCGACGCTGTCGCGGTGGTTGTCTCCGAGGAGACTGGTTCGATCTCTGTAGTTCACGGAGGTCGTATGATACGCCGCTTGGACCCTGAACGATTGGCAAACATTATGAGCGCCCTATTCCATCCTTTCGAGCCTCGTAAAGGGTTGGGGGCTTTTATCACGCGCCTTTTCCCAGGCCTGATTGAATACCGCCGGGAGGATGATTGAAAATGTTGGCTCCGCTACGTTGGCTTTTTAATAATCTAAGCACTTTAATTCTGTCATTCGCTCTGGCTGTAGTTGTATGGATTTCGGCTGTCACCGCTGCTGATCCTAATGTGGAGCGCATCTTTAACGTTCCGATCGAGATCATCGGGCTGGACCCCAATATGGATTTGGTCGACCGTGGTCCTACCCAAGTGCGCATCACCCTACGGGCACCCAAGTCTGTCTGGGACCTGGCAGGAAGCGTGGAAAATATTGTCAATGCCTCCACCGACCTAACCGGTTTGGGCGCAGGTACCCATACCGTCGATGTCCACACCCAGGTTAGCAAATCGATCAACCCGCTGCAAAAAGGACCAATTAGCCCTGAAAAAATCACGGTTACCTTAGAACTCCTGGTTTCGCACACCTTTCAAGTCCAATTGGATGTGACCGGAGAGCCTGCGGTTGGCTATCAAAAGGGGCTACCAGGCCGTAGCCCAGCATTCGTGACCGTTTCAGGACCCGAGTCGCAGGTTTCCCAAGTGAACGAGGTGCATGCTTCATTGGACATCACTGATACCAGTGAAACGATTAAAACCAAGGTGCCTGTGTTGGCATTGAACGCCAATGGAGAGCCTGTAACAGGCATCACCATAACTCCCAATGAAATTACCGTCACGCAACCCATTTCGTTACTTGGCGGTTACCGTAATGTGGTTGTAAAAGTGGTTACGACCGGTCAGGTTGCCAACGGTTACAAATTAACCAATGTTTCCGTATCCCCACCCAATGTGGTGGTTTTTTCAATAGATCCCCTCTTGGTGAAGGAACTTCCCAGTTTCGTAGAGACTGAACCATTGGATCTCACCAGCGCGGAAAATGATATTGATACCTTGCTGGCGCTTAACTTACCAGAGGGCGTTTCAGTGGTTGGTGACCAGAGTGTTCACGTTCAAGTGAGCATTGCTCCCATCGAAGGCAGCTTGACCATCACGCTTCCGGTAAAGCTCATCGGCCTCCTGCCTACCTTATCGGCGCAAATCTCGCCGGATAGCATCGATGTGATCCTATCAGGCCCTGTTCCTGTTTTGAACAATATTCAGCCTTCGGATATTCGAGTAGTTGTTGATCTAAAAGGCTTAGAAGCGGGCACATACCAGGTTGATCTCGCCGTGGATGTCTTACCCGAAGGGGTAAAAGTCGAGTCAATCTTGCCTTCTGCTATAGAGGCAGTCATTCAAGAAGCACCAACACCCACGCCTACTAACGCTCCTATAACTGTACCTACAACCCAACCCGGTGGATAAATATGTCAAAACCGGTTGTGGCCTTGGTTGGGCGTCCCAATGTAGGAAAGAGCACGCTTTTCAACCGTCTGGCCGAGCAGCGCCTGGCCGTGGTAGACGCCGTTCCCGGTACCACCCGCGACCGCCTGATCGCTGAAGCTGAATGGGCCGGCTTTGTCTTCGATATCGTCGATACTGGCGGGATTGACCCTACCCAAAGCGGACCTGGCCGCACTCAAAAGCCCCTTTCTATTGGTTCGCCAGAATACATCGAGCAGATTCGCACCCAAGCCGAGATCGCCATCCGTGAAGCCGATGCAGTGCTTTTCATCACGGATATCGAGAGCGGTGTCGTTCCAGCGGACTACGAGGTCGCTCAAATATTGCGACGCAACCAGGGAGAACGTAATGGGCAACCCTGGCCTACGGTGATTTTGGTGGTAAACAAAGCAGACAGCGAATCCAGGCGCGCCCAGGCTTACCAATTTTATGAGCTCGGAATGGGCGAACCCTACCCAATCTCTGCGTTACACGGTACTGGCACTGGAGATATGCTGGATGTTCTGGTCGCCAAATTTCAAGATTGGGGAGAAGAGCAAGAGGATGACTCTGTTAAGATCGCCATCATCGGTAAGCCGAACGTGGGCAAGTCAAGTATCCTCAACCGCTTGTTAGGAGAAGAGCGCGTGATTGTAAGCCCTATCCCTGGTACTACTCGTGATGCCATTGATACACCCCTGGTATATGCGGACATCCCACTCACATTAATCGATACGGCCGGGATACGTAGGCGCGGGCGTATTGATACAGGTGTTGAAAAATACAGCGTTCTGCGCTCCATGCGCGCCATTGAACGTGCTAGTGTCGCTCTTTTAGTGGTCGACGCCACTTCTGGTCTTACCGCTCAGGATGCCCATATTGCCGGGTTTATCCTGGATGCCTGGAAAAGTGCCGTGGTATTGGTGAATAAATGGGATGCTATACCCAAAGACACTTACACTATGGAGAACTTCACCAAGCGCGTGCGCCAGGAATTGAATTTCATGAGCTACGTGCCGGTTCTCTTTATCTCAGCGAAAACCGGCCAACGCATTGATCAGGTGCTTCCAAAAGCTTTGCAGGTTCACGAAGAGCGTCTGGTACGGTTGCCAACCTCTCACCTCAACCAAATTTTGCGGAAAGCGCTGGACCAACACCCGTCTCCCTCTCGGGCCGGTCGACACCTTAAAATTTACTATGGCACCCAGGTGCGAAGCGATCCGCCGACTTTTCTACTCTATGTTAACGACCCCAAACTGGTCCACTTTACCTATGTACGCTTCCTAGAGAACCGCATTCGTGAATTCCACGCCTTTTTGGGAACGCCAATCCGCATTGCCTTGCGAACCCGCAGATGAGGGCCAATCGGGGCTTTATTAACCATTCCTAACGAATCTTTAATGCCCGTTTATCTAGTTTTCCCTTGCCTGCATTTATATCCGGCTTTATAATCCTCTTTGGAGCAGGTAGGCGACGTTAATTATTCGACTATAAATAAGTCGATTGTGTTCGGTCACGCAGGTATTGGTCGGTATTGCCATCAGGTTCATTATCTCTTTCAGGCTGCCGATCTCCCTAATCTTGGAGGTAATTTTGGAACAATTCCATACAGAATCCATCCCGGATATTGAATACGAGCAGAAGAATTCTGGATTCTTACGTTTCATCGTGGATGTTTTAGAGACACTTATTTTATCGGTAATACTTTTCGCAGCTATCAATGCCGTATCTGCACGCATACGGGTTGATGGTTCCAGCATGGAACCTACCTTGCACTCTGGCGAATTCGTGATCGTCACCAAGCTTACCTATAAACTCGGTACCCCCCAGATTGGCGATGTCATCGTTTTCCACTTCCCCCGCGACCCAGAACAGGAGTACATTAAACGAGTAATTGGCTTGCCTGGTGATCATGTCGCCATCCGGAGTGGGAAAGTTTACGTCAATAACCAGCAATTAAATGAAAGCTATATCGCCGCTCCGCCAGCTTACGATTCCACCTGGGATGTACCCGACAACGCCCTCTTCGTACTGGGGGATAACCGCAATAATTCCTCAGATTCTCATAATTGGGGAACGGTACCCTTAAGTTATGTCGTTGGTAAAGCAGTGGTTGTTTATTGGCCCCCAACAGATTGGGGTGTGATCGATCATGTCCCCTCAACCGCCGTAGCAGCGCCATGAGACAAGCCGAGATGGACCTTCTGATATCGCGAGTTTTTCTCAATAAAATGGGCCTCAAACCCGCAGGATACATTCGTTCCTTCAAAGACCTGTTAATCATCATCAGGGCGGGAAGCTCCAACCCGGGCGCCAGCGCTGGAGATAAAATCTTTTATCAGGTGAAAAGTCTGAGGGAGTTACTGCCATGGGCACCATAGCAAACCTCAATGTCAGCGACGATAATGGGGCAGGATCACCGGCTTTGTGCCCGGAATGCGCCGCAGGAGTTATGCGTCTCAACCACATCACTTATTTCACTTGGCTGAACGAAGAATTGATAACTGTACCAAATTTCCCCGCATGGATATGTGACGTCTGTGGTATGAGAGAGTTTGATCCACGGGCGGTTGCCTGGCTTAATACCCTGCTTAACCCCGCTGCTGGTCGCTCTCCAAGGCCTGCTCAGCATCCAAGAAATCGACGGCCGGCTGGAACTGAACCGGCCCAACCCTGACCTGGTCCTGTCCTCCTCCTGAAATTCCTGAGTAAAACGGCTTGAAATTGGGGATCTCTATTTGATGGACGAACAAGAGATTCGACAACAGATGGTGTCCATAGCTGCCCGGATGTACGCCAGGGATTTCATATCCGGTTTAGCGGGTAACCTTTCTGCCCGTCTTCCAGGTGGTAAATTGCTGGTTACACCAGCTGGAGTGCACAAGGGCAGCTTACGATCTGAACAACTCCTGATATTGGATCCGGAGGCGAACCTCGCATCCTCCTCCCTGGGATTGCATCCCACCTCTGAATTGCCCATGCACCGCGAAGTTTATCGTCAGAGAGCAGATGTGGGCGCTGTCATACACGCTCATCCCATTGCCTGTGTGGCGCTTTCACTGGTTGGCATCACTCTGGATAAACCCTATATCCCGGAAGCCATCGTGATGCTGGGTAAAGTACCGACAGCTCCCTACGCTACCCCCTCCAGCGATGAAAACCGTGAAGCCATCGCAGAGTTAATCGGTCAACACAATGCTATTATTCTCGATCATCATGGCACCTTAACGGTCGGTCACGATCTAGAAGAAGCCTATGTGCGGCTAGAGATCTTGGAGCATACTGCCCGTACAGTGGCGTTGGCATACCAGCTGGGAGAACCCCGCCAGCTAACCCCCCAGGCGATCGAAAAATTGTCCTCATTCAAATAGGTTAGGTTGATATTGGCGTAGTAGATATAGACCCGTCAGCGTCTTGCTGTCTCGAATTTGGCCGGTTTCGACCAGTCGGAAGACGTGCCTCACGGGATATTTCTCGACCCGCAGGAACTCATTGGCGTCAGCTTTCAAGGGATCCGGTTTCAATTCGGTGGCCAGGTACGCGTACATATATTCGGTAGAATAACCTGGCGCCAGGAAGAACTCGCCAATTTTTTCTAATATACCGGCTGCCATCCCGATTTCTTCGCGGATCTCACGCGCGGCGCAGGTTTCTGGTTGCTCACCAGCCTCCAGTGTGCCGGCGGGTAGCTCCAGTAATTCTTGCCCGGCGGCGTGCCGGTATTGCCGGACAAACCAGAGCACATCCGGGGGGTCGAGAGGAATTAGCGTAACTGCACCGTTGTGTACCACAATATCCATCTCCGTTGTGCTCCCGTCTGGCAAACGGATCTGATCGCTACGTACCTCAAAAACCTTGCCTCTATATTTCGTTGCCGAGTGTAAAAGTTCAAATGACATAGCATCCCTCTTGATGTATTCGTCTCTCTCGTATCGACAATCTTTTTCAATAAGCAGACAACATAAGAGTAGCCGGCTGTGTCCTGTTCCGGCTACTCTGAATTGACCTTTTCCTGCCTAATTTCCGGCTTGGCTTACGCAATTGAAGGGTTTATCCAATGGGGCTTTGGCAGGCTTTGCTCGCAACAACTCACCATTAGCCCTCTAACTGCGAAATTTCTATCTATTACATGCAAACCAGCTCTTTATTCGAGTTGGTCTGCCTTTTATTCTAGCAATGCCCATCAGGTCTTTCTGGGTACAACTCAGCTTCGTCTAGGGAATCTGCAGTTTTTTCCCAGCGTTCAGGTTATAAGGTGCCTTCAGTCCGTTTGCCTGAGCAATTGCACTCGGATCTACATCTCCGTATAAGCAGGCGATCGAATTGATCGTATCCCCCGCACCTACGGTATAGGTTGCCGGGTGAGAACGTAAAGCCCTTTGCCCCACGAAGTGATTCCCCGTCTGAGGGATTTTTAGATTAAAGCCCACCCCCGGTCTTGAACTTAGGCTCAGCCCACTGATGTTTAGCAGTTCGTACTGGTTCACGTTAAATCGCCGGGCAATACAAAAGGGGAATTCTCCCTTCTGAAGCGTGTAAGTGTTCGGGATGCCAGGAGTAGCGGTGAAAACTGGCAAAGGTGTGGCTGTCGGAGGTTCCTCGGTCGGGGGCGATGTGGGTTCAGCAGGTTCAGTGGTTGCTTGTGTTTCACTCGACCCAGATGGAGTCTGGGTGGTCGGCACACTAATGTTGCCGCCTCCTGCCAAGGCAGTTTGAGTCGCGATATCCCCCAGCTCGCTTTGCAGTGTGCCCATCGGCCCTTCGCCCGTCTGAGTCGTCGGTGGTGGTGTGGATGCAGATAGCTCACAAGCTGCTAATATTATAGCGAACATCACCAGGGCGAGGAGTACGAGAGTACGTTTGATAGTCATATTTCTCCTCCTGAAGTAGATCACCGGTTTGTGCCTTGAAGATAGGTCCCCGTCAAATTAATTTTGGCAAACAAAATTTCATTTTTTCGTTCTTTTACCAACATACTAGCACAATCCTGATAAAGCGTCAAGCAACTTAAACACAAGGGGGCATTTCAGATTGGGGGCGTGTTTGTCAGCTACCCCTCAAACTGGGGAATCCCATTTGCCCAAGAATTGACACACACCCAAGCAAGCCTGATATTTTCTAGCGAATTTGATCTTCGCGAACTTTTCAAGCTGAAAGTTTTTCTAATTAACATACATCTATGGTAAACTCTTAGAGAATTTGGAAAAATATTGATTACTTCGAGGATAACCATGACCAGGTCGCGTACAGATATGATGGTTGCTCGGCTCCGTAAAATGCAGGCTGCTGCGCCGGATATCGAAGCTTCAGCCGTGGTCTCCTTTGATGGACTGACCATAGCTTCGGCCTTGCCTATCGAGGTGGAAGAAGACCGGGTATCAGCCATGTCTGCCGCCATGCTCAGCTTGGGAGAGCGCATCGCCAGCGAGCTGGGACGTGGCAGCCTTCAGCAAGTCTATATCCGTGGAGATAATGGTTTCGTTATCCTTTCCGCCATAGGTGTCGAAGCAGTGCTCACCGCCCTTGCTCGCCAGCAGGCTAAGCTGGGCTTGGTATTCCTCGAGATGCGCCGGGCAGCTCAAGATCTGGCTCGCTTGGTAGGTTAGCGATGATCGATGTCATCCTGGATAGGAGCAAACTCCGTGGGGAGGCTGCCGCAACATCGGCCCTCCCCACTTCCTTTGTAGTTGGTATGTGTGAGTCGCTCTCGGATTTGTTATCAATCCTTGGTCAATGAGCGTAATCTTTGGAGGTGTGATGACGACCAAATATGTTTTTCTTACCGGTGGAGTGGTTAGTTCAGTTGGCAAAGGCGTTACTGCGGCTGCCATTGGACGCTTGTTGAAAGAACGCGGTTTTTCTGTAGCGGTTCAAAAACTCGATCCTTACATTAACGTCGACCCGGGAACGATGAGCCCTTACCAGCATGGCGAAGTTTACGTCCTAGACGACGGCGCTGAGACCGATCTGGACCTGGGTCATTACGAACGTTTTATTGATACCAGCCTCAATCAGGTTTGCAATGTCACCACAGGTCAGGTTTATGCAGAAGTGATCGCCAAGGAACGTCGCGGAGATTATCTTGGCGGCACCATCCAGGTTATTCCTCATATCACTAACGAAATTAAACGTCGAATTGGCTTGGTAGCCAAGACTACTGGCGCTGAGATCGTCATCGTTGAGGTTGGTGGCACCGTAGGCGATATCGAGTCGCTGCCTTTCCTTGAGGCTCTTCGTCAAATGCGCAGTGATGTCGGGCGCCAAAACAGCCTCTATATTCATGTCACCTGGTTGCCTCATATCGGCGCCACCGGCGAGCTCAAGACCAAACCTACCCAACACTCCGTCAGGGAGTTACGGTCCATCGGCATCACTCCCGATATGATCATTGCCCGTTCCGATCATCCAGTTGATGATGATTTGCGTGAAAAAATCGCCTTATTCTGCGACGTGGAGCGACGCGGGGTTGTGCCCATGATCACCTCCCAGGTGCTCTATGAGGTCGTCTTGACTCTAGAAAAAGACGGGGTCGGAGATTATCTTCTTGAGCGCTTTGGGCTCAAAGCCCGCCAAAAACCGGATTGGGGCGTTTGGGAGCATCTGGTTGCCGAGATCCAGCGACCCAAACCAATCGTGAAGATCGCCCTGGTAGGCAAATACGTCGAGCTGCATGATGCTTACATCAGCGTGCGCGAAGCACTCAATCATGCTGGGCTGGCATTGGGGGTCGAGGTCGAGATCAGCTGGGTACATTCAGCCGAACTAGAAAAAGGGCGCGGTTGGGATATCGTTCGCAGCGCAGATGGGATCGTTGTTCCCGGTGGGTTTGGCAGCCGCGGCATCGAAGGTAAAATTCAAACCGCCCGCTATGCCCGACACGAAAAAGTCCCCTATTTAGGGCTCTGTTTGGGTATGCAGCTGATGGTGATCGAATTTGCCCGGGAGGTCCTGCAGGACGAAGAGGTCAATTCGACCGAGTTTGATCGCTCCACTCATCACCCGGTCATCGATTTGATGCCCGACCAGCGTGATATCGCTGACATGGGCGGTACGATGCGCTTGGGTTTGTACCCTTGCCAGCTACAGCCTGGCACTCGCGCCGCCAATGCCTACCAGCAGGACCTTGTGCATGAACGTCACCGTCATCGCTTTGAATTCAACAACGCCTACCGTCAGGTGTTACATAAGGCCGGCATGCGTTATTCAGGGCTCTCCCCTGATGGTCGGTTGGTTGAAATCGCCGAAATGGATGACCATCCATTTATGCTTGGCACTCAGTTTCATCCCGAGTTCCTTTCCCGACCGAACCGGCCTCACCCCCTCTTTGTGGCCTTCTTGCAGGCTGTACGAGAACGAGCCGGTTTGATTACACCATTGGAAATCAAAACTGTCGAGGTCCAACCCAGCAAGACCGCAGGTTAATAAAGCCTTTCGGAAAACCCCTTACCGAAAGCCTCTGGGGCGTATGGTGTAAACGCCTCTTAAGTTTGCAGGCAACATTTCTGCTAGAGTAAACATCAGCTGGTCAGTAAATACCAGCGGGGAGACCCCTTCCTTGGCGCGAATCGGCTTCTTTATAGTAATTGTCACGCGTGTCCGCCGGGGAAGATATTTAAACAATCGCTGGGTGCCATCTATTGCCATCAAGACCACTGGGCAATGCGCTGCGATCGCTAAACGAGCCGCGCCCGTTTTGGCTGGCTGCAGGCCTCGTCCCCGGCTGCGGGTGCCTTCGGGAAAGATTCCCAACACCTTGCCCTGTTCCAACACCTTCATCGCATGCTTCAACGCCCACTCGTCTCGCCCTCCCCGCTTCACCGGAAACGACCCTAAGCGGCGAAGGACGGCATCCATAAGCACATTGCGGAAAAGCTCTTCTTTGCCCATAAAGAAGATCAGTCTCGGAATGGCGAATTGCATTGGGAACATATCAAAACTTGTGAGATGGTTGGCAGCCAGCACCACAGGCCCACTCGCTGGCAGGTTATCCATACCGCTCACCTCCATCTCCGAAAAGGATCTAAAGGCTAGTTTTATTATTTGCGTCACACTCCAACGCGTTGGGGTGTTCTCGAAATAGTAACGTTTGCGATCACGAGGGTCAACTACGATGCTTTTGCCTCCTTCCATCTGATAGCTATCTCCTCCGAGGTGGGTGAAGAAAAACAATTCTATGGAGCGCTACCCCCAACCCACACCCCACCTTGCTATAAGATTGGATGGCGCTTACAGGCTATCTGGTAGGATCCTGACTTGTAGCATGCCTGCTTCAACCATCAAGGTGAATTGGATTATACTTTGTGATAGGTAGGTTCATGCACACGAAATTTAAATAAATATCGGTTCTCTACCCGTCCATCGCTGCCAGTATTGCAGCTGGATGCTGGTATCCAAACATGAGTCCACTGTATGAAGACCAGCCAGGTGCAAAGCGCGGGGATAGGGGGCTTGAAACTTTTTTCAAGAGAATCGATCATAGAATCATTATCCCAAATGAGGTGAAAAAAAATGGAAACGACAATTGAAGATATTATCGCCCGTGAAATCCTTGATTCGCGCGGCAATCCCACTCTAGAAGTGGAGGTTATGTTACTGGATGGCAGCTGGGGTCGCGCCGCAGTGCCTTCCGGTGCTTCTACCGGCGTGCACGAAGCCCTAGAGCTGCGCGACGGTGACAAAGGACGTTATGCAGGCAAAGGGGTTCTCAAAGCTGTCGATAACGTCAATAGCTCGATTGCCGAGTTGCTCGTCGGTTGGGACGCCACCGAGCAGCAGGCCATTGATCGTGCTATGCTGGAGCTAGACGGCACGCCCAACAAATCCAAAATCGGAGCCAACGCCATTCTGGGCACCAGCTTGGCGGTAGCCAAGGCAGCGGCTTCTTCCCTTGAACTTCCACTTTACCGCTATATTGGCGGGGTTTACGCTCACGTATTACCAGTCCCCATGATGAATATCCTCAATGGGGGTGCTCACACCGGTTGGCAGTCCACCGATGCTCAAGAGTTCATGATCATGCCGTTGGGGGCTGAATCCTTCTCGGAAGGCTTGCGCTGGGGAGCCGAGATTTACCATACCCTTAAAAATGTTTTGAAAGAACGCGGTTATACGGCTCTGGTTGGAGATGAGGGTGGCTATGCGCCCGCGCTTAAAGCCAACTCTGAAGCTGTAGAAGTGATCCTTGAGGCCATTCAAAAAGCCGGTTACAAGTCTGGCGAACAGGTCGCTATTGCCCTCGATCCAGCTGCCTCTGAGTTTTTCGAGGCAGATACCGGCCTCTACAATCTTCGCACCGAGGGAAAGAAGCTCTCTAGCGAGAAGATGATCGATTTCTGGAAATCATGGGTAGATCAATATCCTATCGTTTCCCTTGAAGATGGTCTCGCCCAGGACGATTGGGAAGGCTGGAAGATGCTCACCCAGCAGCTCGGAGAGCGCCTGCAAATCGTTGGAGATGACCTGCTGGTCACCAATCCCGAGCGTGTTCGTCGCGCCATTAAGCAAAAGGCTGCCAATGCCTTGCTGGTCAAACTCAACCAAATCGGCACGCTTACTGAAACCATCGAAGCGGTCGAAACCTGCCACCGGGCTGGCTGGCATGCCGTCACCTCCCATCGATCAGGTGAGACCGAGGACACCACCATTTCTGATCTGGTGGTTGCCCTCAACATGGGTCAGATCAAGACCGGCGCTCCTGCTCGTTCTGAACGAGTCGCTAAGTACAACCAGCTGCTCCGCATTGAGGCAGAGCTGGGTGATGTCGCTCGCTACGCCGGTTGGAGTGCTCTAGGAAGGTAGCTGCTTGTAGCTATTCTGAGGTACAACCCAGGGTTATCTGGTCATCGGTACATTGGCTTGAATTCCCCCATTTTGTTAACTATCACAAGGATTCGTGGAATAATGCTCCACGAATCCCCCTTTTTTACTCTTCCACCTTCGTGCCCTCTTCTTCATCCACTTCCAGGTCTTCAACCGCCATGGGCCGTAAAGCCTCATCCAGGGTGAGGTGTTCACGGCGCATGCCTGGTGCTGCCGTCCCACAATAGGGACACAGGTTCCATGGTAGTTCCATCAGCTTGCCGCAGTGATGACAATTCTTCTTGAGTTTCGTATGGCAGGTGGGGCATACCATCCAATTCTCCTTAATCCGTCGTCCGCAGCCTGGGCACAAAGGGCTTTCCTCGATCGCCTGGAGTAGGGCCTCTTCTTCCAGCGTTTGCTGGTACTCATCATCCAAGGTGCGCTGCGGTCGCAAGATCATATAAATCACAATGCCTGGCAAAAAGAGCACTGCTACGACCAGTACCGCCAATATTCTTACCAGAGGGTCGCGCGCTCGCCTCCGTATATCACGGAAGGTCCAAAATACCAAGCTCAGCCATAGAGCTGCGAAAAAAGCGCCTCCCCATGCAGTTAGGATTAATAACAGATTACTTAAAAAAGAGGGATCAAAGGTCATCGTCCTCTCCGACTTGGCGATTATAGCACGGATACCAACCAGAATACCCGTTTTTGCTTGCCCAAAAATACTTCTTCATGTATATTCAGACGAGAATCCCCTCTATTATCATCCTGCCTGAATATACCTGGCGACATTAATTTCCATGAAAGGAGGATCCATGAGCGAGCAAGATAATACCTACCGAATCACTGATATGGTCCCCTCCGAGCGACCTCGCGAACGTCTGGCGCACCATGGTCCACAGGCTCTTTCCAATGCTGAACTGCTGGCGATCTTGCTCAGGGTCGGCGTTTCGGGCGAGAACGCGGTCCAGGTCGGCCTTCGTTTACTGCGCACCTTCGGTGGCCTCACCGGTTTATACCAAGCTCCGTTCGATGAAGTTTGCGCTCAGCGCGGGGTTGGTCCTGCCAAAGCAGCCCAGCTAAAAGCTGCTATCGAAATTGGTTACCGCCTCAAATTAGAGAACCCCAATGAACGCACATCCATTCATAGCCCTGAGGATGCCGCTGCTCTGGTTCGCTATGAAATGAGCGCTTTCGAGCAGGAACACCTACGAGTAATCTTGCTCGATACCCGCAACCGGGTGCTAGACATCGTCGAGGTTTACCAGGGCTCTTTGAACAGCTCCCAGGTTAGGATTGGTGAGCTCTTCAAGGCGGCCATCCGTCGCAATGCTGCTGCCATTATTCTCGTGCACAACCATCCCAGCGGAGATCCCGCCCCGAGTCCGGATGACATCGCCATCACACGCGCTGTGATCCAGTCTGGGAAATTGCTTGATATCGAGGTTTTAGATCACCTGGTAATCGGGCATGGGGGTTATGTATCTCTGAAAGAGGGCGGCCTGGGCTTCAATTGAACCTTTCCCAAACCCTGGATTTAACCATATTTGACTCGAAAGCCTTCAAAATCTAAGCTGGCTTGCCCCCATTCGGGTCTGACTTGGGTGACCAATGCAGCGCCTGGTCCTCGTCGCAGAGCGGATAGCAGTTGCTCCAATGGCTCCCGCTCACCCTCAGCCACCACTTCTACCGTGTAATCCCAGCGATTACGTACCCAACCACTCAAACCCAACCCATTGGCGTTCCTTATCACAAAGGCGCGAAACCCTACACCCTGCACGTTTCCCTCTACGATGGCGTGCAAGCGAACTTTACCGGATTCTGCCATCCATCCCTCCTCTTATCGTTGGCTTCCAAGAGACAATCCTATCTGATAAAAACGGTCAGAGCCAGAGGTACCAAAGCAACGATAAATAGAACCATCCAGGGGAGAAAACCCTTTATGGCTGAGAGGTAGGCATTTTCTCCAAAGATATCTGCACGCCAACTAATCTCCAGTTGGCTCAGTGTATCCCCGATAGCCAGCTCGCTTCCACGCTCACAGTTTACCCCGGTGGCGTATTGTTTCACCAGGCTATCAAGACCCGCAGAGCCAAATTCCTGGTAAAGATAGCCCGTAAAGGAAGCTGATTCGGCATAGGCCAGCAAAACGCCAGAGGCCTCCCGCGGGAAAACCTGGCAAAGCGAATCTAGGCTGAGCAGATTCCCATTTTCGTAGGCATTATCCAGCAGGATCTGGTAATCAGGATTCGGGTAAAGCTCGTTGATCGACGCCAGCCCCTCCACCAGCCAGGCTGGCAGGTTCTTATACCCTCTATCCGTAAACTGGTACAGCAACACATGCATCAGCTCATGCGGGATTTGCCTTTCCATCTCCAGATGTTGTTCTGGCCCGGGGGGCAGCGATACCAGGATCATCCCCAGGTCAAGAGCAGCATGACCGGCTACCCAGTCCTGCCCGGAGAGACGTAACGTCTCTTGTAACCTCTGGGCGTTATCATAAATATAAATATCCACTATCTTTAGTGGCAACACCGGCAGGAAATCCTGCGCTCGTAAAAGCCCGGCTTGCGCCACGTTGATCACATCTTGGACGAAGCTGATATCTCCCTCATACCAGTGCACTCGAAAAGTCCCCACTGCTTGCTCTTCCCAATTAAAACGATTATCTACATAATCAAAAGTAAAATGATCGCTCTGATATTTAGTGCCATCCTGCAGTACGAGATCAAACCAATAAGTCACCTTTGAGAAAGCTCGCAATGGATGTTGGTTTAGATCGTAAACCAATACCAGGCTGCCTTCCCCTGTGGTAACCGCTTTACCGATATCGACTCGCTGCTGATCGCCTGCCTGCATTAAGACCATCGCTTGCTCTACCGGTGCCTCTGAAAGGATGCTTGCCCGGAAGGTGATTTCTTTCCCAAACGTGTAGTCCACCTGGGCAGTGACTTGGATGCTTCCCTCAGCCTTTGCGCCAATCATCCCTCCTTGCGCCAATCCCAATCCCAGCAGGACAGGTATAAGCAGAAGGGTCTTGAGTCGTCGGCCATGCATTTTTTATGCTCCCAGATATGCCAGCAAGGGCGTGACCGTGATAGGACTTAATAAGGTGCTGACGAAGACCACGGTACTTACAAAAGAAGGTTCCACGTTGAATTCTGTCGCCAGCACTGTGTTTATTACGGCAGTCGGCATGGCCGATTCTGAAATCCCCGCCTGCCTGGCTGCCCCCTGCAATCCAAACAACAAGCTTAAGCCTAAGGCCAATGCCGGGCCTATCACCAGTCGCATGAAATTTGTTACTGTCAACGCGCTGATCTGCCCGTCCCATTTTGCGCGCCCCAATTGGACGCCCATTAACACCATCAAGACCGGGATAGCTGCGTCTCCAAGCAGGTTAACTGTCCTATCCAGCGGTAAGGGCAGCCTCAATCCGAACTCTGTAAAAAGTAAAGCCAGCACCACCGCGTACACCACTGGTGCTTTGAGCAGGCTTACAAACGCTTCACTCAGACTTGAGGACCCTAATGAGGCGATAACCACTCCTAAGGTGTAAATCAGTATAGCCATCGTCACAAAATAAACGCTAGCGTGGGCCAGAGCCTTTTCGCCAAACGCGAAAAGGTTCAGGGAAAGCCCGTAGTTGCCGGCATTGCTGAACATCGTGGTCAGTAGTACTGCCACTAGTAAGCGGCGATCGAATTGAAGTAGCCGTCCTATAACATAAGTCACTAACCCGAGGATGGCTATACTCACCACAGTAAACCCTGCCATGCGGGCGATCTCACTTCCCTTTAGTTGGTTGGAGGTAAGCAGGGAAAAGATCAGACATGGGCTAAAAATGTAGAAAGCTACCTGGGAAATTGGGCGTGGGGTGACTTCCAGGTATTTTGCGGCAGCATAACCGCTGCCAGCTGCCAAAAATATCGGAAGAATATTATTGCCGAATAATCCCAACAAAGCATTCAATCAAGCAGATCCTCATCGTTATCATCTTGGAGGATATCGTCTTCTCCTAGCAGGTCTAGAATTTCCTCCTCGATATCCGTTTCTGTAAAATCAAAAAGCGAGAACAGCTGGAAATCTTCCGTAAAGGAGAGATTATCCAAAGCATTCTCTAACAGGTCAACCTCATCTTCCTCTTGCGTATTTCTCACCAGGCTCTCCAACCTTTCTCTTACACCCTCACCTCCGATCTGGGAAAGAGCCCAGATGGCTGCCATTCGTACATCCTTAACACTATCGTCCAGCATATCCAGCAAGAACAGGCCCGCCTCCGGTAATTCCAGCTCGCCGGCTGCGCGAGCTGCTTCAGCCCGTAAGGAAGGATACTTGTTCGTGAGCATCGCCATCACATCGGTTTTCCAACGCTTATCGGCAGAACGCCCCATGGATAATAGCGCTGTCGCTATCCATTCCTTATCATCTGATGAGAATGCTGTTTTGATCAGCGCCGGGATTTCCTTACGGCTCGAAAAACCCAACGACTCCAGTGCTCGCTGGCGTACCAAAGACGCCTGGTCGGCTTCCATCGCCTGTAACAATCTCGCCTCGACCTTCCGCTGCATCACCTCCGGCAGCTCCTCGATTTCGCCCAGATATACATATTGTCCTAAAACCCTGGCGGTTTCGGCCCGCACCTCCTCATTGCTATCTGCCTTTAACATCTGTACAAAGGTAGACACCAGATCTGGCAATTCGTATTCGTGCAAGATTCGTACCGCCAATTTACGCACCTTTGGATCTTCATCTTTCAGCGCGTAGCGACCGACTGCTTCAAAAGAGAGCAGCATATCATCGCTGCCTATTTGCTCCAGGTCTTCTAACAACGCTTGCCGGCGCTGGAGGGGCAGCTTACCCCATACTTCTTCCAGCATAGCGATCTCGTTGGCCTCTAAATCGGAGAACCGGTAAAGATAGCCGGGATGTAGAGGTGTTTCCGCGTCCAGAAGGACATCCAGTATCCTCCCAAAAGGTATTTCAGGTATTGTTGGCATGTTCTTATCCGTTCAGGTGTATCGCGTGCAAAGCGCGCTGCCAGAAGAGGCGCTCTACCTTTTTCCTCACCGCACTTCGATTTATCCCAATTATACTTACTGACTTCTTTAATAAAGTCGCCAGCTCGAGATCGATCAGCATTTGAGGTAGCCCTGAGGTGTGTAGGCTACTAATGCTGACCTCTCTTGGCTCGTGGCACGGCTTATTCCAAGGGATCCAATTATTTTGGAAACTGAATCGGGTTGACGAAATCTTGCAGGTTGATATATAGCAATAAAACCAGCAAAATCGCAAAACCCACCAGGTTTATGGCGTTTTCGTATTCCGGTGGTATCCGCCTGCGCAGCACAATTTCTGGCAGCAGGAAGAAGATGCGCCCGCCATCCAGAGCAGGAACCGGCAATAAGTTCAGAATGCCTAGAGAAATGGTGATGGCTGCGAAGAATCCTAAGACGTTAACATCTTGAGGAACACTCGGGGTTGGTTCGCTTTGCCGCACCGCCTGATACACGTCGAACATACCCTTAAACCCCAAGAAGCGACCATCACTTGGGTTCATCTGTCCCTCGAGCATCTTCACCGGGAGAGTCAGGATGGTTATGCTATGCTCGTATACGGCCTTCACCCCGATAGGTAAGGCGGATACCAAACTAATCGATTGGGTGGGATTACTCATCACAATCCCAATTGCCCCTTCTCCTTCAGGAGGTTTTTGGCGGGGCACCAGGCTTACCTCCCCGGTCTGGCCAGCACGTTGGTAGACGATGGTTGTTTGCTTTCCCAAGTTGTCGAAGATCACATTTTGCATCGATTGGACGCTGTCGATCTGTTGGTCGTTAACCTGTAGAACCAAATCCCCGGCTCGCAAACCGGCTTGCTGGGCCGGAGAGTTCGGGGCAACTTCCAGGATCTCCACCTGGTTAGATATCGGCATGCCAATCTTGCTGAAGATCACTGCATACAGGACCACCCCCACCAGCAGGTTAGAGAGCGGTCCGGCCACCAGAACGGCCAGACGCACCCATGGGCTGGCGGCTGCCAATCCTCCTGGAACCTCAGGATCATTCTCTCCCTTTGGGCGTACAAATCCTCCCAAAGGAATCCAATTCAGGGTGAATTTAGTGCCACCCGCCTCAAAAAGGGTCAGCATGCGGGGAGGAAAACCTATCCCGAACTCATCCACTTCGATCTTGAACAGCCGGGAAGCTACAAAGTGCCCTAACTCGTGAATGATGATTAAGGCTCCCAGCGCTGCAGCTAATTGTATTATTCCAATGTATAAATTAGCATTCATCAATACCTGTAACGATCTCCTTAAGAATATTTTAAGTGATTATATCCCTTCATCGCCCAGGTTACCAGTCAAACCTCATTCCAGAAGCGAGTTTTTAACATAACTCTAACCGAACCGGCTTTGGTTTGATCTCCTGCCTGATCTTATCCGCCAGATTCAAACGCTGACCACCATGGTGAAAAATTATGCATTCTCTAGGGTCATCACCTAAACAAAAAGCTCCCGCTGGTCTGTGCTACCCTGGAAGCATCTGGTCTTGTCGTTGTAAACAAAACTGCCTTAGAGGCTCTGGCAGATTTGTTGGTTAAAATTCCCGCCCTCAACCTTGCTTTGCTGTGATATACTCTATCTTTAACCTTCTTGCGCTGTCTCTCCCTTAGATCATTTTTGGGATTGCTCGATTACAGAGGAATTGTAGATCCTATTTCTAATCGAGTGACCTCTCAATGCTCCACAATTATTTCTTGACACTGTTCAGACTGGCTAATTCGAGAGGACTGCATGCAGGCTGAGAGCACAAAAAACGATGCTGGAACTATCCATAGTAGTAAGAATATTACTATGATCCAAACTAACATAGCTGCCTCCTCTTTTAGCCTGGTGATGCAATTTCCCTGCCAGTAAGTATACCAATATCGAATCTACTTCTACCCTCTGTGATTATATGAAGTGCTTCACATTCCTACAATAGTATTAATGTCCTATATTTCTCGGAGTTTAATCACTGTAGAATTGGTAAGTACCATCCGTTCAGGATAACGACTCTGACCATCAGGAAATGAAGTCGTGTGTCCTCCAAGACCCTGTCAAAACTCTAAAATTCCGAGTGAACTTTTATCGAACTTTATGGTATATAATAGAATCAAGTATCCGGCACCGCGACACCAGCAGTGGAAAGGAGCAGACCTCCAAGCGCTCAATCCCCCAAAAAGCGAGAGTAACCTCCATAACTGTTCGAGTGTGGTTACATAAACCAGATTGTCGGGTGGGTAAATGAATTATTCAAGCCATAAATCAAGCCAAAGGTGGCTTACCATCTTGGGTTTAATCGCCATCATAGCTATTGCCAGCCTGCTGCTTCCCAGCCTTATCAATCCTAATGCCGCGCAGGTCGCTCCCCAAAACCCATCGGCTGCTCAGACAGCCACGCCAAGTCCCCTTCCCACCACCCCCCTCTCAGTGGTTGATCCGGTTACTCCTGAGGCTGTCTTGACATCGCCAGAAACTCCCAGCCCCACTTCTCCACCCAAGCGAAACTGCACATACTCAGCTTATTACTGGACAACCCATCCCGATGCCTGGCTTGTTCAAAGCATCCTCTTCGGCAGCCTGTCTTACACCAAAGCTCAGGCTATCGAAATTATGAATACCGAGACCGACGATCTCTCCACCAACCTCCAAAGGGAGTTTTTTGCCTCTTTGTTGAATGTGCTTGACGGCGCCGACCCTACCGCCATTGAATCCACCATTATCGATGCCAGCCAATGGATTAGTAATAATACACCCAACACACCCATGACCACCTTCGAGCGCTTCAAAGGCCGTGACCTGGTCGATACCATGGCTAACTACAACCTGGGAATTAGCGGTCCTGGTCAGTGCCTGGACGAACCCAGCACGCCCACCCCGACCGTCACCATCACCCCCACACCCACCATTACCCTCACCCGCACGCCTCTGGCCAGGACGTTTACCCCCCTTCCTAGCGAAACCTCCGTGCCGGGGCACGAAAAGCCCTCCAAACCCGACACACCGGTACCCACCGAACCGCCAGCCCCCACCTCCCCGCCGCCCACCTCCCCGCCGCCCACGGCCCAACCCACCCAACCGCCGGCTCCCACCGCCACCAAGGAGATACCCACCCCTCCACCCACTCCCGCCCCCACCGAACCACCGCCCACCACTGCGCCGTGAGCGATCACCTGCCATTATTCAATTATCCATTCGATATTTCCTGTAATTGGCACCTGTAAGTCTCATGGATTAGAATCTAAGTCTTTTATGGTTATGTCATTTCATCGATGACCAAATTTGTCGCCGATAAGCCTAAATCAGAGTGTGCTCTTCTCTAAGGGAGCAATAAGATGAA